>NZ_JAQGFI010000020.1:0-74998 GCF_027854095.1 Rhodococcus sp. C-2 | reverse complement strand
AAAATACTCACACCACACACAAACCAACCAAACCCCAAGAGGCGGTTGATCATTCGCGGATGTGAAGTACCAAAAAAATTTTGGCACTGACATTCATCGACACACTGTTGAGTTCTCAAAGAACACGCACACACCATCACCACGACCCTATGGCCGCCGCTCCGGGGCAACTTTTCCAGCCTATCCCATCATGATCATCGGCGCAAACCGCTGAACATTCGGGGAAGAACTGGAGGTGAAGCACAACCATACACGATGGAAACTACTTCAGATTTTGGTCAGGCACTTCGTACAACCTCGTGTCACTCGCCGTAAAGGCGGGAGTCGGTGTCCGTGTCGCTCTGACTTGGAATAAGTTACGCGAACCTTCAATCAATTCACAAATCGCCTGGTCACTACAGCGATTGGCCGGCTAAGGCCAGGTCAGACTGTTGCGCCTATCTGCCAATCGCGAATAGACCCGAGTGTGACGCCGAGCACCGATACCTAGTCGGAGCCCACCCGCTCGATCACTCCCCCGAGTCCACGGAGATTCTCGACGAATCGCGGGTACCCACGGTCGATGTGGAAGATGTCGTGAACTTCGGTGGTTCCGTCCGCAACCAACCCCGCAAGCACGAGCCCGGCGCCTGCCCGAATGTCCGAAGACCACACCGGTGCACTCGACAACACCGGAACTCCGCGGATCACCGCATGGTGACCGTCAGTACGAGCGTCGGCGCCGAGTCGGATCATTTCCTCGACAAATCGGAAACGCGATTCGAATACGTTCTCGGTGATCATCGACGTGCCTTCGGCAACCGCAGCCAAACCGATTGCCATCGGCTGCAGGTCGGTCGGGAATCCGGGGTACGGCAATGTTGCGAAATTGACCGCTTTAGGCCGTTCACGCTGAATGACGCGGAAACCGTCAACCTCGGGAGTCACCTCCGCGCCGGCCGTCCGAAGCTTGTCGAGGACCAGTCCGAGATGCTTGTGGTTCACCCCACGAACGCGGACGTCACCCCTGGTCATGGATGCCGCGACACCCCACGTTGCAGCGACGATCCGATCGCCGATGACACGGTGCGTAGTCGGTTCCAACTTGCGGACGCCTTGAATGGTGAGCGTCGAACTTCCGCCGCCAGATACCTTGGCGCCCATCTCGTTGAGCATGTTGCACAGATCCACGATCTCGGGCTCACGTGCAGCGTTGTCGATCACTGTCTCACCACGGGCGAGGACCGCTGCCATCAAGATGTTCTCGGTTGCACCCACAGACGGGAAGACCAGGCGGATGTTCGCTCCATGCAGGTCGTCTGCCTCGGCCACTACACATCCGTGTTCGATCTCGCTGCGCGCACCCAACAGGCGGAGCCCGGATTGGTGCATGTCGAGGGGCCTCGAACCGATGGCGTCACCGCCAGGCAAGGCAACAACAGCGCGTCTACAACGCGCGACCAGCGGACCGAGAACACACACTGACGCTCGGAACTGTTTCACCGCATCGAAGTCAGCGTGATACTTCGGCTCGGCCGGCGTCGTGATCCGCACTTCGGAATCTTCGAGTTCGACTTCGCAGCCCAGACCTCGCAGAACGTCCGCCATCAGCGGTACGTCGAGAATGTCCGGGCAGTTGGTCACGACAGTGGTGCCTTCGGCCAACAGCGCCGCGGCCATCAGCTTCAGCACACTGTTCTTGGCCCCTCCCACCAGTACTTCACCTTCGAGGCGGTTACCCCCGGTCACAAGAAAGTGCTCACTCACGGTTCACAGCCTAGAGCCACAACCTCGTCGGCACCGCGCCGGTACCGTAGCCCTATGTCTGTTCACCTGACGAAGATCTACACCCGGACCGGCGACGACGGGACCACGGGCCTCAGCGATTTTTCCCGCGTGTCCAAGAACGATCCGCGTCTGATCGCCTACGCGGATTGCGACGAGACCAATGCAGCGATCGGTGTGGCCGTTGCCCTCGGCACTCCCCCGGAGAATCTCCTCGCAATGCTGCGCCAGATCCAGAACGACCTTTTCGACGCAGGGGCCGACTTGTCCACCCCCGTGGTCGAGAACCCGAAGTACCCGCCGCTACGAGTGACTCAGTCCTACATCGATCGACTCGAAGGATGGTGCGATGAACTCAATGAGCAACTGGCACCGTTGAATTCGTTCATTCTGCCGGGCGGAACCGCCTTGGGAGCCCTGCTTCACGTAGCAAGAACCGTCTCGCGGCGTGCTGAGCGTGCGGCTTGGTCCGCCATCAATGCGAACCCGGAGGACACGAGCGTGCTCCCCGCGAAATACCTCAACAGATTGTCGGATCTGCTCTTCATCATGGGAAGAGTGGCAAATCCTGAAGGCGATGTGCTCTGGAAGCCCGGCGCCGGGGCTTGAGCGGGACCGGTCAGGCGGTGCGTCGCCTACGGGCGCGCCCGTCCGGCCGAGATTCCACCCAGGACAGGAACGCTGTCAATGCTCCACTGTCCAAAGCGATTTCGTAGGCCGACGAGCCGTCATTGACCTTGACCACGACGATGTCGTCGCTCATGATGTCGAATTCGGTACCCGAGGGAGAACGACGGCTCTCGACCTCGATACCTTGACGATCGATCCTGGAGTCCGGGCCCGGCCGCAGACTCGACAGTTTGAAAAAGACAAAGGTGCTTTCGCCGTAGCGAATGATTCCGTGACGCCACCCGCTGTCCCCCGGAGATGGCAGAACACGAAGCAGTGCAGCGGTACCGCCGCGACGCAGAACCAGCAGACGATACAGAAAAGCCGCGACGAGAACCGCGAGCAGCACAACCAGAATGATCAACACAGTCATTCCGAATGTCACTGTTCGTCGGCTCCCGTCGCGGCTTTACTCGAGTAACTTACGCGCGCTCGACGGCCCGGAGCTGACCCTTGGCGACCGCAATCGCTTCGAGGTCGCCCGAGTTCTCGGCCAAGACAGCCTTGGCTGCCTCGACGTCGATGTCCTGTGCCATGTCCGCGGACTCGGCAAGGATCGTCACCGTCGTCGCAGTGACGGAGAGAAATCCTCCGTGTACCGCAGCAACGATACGCTCGCCGTCGACCGAGGTGATCGACACGGTTCCGCCCTCGATCAGCTGGCCGAGGACCGGCTCATGCCCAGGCATGATTCCGATTTCACCCTCGGTGGTCTGAGCGCTGACCAGCGTCGCCGAACCAGACCACAAGCGCTGCTCGACGGCAACGAGTTCTACGGTCATCTCAGCCATCGTGGACTACTTCCCGGCCATCTTCTTGGCTGCAGCCTCGACGTCGTCGAGTCCACCGCAGCTGTTGAATGCCTGCTCGGGCAGGTGATCGAACTCGCCCTTGCAGACGCGGTCGAAGGCTTCGATCGTGTCGCGGAGCGGCACGACGGAGCCGGGCTCACCGGTGAACTTCTCGGCAACGATGAAGTTCTGGCCGAGGAACTTCTGGATACGACGGGCGCGGCCGACGAGGACCTTGTCCTCTTCCTGAAGCTCGTCCATACCGAGGATGGCGATGATGTCCTGCAGTTCCTTGTACTTCTGCAGGATGCGCTTGACCTCGTTGGCAACGCGGAAGTGCTCGGCACCGACGATGCCGGGCTCCAGGATGCGGGAGGTCGAGCTCAGCGGATCCACAGCGGGGTAGATACCCATCTGCGAAATCGGGCGCGAAAGCTCGGTGGTGGCATCGAGGTGCGCGAACGTCGTAGCCGGCGCGGGGTCGGTGTAGTCGTCGGCGGGCACGTAAATAGCCTGCAGCGAGGTGATCGAGCGACCGCGAGTCGAGGTGATGCGCTCCTGGAGCTCACCCATCTCGTCCGCCAGCGTGGGCTGGTAGCCCACTGCCGAAGGCATACGGCCGAGGAGGGTGGAAACCTCGGAGCCTGCCTGCGTGAAGCGGAAGATGTTGTCGATGAACAGCAGAACGTCCTGGCCCTGGACGTCGCGGAAGTACTCCGCCATCGTCAGTGCGGACAGGGCGACGCGCATACGCGTTCCGGGCGGCTCGTCCATCTGGCCGAAGACAAGGGCGGTGTCCTGGAGGACGCCCATCTCTTCCATTTCCAGGTGGAGGTCGGTGCCCTCACGGGTACGCTCACCGACGCCTGCGAACACCGAGGTGCCCGAGAACTCGCGAGCGATACGCGTGATCATTTCCTGGATCAGAACGGTCTTGCCGACGCCGGCGCCACCGAACAGGCCGATCTTTCCACCCTTGACGTACGGGGTGAGAAGGTCGATGACCTTGATGCCGGTCTCGAGGATCTCGGTCTTACCTTCGAGCTGATCGAAGGCTGGTGGCTTGCGGTGGATGCCCCACTGCTCGCCGTCGCGGCCGAGGCCGGGGGTGTCGAGGCAATCGCCCAGGGCGTTGAACACGTGGCCCTTGACGACGTCACCGACGGGAACCGAGATCGGCTTGCCCGAGTCGGTCACTGCAGTGCCGCGGACGAGGCCGTCGGTGGGCTGCATGGAGACGGTGCGGACCAGGTTGTCACCGAGGTGCTGTGCAACCTCGAGCGTCAGCGTCTTGGCGACCGAGGGAAGCGTGATCTCGGCGTTCAGGGCGTTGAACAGTTCAGGAACAGCGCCACGCGGGAATTCAACGTCCACGACGGGACCGATGACCCGCACGACGCGGCCGGCTACGGCCGAAGCCGAACCTGCCCCGTTGTTTTCGGTTACTGCTGCGGTCATGTGCTAGTCACTTCCTGCGCTCGAGGCGAGCGCGTTGGCGCCGCCGACGATCTCGCTGATTTCCTGGGTGATCTGGGCCTGGCGAGCCTGGTTGGCCTGACGGCTCAACGTGTTCACCAGTTCGTTTGCGTTGTCCGTCGCGGCCTTCATGGCAGTACGACGGGCTGCCGACTCCGATGCCGCAGCATCGAGAAGCGACGAGAAGATACGAGTGCTGACGTACTTCGGGAGAAGAGCGCCGAGAAGCTTCTCGGGCTCGGGCTCGAAGCTGAAGTCCGCGACGGGGCCATTGTCATGGTCGTCGTCGTGGCCGTTGGTCAGCATGTCGTCACCGAGTTCGATGCGCTCTTCCGACACGAAGACCTCGAGAGGAGCCATACGGCGAACCTCGGGAGTCTGCGTCAGCATCGACACGAAGCGGGTGTAGACGATATGGAGTTCGTCGACGCCCTCGATCGTGCCTTCACCGTTCGGAGCGGCAACCTGGTTACCCGAACCAGCCATGAACAGCTCCACCAGGTGGCGGCTGGCCTTCGCGGCATCCGAGTAACCCGGATCCTGCGAGAAGCCCGTCCACGCAGCACCGATGTCGCGGCCGCGGAACGTGTAGTAGCCGAGCCCCTTGGAACCGAGCACGTACACGACCGGCTCCTTGCCCTCGCTGCGGAGGAGAGCCATGAGCTCTTCTGCCTGCTTGAGGACGTTGGAGTTGTAGCCACCACACATGCCGCGGTCACTGGTGACAACGAGGACCGCTGCCCGCTTGGGCTCCGGACGCTCGTTGAGCAACGGGTGATCGAGCGAAGCAGACGCACTCGCCAATTCGGTGAGTACCTTCGTGATCTCCTCGGCATATGGCTTGGACGCGGCGACGCGAATCTGAGCCTTGGTGATACGCGAAGTCGCGATCAGTTCCTGTGCCTTGGTGATCTTCTTGGTCGAGTTGACCGACTTGATACGAGACCGCAATTCGAGAATGCTCGCCATCGATCAATCACTCTCCCTTCGGAATTCGCAGTGTCATGGGCGCGTACGTCACTTGCTGACGGTCTTGCGCTTGACGTTGATCTGCTCGTTCGCGACCTCGTCGGCGCCCAAAGCGTCAGCCTCGGCTTCGTTCACGACCCGGCTTCCGTCGGATGCGATGAAGCCTTCCTTGAACTTGTTCGTCGCGGCGATCAGCTCAGCAGCGTTGTCGGCATCGAGTGCCTTACCGCCGTTGATGCTGGAGTAGACGCCAGCAGCCGAGTGCTTGAGGTCTTCGAGCAGTTCCTTCTCGAAGCGACGGACGTCGCCGATCGGAACGCTGTCGAAGATGCCTTCGCCGGCCAGGTAGATCGAGACGATCTGGTCCTCGACGGGGATCGGGCTGTACTGATCCTGCTTGAGCAGCTCGACCAGACGGGCGCCGCGCTCGAGCTGAGCCTTGGAGGCAGCGTCGAGGTCGGAAGCGAAGGCGGAGAACGCTTCGAGCTCACGGAACTGAGCCAGTTCCAGACGCAGCGAACCGGAAACCTTCTTCATGCCCTTGGTCTGTGCAGCGCCACCGACGCGGGAGACCGAGATACCGACGTTGATCGCGGGGCGAACGCCCTTGTTAAACAGGTCGGACTCGAGGAACACCTGACCGTCGGTGATGGAGATGACGTTGGTCGGGATGTAAGCCGAGACGTCGTTCGCCTTGGTCTCGATGATCGGCAGAGCCGTCAGCGAGCCACCGCCGAGTGCGTCGGACAGCTTCGCCGAACGCTCCAGCAGACGGGAGTGCAAGTAGAAGACGTCACCGGGGTAAGCCTCGCGTCCCGGCGGGCGACGCAGCAGCAGCGAGATGGCGCGGTACGCCTCTGCCTGCTTGGTCAGGTCGTCGAACACGACCAGAACGTGCTTGCCCTGGTACATCCAGTGCTGGCCGATGGCCGAGCCGGTGTACGGTGCGAGCCACTTGAAGCCTGCGGAATCAGATGCCGGAGCAGCAACGATGGTGGTGTATTCCATCGCGCCCTTCTCCTCGAGGGCAGCCTTGACGCCCGCGATGGTGGAACCCTTCTGACCGATGGCAACGTAGATGCAGCGCACCTGCTTGTTGACATCGCCGGAATCCCAGTTGGCCTTCTGGTTCAGGATGGCGTCGATGCAGACCGCGGTCTTGCCGGTCTTGCGGTCGCCGATGATGAGCTGGCGCTGGCCGCGGCCGATCGGGGTCATGGCGTCGATAGCCTTGATACCGGTCTGGAGCGGCTCTTCGACCGGCTGGCGCTCGAGCACCGAAGCGGCCTGGAGCTCGAGTGCACGGTTCTCGGTGCTCTCGATCTCGCCGAGGCCGTCGATGGGCGCACCCAGCGGGTCGATGACGCGGCCGAGGAAAGCATCGCCGACGGGAACCGACAGAACGTCGCCCGTGCGCTTTACTTCCTGGCCTTCTTGAATGTTCTGGTAATCGCCAAGGATGACGGCACCGATTTCGGTGGCATCCAGGTTGAGCGCGACGCCGACGATTCCACCGGGGAACTCCAACAGCTCGTTGGACATAGCCGAAGGCAGGCCAGAGACGTGCGCAATGCCGTCACTGGTGTCGGTCACTGTGCCGACCTCCTCACGGGAGGCCTCCGGGGAGTAGCTCGCGGTGTAGTTGTCGATCGCGCTACGGATCTCGTCGGAGGAGATCGTCAGCTCCGCCATGTTTTTCCTGCTCTCGGTGTCTGGTCTTCGAAAAGATCTGGAGTATGTGTTCGGCTGAAGGACTACTTGAGGTTCTTCCGCAGTGCTGCGAGTCGACCCGCTGCGCTGCCGTCGATAACCTCGTCGCCCACCCGGACGACCAAGCCGCTGAGGAGTTCTGGATCGACCTCGACGTGCACTGCTACCGGCTTCCCGTAGGTGCGGGTAAGAGTGCTCGCCAAGCGATCCGACTGCTCCGAGCTCAACGCCGAGGCGCTGCGAACGTGAGCAACGGTGGTATCGCGCTGCGCTGCGGCAAGATTCGACAGCTGATCGAAAGTGTCTGCGGGTGCAGACTTCAACCGGCCGACAGCCTGTCCGGCGAGTGCCTCGGTGACCGCGGTGACCTTGCCGTAGAGCAAGCGGGAGAGGAACTCACGCTTGCGGGCTGCGGGAACCGACAGATCCGAGAGCGTCTGCTCCAGGCTGGGATCCCCTGCCACGATGCGACCGAGACGGAAGAGCTCGTCCTCAACGGTGTCCAACTGGCTCTGATCGGCTGCGGCGCGGAGCAGAGCTTCGCGTCCGAGCAGTTCGAGCGAGTTGACCAAGTCGCGGGCCGCAGACCAGTCCTGGCCTGCAGCTGCCTTCACGGTGGCGAGCGCCTCGGCGCCGACCTTTCCGGAGAACAACTGCTCTGCCAAAGCCTGGCGACCAGCGGCCGGTGCCGAAGCGTCAGCCAGCGCGCTGCGAAGAGCGCGCTGGCCGTCGAGTACCTCGACCACCGAGAAGAGCTCGGACCCAGCCTGAGCAGAAGCAGCAGTTGCGGCTCCTGCAGAGACGGCGCCCAGGGCACTGCTCAGCGCAGAACGAGTCTGCGCCAAGGCTTCACGGCTCGCTGCGTACATGTTGCTCACTTCCTGGCTGAATCAGCGCTGACGGTGTCGAGCTCGTTGAGGAAACGATCAACCGTTCCGGCGCGCTTCACGTCGTCGGCGAGGGACTCCCCGATGACCTTCTCGGCCAGGTCTACAGCGGTCTTGCCGAGATCCGAGCGGAGCTCAGCGACAATCTGCTGACGCTGGGCGACGAGCTGGCTGTGGCCTGCGGCCACGATGCGGTCGCTCTCGTCCTGCGCCTGAACCTTCATGTCAGCGATGATCTGCTGACCCTGGGTACGCGCTTCCTCACGGATCTGCGCTGCCTCGGTACGAGCTTCGGCGAGCTGCGCGCGGTACTGCTCGAGCGCTGCTGCTGCCTCCGCCTGTGCGTCTTCGGCTTTCTTGATGCCGCCCTCGATCTGCTCGGTGCGTTCGGCCAAGACCTTCTGGAACTTCGGAAGAACGAGCTTCCAGAAGACGAAACCAACTACTACGAGCGCGACCGCGGACCACACGATGTCGTATGTCTCGGGGATGAGGGGATTGTGTTCAGTCGTCCCCTCCGCCGCGAGAATTGCGATGGTGGCTGCCATGTCGGTCTTAGAAGATGAAGCCGGCGACGAGGCCGATCAGCGCGAGGGCCTCGGTGAATGCAATACCGAGGAACATGGTGGTACGAACCTGGCCGGCCATCTCGGGCTGGCGGACCATGCCTTCGATTGCCTTGCCCACAACGATGCCCACGCCGATGCCGGGGCCGATTGCTGCGAGGCCGTAGCCGATGGCTCCGTAGCCGCGCGACTTGGTCTCGACAACTTCCTGAGCGAGGTAAGCGATGCTCATGGTGTTCCATTCCCTTTCTGTTGACCTCCGCCGGATTCGGCAAGAGGCTCAGTTCTTGGTGTAGCTGGTGAGGAGGTAAAAGGTCAGTGCTCGTCGGCGTGGAGCGCCAGATCGATGTACACCGCGGTCAGCAGCGCGAACACGTAAGCCTGCAGGAAGATGACCAGCAGCTCGAAGAACGTGAATGCGATACCGGCAATGATCGACGGAACACCGAAGATCGCCTGGAATCCGCCGGACACGAAGAAGAAGTAGTTCGTCGCGCTGAAGAACAGCACCAGCAGGATGTGGCCGGCCAACATGTTGGCCATGAGACGAACCATCAGCGTGAACGGGCGCAGGATGAAGGTCGAGATGAACTCGATGGGCACCAACAGGAAGTGCAGGGGCAGCGGGACGCCGGGAACGACGATGCTGCTCTTGACGTACTTGAAGAAGCCGTACTTCTTGATTCCCACGTAGTTGAACACGATGTAGGCGAGCGCTGCGAGTACCAGCGGCATACCGATTCGTGCGTTCGGCGAGATGTTCAGGAAGGGAATGACGCTGGCCAGGTTGCTGGCGACCACGATGAAGAAGATCGTCGTGATGACCGGCAGGAAGCGCTTGCCCTGTTCCTTGCCCAGGATCTCCTCGGCGATGTTGATACGAACGAAGTCGAGCGCGAGCTCAGCTGCGTTCTGCAGTCCACGGGGAACCAGTCGAGGGCTGCGCATTGCGATCACGAAGAAGGCTGCGACCAGCACCGACATCAGCAGACGAATCAGCATCAGACGGTCGAGCTCGAAGGGGCCCGCGTGAATCAACACGGAGGGCGGGAAAAAATCGTCTAGTGACGGCGCATGGAATTCATCCGCGGCCAGGGTGGTGACGCTCAGCGTTCTCTCCCGTAGTCGGTCCGCAGCCATCATTGACTGCGGTTCGATCGGACATTGACGATCTACAAGTCGACAAGTTCGACTCGCGCATTCGTCAGCAGCTGGAGAACCCTAGAGGGGCCTGGCGTCTGTCGGTGTCGGCGACTCTCGTCGACTCAGTGGTCAGAATTTCGACCACCTGCGAGCACATGGCATCGTCGGCTGAGTGTTACTCGGCCCACCATTGCTCTCGCTTGAACCGAACCTTATCAAGTCATCTACGACATTGTGTAGATGGGGTACCTGGAAGTCCGATTAGTTACCTCTTGTAGTACTACTCGTCGTCGTCGACGTTGCTGCTGGGAGCGGGATCGACGTACGGAGTTTTGGTTCCCAGGACGCCGTAAGTCTCCGCACCGAGCACCACGACCAGCGACATGATGATGACCAGGACGAGGGCGGTCTTGTTGTAGAAATCCATGTCCGAGAGGACAAAGAGAACCACCATCGCGAGAATCATCTTCAGCAGCCAGGTACCGAGCAGAACGGCACCGGCCGTGAGCGCAGGCAGCTTCGCTGTGAGCAGCACGCCCAACGCCGTGAACAAGATGAACCCGCCGCCGACGGCTGCGCCGATCAGAGCGCCGTAGACGCCTTCCTTACCGGCGAAGAGCCCGCCCAGGAGCGCGCCGACCACGGCCAGCGCGATCAGCCCCATCACACCCCACTTCACGGCCGACTTCATGGCGGCGGTCGAATCAGGGATGGGTTGCGAGGCAGGTACAGGCTGCGGCGTGTTCGTCACGATGCCCAAGGGTAATGGATCGGAAAACTTGGCTAGCGACGCTGCTGCTTGCGATCGATCAGCGAAGGCACCGCAGTGAAGAACAACGCAAGAACCAAACCGGCCGCGACGAGTACAACAACCAGCTGACGATTGAGCAGCGAGGATCCGACGGCACCGAACGCCAGGACGCTGACCCACAGGTAGATGACCAGCACAACTCGTCGGTGCGTGTGTCCGATCTGCAAGAGGCGATGATGCAGGTGCATCTTGTCCGGACTGAACGGACTGACGCCCGCTTTCGTCCGGCGGATCACGGCCAGGAGCATGTCCAGCATCGGGATGAACATCACAGCCCCGACCAGCAACAACGGCGCGAGGAGGCCGACGAGGTCGCGGGTTCCGTAAGCAGCGAGCGGAATACGACCGGATGCACTGGTGGAGATCGCGGCCAGCATGAGACCGATCAACATCGACCCGGAATCGCCCATGAAAATGCGCGCTGGATTGAAGTTGTGTGGAAGAAAACCGAGACAAGCGCCTGCCAAGGCCGCCGCGATCATCGCCGGCGGGTAGACACTCGCGTCGCCGCCCTGATCGTGGAGAAGACCGATCGAGAAGATGAGGATGGCGAGCGCCGCGATCAGCCCCAACCCGGCGGCCAATCCGTCGAGACCGTCGACAAAATTCATGGCGTTGATGGTCGCGACGGCAACAGCAACGGTGAACAGTCCGGATTGAATCTGATCGAGGATGATGGTGGACCCACCGTCACCGCCGAACGGGTTGTAGATGATGAACCAGCTGACGCCCATCACCACGAGAACGCCGGCAGCAGTCACCTGACCGACAAATTTGGTGAGGGCGTCGAGGCCCCACCTGTCGTCGATCACACCCACGAGGACGATGACGGCGCCAGCTACGAGCGCAGCGTGTACGTCAGGACTGCCGAAGCCGAAACCTCTTGTGAGCGCGGGTAATTGCTGCGCAAACAGCAGACCGACAGCCATGCCGATATACATTCCGACGCCACCGAGGCGCGGAATCGGCTCGACGTGAACGTCCCGATCACGAGGAATCGCGACAGCGCCGAACCTCAGCGCCAACAACCGGACTGCGCCAGTCGCCAGGTAGGTCACCACCGCCGCCGTACACAGCACGAGCAAAAGTTCACGGATGGGAACACCCGCGCCCCCGCCACCCTGTGCCAGATACGTGGTCGCCTCGTAGGAAGTGATCACTGCTCGAGATCACCCGTCTGGCGGGCATAGGCAGGCTTTGCCCGGACCAGTTCGCGAACGCCGTCGGCAACTGCTGCCAACTCGGCCTCTCCTGACGTGGTGGCGGGGTCCGCGACAACTGCGCGCGCGATCAACTCCCCCACCACGCTCATGTCGGAGCGGTTGAAACCCTGGGTCGTCACGGCCGCGGACCCGACGCGGATTCCGGACGTGACGGCGGGCGACTGCGGATCGAACGGAATCGCGTTCTTGTTGAGCGTGATCGAAGCCAGTCCGCACCTACGCTCGGCGTCGACTCCGGCGACGCCGCTTGCGCGCAGGTCGAGAAGCGCCAGATGTGTGTCGGTTCCACCGGACACGGTGCGCAGGCCGCGAGCTTCCAACGACTGCGCGAGTGCCGATGCGTTGGCAACCACTTCCTGTGCATACCAACGATATTCCGGCGTCGACGCTTCCTTGAAGGCAACCGCCTTCGCAGCGATCGCATGCATCATCGGGCCGCCTTGAATGAAGGGGAACACCGCGCGATCTACAGCCGAGGCATGCTCGCTGCGGCACAGGATCATTCCGCCGCGCGGGCCTCTGAGGACTTTGTGCGTCGTCGCGGAGACGACGTCGGCGTACGGAACGCACGAAGGTATCGCCCGGCCTGCCACGAGTCCGATGAAGTGGGCGGCGTCGACCCACAGGATCGCACCGACCTCGTCTGCGATCGAGCGGAAGGCTGCGAAGTCGATGGTGCGGGAGTACGCGGTCGCGCCGGCGACGATGATTTTCGGCTTGTGCGCCAGAGCCAGGGTGCGAACCTCGTCGTAGTCGATCAATTCGGTGGCCGAATCGACGTGATAGGGAACGGTGGTGAACCACTGCCCCGAAAAGCTGACGCGAGACCCGTGAGTCAGATGCCCACCGTGCGGCAGACTCATCGCCAATACGGTGTCGCCGGGCTTGGCGAATGCAGCGTACACCGCGAGATTCGCAGTGGCCCCCGAATGCGGTTGGACGTTGACGTGCTCGGCGCCGAACAGCGCCTTTGCCCGATCGATCGCCAGATTCTCGGCTACGTCGACGTACTCGCACCCGCCGTAATAACGCCGACCCGGATAGCCCTCGGCGTACTTGTTGCTCAGAGTCGAACCCAAGGCAGCCAGTACGGCAGGGCTGGTGAAGTTCTCGCTCGCGATGAGTTGAAGTCCGTCGCGCTGACGCTCGAGTTCCGCCAGCGCAACAGCCGCGATCTCGGGGTCTGCCGTGGCAAGCTCACCGAAATCCGGTCCCCAATACGTGGATTCCCCCGCGCGCTCGCCGCCGGCGCCGACCATCGTTACGAAACTCCCTCTACGAGACTTTCCGGACTGGTGCCCAATACCTCGGCGATGGATTCTGCCGAGACGGCACCCACTCGCAAGATACGCGGTGAATTGCCGGTCAGGTCGACGATCGTGGAAGCAACGGCGTGTTCGGCCTTGCCCCCGTCGAGATACACGCTGGCAGATCCGCCGAGCTGATCTCGGGCTTCCTCGACGGTAGTTGCCGGCGGACGCCCCGAAATGTTGGCGCTCGAGACGGCAAGCGGTCCGACATCGCGCAACAATTCGAGGGCAACCGGGTGGAGGGGCATGCGGAGCATGACGGTTCCGCGGGTATCACCGAGGTCCCAGGCAAGTGAAGGCGCCTGCTCGACGACCAGGCTCAGTCCGCCGGGCCAGAATGCGCGGATCAGATCCCGTGCCTGCGGGCGCACGCTGTAGACGAGCCCGTCGATGGTGTTCCACGATCCGACCAGAACCGGGACGGGCATGTCTCGCCCGCGTCCCTTGGCGCGCAACAGACTCGTGACAGCTTCGCTGTCGAACGCGTCGGCGGCGAGTCCGTAAAGGGTGTCGGTAGGGAGAACTACGAGTCGGCCGGCCTTGAGCGCGTTCTTCGCGGCGGCCAAGCCTGCGGTTCGGGAATCTGTCTGACTGCAGTCGTACACGGTACTCACTCAGCCATCCTTTCACTCTGCGCTTCGGGCGTTCGATTCCGCTGTGCTTCGACGTCGGTGGCGACACGTCTGGCGACGACGAATCGCGGACGACCGGCAAGATCTGGATGCTGCGCGACCTCGCCGAATACCCGGCGCGCCGAGAACAGCGCAGCGACGCCGTCCCCGTTGGTGTCGTCGTGCTCGATGCCTGCCGCGCCGCCGATTCGAAGCCACCGCGCGATGTTGCTGATCATGGGTTTGATGACGGACAGACCGTCGACACCACCGAACAACGCGGTGTGCGGGTCGTAATCCATGACCTCAGGCTGCAATTGCGCGCCTTCGGGGATGTACGGCGGATTGGAAACGACCAGATCGACGCCGCCCTCGAGCCCTGGCAACAGGTTCCGATCGGTGACATCGCCCTGATGCAGATGGATCGGTGTATCACCGGCGGCCTCGCGGTCGGCAGCATTACGACGCGCCCACGCCAACGCGGCGGGCTCCTTCTCCACGGCGTGAACGACGGCGTCCGGACGGGCCTCGGCGATGGACAGCGCGAGTACACCCGATCCCGTACACAGGTCCAGAACTACCGGCGGCTTGCTTCCGCAACCTTCGAGGAACGAGAGTGCCCAACCCATGAGCAGTTCGGTTTCCGGCCGCGGAATGAAGACACCCGGCCCGACAGCGACGTCGATGTTGCCCATCGACGCGACTCCGATGATGTGCTGCAACGGAATCCGCTTCACCCGTTGCGCAACCAACTCGTCGAACGCCGCGATGACCTCGGGATCGACCAACGGAATCAGCCCGAGACGCGTGCGTTCGACCCCGAGCAGGTGGGATGCCAACAACTCGGCGTCGGTGCGTGGGCTGGGCACACCTGCGGCGTCGAGCTGTTTTGCAGCTTCGATCAGCGCCAAACGAAGTGGAAGTCGACTCACGGGTACAGCCTGCCACGCTCGACCGACACGCGGTTCACCGAGTTCCCGGCGGGATGGAGGTCAGTCATGGTCTGCATCTACTCGGCCGCGAGACGCGCCTCTCGGTCCGCCTTGCCCAATGCATCGAGAAGTGCGTCGAGCTCACCGTCGAGCACCGCGTCGAGGTTGTGCGACTTGAATCCGATGCGGTGATCGGTGATGCGGTTCTCGGGGAAGTTGTAGGTGCGGATGCGCTCCGAACGGTCCACCGTCCGAACCTGACTCTGGCGACCTGCCGACGCTTCAGCGTCCGCGGCTTCCTCGGCGACTACCTGCAAACGGGCTGCAAGGACCTGCATGGCGCGCGCCTTGTTCTGGAGCTGCGAACGCTCGTTCTGGCAGGTGACGACGATGCCGGTCGGAAGGTGCGTGATTCGGACAGCAGAGTCGGTCGTGTTGACGCCCTGACCGCCCTTGCCGGACGAACGGTAGACGTCGATACGCAGGTCACTTTCGTCGATCTGGACCTGCTCGACCTCTTCGGGCTCCGGGTAGACCAGAACGCCGGCAGCCGAAGTGTGAACGCGTCCCTGGGATTCGGTGACGGGCACTCGCTGGACGCGGTGAACGCCGCCCTCGAACTTCAGCCGCGCCCACACTCCGTCCGGGGAGTCCGACTTGCTCTTGATCGACAGCGTGGCTTCCTTGTATCCGCCGAGATCGGAGACCGTCGCGTCGAGAATCTCGACGCGCCAGCCATGCCGTTCCGCGTAGCGGACGTACATGCGGGCCAGGTCCGAGGCGAAGAGCGCGGATTCTTCGCCGCCCTCACCGGACTTCACTTCGAGGACGATGTCGTCGCCGTCATGCGGATCACGCGGCGCCAACTGATCGGTAAGCGTCTGCTCGAGCTGCGCGACCTCGGCTTCGAGATCGGGGATCTCGGCGGCGAAGCTGGAATCGTCGGCGGCTAGTTCGCGCGCGGCTTCCAGATCGTCCTGCGCAGCGGTGAGCTTGTTGTACGTCGACATGATCGGCGAGAGCTCGGAGAACCGTTTACCGACGCGCCTGGCAGCGGCAGGGTCGTTGTGCAGCGCCGGATCGGACATCTGCGCTTCGAGACCGGCGTGCTCCGCCAAGATGTCGTCGATGGCCGAGGGCTGGGTTGCGCCTGCCATGGTTCGCTCCGCTCTGAGTTTCGATTCCTACGGTGCGCGCTTGAAGGTATTTCGACGCCGGGACCCGGGAAACGCGCAAACCGAGTGCAGGCACAAAAAAGCCGACGCCCGATCTGCGCATGGCAGATCGGGCGTCGGCGGAACAGCTAGGACTCCGTGGCCGGGACCTTGCTGTCTGCGCGCTTGCCGTAGCGAGCCTCGAAGCGAGCGACGCGTCCACCGGTGTCGAGAATCTTCTGCTTGCCCGTGTAGAACGGGTGGCACTGCGAGCAAACCTCGACGTTGATGCGTCCGGACTCCTTGGTGCTGTGGGTCTCGAACGTGTTACCGCAACCGCAGACGACGGTGGTCGCTACGTAGGTTGGGTGGATTCCTGCCTTCATGGTGTCCCTTTCAATGGTCGCCGGGTCGACGTCGCCAATCGACATCGTGAACCGGAACCGGACTCGGCCGTTCAGTATGCCAGATGCGGTACCTCACCGGATAATCCGCGTCTCGCACGACTCGGGGTGGCTGTACGAAGTTGTCAACGCACTGTCGCTCGGTTTTGTTCCGCCCACGCAAAAGGCCCACAACCAGCTGGTTGTAGGCCTTTTGACGTCGAATCGATCAGTCGTCGATCGCACCCGGTGCGGTCTTGGAGACCTGCATCAGGAACTCGAGGTTGTTCTTGCTCTTCTTCAGTCGATCGATCAGCAGATCGATGGCCTGATGCGAGTCCAGACCGGACAGGACGCGGCGGAGCTTGTGCAGCACCGCAGCTTCGTCCGGGCTCAGGAGCAACTCGTCCTTACGCGTGCTGGACGGGTTGACGTCCACGGCCGGGAACACGCGGCGTTCGGCGATCTTGCGATCGAGCTTGAGCTCGGCGTTGCCGGTGCCCTTGAACTCTTCGAAGATCACGGTGTCGCCGGTGGATCCGGTCTCGACCATTGCGGTAGCGATGATGGTGAGCGATCCACCGTTCTCGATGTTGCGGGCAGCACCGAGGAAACGCTTCGGCGGGTAGAGCGCCGTCGAGTCGACACCACCGGAGAGGATGCGTCCCGACGCCGGCGAGGAGTTGTTGTACGCACGACCCAGACGCGTGATGGAGTCGAGCAGTACGACGACGTCCTTACCCATCTCGACCAGGCGCTTCGCACGCTCGATTGCCAGCTCGGCAACTGCGGTGTGATCTCCCGGCGGGCGGTCGAAGGTGGAGGAAATGACCTCACCCTTCACGCTGCGCTGCATGTCGGTCACTTCCTCGGGACGCTCGTCCACGAGGATGACCATCAGGTAGCACTCAGGATTGTTGGTGGCGACGGCATTCGCGATCGCCTGCAACACGCTGGTCTTACCGGCCTTGGGCGGGCTCACGATGAGGGCGCGCTGGCCCTTACCGATGGGCATCACCAGGTCGATGACACGCGTGGTGAGAATGTGCTGCTCGGTCTCGAGGCGCAGACGCTGGTTCGGGTACAGCGGCGTGAGCTTGTTGAACTCGGGGCGCTTCTTCGCGGCCTCGACGTCGCCGCCGTTGACCGTGTCGATACGGACCAGCGGGTTGAACTTCTGACGCTGGCTGCCCTGCTCACCGTCACGCGAGACGCGGACGGCACCGGTGATGGCGTCGCCACGGCGAAGGCCGTTCTTGCGGATCAGGTTCATGGAGACGTAGACGTCGTTGGGACCGGCGAGGTACCCGGACGTACGCACGAAGGCGTAATTGTCGAGGACGTCGAGGATGCCGGCGACCGGCTGCAGGACGTCGTCCTCACGAATCTCGGTCTCGCGTGAATCGTTGGGTGCGCCACCCTCACCGCGATCGCGACCACGGCCACGGCGCTCGCGGAAACGGCGTCCGCGGCGTCCGCGTCCACCCTCTTCGTCGTCGTCCGGTCCGTTGTTGCGGTTGTCCGTACGCGGACCGGCGTTGTTCTGGCCGGCGTTGTTCTGATTGCCGCGATCCTGGCGATCCTGGCGATCCTGGTTGCCCCGGTTGCCCTGGTTCTCGCGCTGGCCCTGGTTGTCCCGCTGGCCCTGGTTGTCCCGGTTTCGCTCGCGGCGGGGACGCTCGTTGCCCTGCTCGGCGGGAGCCTGATCAGCGTCGGACTTGCCCTCGGTGCGCGCAGGACGCTCGGCCGGAGCCTCGGCCTTGGCGGTCTCGGCGACCTTCGAAGAATCGGCGGCCTTCGCGGTGTCCGCGTCGGACTTCGCCGAAGGAGCTTCCTGCTCGATGCTCAGTTCACCCTGGTCGGGTGAACCTGCACGACGAGCGGCGCCACGACGCTGACGTCCGCGACGGGGTGCGCTCTGATCGGAATCCTCGGCGGATTCCGTACGCGCAGGCGCGGCCTCGGCAGGAGCCGACTCAGCTGCCGGAGCTGTTTCGGCTGCGGGGGTTTCGGTGCGTGCGGCGCGAGTGCTCTTGGCACGAGTGCGCGCAACGGGTGCGTCGTCGAGAGTGAGTTCACTCTGTGCGGGTGCAGCCTTCGCGCTGCCGCCCTGGCGCTCCTTGATGGCTGCGATCAGGTCACCCTTGCGCATGCCGGAAGTGCCTTTGATGCCCAGTTCTCCCGCAAGAGTGCGGAGTTCGGTGAGCACCATGCCGGAGAGTCCGGCACCACGGCGCGTTTCGGCACGCTTCGTGGAGGTCGCCACCGCACCGTTCGATGCTGAAGATGACGCCTGAGAATTGTCGCCTGATTCCGACCCGGCGGGTGCAGAAGTGGCGATGAGGTCCGTATCGGTCACGGAGGTCCTTTCCTTCCCTCACTCGCACTGCGCAAAGTCGAGGGTTCGTCCCGCAGTTCGATTGAATACCGAACTCGGTGGTGCCGTACGTGGTTGCTGTCCAGAACTGCCGGCTTGTCCGCCGTCACATGATTGTCGGAAACTCTCGCCTCAAACTTTTCATGCGCTCGCAAACCTGCCCAACGCGCCTTCGTCGACGATTCACTCCCCCGTGTGTTGAACCCCAGAGTGATGGAACCTCTGAGTGTTCGATCCGCGGAGGATTCAAACCTTCGGAGAAGGTACAAGCGTGAGGATCATGCCTGCGAGAATCATGCCAAGGACTGTGGACCCCGATTGGGAAGGAGTTTTGCCCCCTGGTGATGCACCGGCGACTGACGCGCACGATGTACGGACATAGCCCAGGATAGCGCCCAAACCTGAGTCCGGCAAGAATTTGGACGACTGGGTGTGTCAGTTCACTACCGATCGGTAGTGGGCGATCACCTGGACCAAGGCAGGGATCAGACCGTCGTCGTGGATACTTCGACGCCGTCGGCGATGTCCAATTCGAGCACACGTAGTCCGTCTGCCCGCGCCGCTTCCGCGAGTTCGACGGGGAAAGGTTCTGTGCTGAGCGCCAACACGGTGGGGCCGGCTCCGGAAACGGTCGCAGCAATACCCGCCTCGCGCAGGATCCCGATCCATCGCGTCGTGAGCGGAAGCGCGGGTGCGCGCTGTGCCTGATGCAGGCGATCCTCGGTGGCCGCCATCAACAGATCGGGCCGAGCAGTGAGCGCAACGACGGCGAGCGCGCTGCGGCTCGCGTTGAACGAGGCATCCTGGTGCGGAACCAATTCGGGCAGGAGCCCGCGAGTGTGTGCGGTGGACGACCGCTCCTCGGGAACCAGTGCCACAGCACGGATGTCGGGATGGACGTCGAGTTTGGCCGCGGAGTAGATCGGCTCGTCGCCTTCGACGGCCGGTGGGCAACTCCACGAGACGACTGCGCCACCGAGAACACTGGCAGACGCGTTGTCCGGGTGACCTTCGAACTCGGACGAGAGTTGAACCAACTGCTCTTCCGTCAAGCCGATCTCGGCATCGAGAGCGCGCGCCAGACCGTTGGCTGCTGCCAATCCACCGACAGCCGCGGAAGCCGAGGATCCCAACCCGCGCGAATGCGGAATCGCGTTGCGGCACAACACGTCCAGGCCACTGGCCCACACTCCGGCCGCCTCGAGACCACGCTCGATGGCGCGGACCACGAGATGCGAAGGACCCCAGGGCACGTCGGCAGCGCCTTCACCTTCGACGCGAATCTGAAGGCCTGAATCCGTTGTGGTGACCACGATTTCGTCGTACAACCCCAACGCCAGACCGAGGGTGTCGAACCCCGGCCCCAAGTTTGCACTCGAGGCCGGGACGCGAGCAGTCACCGAAAGGCCGATAGGCAGGGTTATAGTCATGTCAGACACCGGATTCCGCGGAGTGGTCGATGAATCCACGGACACTATGCAAGCTCGAGGGCAGCCGCGACGGCAACGGGATCGACACCGATCGGCTCGACGTTCGGCATACCCTTCAAAGCCGTGTCAGGATCCTTGAGACCGTTACCGGTCACCGTGCACACGACGGTCAGGCCCGGCTCGAGCCAGCCCTCTGCACGTGCGGCGAGCAGGCCGGCGACACTGGCTGCCGACGCCGGTTCGACGAAGACGCCCTCGGTGGCGGCGATCAGACGGTAAGCCTCGAGGATCTTCTCGTCGGTGGCGGCACGGAATGCACCGTTCGACTCTTCCTTCGCGGCGACAGCGCCGTTCCAGGACGCGGGAGAACCGATTCGGATTGCGGTGGCGATGGTTTCGGGATCCTTGACGGGTGCACCGTTGACCAGCGGAGCCGCTCCGGCTGCCTGGACACCGAGCATGCGGGGCTTGACCGTGGTCAGACCGTCCGCGTAGTACTCGGAGTATCCGCGCCAGTACGCGGTGATGTTACCGGCGTTTCCGACCGGGAGTGCGTGCACGTCGGGAGCCTTGCCGAGGACGTCCATGATCTCGAATGCCGCGGTCTTCTGGCCTTCGATGCGCACTGGGTTGACCGAGTTGACGAGACCGATGGTGGGGAATTCGGCCGTGGTCTTGCGTGCCAGCTCGAGGCAGTCGTCGAAGTTGCCCTGGACCTGAATGATCTTGGCGCCGTGCATGACTGCCTGCGCAAGCTTGCCCATGGCGATCTTGCCCTGCGGGATGAGCACGGCGCAGGTCATGCCGGCCTTGGCTGCATACGCAGCGGCCGAGGCGGAGGTGTTGCCGGTGGACGCGCACAGAACTGCGCGCTGGCCACGGGCCAAGGCGTCGGTGACGGCCATCGTCATGCCGCGGTCCTTGAAGGAACCGGTGGGGTTGAGGCCCTCGACCTTGAGGTAGACGTCGCAGCCGGTGATCTCGGAGAGGTGGCCGGCCGGCAGGAGCGGGGTGCCGCCTTCGCGCAGGGTGACGGTCTTCCAGTTGTCACCGATCGCGAGACGGTCCCGGTATGCCTCGATGAGACCCGGCCATGCCTTGTGGACGGGGTTGACGATGCCGGTCATTGTTCAGTGCCTTCCAGTCGCAGCACGCTGGTCACAGCGGTGACGAATTCGAGTTCGTTGAGGGCCGCCACGGTCTCGGAGAGAGCCGCGTCGGTTGCTACATGAGTGACGACCACCAGACGCGCGCCGGCGCCGGCGCCCTCCTGGCGGACGACGGAGATGCTCACGCCGTGCTTGGCGAACTCGGCGGCGACTGCGGACAGCACACCTTCCTTGTCCGCGACCTCCATGTTCACGTAGTAGCGCGTGAGGATGTCGCCCATCGGGGCGACCTTCAGCTTGGCGTACTTGGACTCGCGGGGGCCGCGGCCGCCGTGAACCTTGTTGCGCGCAGCCATCACCAGGTCACCCATCACCGCGGAAGCGGTGGGGGCGCCGCCTGCGCCCTGGCCGTAGAACATGAGCCGGCCGGCGTTCTCTGCTTCCACGACAACGGCGTTGAACGCGCCGTTGACCGAGGCCAGCGGATGGCTGAGCGGAACCAGCGCCGGGTACACGCGAGCGGAAATCCGCTCCTTGCCCTTGGGCGTGACGATGCGCTCGCAGATCGAGAGCAACTTGATCGTGCACTCGAGTGCCTTCGCCGACGCCAGGTCGGCGGAGGTGATCGTGGAGATTCCTTCGCGGTACACGTCCGCGGCAGTGACGCGGGTGTGGAACGCGATCGACGCGAGGATCGCTGCCTTCGCCGCGGCGTCGTAGCCTTCGACGTCCGCGGTCGGGTCGGCTTCCGCGTATCCGAGGCGTCCGGCTTCGGCCAAGGTCTCTTCGTAGTCGGCGCCGGTCTCGTCCATCGCCGAAAGGATGAAATTGGTGGTGCCGTTCACGATTCCGGCGACCTTGTTGACACGGTCTCCGGCCAACGACTGTGTGAGCGGGCGGATCACGGGGATCGCGCCGGCAACAGCGGCCTCGAAGTACAGGTCGACAGAGTTGGCCTCTGCAGCCTCCGCCAATTCACCGGTGTGGTCCGCGAGCAGCGCCTTGTTGGCGGTCACGACCGACTTGCCGGAGTTGAGCGAAGAGAGAATCAGCTTGCGAGGGAGCTCGATTCCGCCGATCACCTCGACCACGATGTCGACGTCGTCACGACCGACCAGGGACTCGGCGTCCGTCGTCTGCAGTTCCTCGGGAATTCCGCGGTCCGAGCCGATACGGCGGACGGCAACCCCCCGCAGTTCCAACGGGGCGCCGACGCGAGCTTCGAGTTCCTCGGCCTGCTCACGAATGATCCGGACGACCTCGCTCCCGACGTTGCCGAGGCCGAGAACGGCCACACCGATAGCGCGATGCGCCGATTCGCTCGTCACTGCGATACCTCCAAGCTGAGCAGATCTTCCACTGTTTCCCTCCGCAGAATCACGCGTGAGACTCCGTCACGCACCGCCACCACGGCTGGGCGGGTGAGCAGGTTGTACCTGCTCGACATCGAATAGCAGTATGCACCGGTCGCTGCTACCGCTAGTAAATCACCGGGCCCGACGTCCTCGGGCATCCAGGTGTCCCGAATGACCACGTCACCGGACTCGCAGTGCTTACCGACGATACGTGCAACGACGGGATCAGCCTCGGAAGTTCGCGAAACCAACTTGGCTTCGTACTCCGCACCGTAGAGGGACGTGCGGATGTTGTCGCTCATCCCGCCGTCGACGCTGATGTAGCGGCGTGTCAGCGAGCTACCCACCGTGACGTCCTTGATGGTGCCGACCTCGTAGAGCGTCACCGTGCCAGGTCCGGCGATGGCGCGGCCGGGTTCGACGGCAAGCGTCGGCTCCGGCAATCCGGCCAGTGCGGACTCGTTGCGCACGATGTGGCCGAGCTTCGCTGCCAGTTCGTCGACGGGCGGCGGGTCGTCGGAGGGGATGTACGAGATCCCCATGCCGCCGCCGAGGTCGATGATCGAAATCTGCTTGGTCTTCTCGACTCCGAACTCGGTGACGACGTCGCGGAGCAAACCGATCACGCGGTGCGCTGCCACCTCGAAACCGTCGACGTCGAAGATCTGCGAACCGATGTGGCTGTGCAGGCCGACCAGTCGCAAGTTGTCGGCAGCGAAGACGCGACGGACTGCGTCGATCGCCGCTCCCCCGGCCAGCGAGAAACCGAACTTCTGGTCCTCGTGTGCGGTGGAGATGAATTCGTGGGTATGCGCTTCGACGCCGACGGTCAGTCGGATCAACACGTCCTGAACGACACCGGCCTCACCGGCGACACGATCGAGTCGGTCGATCTCGATCGACGAGTCGAGCACGACGTGTCCGACGCCCGCGGCGACACCAGCGGCCAGTTCGGCGACTGACTTGTTGTTGCCGTGCATGGCAATTCGCTCGGCCGGGAAGTCCGCGTGCAACGCGATCGCCAGTTCGCCGCCGGAGCAGACGTCGAGCGAGAGGCCTTCGTCGGCGACCCAGCGTGCGATCTCGCCACAGAGGAATGCCTTGGATGCGTAGTGCACCTTGGCATCCGGGCCGAAGGCGCGGGCCATGTCACGGCAGCGCGAGCGGAAGTCGTCCTCGTCGATGACGAACAGCGGAGTGCCGTACTTCTCGGCAAGTTCACCGACCTTGACACCCGCGAGGGTCACTTCACCGTCGTCGCCACGAGAAGCGTTGCGCGGCCACACCTGCGGTGAGAGTTCGCCGAAGGCTTCGGGGCTGGTCGGACGGTCGGGCAAGCCGGGGGCCTGCAACTGCTCGGCGTGCTTGGGGCCGGCGGGGTGCGCGTTCACATTTGCTCCGGTGCGGTGACGCCGAGCAGTTCGAGACCGTTGGCCAGGACCTGTCGGGTGGCGGCGCAGAGAGCCAGACGCGCGCGGTGCACGTCGGTGGCGTCTTCGTCGCCTTGCGGAAGGATGCGGCACGCGCCGTAGAAGCGGTGGTACGCACCCGCGAGTTCTTCGAGGTAGCGGGCAATACGGTGCGGCTCACGCAGATTCGCAGCGCTCGACACGACGCGTGGATACTCGCCGATTGTGCGAATGAGGTCACCCTCCTGCTCGACGGTGAGCAGGGCGAGGTTGCTCGCGTCGGCGGACAGACCGAGGTCTGCGGCGTTGCGGGCGATCGCCGAGAGGCGTGCGTGCGCGTACTGCACGTAGTAGACGGGGTTCTCGCTGCTGGTCTTGGTCCACAGGTCGAGGTCGATGTCGATGCTCGAGTCGACCGACGAGCGGATCATGACGTAACGCGAGGCGTCGACGCCGATTGCCTCGACCAGGTCGTCGAGGGTGATGACGGTGCCTGCACGCTTGCTCATCTTGACGGCAGTGCCGTCCTTGACGAGGTTGACCATCTGGCCGATCAGCACCTCGACGGTGTCCGGATCGTCGCCGAATGCGGCAGCGGCAGCCTTGAGACGGCCGATGTAACCGTGATGGTCGGCGCCGAGCATGTAGATACAGAGGTCGAACCCACGGGCGCGCTTGTTCTGGAAGTAGGCGATGTCACCGGCGATGTAGGCGGCGTTGCCATCGCTCTTGATGACGACGCGGTCCTTGTCGTCGCCGTAGTCGGTGCTCTTGAGCCACCACGCACCGTCTTCGTGGAAGAGGTTGCCCGAACCCTTGAGGGATTCGACGGCCTTCTCGACCGCACCGGATTCGAAGAGCGAGTTCTCGTGGAAGTAGACGTCGAAGTCGACGCCGAAGTCGTGCAGGGTCTGCTTGATGTGCGTGAACATCAATTCGACGCCGATGGCGCGGAAGGTTTCCTGCTGCTCGTCGGCAGGCAGATCCATGACGTCGGGACGCTGCTTCAGAACCGAGGCGGCGATGTCGGCGATGTACGCGCCGGCGTAACCGTCTTCGGGAGCAGGTTCACCCTTCGCTGCAGCGATCAGCGAACGCGAGAAGCGGTCGATCTGGGCACCGTGATCGTTGAAGTAGTACTCACGTGTTACCAAACCACCCTGCGCGGACAGAATGCGTCCGAGCGCGTCTCCGACTGCGGCCCAACGGGTTCCACCGAGGTGAATCGGTCCGGTGGGGTTGGCGGAGACGAATTCGAGGTTGATCTTCTTGCCGGCGAGGGAGTCACCCGAGCCGTACGACGCACCGGCTTCGAGAACCGACACGACGATCGCGCCCTGGGCGTCCTTGTCCAACCGAATGTTGAGGAAGCCGGGCCCGGCGATCTCGGCGGATTCGATTCCGTCGGCAGCGGTGAGGGCTTCGGCGATCCAGCCCGCCAGCTCGCCGGGATTCGTGCCGACCTTCTTGGCTACCTGCATGGCAATGTTGGTGGCGTAATCGCCGTGCTCGGGGTTGCGTGGTCGCTCGACGGTGAGGGTTTCGGGTAGCACGGATACGTCGAGGCCACGATCGGCAAGGACGCTCGCTGCGGTTCCGCGGAGCAGTTCGGCAAGGTCAGCTGGAGTCACAGGTATTCATCCTATTGCCTGCACACCGGAAGTGGAGACTCGCCTCACGCCTCGCTCTCCGTGAACGTGCGCGGGGCCGCTGTGGCGTGTCGCACGCCACTCTCAAAGTTTGCCCTCAGACTCGGAAAGTACAGTGGTAATGCCCGAGCTACCACCGCGTACCTTCATGCGCGGGCGCGCCACACCTCAAGCCCACACACCGAAAGAGCCCAATCGATGCCAAGCGGTTCCGATAGTCGCGGTCCCAACAAGAACTCCGGGGCCAAATCAGCCAAGGCCATCAAGGCCGCCAACAAGAACAGTCGGCCGGCCAAGAAGGGCAAGGGCGGCGTCCCCGCTCCCCGCCAGATCCCCTGGCTGTCGATCGGCGCCGGTGTGGCTGTGCTCGCACTCATCGCCGTGCTCGGTATCAATCTGTGGCCCAAGGTCGAGGAGCGGCAGGCCCTCGAGCCGTACAAGTACAGCTCCGAGAACAAGGATCCGTCCGACAAGATCGACGGCGTCCTCAAGATCGAGTACCCGGCCGGCCAGCACGTCGATTCCACTCAGCGCGTGGCGTACGACCAGACCCCGCCGTTCGGTGGCCCACACGACGCCACCTGGGCTAACTGCACCGGAACCGTGTACGCCGACCCGATTCGCACCGAGAACGCCGTCCACTCGCTCGAGCACGGCGCCATCTGGATCACGTACAACCCCGATCTCGTCGACCAGGACCAGATCGACAGTCTCGCCGGACGCGTGAACGGCAAGTCCTACATGCTGATGTCGCCGTACCCCGGTCAGAGCAGCCCCATTTCTCTGCAGTCGTGGGGCCATCGCCTCGAGATCGACAAGGCCGACGACGATCGCATCGATCAGTTCATCACTGCGCTGAACCAGAACCCGAACGTCTACCCCGAGGTCGGCGCGAGCTGCACCAACCCGCTGTTCACTCCGTCGACGTCGCCGTTCGATCCGACACCTCCGGGCACCGACGCCATCCAGATGGACGGCACGGGCGCTACCCCGGCCACCGACGAACAGATTCCCGCCGGTGGATAGTTCGACGAACACCGATCAGTCTTCGAAGCCGAGTCAGCGCACCGCACTGCTGATCATCGGTCTGATCGGCGCGATCGCCGTCGGTTTTGCGCTCGGCGCACTGACCAACCTCCTCGGACCCGATGCGAAGTCGTCACTGACCGTTCCGGCTTCGGATTCGGTGGACGTGGGCTTCGCGCAGGACATGAGCGTGCATCACAGCCAGGCCGTCGACATGGCGTCCATCGCCCTGACGAAGTCCACGGACAACGACGTACGCACGCTGGCGTTCGACATCTTGACCACGCAGCAGAACCAGCTCGGTCAGATGCAGGCGTGGCTGACCATGTGGGATCAGCCGCTGTCCAAGGTGGGCCCGTACATGGAGTGGATGTCGTCGGATTCGGGCTCCGGCCATGGATCGCACGGGACTTCGGCCACGATGGACATGAGTCATTCCGGGCCGGTCGACACCATGCCCGGCATGGCGTCCCCCGAGGACCTTGCGGCTCTCCGCGCAGCGGAAGGTCTGCAACTCGACACCTTGTTCCTGCAGCTGATGCTTCGTCACCACGAAGGTGGGCTTCCGATGATGGAGTACGCAGCAGCCGACGCCACCGAGGGGCCGGTGCGCAGCCTGGCGCAGACGATGGTCAACACGCAGCAGAGCGAGTCCAAGCTGATGACCGACATGTTGGCAGCTCGCGGCGCAATGCCACTGCCCATGAACTGAGCAGAACTGAACTGAGCCGAGAATGTTCAGACCCAACTGGGCCTGGTCCTGAATTTCAGGACCAGGTCCAGTTTTCTACTTCCGGCATGTCTTCGAGGTGCTCGACGATGTAACGCGAGTGCTTTTCGAGTTGTGTGCGGCAGAACTCCGCCAACTCGGACGCCCCGGCCGGCCGACGCTTGGAGCGTCGTAGCGCCTCGATCACCAGGTGGTAGCGGCTCATCTTGTTGAGGACAACCATGTCGAACGGTGTTGTGGTTGTTCCCTGTTCACTGAATCCGCGAACGTGGAAGCGCTCGGGACTCGGACGCCCGTGAATCAGTTCGTGCACGGCACGCGAGTATCCGTGGAATGCGAACACGACGTCGGTCTGCGCAGAGAACAGATCGAGGAAGACCCGCTCCCCGAATCCGTGGGGATGCTCGGTTGGCGTCAGCAAGGCCATCAGATCGACGACGTTGACGACGCGGGTGATCAGTTCGGGTGTGTGATCGCGCAGCAACTGTGCAGCAGCCAGGATCTCCTGCGTCGGCACATCTCCCGCGGCGGCCAGGACCACGTCCGGTTCCTGTCCGCGAGCCTCGGTTCCGGCCCATTCCCAGACCGAAGCGCCCGCCGCGCAGTGCTCGTGCGCTTGCTCGAGCGTGAGGTACTGCAGGTGCGGTTGCTTGTCCACGACTATCAGGTTGACGTGGTCGGTACTACGCAGGCAGTGATCCGAGATCGAGAGCAACGTGTTGGAATCCGGCGGCAGCCACACGCGGATCACACTGGGTGCCAAGGGAATAACGGCGTCGATCATGCCGGGGCCCTGATGACTGAATCCGTTGTGGTCGTTGCGCCAGCACGTACTGGTCAACAGCACGTTGAGCGAAGCAACAGACGCCCGCCACGGCAGGTCGACGGCATGTTGGAGCCACTTGGCGTGCTGGATGAGCATCGACACGCTCACCATCGCAAATGCTTCGTAGCTCGCGAACATCCCGTGTCGGCCCGACAGCAGATAGCCCTCGAGCCATCCCTCGCAGAGGTGCTCGCTGAGGACCTCCATGACACGACCGTCCGCGGACAGCCCGTCGTCGTAGTCGGTGATCGGCAGTTGCCAGCAGCGATCGGTTGTCTCGAATACGGCGCCGAGGCGATTGCTCGACGTCTCGTCCGGACAGAAGAGTCGGAAGATCCCGCCGCTGTCCTCGGTTTCCGTGGCGGCGTAGATGTCGCGCAGAAGCTCGCCGAGAACTCGCGTCGTCTCGTGGAAGGTCGAACCCGGGGATTGGATGGGAAGCGCATACTTTTCGAGCGGCGGCATCGGGAGATCGACGCGAAGTCGTCCACCGTTCGCGTAGGGAGTGCTCCCCATGCGCTTGTCCCCCGTCGGCGACAGCGCCGCCAGTTCCGCGACGAGTGATCCGTTGGCGTCGAACAACTCGTCCGGACGGTACGACCGCATCCACTCTTCGAGTTGCCGCAGATGTGATTCGTTGCTTCGCACGCCGGACAACGGCACCTGGTGCGCACGATGTGTGCCCTCGACCAAGATTCCGTCGACGGTGTGTGGACCGGTCCATCCTTTCGGCGTCCGCAACACGATTGCCGGCCACGAACCCGTCCACTCCTCTCCGCGGCGTGCGGCACCCTGCATCTCGCGGATCTTCTCGTGCGCCTGCGAGATCGCTTGATACAGCTGAGGAAACACCGCGTCGGGGTCGTCACCGGAGACGACGATCGGCGCCCACCCCTGTCCACCAAGATAGGCCTGGATGTCTTCGTCGCTGCTGCGTCCGTAGACCGTCGGCCCGGCGATCTTGGCACCGTTCACGTGCAGGATCGGCAGCACCGCGCCGTCGCGTCGTGGATTCAGGAACGCCGGGAGCTTCCACGAGCCGGACAACGGCCCGGTCTCCGCTTCGCCGTCGCCGATCACACAGGCCACCACGAGGTTCGGATGATCGAAGGCAGCGCCGGCCGCATGGGCAAGGGCGTAGCCGAGCTCGCCGCCTTCGTGGATGCTTCCGGGTGTCTGCACACTCACATGGCTGGGCACTCCGCCGGGAGCGGAGAATCGCCGACACATCCGGTGGATGCCCTCGGCGTCGTCCGAGACTTCCGGATAGATCTCCGAGTACGTTCCCTCGAGATACGTCGACGCGACCAGCGCCGGACCGCCGTGCCCGGGACCGGTCACGTAAAGCCAGTCTGCGCCGGTGGCGACGATGTGCCGATTGAGGAGCGTGTAGATCATCGACAAGCCGGGGCTGGTCCCCCAGTGCCCGAGCAGTCGGGGCTTGATGTGCTCGGCACGCAACGGTTCCCGCAGAAGCGTGTTGTCCTTCAGATAGATCTGCGCGACGGTCAGGTAGTTGGCCGCTGCCCACCACTTCAGGTCGAGCGCGAGCTGGTCTTCGGAATAGTGGTGATCGGTCATCAACGACTCCCGTACCTCACGAGGGTGCCCGAGCAGTCCGCCCGAGCCTGTGCTCAGAGCCGAGCCTAGGCGTAAAAAGCATCCGAGTCAGTCGGTACAGATGATTCGACGACCATGGTCCCCGGCCGCATCCTCGACTACCTCACGCGAGGACGCCATGCCGAGACGGGTGCCGGTTTGGTCTTGTCCCCCCGTGATGCGCTACGCTAACGCAGCCCAATCGGCACACCGAAAGTTCGGTGCGCCCCCGTAGCTCAGGGGATAGAGCGTTCGCCTCCGGAGCGAAAGGTCGCAGGTTCGAATCCTGCCGGGGGCACCACGAAGACGCAGGTCAGCGATTGATCGTCGACCTCTTCACGGTGCCACACCAAAATATTCAGGGCAATCTACCCGACTACTGTCGATCTCATGCCTCGCATCGATCCTGCTCCCACGTACACGATGCGTCAGCTTGCTGCGTTTGTCGCGGTAGCCGAGACCGGAACGATCAGTGCCGCGGCCGAGCGCCTGCACCTCTCTCCTTCCGCCCTGTCCGCGGCGCTCACCGAACTCGAACGCGCGCTCAAAGTTCAACTGTGCGTTCGCCGTCGCTCATTCGGCATTCAACTGACCCGCACCGGTGAATCCGTTCTGGTGCGCGCCCGGGCGCTACTTCAGCAAGCCGGGGAACTCGAATCCGATGCGCTCGGAACCGGCGGAAGCGTGTCGGGGCCCATCGCGATCGGCTGTTATCCCGCTCTGGGGCCGACGGTGTTGCCGTCGATGATCGCCGTGTTCACCCGTGAGAATCCTGACGCGCAGGTGGAGTTCCGCGAGGACACTCAGAATCGGCTCCAGACACATCTCGAGAACGGCGAGTTGGACCTCGCAATCGCTTACGACCTGGACCTGTCTCCACAATTGCGCACAGTTCCGTTGGCCATCCGCGAACCCTTGATCGTCCTGGGTGCAGAACACCCACTCGCGCGGTCCGAGCGACCGATCCATCTTCCGGACCTGGCGGAACACCCGATGGTTCTCCTCGACGCGCCGCCGAGCACCAAACACGCGCTCGACGTCTGTCGCGCAGGCGGATTCGCCCCGAAGGTTGCCTACAGAACTGCGAACTTCGAGACGGCGAGGGCATTTGTCGGCCGTGGCCTCGGCTGGACGCTGCTACTCCAGCGGCCCAAGATCGACGTCACGTACGAGGGGCTCGAGGTGGTCGTCAAGACCATCGCTTCCCCCGCCGTGCCGTCGGTGCACGTAGTTCTCGCTTGGCACCAGAACACTCGCCTCAGCCGCGTCGCACGCGCTTTCATAGAATTCGTTTCACCCTCAGAACCTGCCCAATAGTCCCGCTACCAGGCAGCGGAGCTGGTTCCACGTATTTTCCGTGCAAGAACCTCCAATTCTTTCGCTTTTCAATTGTTGTGGCGCACGTCATTGTTTCTTCAAGCCACATTCATCTCGAAAGGCACTTCATGACCTCCATCGCCTCACCGACCGCAACGCGCGCCGCCGCGACGGTCAAGGCGCGTAAGGCCGCCCTCGGCAGCTTTGTCGGCACCGCCATCGAGTGGTACGACTTCTTCATCTACGGCACCGCCGCCGCACTCGTGCTCGGCAAGCAGTTCTTCCCCGGCACGTCCGATCTGGCCGGCACCCTCGCCGCCTTCGCCACCCTCGCCGTCGGATTCGTCGCGCGTCCCATCGGCGGAATCGTGATGGGCCACTTCGGCGACCGCATCGGACGCAAATCCATGTTGGTCACCTCGTTGATGCTGATGGGCTGCGCCACCGTTGCCATCGGGCTGCTACCCAACTACGCCGCTATCGGCGTCTTTGCCCCCATACTCCTGGTGACCTTGCGATTCGTTCAGGGACTCGGTGTCGGCGGCGAGTGGGGCGGCGCAGTTCTGGTCGCCACCGAAAACGCACCGGAGGGCAGGAAGGGGCTGTACGGCAGCGCACCACAAATCGGTGTTCCCGCAGGCGTACTGGTGGCCAATCTCGTCTATCTCCCCCTCGCCGCCTTCATGGACGACGATGCATTCAACTCCTGGGGATGGCGAATCCCGTTCCTGCTCAGCGCAGTTCTGGTGGGCGTTGCGATGTGGATCCGACTCGGCCTCGAGGAAAGTGACGAGTTCACCGCGTCGAAGTCCGAAGCACCGGCGGAGTCCATGCCGATTCTCGAGGTTCTCACCAGACACTGGAAGACAGTGCTCCTCGCCGGTGGAACCTTCATCGCCACCAACGGAATTGCCTACGCGTACATGGTCTACGTCCTCAAGTACGGCGAGACCGAACTCGGCTTCAGCAAGACCACGATGCTCTTCCTTCTCATCGCATCCTGCCCGTTCTGGATGGCGGGAATGGCTTTCAGCGCTCACAAGTCGGACACTCTCGGACGCCGGACCGTCTACATCCGCAGTTCGATCACCCTGGTAGTGGCGGCAGCGGTGTTCTTTCCGCTGATCGACACAGCGATCGTTCCGGTGATGCTCGTATCGATGATCGCCCTCGGCTTCACGCTCGGCTGCTGCGCCGGCCCACAAGCGGCACTGTTCGCCGAATTGTTTCCCGCACACATCCGCTACAGCGGAGCGTCACTCGGCTACCAGATCGGCGCAATCCTCGGCGGCGGTCTGGCCCCGATGATCGCCACCGCGCTCTACGCCGCCTTCGACACCTCGTTCGCCATCACCGTGTACTTCGTGATCATTGCCGTGATCAGCCTGGTTTCCATCCTGCTGCTCCCGGAACCTCAATTGATCCCGAAAAACACTGCCGCACAGAAAGCCTCGTGACCATGTCGACCTACTTTCATCCGAAGAAGTACGCACCCGAGGACTTCGCTTCCCTGGCGCCTTCGGCCGACGCACTTCCCGTCGTGATCGTCGGAGCCGGCCCCGTCGGCATGGGCGTAGCCATGGGCTTGGCGCAGCGCGGCATTGCCGTCACGATTCTCGAAGCAGCCGATCAGGTCTCGTTCGGCAGTCGCGCGATCTGCGTGTCACGCCACAGCCTCGAAGTTGCCGAACGCCTCGGCTTCGGTGCCGAGCTCGAAGACATCGTTCTGCCGTGGGTGGGTGGTCGGAGTTACTACCGCGATCAGGAAGTACTGCAGTTCCGCATGGCATCCGCCGAGCACGACGCGCGTGGACCCATGGTCAACGTCTCGCAATCCGAGTTCGAGCAGATCATGACCGACAAGCTGCTCGCTTACCCACTGGTGAACTTCCACTGGTCGTCGTCGATCGCCGGCATCTCCGTCGGTGACGACGAGGTGACTCTGACCGTCGACACCGCGTTCGGAACCCGCGAACTGCGCGCGGCGTGGGTCGTTGCCGCCGATGGTGGACGCAGCAAGATGCGCGAACTCAGCGGAATCCGCTTGCAGGGCAACAGCTACGAGGGCAACTACGTCATTGCCGACATTCATTGGGAATCGGAACTCCCGGCCGAGCGTCTGGTGTGGTTCGACGCACCCAGCAACCCGGGGTCCACGATCATCATGCATCGCCAACCACGGGACATCTGGCGCATCGACTACCAGCTCGACGCCTCGGACGATCCGGAAGCGGAGACGCAAGAAGATCGCATCCGTGACCGCATCACGCGTCACCTCGAATGGCTCCAGAGCGACATCCCCTGGACCCTGGAATGGTTCGGCTTCTACCGCGCCCACGCACTCGCTCTGGAAGATTTCACTCACGGCCGTGTGCTTTTTGCCGGCGACGCCGCGCATCTCGTTCCGATCTTCGGTGTGCGCGGCCTGAACTCGGGCATGGAAGACGCCGAGACCCTGGTGTGGCAACTAGCCGCCGTCATCAACGGAGCTGCCGATTCCACCATCCTCGACGCGTATTCGAAGGAACGTCGCAGCGCGTGGCAGCAGAACGTCGACAACGCAGGCAAGTCGACGCTCATCATGTCGCCGGGAAGTCACGGCTACCGGACCACCCGCGATGCCGTACTCGAACTCGCCACCAAGCGAAGCGAATTCGCGCACCTCATCAACCCGCGCCAGTCGAGTGCGACGCACGCCCGGCTCTCCCCGCTGACGTGGCCGACAGCTGCGGGCGCCGAGGGCGTACTACCCGGCGATCCGTTGGAAGACAGGGTCGTCCAGGTCTCGGCGGACGGTTCATCTACCTCCTTGAACAGTCTGCGCGGTACTGGATTCGGCCTGCTGGCTTTCGGACTGTCAGCTGAGCTGGTATCCGAACTCGACACGCAAGCCGAAATCCTTGCTCAGGCCCTTGCACCGGAAACCGTACGCGTGATCACCGTGGGAACTACCGACTCCACGGTTCCCGATGCCGAAGGCAATCTCGCATCTGCCCTCGGCGCTCGTGTCGGCGAAATCTTCGTGATTCGGCCCGACGGATTGGTGCTGTGCCGCATCAGCGATCCCACGCAATTGAACGACGTGGCCAAACACCTCACCGCCGGCACTGCGCCGACGCACTTCGATACGGCACAGTCGGCGACAACTGCGGTGGTCGACGACGAGGGCCACCGCGAACACGTCTGGTTGGCACTGTCGAATGCACTGGATCAGGCTGATCCGTCCGACCGCGAAGCCATGTTGGCGCGCCTTGCCTTGATTCTCGGTTCGCAAGCTACGTCGACGACCTTCGACGTAGCACTGAAAGACGCTGCCCTGAAATCTGCCACGCGATAGTTCAGACACAGCAACTCGGCCGCGCAGGATTGTCCCCTACGCGGCCGAGCGCATTCGCGGATGAAGCGAGTATTCAGTTGACCTCGGCCAATTCCTTTTCTTCCTCAGCGCGCATTTCACGCACGGATCTTCCCCGCTGCGACCTTCCACGTACCAGCGGCGAGACGGTGATCGCCAAGCCCACCAGCGCGACCCCGGTGACCAGGATCAGTCCGGGATGGAACTGCTCGAATCCGGCGGTACCGGCGCCGGACGCGGTGTGCGATCCAGCGGTTACGAGGGCAGTGGTCAGAGCGAGCACGAGCGCCGCACCGACCTGAGCGGAGGTGTTCACCAGCCCGGACGCCAAACCCTGCTCCGAGTCGTCGACACCCGAGGTGGCCTGGGCCATGATCGAGGTGTACCCCAGCGCGAATCCGAGTCCGAGCAGGATGACGCTCGGCAGAATCGCCACGACGTACGACGGTGAATCGCTGCCCGCGAAGAGGAACCAGAGGTACCCGACGCTGAGCGACGTCAGTGCCGCGATGATGAGCTTGGCACTGCCGTACAGGTCGACCAGCCGTCCGACGAACGGTGATCCGAAGGCGACGATGATGCCCGCGGGCAGCAGTGCCATCGCCATCTTCAGGGGCGACCAGCCGAGGGCCGACTGCAGGAAGATCGTCATCATGAACTGGAAGCTCAGGTAGGAACCGAAGAGCGCGATGATGGCCAGATTCGCACGAACGATGGTGCCGACGCGCAGAAGCCCAAGTCGCACAAGCGGATGCGCCACCTTCTTCTCCACGAAGAAGAACGTCGCCAGAAGCACGGCTGCGACGGCGAACGAACCCAGCGTCATCGGGTGTGCCCATCCACGGGTCGGAGCCGAAACCATCGTGTACACCGTGAGAAGCATTCCCGTCACCAGGGTGACGGCGCCGACGAGATCGTGTCCCCCGGTATCTGCGGGACGGTCCCGCGGAATGAGGAAGTACCCACCGATCAGCGCGATGACGGCAAACGGAACCGGCATCAGGAACGTGAATCGCCAACCGGCACTGGTCAACAGCCCACCGAGGATCAGACCGGACGAGTAACCACTGGCGCCGAACACGGAGAACACCGACAGCGCACGGTTACGGGCCGGACCTTCCTTGAACGTCGTGGTGAGAATGGACATTGCGGTCGGAGCGGTGAAGGCCGCGGCCAATCCCTTCACGAATCGTGATGCGATCAGCAGTGTTCCGTTGTCGACAAGGCCACCGACCAGCGAGGCGATTGCGAACACGGTCAGTGCGATCAGGAAGACCTTCCTGCGCCCGAGAAGATCGGCGGTACGTCCACCGAGTAGCAACAGGCCGCCGAATCCGAGGACGTAGCCGTTGATGATCCACTGCAGCGAGGTAGTGGACAGGCCCAGTTCATTGCCGATGGACGGAAGCGCGACGCCCACCATCGACACATCGAGACCGTCGAGGAACAACACGAGGCAGAGCACCGCGAGGATGCCCCACAGCTTGAGGGACCAGCCCTCCCCTGTGGCCGGATCCGAGGATTCCGTAGAAACCGGGGCTTCCGGCGAATCGAATGGTTTGAGTGTCGAGTCTGTGCAAGTCACGTCAGCGAGAATAGATGCACATGCACATAATGCACAAGCATTTAATGCAATTGCACGTAATCGAGTCTTCAACTAGAATGCGGTCGTGACGTCGGAATCCGAATTGCGCAACACCTGGCGCTCGCTGTCGACCAGCTACAACGACATCGCGTGCGAACTCGATCGCCAGATGCAGTCGGCGCATGGGCTGAGCATGAGCGACTTCGAGGCTCTCGACCGACTCATGGACGCCACGTGCGAACGTCCACGCATGCAGGAGCTTGCCTCGGAGATGTACCTGAGCCCCAGCGCGCTCTCCCGTAGCGTGGCCCGTCTCGAGAAGGCCGGACTGGTTCAGCGAGCACTGTGCGAGGCCGACCGGCGCGGAGTCTTCGTCGACGTCACCGACAAAGGACGTCAGGTACACGCGGACGCCAGCAAAATCCAACTGGCCGTACTGGATTCACGCCTGCGCGAGCAGTAGCCACACGTCAGCGGAGCACGACACAGCGCCCGGCCACCGGGCGAGGGCCGTTCCGGACTAGACTGAGCACATACCGACGCGCCTTTCTGTTGTCGTCGGCGATCGACAGCAGCGCAGCCAGCACGCTTTCACGCGGTCCTGGCCGAGGCAATCTGCCAGCGTTCCTGCGGCTTCTGCTAGTCCCTCAGGCTCCTGCCTGACATCTCTACCTGCTCCTATCGAGAGATACACAATTGAACAACGCACGCACCCTTGGAGTCATCGGACAGTCGAGCAAACCGGCAGAACGCCGGTTGCCGATCCATCCTGCGCATTTCGATCGCATCGATGCCGAACTACGTTCTCGGATCTACCTCGAAGAAGGCTACGGCCACCCCTTCGGCTACTCCGACGACTACCTCTCGCGCCTCGTTGCCGGAATCCGCACGCGCAAGCAGATTTTGGCGGAAACCGATGTGGTTCTGCTACCGAAGCCGTTGGTGCGTGACCTCGCCGAACTACGGTCAGGTCAGGTTCTCTGGGGCTGGCCGCACTGTGTCCAGGACACCGAACTGACACAGATCGCGATCGACAAGAAACTGACTCTCATCGCCTTCGAGGCCATGAACTTCTGGCACAGCGACGGATCGTTCAATCTGCATGTGTTCCACAAGAACAACGAGCTCGCCGGTTATTGCTCGGTACTGCACGCCCTGCAGTTGATCGGTTCCACCGGTGATTACGGCCGGCGTCTCACCGCTGCCGTGATCGGTTTCGGAGCCACTGCACGCGGCGCGGTCACAGCACTCAAGGCGCACGGTATCCACGAAGTGGACGTCCTCACCCAGCGTGGAGTCACCGCGGTCAGCTCCCCCATCCACTCGGCGCGCATGGTCTCGTTCGACAACAACAACGGTGACGTCCGTGGCAGCCACGTCATGCTCGACAACCACAGCGTGCCGGTGCCCGGCTTCTTGGCCGAGCACGACATCGTCGTCAACTGCGTACTGCAGAACACGGACGCCCCACTGACGTTCCTGACCGAGGAAGATCTCATGGACTTCCAACCGGGAAGCCTCATCGTCGACGTCTCGTGCGACGAAGGTATGGGGTTCAGCTGGGCTCGTCCCACCTCGTTCGCGGATCCGACCTTCATCGTCGGCGACAACATCACTTACTACGGCGTCGATCACAGCCCGTCGTACCTGTGGAACTCCGCGTCGTGGGAGATCAGCGAATCACTTCTTCCCTACCTGCCCACTGTGATGGCAGGAGAAACGGCCTGGAAGGCAGACGAGACGGTCGATCGGGCCATCGAAATCCGGGACGGCGTCATCGTGAATCCCGCCATCACACGTTTCCAGCACCGCTCGTCGGACTACCCGCACGCTTTCATCGCGGAGTAGGCGCCCCGATCAGGCCTGGCCGGCTGCCGCATTGATCGGTGCCATGTCGAAATAGTCGCGCCAGGCTTTGATCTTTCCGTCCTCGACTTCGAACACCCCCATGACCGGGAGCGCTACCTCGGCGCCGTTGATGGTGAAAACGTCGACGCGCTCGTTCATGACGGTGTTGCCGTCCGCGACCTGACGCTTGATCTGAAAGTCGATGTTGCCGAAGGCACCGACAAACTGCTCGATGAACGCCCGGACGGCCTCGCGACCGACCACGGGCTCCATCGGGATGTTGTGATAAACGACGTCATCGGTGAAGTACTCGACGATTTTCGCGACATCGGCATTTGCCCACAGTGCGCAGAATTCGGTGACCAGCTTGTCCGGTGTCATTGTGTGCCAGCCTCTTTCGAATCGTCTCCGTGGGGTTCGATGATTGCCATGATGCTTTCGATCTCACCTGCCGGTATCCCGAAGTACTCGGTCACGAAAACCGTGACGGCCGGTGCCTGGCCAGGTGTTCCGAGGTCGAGCAGATACCGGGCTACGACGCTCTCGCCCCACTCACGCAGCGCGAGTTCACGTATCGCCACGATTCCGCGATATTGCTGGCCTTGTTCGAGCTCGTTGCTGATGAATGCGCCGCTGTCACCGGTTCGCTGACCGTTCTCGACCCGCCAGGCGTCGGCGGCGAAGCGGACCTTCGTTGCGTCATGAGTGAGCAATGCGTTCACGTATTCACGCGCCATGGCGACGCGTCCGCTGACCGCAGACTCCGTGGAGTGCTTGGCAATTGCGCCCAGGATCGACTCCGACAACTCCGGTCGGCAGATCACGAGATCCGGCAGGTACGGATGAGATTCGTTGTAGAGCAGCGGCGAACCGTCGATGCGGCTGCAATGCAGTCCCGCCGCCTGTGCGACGCCGACGGGTGCAGCCGAATCCCATTCCCACTGCCCACCGGCGTGCAGGTACGCGTCGACCTCGCCGCGCACCACCGCCATCGCCTTGGCGCCGGCCGATCCCATGTGCACCACGTCGGCGCCGAGTTCGGCTGCCACCGCTTCGGTGAATGCGGGTGGTCGCGATCCGCTGACTACTACGCGGAGCGGCGAGTTGGCGGCAACCGAAGCTGCCTCGTCGCCACTGGAGTACACCGCTCCGAGCGCCGGCTGAGCAACCGCGGCTGCGGTAATTCCGCGACCGCGCTCCCAAAGCGCCACGTGCACTGCCCAATCCGCATGATTCGGCAAGCCGTATTCCTTGGAGCCGTCCAGCGGATCGATGATCCAGACCCGAGCTGCATCCAGACGACTGCGATCGTCGGCAGATTCCTCAGAGAGCACGGCATCGCCCGGCCGCTCGGCAGCCAACCGGTCGAGGATGTAGGAATCGGCGGCCTTGTCGCCCCGGCGACCCAGTTCACGACCGCCGTCGACACCAAGACCCTCGGCTCGGATCCCCAGGAGGATCGCACCGGCGGCCTGCGCCAATTCCGCCGCGAGTGCCTCGTCGGCGATTCTGCTGTGTGTGGATTCGCTCACCGGTCCAACACTTCCATAATTCGCAGCGCAAGTTCGGTAGGCGTTCCGTCTTCGGGTCTGATCACCAACTCGGGACTTGTCGGAGCTTCGTAGGGATCGTCGACTCCGGTGAATCCCGTGATTTCCCCGGCCCTGGCCTTGGCGTACATGCCCTTGGGGTCTCGGGCTTCACATTGCTCGATCGGGGTGTCGACGTAGACCTCGACGAACTTCAGCCCGGCGGCCTCGTGCGCCGCCCGCACTCGATCACGATCTTCGCGGTACGGGCTGATCAGGCAGGCCACTGCCACTGCACCTGAATCAGCGAACAACTGCGCCACCGAGCCGACTCGGCGGACGTTCTCGGCGCGGTCATCGGCACTGAATCCCAGATCCGCGTTCAATCCGTGCCGGAGGTTGTCGCCGTCGAGGCGGTACGCCGGGATACCCGCGGCCACCAACCGCCGCTCGAGTTCCACCGCGATCGTCGACTTACCCGAGGCCGAGAGACCGGTGAGCCAGACGGTGGCGCCGGCAGTCGCACGTTCCTCGCGAGAAACCTCCGAACTGTGCCAGACGACGCGCGATTCCTTGAGTGTCGGACCGTTGATCATTCCGGCGGCGACGGTATTGCCCGTGGTCTCGTCCACGAGAATGAAGCTGCCCGTCACGCGGTTGCGGCGGTAGGGATCGAACATCAACGGCTGCTGCGTCTTGATCGAGATGCGGCCGATCTCGTTGAGGGACAAAGATTCTGCCTTCTCGTCGCGGTGCAGAGAATTGACGTCCAGCCGGTAGTCGAGCTTGACGATCTGCGCTTTCGTGGAGCGCGTGGTGTGCAGCAACGAGTAGCGATTGTTCTCCGACAGAGTTGTCTGTTCGGTCAACCAACAGACCATCGCATCGATTTCCTGCCCGACCTGCGGCCGGTTGTTGAGCCGACACAATTGATCCCCGCGGCTGACGTCGAGATCGTCGGTCAGCTCGATGCATACGGCCGAGGGCGCAAACGCTTCGTCGATCACGTCACCGCCCGGCCCGTGGACTGCCTTCACCGTCGAGGTGAATCCTGAAGGCAAAGCCACGATTTCGTCGCCGGGCTTGAAGACGCCACTGGCCACCGTTCCGGCGTATCCACGGAAATCGTGGAGGTCGGCGTCGGTCTGCTTCTGCGGACGGATCACGTACTGCACCGGGAAACGCGCGTCGATCAAATTACGATCCGACGCGATGTGCACCTGCTCGAGATGGTGCAGCAGAGAAGGCCCGTCGTACCAGGACATGTTCTCGGTCCGGGCAACGATGTTGTCCCCCAACAGCGCCGAGACCGGAATGAACGTCAGGTCGTGGACGTCCAGTTTGATCGCGAACTGTCGGAATTCTTCCTTGATCTCCTCGAACCGTTCCTGAGACCAGCCCACGAGGTCCATTTTGTTCACACACAGCACGAGGTGGGGTATCCCCAGGAGAGTGGACAAGAAGGCGTGCCGCCGCGTCTGTTCGAGCACCCCTTTGCGAGCATCCACCAGGATCAGGGCAAGGTCGGCCGTCGACGCGCCGGTCACCATGTTGCGGGTGTACTGCTCGTGCCCGGGAGTGTCCGCAATGATGAACTTCCGATGAGGGGTCGCGAAATACCGGTGGGCCACGTCGATCGTGATGCCCTGTTCACGCTCGGCGCGCAATCCGTCGGTCAGTAGCGCGAGGTTGGCGTACTCGTCGCCGCGTTCTCGACTGCTCCGTTCCACGGCCTCGAGTTGGTCCTCGAAGATCGACTTGGAGTCGTAGAGCAACCGGCCGATGAGTGTCGATTTTCCGTCGTCGACACTGCCCGCTGTAGCGACTCTCAGCAGTTGCGGCATCAGAAGTACCCCTCTTTCTTACGATCTTCCATGCCAGCTTCGGAAATCCGGTCATCAGCCCTGGTTGCGCCACGCTCCGTGATACGGCTCGCCGCAACTTCTTCCACGACAGCGCCCGGTGTTTCGGCCGACGATTCGACGCATCCGGTACACGTTGCGTCGCCGACCGTACGGAAGCGCACCAACGCCTCGTAGGACTCTTCGCCGGCGCGAAGCTCGAGGAAACGGGTGCGTGCCAACAACATTCCGTCGCGTGGAACCACCTCGCGACGATGGGCGTAGTAGATGCCGGGGAGGTCGATCTGCTCGCTCTCGATGTACTGCCAGATGTCGAGCTCTGTCCAGTTGGAGAGCGGGAAGATCCGAATATGTTCGCCCTTACGGTGTTTGCCGTTGTACAGGTTCCACAGTTCAGGTCGCTGCACCTTCGGATCCCATTGCCCGAACTCGTCCCGGAAGCTGAACACCCTCTCTTTGGCGCGCGCCTTCTCCTCGTCTCGGCGAGCACCACCGAACACGGCGTCGAACTTGTTGTCGCGAATTCCGCGCAGCAACGCGTGCGTCTGCAGGCGATTGCGACTGGAACCGACTCCGGTGTCCTCGATGACGCGTCCGGCGTCGATGTCGTCCTGCACGCTGGAGACGACAAGACGCAGGTTGAAGCGATCGACCGTCTGGTCGCGGAATTCGATCACCTCGTCGAAATTGTGACCGGTGTCGACGTGCATCACAGCGAACGGCAGTGGGGCAGGCCAGAATGCCTTGGCCGCTACGTGCAGCATCACGACGGAATCCTTACCTCCGGAGAACAGGAGGACCGGCTTTTCGAAAGTCGCTGCGACTTCGCGGAAAATATGGACCGCCTCCGCTTCGAGTGCTCGCAGATGCGACAACTCGTAGGCGGGCGGGGTCTGGAGTGTTGCCATGTCTTTCGCTCCTGAGCATCACGTACTCCGTGCGGAACACCATTTCCGCATCGGTACATTTATGTACCGGACTGGTTCTAAATTGAACGCAATCACAGAATAGAACTCGTTCTACCCAAAGGTCAATGACCGGCAATAAGACGTCACAGACCGCGAACCGGACTCCTGCCACCAACTTCCGCCGTCACCGCATCCGCCGCCGCAACCAGCACCGCGGCGCGGCGCTCGATCTCGGCGCCCGTGATCGCCCCACCCACATAAAGTGTCAGCACAAGGGCCTGATGCCCCTCGGCGTCGTAGGTCGGGGCCGCGATGAGACTGACGGGATGCTCGTCGTCAGAGCTGATGTCGCGTCCGAGATACACCCTCTCGCCCAGGCTCGACACCATCTCACCGAGCAGTTCACGCACCTCCGGCGGAAGATCGTGCGTCGCAACGCCCGCCATCAGCGTGTGCAGTCGCTGCCCGACGGGATCCAGACTCTCGACCAGATACCCCGCAGCCCGACACTCGCGGACCACGTTCCACAGACGCTCGCGATCCAAGCGCACCGGCAGGCTCGGCTCTTTGCTCAGCCAACTGTCCATGTCGTGATCCGAACCCCAGAGGACGTACATCAGCCCGACCGGCGGAGCGAACGGGTACACCTGACCGACCTTGGCAGCGCGACGCGCGCCGATCGGTCCGGTCACTTCGAGAACGCTGATCTGATCACCGATCACACCGGACGCCGTGCACGTCGTCCCGAACTCCGTGCTCACTTTCTCCAGATGGGTGCGGGCAATGGGTCCGACGGCAAATCCTCGCTGAGCTGCACGTCCGGCCGCGATCAAGGCCGGACCGAGCCCATAGGTCTTCGACACCTCGTCCCGAGTCAGGTATCCACGATCAGCCAGCGCCGTGAGGATTCCCAAGCAGGTGGGCTTGCTGATCTCGAGCGCGCGGGCCAGTTCCGACAGCCCGAACCGCTGATCAGGGCGGCCGACGAGGTAGTCGAGCACCTGAACCACCCGTTCGGTGGGAGGCGATTGTCTCCCCTTCGGGCGTCCCTCTTCAGGCGTCTTCTCCGGTCCACCCATTGACCACTCCCTAGAACGCGTTCTATTGTCGAAATACCCAACATCTACCAAATAGGTACATATTTGTACCACGACGCTCTGGACCGGCGACATAGTCGGAACTGTGAGGAGCCAGCGTGCTGACGGACCCGTTTGCCGAGGCGATCGCCGAAGCCGAGAAATTGATCGAGACTGCGCCGCACATCAGATCCGAACAGGATCTACTGGAGGGATACCAATATCTGGCCGGCGGAATCATCGCGACGACGCATGCCGCCTGGGCCGGCGAAAAGACCCATCCGAGTTTCATCCAGGGCACCGGACCATTCACCAAGATGGGCCTCGACAACCCCGACACTCTGTACTTCGGCGCCCGAATCAACGACGACAAGGAATACAAGGTCACCGGAAAGCGCGGCACCACAGCCGATCTCAGCTTCCAAGTGTTGAGTGGGAACTACACCAACTCGAACGTTCCCGGAAGCGAAATTGCCTTCGACGACCGCGAGCTGGAGATAGACGACGACGGCAACTTCGTCGCTTGGTTCGGCCCCGGCCCCGCTGACGGACGAGCCAACTACTACACCCTGGCGCCCGGATCCTCGCAGCTGGTTGTTCGCGAGGTCTACAGCGACTGGAGTCAGCAGCGCGGCGTGATCCGCATCGAGCGCACCGATTCGATCGGGATCGCGCCGCCACCTCTCACCGCCGAAGAGACCGAGAAGCGTTACGCCCGGGCTGGGAAGGCACTGGTCACGCGGGTCAAGACGTGGCTCCAGTTCCCGGAGTGGTTCTACCTCAAGCTCGCGGTCAACACCATGACCGAACCACGCCTGACACCGGGCGGGCTGGCAACGCAGTACTCGTCGGTGGGACATTACGAACTCACCGACGAGCAGGCGATGATCATCACCGTTCCCGCCTCCGACGCACCGTATCTCGGCTTCCAACTGGGGAGCCTCTGGTACATCTCACTGGACTACGTCAATCATCAGACCTCCCTCAACAACGGCCAGGCACAGGTCGATCCGGACGGGATGGTTCGAATGGTGGTCAGCGAGAAGAACCCCGGTGTCACCAACTGGATCGAAACCGTCGGACATCCGCGCGGCATTCTGCAGTTCCGTTGGCAGCGCGTGTCCCGCGAGCTGACGCCGCAGGACGGTCCCACCGTCGAAATCGTCGCCGTCGCAGATATTGCGAAGCACCTGCCGCATTTCGACACCAACGCCATCACCGCCGAGGACTGGGCAGCACGCATTGCCCAGCGCCAGGCCGCCATCGACAACCGAATGCTGGGGTAATCATGACCGCCTTGCTCGAAGACCGTGTAGTAGTCATCTCCGGAGTCGGCCCGGCACTCGGCCGCGCTCTGGCCCTTCGATGTGCGTCGGCCGGCGCGAGTCTTGTTCTCGCAGCACGTACGCAATCGCGACTCGACGACGTTGCGAAAGAAATAGTCGATGCCGGTGGGCGCGCCGTCACCGTTGCCACCGACATCACCGACCAGGCTTCCGCCGAGAATCTGGTGGCCGAGTCCATTGCCGCCTACGGCAAAGTGGACACTCTGATCAACAATGCATTCTCGATTCCGTCGATGAAACCGTTGGCTCGCACCGATTACCAGCACATCCGCGACAGCATCGAACTGACCGTACTGGGTGCGTTGCGCCTGACTCAGCTGTTCACGCCGGCACTTGCCGAGTCGGACGGCTCCGTGGTGAACATCAATTCGATGGTGTTGCGGCATTCGCAAGAGCGTTACGGCAGCTACAAGATGGCGAAGTCGGCCCTGCTCGCCATGTCGCAGTCCCTGGCCACCGAACTCGGCCCGCAGGGAATTCGTGTCAATTCGATTGCACCCGGCTATATCTGGGGCGACACCCTCAAGGGATACTTCGCGCACCAGGCGGAGAAGTTCGGCATGACCGTCGAGCAGATCTACGAGCACACTGCGTCGAACACCGACCTCAAGCGCCTGCCGACGACGGATGAAGTATCCGATGCGGCGATCTTCCTGGCGTCCCCGATGGCCAGCGCGATCACCGGCCAATGCATCGACGTCAACTGCGGCGAATTCCATCACTAGGAGCACCATGACTGAACGCACTCACGTCGGCACCGTCGAGGATCTCCATGCCTCGGCGACGCGGATGACCGGCCTGACGGACTTCGGCGCCGACGATTACACCGAGGCTCTGTCGGTCCTCCTCGAGTCCTACGACCGCGACGAGGATCTGACGCCCTTCGGCAGCAAGATCTCTCGGGTATTCCTTCGCGGCGCCCTGGTGGCCCGTCTGCTCAGCGAATCGGCGTGGAAGGAGCATCCGGAACACGCCGACGTCAAGATCGAGCGGCCGATCTTCGTCACCGGATTGCCACGGACGGGCACCACTGCCTTACACCGCCTCCTCACGGTCGACCCGGCTCACCAGGGCCTCGAGATGTGGCTGACCGAGTTCCCTCAGCCTCGCCCGCCTCGCGATACGTGGGAATCGAACCCGGTCTTCGCCAAGATCGAGGAGACATTCGGTCAACACCACGTCGAGCATCCCGAATTCATGGGCGTGCACTACATGTCGGCCAGCGAAGTCGAAGAATGTTGGCAACTCTTGCGTCAGACGTTCAAGTCCGTGTCGTACGAGTGCCTGGCAAATCTACCCACGTACTCCGCATGGCTGAAGGACCAGGAGTGGTCGAACGCCTATGCACGACACAAGAAGAACCTGCAGCTGATCGGTCTGCCCGATCAGGATCGACGGTGGGTCCTCAAGAACCCGAGCCACCTGTTTGCGCTCGACGAATTGATGGAGGCGTACCCCGACGCGCTTGTCATCCAGACTCACCGCTCCCCTACGACGATCATTCCGTCGGTGTGCAGCCTGGCCGCCCAGGCGACAGAGGGTTGGTCGAACACGTTCACCGACAAGGTGATCGGCGAAAGTCAGCTCGAATTGTGGGCCAGGGGGCTCGAGCAGTTCGACAGTGCACGCGCACACCACAATCCCGCGCAGTTCATCGACGTCGACTATCAGGACTTCGTCACCGATCCACTGGGAACCGTCGAGAACATCTACACGCACTTCGACATCCCGTTGACATCTACCGCCCAGCAGTCGATGGAGGCCATGCACGAGGAAAGCCGCTCGGGTGCTCGCAAACCGTCGCACAAGTACACGCTCGAGGAGTTCGGCCTGACGAAGGAGCAGGTGGAAGAGCGATTCGGAACTCGCTGACCACCGCTGGCCGACGACATTGCTGACAACTGAAGCCCCGCCGATCGGCGGGGCTTCAGTGATCAAAACGCGGTCAGTTGCTGAGATGCTCACCCAGCAGTCGGTCCAACTCGACCGGCGCCTCGTCCGGAATCCAGTGGCTCACGCCGCTGAGAACCTCGAACCGGTACGGACCGTCGACAAACGCGGGGGTGAGCGCAGAACCCTTGGGCCCGATGGCGGCGTCGCCGTCGCTCCAGACGTGCAGGGTCGGCACGGTGACCCTGGCAGTTGCGGGGTTCGGCTTGGTCATCCACATCGCGCGATACCAGTTCAGACCACCGCGCAGGCGGCCGGGAGCCAGCATGGCGTTCAGATCGCGCCGCGCGTTCTCCGGCGTCTGCCCGCTCGAAATCAGGAACTTTTCACCTGCCGACGTGGAGGACAGAATCTTCTCGGGGACGAAGGGCAATTGGAACGCCCCCATGTACCACGACTTCAGTCCCTGTGTGCTGGTCACCATCGCCTTGATGAACGCCAGTGGATGCGGAACCGACACCGCGGTCACGGTATCGAGCAAGTCCGGCCGTTCGGCGGCCACCTGCCATGCGACTGCGGCACCCCAGTCGTGGCCGACCAGGTGCACTTTGCCCACCCCGAGTGCGTCGATCAGTGCGACAGTGTCAGCAGCTAGTTCGGACCCGCGGTACGCCCAGCGCGCTTTCGGCCGCGCGCCGGGTGAGTACCCTCGCTGATCCGGTGCGACGGTCCGGAAGCCGCGGGCGTGTAGTAGCGGTGCGAGCTGATCCCACGAGCTCGAATCCTGCGGAAATCCGTGCAGGAGAACCACGACCGGACCGTCGGCGGGTCCTTCGTCGCGTACGTCGAAGGTCAGCCCGGACCGGGAGTACGAGGTGAGGCGATCCGCCGGTGTAGTCATAGCGCCACGCTAGTCTTCGCGGCCCGCGTAATCGGAGCCTTTTCACCGGCGCGCAGGAACTGGCCTGTCTTTTCGATGCCGAATCCGGGGGCGAATTCGCCGTCGCGGTAGACGAGTCGGCCGTTGATCACTGTCGCGACGGCCGCATCGTCGCTGCGGTTGACCATTCGACTGATCCCGCCGTACTCGGGCACCTTTGCCTCGAACAACCCGTCCACCGACTCGTCGAGCCCGGCCGGATCGATGACAACGAAGTCCGCTCGGTCACCCTGGCGTAGATGCCCCGCGTCGATGCCGTACCAGTCCGCCAATTCGCCCGTCAGGCGGTGGATTGCGCGCTCGATGGTCAGGAACGGCTTACGGTCACTCTGAGCGTCCTTGACGCGCTTGAGGAGTCGCACGGGGTAGTTGTAGAACGCCATGTTGCGCAGATGCGCGCCGGCATCGCCGAAGCCCATCTGCACACCGGAACTCGCGGCGAGCTTCTTCGCGAACTTGGGCCTGTGATTGGCAATGGTGGTGCACCAGCGAAGATCTCGCCCGTACTTCACCACCAGATCGAGGTACGCATCAACCGGGTGCACTCCGCGGATGTCACCGACCTGACCGAAGTTCTTGCCGATCAACGTCTCGTCCGGGCATCCCACGATGACGGCGTCGTAGAAATTGCGGTGCCAGATGCGCGGTGAGAACTTGTTGTCGTAGTCCTTACGGAATGCGCGACGGTACGACTCGTCCTGGAGCAGTTCGTTGCGCTCCACCTGGTCCTTGAGGTGCAAAGCGGCGGCGCCGGCACCGAACTCCTCGAACACGACGAGGTCGATTCCATCCGCGTAGACCGTGAAGGGAACCGGAAGGTGCTGCCACTTGAAATCGGTCTTGGCGAAGCGATTGAGCAGTGGGGCCGCAGCGAGCATGAAGTACACGATCACCGGGTAGGCCTTCGAATCCGCACCAGAGAGCAGCGACGTCTTGAGCGGCTTCTTACGTCCGATCGCGGAGCTTTCGGCGAAGAACGCCGCGACGTTCGGATGCAGGTTGATGGTCGGAGCGCTCTGCAAGATCTTGCCGCGATCGCGAAGGATGCGGTTGAGGAATCGGAACTCTTTCCACCGTGCATACGTCGACGGCAAAGAGCGAGAACGGTATTCGTCGCCGTCGATCTTGTCGAGGGCATTGGTCATCGACGACAGGCCCAGCATCCCAGCATCGATGGCGTCCTCGAGCATCGAGCCCATCCGGCCGAGTTCCGAGCGAGTCGGCTTGACCTTCTTGTCGGTACCGCGCCCCAGTCCGAGTACGTGCGTGCGGATGTCGGAGTGGCCGATGAAGGCCGCGACATTGGGTCCGAGGGGAAGGGCTTCGAGGGCGGCGGTGTACGCCGCGGGACCGGTCCAGGTCTTGTTCGCTTCGAGGATGCGCAGCACCGCGTCGTGGGGAACTGCTTCGACCCGGCTGAACAGATCCGCGATCTCGCGCGGCGTCGAATACACCGTCGACAGCGAGCAATTGCCGAGCACGACCGTCGTGACGCCGTGGCGAACCGATTCCGGAAGGCCTGGACTGACCAAGGCTTCGGCGTCGTAGTGCGTGTGGACGTCGACAAAACCCGGGAGAACCCACTTGCCGGCCGCGTCGATCACCTCGGTGTCCGGCCCGATCTCCAGGCTCGTGGTGGACACCTCCGCGACCACGCCGTCTCGAATTCCGAGATTACGACGCAGACCTGGAGCCCCCGTCCCGTCGAACCACAACCCGTCGTTGACCACGATGTCGAAAGCAGACACTGTCGGACTCCTCGCCTCACGTATGTGTTACCTCACGTTATAGACAGCGTTGAGTAAAAGTCAATGAACCTTCCGAACCAATACATAAGATGACGGAATGGCTGCAGTCCCCCGCTCCCCCGAAGACCGTCAGAGGCAAATCCTCGAGGTGGCAGTACAGATGCTGCGGACCGAGCCTTTCGACCAACTGTCGATGGATCGCGTCTCAGCCGAGGCCGGTGTCTCGCCGCCACTGCTGTTCCACTACTTCAAGAACAAGAAGGGTTTCCAGAACGCCATCCTCGAGGCCGCCTCGGCCGATCTCGAAGATCGAATGCGACCGGATCCCGAGCTACCCATCACGTCCCAGCTGCGCTCAGGTATCGAGACATTCGTCGACGCCGTTATCGAGCACCCCACCATTTACCTCGCCGTGATGCGTATGGCCGGCAGTGGCGACGTTCGAATGCGCACGATCTACCGAGGCATGCGCCGCACTTTCACCACGTGGATCGTCGCTGCGCTGACGAATCTAGGCATCGAATCGAACGCGACCGTGGAGGCGACAATCGCCGGGTGGCAGGCATTCATGGAGGAAATCGTCGTCAACTGGATCGACGAGCCGACGCTCGAGCGAGGCGAAATGGTCGACCTTTGCGAACGAATCTTCTACCACTGCCTACCGGCAGCGGGCATCAGCGTGGAGCAAATAGTGGCAGCCACCGTTGCCGCGACGGCCAGTGAGTCCGGCGCAACACAACTGTGATCTTCGTGCCGGGGTTTCACAGGTGGTCACGATTGGGTATCTTGCTTGCAGTGGCACTGGACCACGACCCCAACACATGAAGGATCCAACATGGAGTCTGTCGAAAACGTATTGCCCGAGGGTGTCAAGCTCGAAGACGTCTTGAGTGTCCTCAAGGTCGCAGTTGCGGGCATCGGCCTCATCAGCGCACTTTCGGCATTCAGCTGATCGCAAAGCGTCATCGACAGGCCGGACTTCGGGGAGTCCGGCCTGTTTTTTGTTTACGTTCCTGAACAATCCGTGAACTTTTCAGCAACTTCAGCGCAAAGCGGTCATTTCGACCCAAACAAGCGTCCAGTTTGCTAACTTGTGTCTGCGACACAAGGTCGTACAGAAACACCACGCAGACACAACCTTGTACATACAAACCTGTACATACGACACGGAGGACCGAAACATGGGTTCCATCAACACCCTCAGCGCCGTCATCGACATCATCAAGGTCGTCCAGCCGTTGATCGCCAAGCTCAACCTCAGCTGATTCGCTTGGACCACACCCCTGCCAGGGCGTAACTCGAAATGGGGCCGACATCGTCGGCCCCATTTTCCGTAGGTGCCCTATCTCAGCCGAGTGCCTTCTTGATCTCTCCTGCCAGTACCGACGCCAGCTGCGGCGGCACCGCATTGCCGATCATCGTGCGCACCGCTCCCCACTTACCCTCGAAGACGTAGTCGTCGGGAAAGGTCTGGAGGCGAGCAGCTTCTCGAACGGTCAACGATCGCGTGTGTTTCGGATGCACGTTGCGTGAAGCCGAGATCATCCCGAAAGTGGTTCCGACCGTGGACGCCGGCTCGTCCCACCGGAGGCGCTTGTACGTCGTGTTGTATCCGGACGACGGTCGCATGGCCGGATCTTCGTTGTCGTGAGCCGACATTCCTTCCGGTACATCACGCAGCCACCGCAAGACGTGCTCGGGATGTTCGACGGCCCAGTGCAGCGGGTCCGTCTCGCAGGCCTGCCCGGATTCCAGCGGGGCCAGATCGACGGTGGCGTCGCGGAAAGTCCTCAGCGGCGCAACATCATTCACGCCGTGAGTCTTCGGCGGGAAACGCAGCGGCCCGATACCACTGTCGCGGCGGGTCGCCACGATGAACACTCGTTCCCGGAACTGCGGGACGCCGTAATCCTGCGCATTGACCGTGTTGACCGACGCGTCGTAACCGCATGCAGCCATCTCGCCGAGAATCCGGTCGACGACCATCCCACCGTCCGGGTCTTTCATGCTCAGCAGCAGCCGAACATTTTCCATCACCACGACCTTCGGCCTCACCAGATCGGCGAGCTCGAGTAGGTTCCGGAAGAGATGGTTACGCGGATCGTCGCGGTCTCGCCGGCCGGCGAGACTGAAACCCTGACACGGCGGCCCCCCGGCCAACACATCGATATTCACCTGTGCCAGAAGATCTTTCACCCGGGCTTCGTCGATCGCCCGGATGTCCTCACCGAGGCACTTCGCGCCGGGGAAGTTCCGATCGAAGGTCGCGCGCGCCTCCGGCACGACTTCGATGTATCCCTCCACCGAAAACCCCGCCATCCGAAAGCCTTCGGCCATACCGCCACAACCGGAGAACGCCGTCAATACGGTGGGGCCACCGTTTCCTGCCCCCGCGACCGCACGCCTGGCCACCGAGGCGGGGTCGTTGACCGGTGTCGCTCGACGCGCACGGGTACTACCGCTCGATCGCTTCCGGGGGGCCGCGTACGTGCCCTCACGCTTGGCTGCTTCCAACGCGGAGAGGGCCGTGAGGACTGCTCGCTCAACCGGTGGCTTCGGATATGCCTTGTCGAGTTCCCACGCGGAGACGACTGCTGACGAGACTCCCGCCTGGCGGGCGAACTGGAACTGACTGATCCCCACGTGCAAGCGCCGCGATCGCAGGTCCTGTCCCGAAATCAATTCAGTGCCTCACTCATGTGGTCCGCTCGCTCCGGCAGCCCAGACTATCGCAGCCGACCCCGCGAACCGGGACCACACAAGAGAGACCGGCAGGCGATATGCCTGCCGGTCTCCGACACGAGCGGATGACGGGACTCGAACCCGTGTGAACGGCTTTGCAGGCCGGTGCCTAGCCACTCAGCCACACCCGCGTCAGTGAGTAACTCTGCCCTGAGTGACGATCTCGAACCACAGTTCCGCTCAGCATGATTCGAGTGCGTTCTCGCCAAGCGTTCCAGTCTCTGGGAAAAGTGCGGGCCTTTCGGGAACAAATCGGTCAGTCTCGATGCTGACTCCCTCGGTGGGCGCAGGTCATTCGATTGCGGCCCGAATTTCGCCCGAACGACCGAGCAGTTCGCCAGACCCAGACAACCCAGAAGGTTTCATGAGTGCCGAGAACACCGCCATCGCCCCGCTTGTGAAGGCAGCCCCGCCCGTGAAGGCAGCCCCGCTGGAAACGAGCAGTATCGACCGTAAGCCGAGCGTCGGGAAGATTCTTGCCCTCGGTTCCATGACTGCACTCGGGCCCTTCACCATCGACATGTACCTGCCCGCGCTGCCGGATATCGGTGCCGATCTCGGGGTCTCGTCGTCAACGGTTCAGCTGACCATCACCGGAACTCTCATCGGCCTCGCACTCGGCCAGCTGTTGGTCGGGCCGCTCTCGGACACTCTCGGCCGCAAAAAGCCGCTGCTTGCCGGAATCGGCGTCCATATCCTGGCTTCGCTGCTGGCGGTCTTCGCACCGAGCATCGCGGTCCTCGGCATCCTGCGGGTTTTCCAGGGCATGGGCGCGGCGGCCGCGGCAGTGGTGACCATGGCGATCGTCCGCGACCTCTACAGCGGTAACACCGTTGCCGTTGTGATGAGCCGGCTGATGCTCGTGCTCGGCGTTGCGCCGATCCTGGCGCCCAGCATCGGTGGCGCCCTCCTCGTCGCCCTCGACTGGCGCGGGATCTTCGTCGTACTGGCACTGATCGGCGTCGGCACAGCGATGATCGGTGCGTTCGGACTGTCCGAAACATTGCCGAAGGAAAAGCGTCGCCCGAGCGGATTGACGTCGGTTCTCCGTACCTACGGTTCGCTGCTCGGCGACCGCACGTTCATGGTCCTCACGCTCGTCTCCAGCGTCGGCATGGCGTCGTTGTTCGCGTATGTCTCCGGCGCGTCGTTTGTCTATCAGGATCAGTACGGCCTCAATCAGCAGGAGTTCGCACTGCTCTTCAGTGCGGGCGCTATCGCGTTGATCGGCGCTTCGCAGGTCAACGTTCGACTGCTCGATCGCTGGACTCCTCAGCAGATCACCAAGTGGGCCCTCGTGGCTGCGGTTGTCTCCGGGGCCGTCGTCATTGCTGTCGCGGTCCTGGAACTCGGCGGACTCGCCGGATTCGTGATCGCACTGTGGGTCATGGCCGGCGCCATCGGGTTCGTTCTGCCCAACGCCCCGGCACTGGCCCTCGCTCGTCACGGCGAAGCGGCCGGTACTGCCGCGGCAATGCTCGGTGCATTCCAGTTCGGCGTCGGTGCGGCCATCGCGCCGGCAGTCGGTCTACTGGGAAACACGAGCACAGCCCTGGCCGTCACGATGACGGCGTGTGTGTCGCTCGGTCTGATCGCTCTTCTGGCTACGACCCGAAAGAGTGAATCGGTCTAACCGGCAGCGGAGAACCACTCGCTGTAGAAGGTGGCAAGTCCCAGGACGCACGAGATCGCGACGAAGATCCAGAATCTTGCGATCACGACGGTTTCCGGCCAACCGAGTAACTCGAAGTGATGATGGATCGGGGCCATCTTGAATACGCGTCGACCGGACGATCGGAAGACCAGAACCTGGATGATCACCGACAGGATCTCAGCGACGAACAGGGCGCCGATGATGACCATCAGCAGCTCGGTGTGCGTCGTGACGGACAGGCCGACAACCAGGCCGCCGAGTGCCAAGGAGCCGGTGTCGCCCATGAAGATCTGAGCCGGGGCGGCATTCCACCAGAGGAAGCCGAGGCACGCCCCGCCTGCGGCGGCAGCGACGATCGCTAGATCGAGAGGGTCACGAACGTCGTAGCAACCGGCGGCAGGCTCGAGGACACACGAGTTCCGGTACTGCCAACCGGCGATGACGACGTAGGTCCCCAGGATCATGCCCATCGAACCGGCCGCGAGACCGTCGAGGCCGTCGGTGAAATTGACGGCGTTGGACCAGGCGAACACCAGAATGCAGAAGAAGACCACAAAGCCGATGGCACCCATGGAGAACACCGAGATGTCACGAACATGGGACAGGTACTGGCTTCCGGGAGTGACTCCGTTGTTGTTGGAGAACTGCAGGAACAAAATGCCGAAGATGATGGCACTCGCCAGCTGACCGACGGTCTTCGCTGTCTTGTTGAGCCCGAGATTGCGCTTCTTACGGATCTTGATGAAGTCGTCGAGAAAGCCGACGATTCCCAGTGACGTGGCGAGCGCGAGAACCAGCCAACCGGATGCAGACAGCCGCGGTAGCCGCGAGCCGAAACCGATGATGTGTGCCGCCAGGTAGCCCGCCCACATGCCTGCGATGATCGCGATGCCGCCCATCGACGGGGTGCCGCGCTTGCCCTGATGACTCTGCGGACCCTCGATCCGAATCTCGTGCCCGAGCCCCTGCCGCGAAAGCACACGAATGAGAAACGGAGTCAGGAAGAGCGCGACGAACAACGAGACGCCACCCGCTACGAGGATTGAAATCACCCGTGGGACTCTACAGACGTAAGCGGCTGCGACACACAATCAGACAACGCACCCGACCGCTTCGCAGCATGGGATGATCGAACCTATGTCTCCCCCCGCGCCGCTCCCCCTCGACCCCATCGAAGAGGCGCATCGTCAGTGGACGGAGCACGGGTGGAGCGACGTCGCCGACGGTATGGCTGCGGTCACGTCGGTGATGCGTGCGCAGCAGATCATGATGGCGCGGGTCGAAGAGGTACTCAAGCCGCTCGGGTTGACCTTCGCTCGCTACGAACTGCTGACGCTTCTCACCTTCACCAGGTCGGGCGCACTCCCGATGGCCAAGGCGAGCGCCCGACTCCAGGTTCACCCCACCAGCGTCACCAATGCCGTCGACCGTTTGGAGAAAGCGGAGTTGGTCAGGCGGGTCCCGCATCCCAGCGATCGCCGTGCAACGCTCATCGAGATCTCGGACGCCGGTCGCGCACTGGCCCTCGAAGCGACCGAAATGCTCAACAGCAAGGTGTTCGCTCACCCCGGACTCCAGCAGGACAAGCTCGAGCAATTGGTGACGATCCTCACTGAACTTCGCAAGACTGCGGGTGACTTCGACACCGGCGGCGCACCGACCAAGTGGTGAACCGACCACCCGTACACACAAACAAACTGCCCTCACACTCTCGACGAGTGTGAGGGCAGTTTCAGCGCTGTTGAAATTCAGCGGTGCTTGAATTCTGCCGACCGCTTCTCCACGAACGCGGTCATGCCTTCCTTCTGATCCTCCGTCGCGAAGGTCGAGTGGAACACCCGACGCTCGAAGCGGACGCCCTCGGCGAGGGTGGTCTCGAAGGAGCGGTTGACTGCTTCCTTGGCCATCATCGCAATCGGCAGCGACATCTCGGCGATGGTGGTTGCGGTCTTCAAGGCATCGTCGAGCAGATCGGCGGCCGGAACGATCCGGGCAACCAGGCCTGCACGTTCGGCTTCTTCTGCGTCCATGTTGCGGCCGGTGAGGCACAGCTCCATGGCCTTGGCCTTGCCCACGGCGCGCGTAAGGCGCTGCGAGCCACCGATACCCGGAATGACACCGAGCTTGATCTCGGGCTGGCCGAACTTCGCGGTATCCGAAGCGATGATGAAATCGCAGAGCATCGCAAGCTCGCAGCCACCACCGAGCGCGTATCCGGAGACGGCGGCGATCAGCGGCTTACGAGCTGCTGCGACGCGATCCCACGGGGTGAAGAAATCCTCGACGTATGCGTCCATGTACGTCTTGGACTGCATTTCCTTGATGTCGGCACCGGCGGCGAAGGCGCGCTCGGAACCGGTGATCAGGATGGCTCCGATGCCGTTGTCCGCTTCGAGGTCGGCAACCGCGGCGACGACCTCGTTCATCAGCTCGGAGTTCAGCGCGTTGAGAGCCTTCGGGCGGTTGAGCGTGATGACGCCGACGCGACCCTTACGCTCGAGGATGATGGTGTTGAAGTCGGTCACTACTGTCCTTCGGTCGAACGGTCACGGATGTCGTTGATGATGGCAGAGAAGTCCTGACCGCCACCGCCCGCGGCATGGAAGCGACTGTAGAGTTCGGCGGCCTTGAGTCCGATCTCTGCATCGACGCCGTTGTTGCGCAACGCATTTGCTGCCAGACCCAGGTCCTTGTCCATCAGTGCAACAGCAAAGCCGGGCTGGTAGTCGTTGTTGGCCGGGCTGGTGGGCACAGGTCCCGGAACCGGGCAGTTGGTGGTCAGTGCCCAGCACTGTCCCGAGGCGTTGGACGCCACGTCGAATAGCGCCTGGTTGCTCAGGCCGAGCTTTTCGCCCAACACGAACGCCTCGCTGATCGCGATCATCGAAATGCCGAGGATCATGTTGTTGCAGATCTTGGCTGCCTGGCCGACACCGGCGTCGCCGCAGTGAACGACCTTGCGGCCCATCACGTCCAGCAACGGTGACGCGGCTTGGAAGTCAGCCTCGGAACCGCCGACCATGAATGCCAGCGTGCCTGCGGTAGCTCCGACGACTCCACCGGAGACCGGTGCGTCGACGCTGCGGTGACCGGCTGCTTCGGCCTTGTCGTGCGCCTCGCGGGCGTCGGCAACGTCGATGGTGGAACAGTCGATGAACAGCGTGCCCGGTGTTGCCACCGGCAGCAGCTCTTCGTACAGACCCAGAACGTGCTTACCGCTCGGCAGCATCGTGATCACGACGTCGGCACCGCGAACGGCGTCGACCGCCGAATCCGCCACCGATGCACCGTCTTTGACTGCCTGCTCCAGCGCCGCAGGTGCCAGGTCGAAACCGACGACCTTGTGTCCGGCCTTGACGAGATTGGCCGCCATCGGGCCACCCATGTGACCGAGTCCGATAAATCCAATGGTGCTCATTAGTGATGCTCCTTCGGCGGTGATCAGTTGCCTTGCGGTTGAGGGGCGAGTCCGAGCTCGTTGTCGCCCAGCGGGGCGAAGTAGGCGTCGACGGATTCTGCCGTGACGTCGTCGAGAGTTGCCGGCAACCACTTCGGGTTTCGGTCCTTCTCCACGACCTGGGCGCGAATGCCCTCGACCAGATCGTGTGAGGCGAGCGCAGCGGTCGAGACCCGGAACTCCTCGTTGAGGACTTCTTCCAAGCTTGCTGCTTCCTTGGCATGCCGCAGAGATCGCAGGGTCACCGACAGTGCAATCGGGGACTTGCCGAGAATCTGCTCCGCTGCCTTCTCCGCTTCGGGGATTCCACTTGCGCGAAGACGCTCGACGATGGTGGATACGTCGTCGGCGGAGTACGCGGCGTCGATCCAGCTCTGCTGGGCCAACAGTTCCGACACCGGAGCCGGCTCCGCGTACTGCGCCACGGCGTCGGCAACCGAAGACGACGCGAGTGCGGCGATGAACGTCTCGATGTTCTCCGACGGGATGAAGTGGTCAGCGAAACCTGCTGCGATGGCATCGCCGGCGCTCAGTCGCGCCGTGGTGAGCGCGATGTGCGTCCCGAGTTCACCGGGAGCACGCGAGAGCAGGTAAGTTCCGCCCACGTCTGGAATGAAACCGATTCCGGTCTCGGGCATTCCGATCATCGAGCGCTCGGTCACGATGCGAATGTCGCCGTGTGCGGACACTCCGACGCCACCGCCCATGACGATCCCGTCCATGATCGCGACGTACGGCTTCGGGTAGTTCGCGATCTCGGAGTTGAGGATGTACTCCTCACGCCAGAAGTCGAGCGAACCGGTCTTGCCGTCCTTGGCGTCATGGTAGATCGAGACGATGTCGCCGCCGGCGCACAGACCACGCTCGCCGGCGCCCGTGAGTACGACTGCCTTGACGTCGTCGTCGGACTTCCATTCCTCGAGGGCCTTGGCCATCGCCTTGACCATCGAGTGGTTGAGGGCATTGATCGCCTTGGGACGGTTGAGAGTGATGAGCCCCAGCCCGTCACGCTTTTCGATCAATACCTCGAGCTCGTCGCTCATGCTGCTCCCTGCTTTCCCTGACCTGATGCGACCACGCTGCGGGCGATGACCACCCTCATGATCTCGTTGCTGCCTTCGAGGATCTGATGAACCCGAAGATCGCGGACGATCTTCTCGATCCCGTACTCAGCAAGATAGCCGTACCCGCCGTGAAGCTGGAGGGCCTTGTTGGCTACGTCGAATCCGGTGTCGGTGGCAAAGCGCTTGGCCATCGCACACAACTCCACGACGTCGGACGCACCGTCTTCGAGTGCGGCAGCGGCGCGCCACAGCAACGTCCTGGCCGCTTCGAGTTCGGTACGCATGTCGGCGAGCTGGAACTGCAGGGCCTGCGACTCGATCAGTGCCGAACCGAAAGCTTTGCGGTCCACCAGATATGCGACTGCCTTCTCCAGCGCTGCCTGGGCCCCACCGACCGAACAGGCGGCGATGTTCAGCCGGCCGCCGTTGAGACCTTTCATGGCGATGCGGAATCCGCTGCCCTCTTCACCGAGCATATTGGCGGCAGGAACTCGCACGTCTTCGAAGATCACCTGACGGGTGGGCTGCGCGTTCCAGCCCATCTTGATCTCGTTGGCACCGAACGACAGTCCGGGCGAATCCTTGGGCACGATGAACGCCGAGATCCCCTTGGCACCGGCAGATCCGGTGCGTGCCATCACGACGTACACGTCGGAAGTGCCTGCGCCGGAAATGAACTGCTTGACGCCATTGAGGATGTAGTCGTCGCCGTCACGAACGGCCTTGGTGCTCAGGCCCGCAGCATCGGAGCCAGCGCCGGGTTCGGTGAGGCAGTAGCTGCCCAGTTGATCCATCGAGCAGAGTCCGGGAACCCACTTGTGGCGCTGTTCGTCGTTGCCGAACTGGTCGATCATCCACGTGACCATGTTGTGGATGGAGATGTACGCGGCGATCGACGGATCGCCCTTGGCCAGCTCTTCGAAGATCCGGGCAGCGTCGACGCGACTCAGCTCACTGCCACCCACGTCTTCACGAATGTAGATACCGCCCATTCCCAGGGACGCCGCCTTACGGAGGACGTCCACCGGGAAATGCTTGGTCTGATCCCACTCCACTGCGTTGGGCGCCAGATGCTCGGCCGCGAAGTCGCGGGCAGTGTCACGAATCGCCCGCTCGTCATCGGTCAGAGTAAACATGGAAAGTGTTCCGATCAGTTCATCGTGGGGATGACGAAGTGGTTGGTCTCTTCCTTCTTGCCGGAAGGCCAGCGCTGCGTCACGGTCTTGGTCTTGGTGTAGAAGCGGAAGGAGTCGGGACCGTGCTGGTTCAGGTCACCGAATCCGGAGCGCTTCCAGCCACCGAAGGTGTGGTACGCGATCGGGACCGGGATCGGCACGTTCACGCCGACCATGCCGACGTTGACGCGAGCGGTGAAGTCACGCGCGGTGTCGCCGTCGCGGGTGAAGATGGAGACGCCGTTGCCGTACTCGTGTTCGGTCGGAAGACGCAGTGCCTCTTCGTAATCGGCAGCGCGGACCACCTGAAGGACGGGTCCGAAGATCTCTTCCTTGTAGATGCGCATGTCCGAGGTGACGTTGTCGAACAGGGTTGCGCCGGCGAAGAACCCACCTTCGTGGCCTTCGAGGGTGAAGCCGCGGCCGTCGACGACTGCCGTTGCGCCCTCGTCGATGCCGATCTGCACGTAGTTGTTGACGCGGTCGAGGGCATCCTGGCAAACGAGCGGTCCGAAATCGACGCCTTCGTCGTCACTGCGACCGATCTTGAGCTTCGCGACGCGCTCCTTCAGCTTCGCGACAAGAGCGTCCGCGGTCTCCTCGCCGACGGGAACGGCAACCGAGATGGCCATGCAACGCTCGCCGGCGCTGCCGTAGCCCGCACCGATCAGGGCGTCGGCAACCTCGTCGAGGTCGGCGTCCGGCATGACGATCGCGTGGTTCTTGGCGCCACCGAAGCACTGTGCGCGCTTGCCGTGAGCTGCGGCCGTCTCGTAGATGTACTGGGCGATCGGCGTGGAGCCGACGAAGCCGACAGCCTTGATGCGATCGTCGGTGAGCAGGACGTCGACAACTTCCTTGTCACCGTTGACCACGTTGAACACACCTGCGGGCAGTCCGGCCTCGAGGAACAGTTCAGCCAGGCGCAGCGGGACGGAGGGGTCACGCTCGGAGGGCTTGAGAATGAAGGCGTTACCGGCGGCGAGGGCGGGGCCGGCCTTCCACAGCGGGATCATCGCGGGGAAGTTGAAGGGCGTGATGCCTGCAACGACGCCGAGCGGCTGGCGCATGGAGTACACGTCGATGCCGGTGCCGGCACTCTCGGTGAATTCGCCCTTGAGCAGGTGCGGAGCGCCGACGGCGAACTCGATGACCTCGAGGCCACGCTGGATGTCACCCTTGGCGTCGGCGACGGTCTTGCCGTGCTCGGACGAGAGGAGGCGGGCCAGAGAATCCATCTCGGCCTGGGCGAGCTGCAGGAACTTCATCAGCACGCGGGCACGCTTCTGCGGGTTGAACGCTGCCCACACCTGCTGCGCCTCTTCGGCATTGGCGATGATGGCTTCGGTCTCGGCCTTGCTCGCGAGGGGAACGCGGGCCTGCACCTTGCCGGTGTTGGGATCGAACACGTCCGCAAATCGATCAGATGTCCCGGGAACACGCTTGCCACCGACGAAGTGCGTCAACTCGTGAACCGTCGCATTTTCAACCATTGTGCTAACCCGTTCCTTGCTCGTATGGACCGCCCAGGAGGCAGCAGTGAATATGTCTACCATCCTATAGTTGGATGTCCATGTATGTCTAGAGCCCAAGGGCTGTGCGCCTTTATTAACCGCGGGGGGTTAATAAAGGCGCACAGCGCGGAGCGCGGCTGCCGCTTCCTGCGCGACTACTGCATCGGTGACGTCGTATCCGTCCGATCCCCCACCAGGTCCGCCGGAAACTGCGACAACCTTGCGTGCCGAGAGATGCACCGCATCGACGCCGACGGCAGCGATTGCCGGGATGTCGTCGACGGTTATTCCGCCACCGGCCATGATCTGGATCCGGCCCGCGGCATGTTCGACCATTCGACCGATCTCGTCGAGTCCCTCATTGCAAGTGTCCGCACCCCCGGACGTCAGCACGCGGGTCACGCCCAGGTCGATCAGTTCGTCCAGCGCGGTCAGACGGTCGGTCACCACGTCCATCGCACGATGTACTGTCACCTCGACCCGCGCACGGTCCACGCATCCGATGATGCGGCGCAGCACGACGGTGTCGATCGAATAATCTTCTGTCAGCGCGCCGATCACGATGCCGGAAGCTCCACCGGCCACAGCAGCATGTACGTCGTGCTCCATCACCCACACTTCGTCGGGTGAGAACACAAAACCTCCGGCGCGCGGACGGATCAGCGGGTGAACCGCGATCCCCACTTCCGACGCAGCCTCGATCACTCCGATGCTGGGCGTCAATCCCCCCGTCGGGCCGAGTGCCGCACACAACTCGACTCGAGTCGCTCCCACCGAACGCGCGATCCTCGCCCCCCGCACGTCCTGCACTGCCAGCTCCAGAACCGTCATGTCAGAAGGGCTGCCACGACGGCTTGTGTTCGAGCGCATACCGGTAGTAGTCGGCAAGTTTGAGTGAACTGGCCGCAGCTTCGTCGATGACGACGGTGACATGGCGATGCAATTGCATCACCGAAGCCGGGCAGAAAGCAGACAACGGACCTTCGACGGCAGCGGCGATCGCATCAGCCTTGCCTTCTCCGGTCGCGATCATCACCAGATGCCTTGCATCGCTGATGGTTCCGAGGCCCTGGGTGAGCACGTGATGTGGGACGTCGTCCACACCGTCGAAGAAGCGTGCGTTGTCGATCCGGGTCTGCTCGGTCAGCGTCTTCACGCGAGTTCTCGAGGTCAACGACGATCCGGGCTCGTTGAAGCCGATGTGGCCGTCGGTACCGATGCCGAGCAACTGCACGTCCACTCCCCCGGCCGCCGCGATGCTCTGGTCGTACCGGGCGATCTCCTGCTCCGGGCACGGCGCTTCACCGTTGGGACTGGACACCATCGCGGGATCCAGGTTGACGTGATCGACGAACTCCGACCGAATCACCGAGTAGTACGACTGCGGATGGCGTTTCGGCAATCCCAGGTACTCGTCGAGCAGGAATGCCCGAGCCAGCGAGAAGTCGAGTTCGGCGTCGCGATGCCTCGCTGCCAGTTCACGATAGGTTCCGATCGGCGACGACCCCGTTGCGAGACCGAGCGTCGTCGCCCCGGCTCTGACGTAGCCTTCGACGATGTCCGCGACGGTCGAGTCGACCTCCGCGGGTGTCGGCTGAATTACGATTTCCATGATTTTTCCTTTCCGGCGGCTTTTCCGCCGAGTAGTACACGCCCCAGGCGCAATTGACGATCGGTGACCACGATGTCGGCTCGGCAGCCCACGGCCAGCGATCCGATCAGGTCGCCAAGTCCCAGCAGACGCGCTGGGCTCCGAGTTGCCGCTGCGACAGCATCTTCCAGCGCGACGCCGCCGCCGAAGACGGTGCTGCGCAGGACGTCGAGCAACCTCGCGGTCCCTCCGGCGATCGCGCCGACCGAGCCGTCGGTCGTCGCGAGCCGTGCGACGCCCGCCTGTACGGTGACGTCGAGCGCACCGAGTTGGTAGTCGCCGTCGTCCATTCCCGCCGCGGCCATCGAATCACTGACCAAGGCGATCTGGTCCGGTCCGACAGCGTCGAAGACCATCGACACGGTCTCGGGCGCAAGATGCACACCGTCTGCGATCAGTTCCACCACCATCTCGCCTCTCGCGGCAGCCGCCAGGCACGCCGCGACGGGACCCGGAGATCGATGGTGCAGGGGCGGCATCCCGTTGAAGAGGTGGGTCGCGCTGATCTGTCCGGCCCAATCCCCGTGCACCGCAGCATCGATGCGCGCCGACGTCGTTGCCGCGTCGGCATCGGTGTGACCGAAACTCGGCACGATGTTGCGATGACGCATGATCGCGAGCAACTCTTCGAAATTCTCGGTCTCGGGCGCCAAGGTCATGGACCGCACGGTCCCCCGCGCAGCGTCACACACGGCTTCGAGCAGATCCGGATCACCGGGAATGATCGCTGCCGGATCCTGGGCACCGCAGCGGACGCCGTTGATGAACGGCCCCTCGAGGTGGATACCCAGAAGTTCTCCGCGTTCGACCAGATCGGCGAGCATCGTTGCTTGTCGCACCAGATCTGCGCGCGGTGCGGAGACCAGGCTGGCCAGCATTCCGGTCGTGCCGTGCTCACAATGGTGCGCCGCCGCGCGGCTCGCTCCATCGGCGTCGGTGTTCGGGAAACCAGCACCCGCGGCGCCGTGGCTGTGGACATCGATCAAGCCGGGCATGATCACCGTGTCGGTGCGTTCCGGAATGACGACGACGGGTGCGGAAGCCACGTAGTCCGCAGCCGAGCCGACCCAACTGATCTTTTCGCCGTCCACGACGACGACTCCGTCGTGAATCTTCCCGGCCGGAGATCCGATCACCGTTCCCCGCAATACGATCGGATCGCCGACAGCAGCAGCCGAGCCTGATGTACTCATGCCGACTCGCGAATCCGCGCGACGGCCGCTCTACCCTCGATCGGGTTTCGCGCGCCCCGCGCCGCCGCGGCCATGTCCTTGCACACCGCCAGATCGAGAGAGGCCAGTTGCGCGCGAACTGCGCCCAATGCCGGGACCGACATCGACAGACTCGTCACGCCCAAACCGACCAGAACCGGAGCCAACAGCGGGTCAGACGCGGATTCTCCGCACACACCAACAGGTTTTCCGGCATCGGCGCCCGCCTGACCGACCATCGCGATCAGATCGAGGACCGCCGGCTGCCACGGATCGAGCAGTTGCGCCAGGCCTCCGGCCATACGATCCACGGCGCAGGTGTACTGGCTCAGATCATTGGTACCGATACTGACAAAATCGAGGTGCTCGAGGATATCCTTCGCCCGCAACGCTGCAGCTGGAACCTCGATCATCGCTCCGACCTTGCCGATCCCCCGCGAACGCGCAAGTTCTGCAAAGTCTTTCGCCTCGTCGGCCGTAGCTACCATCGGCGCCATGACCCACAGATCGGCACCCGTCGCATTGCCTGCCGCCGCGAGGGCGTCGAGCTGGCTGATGAGCGTGTCGGGATAAACCGTGCCGACACGGAGCCCGCGGATACCAAGGGCCGGATTCTCCTCGACCCCGAGATCGAGAAACGGCAACGGCTTGTCCGAACCCGAATCGAGAGTGCGGACCACCACCTTCTGTCCGGCGAAGTGCCCGAGCACCGACGCGTACGTCTGTGCTTGCTCCTCCACCGACGGCGCGTCGTGACGCCCGAGATACGAGAATTCGGTACGGAACAGTCCGACGCCCTCGCAATCCGCCGCTCCGGCCCGCGCGGCGTCCTCGAGGGTTCCGATGTTGGCCGACAACCTCACCGCGAACCCGTCACGCGTGCGTCCTGGACCCTGTGCCGAAGCCGACTGCTCTGCCACGAACGATGCTTCGAGGACAGCGCGCTCGCGCATTTCTGCCGGGGGATCGATGGTGACCGTCCCGGTGGTGCCGTCGAGGATGAGAAGTTTTCCCTCCGCCAGCAGATCGGTTCCCGAGCAGTTGACCACGGCCGGGATTCCGAGCGACTTCGCCAAGATTGCGGTGTGGCTGGTCGGACCTCCTTCGGCAGTCAACAATCCGACCACGTCACTGGTGCCCAACGTCGCTGTATCCGCCGGAGCGAGGTCGCGCGCCACCAGGATGTACGGATGACCGGGAGCGGGGATTCCGGGCATCGGTTCCCCGCGAAGAACGGCCACGGCTCGCTGCCCGAGATCGCGCAAATCCGTTGCCCGCTCGGCCATGTACCCACCGAGCGCCGTGAGCTTTTCACAGAATGCGTCGAAGGCAACTGCGACGGCGTGTGCGGTCGGCAGCCCCGATTCCAGGTTCGCCTTGGCCGCCTTCACGATGCCCGCGTCGCGCGCCATCGCAGCCGACGTCGTCAGGATCTCCGCGGAGACGCCCTCGACTGTCTTTGCACGCGAGAGCAGTTCCTCCGCGACGGCGTCCAGTGCCTCACGGATCCTGATCAGCTCCGCCTCGGGACTGCCCGTGATCGGGTCCGCCGCCGAGGTTGGCTCAGGCGTGGAGAATCGCAACCACGGCGCGCAGACCGAACCCGCGCTCACTCCGATACCCGCGATGCGGTTGTCCACACTCGCCGTCATCAGGCTTCGTCCAGTTCGGATGCGAGAAGCTCTGCGAGCGAACCGACCGCAGCGTCGGCGCCGTCACCGTCAGCACGCAAGGTCACCGAATCCCCGAATGCTGCACCGAGAGTCATGACAGACAACATGCTGGAGGCATCGACGGGTTCGCCGTCGCCGAGCGCGATGGTGACGTCTACCGGTAGATCGGCTGCGGCGCGCGCGAAGAGCGCTGCGGGTCGTGCGTGGAGTCCGACGCGGGATCCGATTGTCGTGGTTGCGATCGCCATGTTCAGCGTCCTTCCAGTTCCTTGTCGAGCTTGTTTTCCAGTTCGGCGACGAGCGGGGCGTCGGTGCGGCTGTCACCTTCGGCAGCCAGTGCCAGTTCGGCCTCGAGCAGCGCTGGGTCGGGCTCACCTGCGGCCACCTCGACCTCTTCTTCTCGTCCTGGCGTGCGCAGATTCCACTTCTTGATGACGAAGCTGAAAAGGAAGTAGTAGATCACGGCGTAGCCGAGTCCGATCGGGATCAACATCCATGCGTTGGTTGCCTTGCCGAAGTTCAACACGTAGTCGAAGAAGCCTGCGGAGAACGTGAATCCGTCGTGAATCCCGAGCGCATTGACCAAGGCCATCGACGTTCCGGTCAGGAGCGAGTGGATGACGTACAGGGGCCACGCGACGAACATGAAGGAGAATTCGAGCGGCTCGGTGATACCGGTGAGGAATGCGGTCAGGCCGGTGGAGAGCATGATGCCGCCGACGAGCTTCTTCTGAGAAGGCTTGGCGTTGCGCCAGATTGCGAAGGCTGCAGCGGGGAGGGCGAACATCATGATCGGGAAGAAGCCGGTCATGAACGTACCGGCGGAGGGGTCGCCGGCGAAGAACCGGTTGAGGTCACCGCGAACGATCTGACCGCTCGCGTCCTGGTAGTCGCCGATCAGAAACCACACGGCGGAGTTCAAGATGTGGTGCAGGCCCGTGGGGATCAGGAGGCGGTTCGCTGCGCCGTAAATGCCGCCGCCCACAACGGTATTGGAAGCAACTGCTTCACCGACCCAGTTGAGGCCGGAGTTGAACAAGGGGTACACGAATGCCATCAGGACACCGACCACAAGACCGGTGATCGCTGTCAGGATGGGAACGAGCCTGCGCCCGTTGAAGAACCCGAGATAATCGGGAAGCTTCGTTCGATAGAACCGCTGCCACAAGATCGCCGACAGCAAGCCCATCACGATACCGGCGAGCACACCGTAGTTGATCAGGGATTGATCCCCGTTCGGGTCGGTCTTCCCTTCGAGGACGATCGGCGACATCGCCTTGAACACGCCGTCGATCACCATGTAGCCGACGACGGCTGCCAAGGCAGTCGATCCGTCGGCCTTCTTGGCCCAGCCGATCGCGATACCGACGGCGAAGATCAGCGGCAGCCACGTGAAGACTGCTTGTCCTGCCGCAGAGATCACTGCAGCAGCACTGTGCATCGAACTGAATCGCCCAAGCAGGTCGTCCTGGCCGAGGCGGAGCAAGATTCCCGCAGCCGGCAGAACGGCGATCGGAAGCATCAAGCTTCGGCCGAGGCGTTGAACCCCGGCGAACACTTTCGATTCCTTCTTCGGGGTGTCTTCGAGAGTCATCAAGGACCTTCTTCGTTCGCCGGGCCGCGTCGCGATCGGCCGCTGGTTCTGGAAATTCGGGTGTCGTACACGTGCAGGTTTCGTGAAAATGCAGGTCACGGTTCTTGCTCGGAAGTGAGGCCGAAACCGTTTTGTCGAAACTGTTGTGGAGCCGGACTTCCAACGGGTACTGTCCGGTCATAACCAGTTGTAGTTTTACCTGGTGGAGGCGAGTTGTCAACACCCAAATGTGACATACGTAACCGGGATAGCCTTGACCAGCAACTAGTCAGCCCACCTGTACGACCGTTCAACGATCACGACCAACCCGACAATCAGGAGCAGCAAATGTCGAAAGCGGAAGCAATCATCAAGGGCCTCGGCGGCGCAGAGAACATCGTCGAGATCGAGGCTTGCATCACCCGCCTGCGTACCGAGGTCAAGGACGGAGCGAAGGTGAACGAGTCCGCTCTCAAGGCTGCCGGCGCACACGGCGTGCTCAAAGCCGGAACGGTTGTCCAGGTCATCGTCGGGCCCGAGGCCGACACCCTTGCCGAGGACATCGAGGACATCCTGTGACGGTCGTCCTCGCCCCGCTGCCCGGCCGGGTCGTCGCACTCGCGGACGTCCCGGACCCGGTGTTCGCTCAGCAGATGGTCGGCTCGGGCGTCGCGATCGAACCCGCCCGCGGTCAAGGCCCGCTCACGGTCGTGGCGCCGATCAGCGGAAAGATCCTGAAACTGCACCCCCACGCGTTTGTGATCTTCGGCGAGAAGGCCACCGGCGTGCTGGTCCATATCGGCATCGACACGGTCAAGCTGGAAGGCGACGGATTCACGCTCATCGCCGCCGAGGGTGACACCGTCGATGCGGGTGATCCCGTTGTCAGCTTCGATCCAGCGCACATCGACACGACCGGCTACTCGGCGATCTGCCCGGTTGTCGTAATGGATTCCAAACCGGACACCGTCGAATCCCCTTCCGTCGGTAGGGACGTCACCACTGGCGACACTCTGTTCGACTGGTCGGCGTAGCGCAAAGGGCGAGCACACCGGAAGGTGTGCTCGCCCTTTCGCTTCGAACGATGACTATTGGTCGCCGCGCGTTTTGGGCCGCGCTTGGCCCTGGACTTCCATCTGCAACTGGTAGCGGTCGGATCGGTACCAACTGCGAGTGTGCTCGACCGGTGCGATCTCGCTGAACGACACTCGATCGAAGTACAGAACCGGAGCGCCTTTACGAGTGCCCAGGAGAGTCGCGATCTCCGTACTGGCACCATCTGCACTGACTGTCTGCTCTGCCCGATCGATCGGCTTGTCGTACTTGTCGGCGGTTGCCCGATAGATCGAACCCGTCAAGTCCATGTCGAGTAAACCCGGCAACAGTTCGGGATTGAACCAGCCGTCGTCCACGCTCACCGGCTCGCCGTCGGCAAGGCGCAAGCGCTTGACGTGGTAACCGTCGGAACCCGGTCGCATATTCAGTGCGGCAGCAGTGTTTTCGGGGACCGGCCCCTGTTCGCTGACCAGGACCACCGTCGTGGGGTGATGCCCCTGGGCGCGCATTTCCTCGGTGAAGGATGCAAGGTGCAGCTTGGATTGGACAGCACGGTGCGCAACGAAGGTTCCCTTGCCACGCACGCGAACGAGGTGTCCGTCATTGACCAGTTGCCCGATTGCCTCGCGAACCGTGATCCGACTGACGCCGTAGTCCTGCATCAGGTTTCGCTCGCTGGTCATCAAGTCGCCAGGCTGGAGCTCTTGGGTGCACTTGCGCAGGAGAATGGTGCGCAACTGCTCGTGTTTGGGTATTGCGCTGTCGCGCAAATGAACGGGCATCACAGCGACTGTCCCTCCGAGAAATGAATAGTCGTCTATTCGCCGACGACAACGACCTGAAATCGCAGGCAGGTCCCGACCGGACCGGTCCAATTAACGATACTGGAATTTACGACAGGAAACTAGCACCAGTCCGGAGTTGTCCGATTTCAACCGTCCAACCGTCGGTAGATGGACCGTATTTCGTCCAAGGCGACGTTCTGCTGAGCCATGTCCAATCCCAATGCCGCAACCGCCTCGCGCAACCGCCTGATATCCAGATCGTCGATCGCCGCGCGAAAAGGCACCTTCGGTAGCGCAGGGAGGGCAGCCGCGATTCCGAACCAATTCTCGACGTCCACCGAAACAGTCAACTCGTCTTCTACTCCCCCGATCAACTGCTCCAGGTCGACCCCGCGAAGTCTCAGCAACCTGAGCGGATCGGTGTCGATTCGCTCCGCGGTCAAGAACGCCACGGCCGCAGCGTGTTTGCACGGCCAGCCGACATCGGGGCAGGTGCAGTCGAATCGGAAAGCCGACGGGCCGTCCGGTATCAGTTGGGCAGCAAGCATGTCCGGGACAGTGCCGGACACCAGCGCGGCAAGGCTTCCCGGCACTCGGCGGATCTTGGTGATGATGTCGTCGATATCCGATTGATCAAGAGTGTCGATCGACAGCGTGGAAACGAAAGGTTGAAGTTGGCTGCCCTGAACCTCGGCCGTCACCACTCCCGGTTCGATGTCGAGCGCCAAAACCTGACCCGAACGCGCATACGTTCGCCCACGCGTGACACGAGGTTTGTCGCCGATCTCTTCGACGACGCGGACAAAAGCCTTGCCCCAGAACGTTCTCCCGAAGGCTGGACGAGGCTTGACCGGCGCGGGTGCTCGCCGTCGGGAGCCGGTGTACTCGCTGAAATCGGGGCCCTTGCCGCGCGGACTCATTCGCCCACCGCGTCGTCGCCGAGTCGCAACAACTCGTCCAATTGCTCGACGCTCATCTCCGTCACCCAGTTCTCACCGGTCCCGACTGCAAGTTCGGCGAGTTCACTTTTACTCGCGATCATCGTGTCGATTCGCTCTTCCAAGGTTCCGACGCACACCATCTTGCGTACCTGAACGTTCTTTCTCTGACCGATGCGGAAGACACGGTCCGTCGCCTGGTTCTCTACCGCCGGGTTCCACCATCTGTCGAGGTGAACCACATGGTTGGCCGCCGTGAGATTCAGACCCGTGCCGCCGGCCTTGAGCGAGAGCACCATGATGGGCGGGCCGCCTTCACCTTGGAATGCCTCGACCATGGCGTCGCGCCCGGCTTTCGACACTCCGCCGTGGAGAAACGGAACTTCGGTGGTGAACCGGTCGGCCAGGTACGGCACCACCAATTCGCCGAACTCACGAAACTGTGTGAACAACAGAACCTTCTCGTCGTCGCCGATGACCGACTCGACGATGTCCTCGACCAGTCCGAGCTTTCCCGAACGGTGTTGCCCGCGGCGCATCACCGGCGAACCGTCGCGCAGGAAGTGCGCGGGATGATTGCACACCTGTTTGAGTTTGGTCAGCGCAGACAGGACGGCGCCCTTGCGCTTCATCCCTTCCGTCCCCTTGATCTGCGCCATCATCTCGTCCACCACGGCGCGGTACAACGCGGCCTGCTCTTCGCTGAGATTCGCTCGAACCGTCATCTCCAACTTCTCCGGGAGATCCGCGATCACGGCGGGATCGGTCTTCACGCGCCGCAGCACAAAGGGGGACGTGACGGCTCGCAGTCGCGAGACGGCAAGCTGATCTTTTTCCCGCTCGATCGGTACGACAAACCTTTTGCGGAACATCTGCTCCGAGCCGAGTACACCGCGATTGGCAAAATCGAGGATTGACCGCAGCTCGTCCAGTCGGTTCTCCACCGGCGTTCCGGTCAGAGCAACGCGATGATCCGCGGGGATGCTGCGAGCAGCGCGGGCCTGAGATGTCTTGGCGTTCTTGATGTGTTGAGCTTCGTCGAGCACTACGCGCCGCCAGTCGAGATCCTTGAGCGCCGCGACGTCGCGGGTCATGAGCGCGTAGGTGGTGATCACCAGATCGCTCTCACGAACTGCCTGTTCCAACTCCGCCCCGGTAGCGCGATCCGAACCGTGATGAACGTAGACGCGCAAGCTCGGTACAAATCGCGCCGCTTCACGCTGCCAGTTTCCCACGACCGACATCGGGCACACCAAAAGTGTTGCTGTCTTGGACTTCTCGTGCGCAAGTAACGCCAACAGTTGCAGCGTCTTACCCAGACCCATGTCGTCGGCCAGAACGGCGCCGAGCCCGAGGGCACTCATGTACGCCAACCAGTCGAGACCGCGTCGTTGATACGGACGCAAAGTCGCGTTGACCGTCGACGGTACCGCGACCTGCCGCGGAGCCACCGACTGGTCGAGCAGTGCCGAGGCCCATCCGGTTGCTTTCACTTCATCGACCGGCAGGTCTTTGAGGTCGTCGGCGATCAAGTCCTTGATCAGATCGACGATCGCTCGGTCCCCGCTCGAGTGCCGCTGACTGACAAAACGAGCCGCGCGGGCCAGGACGTCTTTGTCCGCCTGAACCCACTCGCCGCGCAACTGGACCAGATCGGACTTCGCATCGACGAGTCGGGTCATTTCCTCGGCGGTGAGTACCTTGTCTCCGAGCGCCAATTCCCAATCGTATTCCAGCAATTGGTCCATACCGACCGTACGATTCTCCGCAACGATCGGAGATGCTGCCGAGGTCACGCGCACACGCAGGGATGGAGACACCACGTTCCATGCGCGAGGAAGCAGCAGCGTGATCCCTCGCTCTCGCAGGACAATCGCGCCGTGTCCGACCAGGTCCATCACGACAGGTGTGGGCAGCAACAGGTCGAGGCTGTCCTCGTCACGCGGCACGTCGCGAAAACGTGGGTAAGCCTTGATTGCGTCTTCGAGCTTGCGGCTGCCGAGCTGGATACGTTTGGGATCTGCCCGGTGCAGTCGAACACGTTCGGGCGCTTCACCTTCAGGACGCAAACACACTTGCAGACGCCACAGCGCATCGTCGTCGGGATCGGAATTGTCGTCGAGTTCAGGCTCGATCAGCCGCAGAACCAAGTCCGGCTCTCCGGCGGTGAACGTCGACCCCCATTCGGCGAGTCCCTCGGCCGCTCGTACCGACACGTCGTCGAAAGCGTCCCCGGACAACACGGCCTGCCACAGCGGGGTCTGCACCACCGGATGTGAGTCCCCGAGAGCACGACGAACGATCGGGTCCGTGAGTTCGTTCGTGATGTCTTCGATCGTCGCCCTCGGCGAACCGACCGCCCGCTGCACCGGCGGCATCGCCACGACCAGTTCGCCGATCCAGGCGCGCTGGCGTTCCCCCACCGACAACTGCCAGCGTGGCCACCAACTTCCTTCAGCCCGCGTCAGTGCGGGGACCACCCGTCCGGCGCGCACCCACCGGTCTATTCCTCGCGCCACATGTACGAGAAAGTGCAGGTCTCCCGCAATTCGCTGATCGTCGGCCTTGAACCGCAGCAGGAGATCGACTGCGTCCGGCGGCGCCAACGCAACAGCTGCGTACTCACTCTGCAAAGGCCCGCCAGGTACGGGCGGCATAGCGACATTCACACGATGACGGAACTTGCGATGCAGGACAGCACTGACCGGATCACGGGGATCGTCGGTCCCGGCACCCTCGTGCCCGTCGACCCACAGTTTGAGCCCCGATCCCGGTGACCAGAGTCCATGCAGCATCCGACCATCCAATCAGGTGCCACCGACACCACTTCCCGCCTACCGGGCAATAGGCTGGCAGGCATGACGACGGCATACGGCTTCACCGAGTACGGCGGACCCGACACACAGTCCTACTTCGACGTCACCTTGCCCCCGCCCGGTGCCGGCCAACTGCTGGTGTCGGTCCGAGCGGCGGGCGTCAACCCCGCTGACTGGAAAGTTCGCGCGGGTACTCGAAAAGATACTGTCCCGGTGACGCTGCCTGCGGTTCTGGGCCGCGAAGTGTCCGGTGTTGTCATCGGAGTAGGTCCGCGGGTCACCGAGTTCGAGGTCGGCGACGAAGTGTTCGGCGCTACCGCGACCGGCTTCGGCGGCTACGCCGCGTCGACATTGCTCAACGTCTCCTCGACAGCACACAAGCCGCCTACCGTGTCCTGGGCCGATGCCGCAGTGCTGACGGTTGCGGCAGGAACGGCCTACGACGCACTCCACGATCTCGGTCTGAAACCCGGGGCGACACTCCTGCTGCTCGGCGCCGGCGGCGGCGTTGGTCGCAGCACGATCGCGCTTGCTCTGGCGCGGAGTATCAACGTGATCGGTGTCGCGAGCGAGTCCAAGAGAACCGCGATCGAGGAAGCGGGAGCACGTTGGGTTGCGTCGGGGGACGGCTTCGCAGACGACGTGTCCGCGTTGTCCCCAGTCGGAGTGGACGCGGTTTTCGACCTGGTCGGCGGGGACACTCTCACTCGCGGCGCTGAGCTCGCCCGACCGGACGCACCGATCCTGAGCATCGCCGATCCTCTGGCGGCGAGCCGACTCGGCGGCGGTGGTGTCGAACGCCGAAGAACGACAGCAGTATTCACGGAGATCGCGGCGCTCGTGGCCGACGGGATCCTCGACCCGTCCGTGTCCGGGCGGTACCCATTCTCCCGCGCTGGGGAAGCGCTCGCTGCAGTCGAAGACGGCCATGCCGCCGGCAAAGTGGTGATCGAGTTTGGCTGATTCCTGTCGGCCCCCGATGGTTCAATCACCGTCTACGACGGACGGCGTTGAATCACCGTCTACGACGGACGGGGGCACAGGTGGTTGCACGGTTATTTGCGATCCTGTCGACGCTCGCGCTCGTATGTCTCGTCGCGTCCTGCGGATGGTTCGGGGACGAGCGTCTCGAGTCGGCCCCTGGCAGCCCCACGCGATCGGAACTGGAAGAGTTGCTGTCCCGGACAGCGATTGTCGACACCCGACCACATCCGGGTGGATACCAGCGCGGCTGCGGTAACGGCGAGGCCCCGTTGACTGAACTAAATGCCGAATGGTGCAGGTCTGAAGGGGTGGGGTCGATGTGGGTCGGTAGCTTGCGGACATGAGCGAAGGGGAAAGTTCGAGAGATCTGTCGGGGCTTGTGGTGGCCCGAGTGGGTCGGTTGATAGCGACAGGTCAGGCGGCGGAGCCTTACGTCTTGCAGGGCAGCGACGATGAACGAGTGGAGTCCGTCGAGGTGTTCTTCCGGGAGCTGATCGCTTCCGGGAGGTCGGTGGCGACGGTGCGTTCATACGGTATGGATCTGCTCAGATGGTGGCGGTTCCTTCACGCTGTGGACGTGGCGTGGGATCGTGCCGATCGGGTCGATGCGCGCGATTTCAGTTGTTGGATCCAGTTGACGGCGAAGGCACGACAAGGATCAGTGGTGCCGGCCAGCGCCGAGGCGGCTGCTACTGCTGCGGCATCGCCGAATCCTGTCACCGGCAAACCGGCTCTGGGGGCCGGGTACTCGCCGGCGACAGTGGCGCACAGTGAGACGGTGCTGCGAAGTTTCTACGATTTTCATCGGGACGCAGGTACTGGCCCGCTCCTGAATCCGTTCCCTCTCGATCTCTCTCGCCGGTCGAGACGGGCTCATGCGCACCACAATCCGATGGATCATTGGGCACCTGAGCGTGTGGGACGCTACCGGCCTCGGGTCTCGCAGCGGATTCCCCGAGCGATTCCCGAGGATCTGTTCGATAAGTTGTTCGCGGCATTGTCGTCGGATCGGGACCGGGCGTTGGTGGCGTTCTGGATTTCGTCGGGGGTGCGAGCGTCGGAGTTGTTGGGAGTCCGCGAGTGCGATGTCGACCCGGGGCAGCAGTTGATTACTGTGGTGCGCAAGGGAACACGTGCGGTGGAGCAGGTACCCGCGTCGGCGGACGCGTTCGTCTGGTTGCGGTTGTATCAGGAGCAGGTGTGGGGCGAGGTGCCACTCGGACGGACGCAACCGTTGTGGTGGACACTGCGGAAACCTCGCCGCCCGTTGAATTACCATGCGGCGCATCGGATGTTCGAGCGTGCGAACGCCACTCTCGGTTCGGATTGGACTCTGCACGACTTACGTCACAGTGCAGCGAGGCGGATGGCCAACGACCCGCACTTGTCCTT
>NZ_JAQGFI010000001.1:756529-853861 GCF_027854095.1 Rhodococcus sp. C-2 | reverse complement strand
GCCCGCCATTCCGGCAGCGGCCAATTTGTCTCCGGCCACGCGCCCAAAGTTGGGGCGTGGGGGTTAAAACCCCTTGGCGTAAATCCATCGCGGTGCAGCCGCGGATCAGATCCGCGGCTGCACCTCTTTTTTGCTGTCTGGGAGAAGTGTGAATTCTCCTGTGTTTCAGTGCTTTGCAAAACTACCGAATCGAGCTGGGTGTCGGTTGGTCCAAATCCCTCAGGAGTTGGCGACTTTGGGGAGCGGGCTGTCGAGGTGATCCGCGGCTACCAGACGGCCGTCGAGGAACGAGAGCACCCAAGTGCTCGCCTTACGGTTGCGCGCCGAGGGCAGTGTTACACCGGCCGTATCAGCCCACCAGCGCATCAAATCGGGGATGACGCCTCCTTGGCTGCAGATTACGGGAGTGCCCTCCAGTGCGGCGATCTGCAGCGCACGCGCCCTGGCGGCGTCGGGATCGGCCTCGTAACCTTCTTCGGTCAGAAGAGGTTCCGTCGAAATCTCTACACCCAATGCCTCCGCCAATGGCATCACAGTGTCGATGCAGCGCGTACGGTCAGCCGCGAAAACCGAATCGGCTCCGAAGATTTTCAGCTGTTCGACCAAGGCGGCGGATTGCTCTTTGCCCTTGGCGTCGAGTGGACGCACGTTGTCGTCGCCCTTGTATCGCTTACGGCTTCCAGCTTTTGCGTGGCGGACGAGTAATACCGTTTTCGTGTCAGGCCGAAGGGAAACGAAGCGGCGAAGAATCATTCGATCCATCGGGTAGGAAAGATGATCGGCTACCTCGGTGACCGGAAGCCAATAGAGAACATCCACTTCGCTATTCGGCCCGAAATCTCCGTCCACTGCTTCGGCCGACCAGTATTCGACCCGTTTGAGTTTGCGATGTCCCGGGATCGGGTACGTCACGCCACCGAGGTGCCTTCCGAAACGTCCGGTGATCGAGGTCTCTTCGCGGACCTCGCGAACTGCTGCGGTCAAGAAGGTCTCGCCGGGATCGAGCTTTCCTTTGGGGAATGACCAGTCGTCGTACTTCGGTCGATGTACGACGGCGATCTCGATGGCGGAAGGATCCTGAGGAGCCTTCCGCCACAGAACCGCGCCTGCGGCAAAGATGTTGGCTTTGACCGGCTTGTCGCTCATTGTGTGATCCGAGCCCGTCAAGACCCGCTGGCGGTGCGACTGCGCATCAACGACTGTTGATGCTCACGTACGTCCTCACCGCGTTCGGGGGCAGCGACCCAACTCCCGTCCGGATGCAGTACCCAGCAGCGAGTTCGGGGATCGAGCGCGGAGTCGAAGATGTCACCGAGTTGCTTCGACAGTTTCGGGTCCTTGACCTGCACCATGACCTCGACGCGGCGATCGAGGTTGCGGTGCATCATGTCTGCGCTGCCGATCCAGAATTCGTCGGCCGAGCGGAAATGGAACATTCGCGAGTGTTCGAGGAAGCGTCCGAGAATGGAACGTACTTCGATGTTTTCGCTGAGGCCGGGAACGCCCGGCTTGAGCGCGCAGATTCCGCGGACCACGATCTCGACGGGGATACCGGCCTTGGACGCGCGGTACAACGCGTCGATGACCTGCTCGTCGACCAATGCGTTGGCCTTCAAGCGGATACCGGCATCGCGGCCTGCGAGCTTGTGAGCGATCTCGTTGTCGATCCGCTCGATGATCCCGCGGCGAACCCCGTACGGCGCTACGAGAAGGTTGCGGTAGCTCGTCTTTCGGGAGTATCCGGTCAGCGAGTTGAAGAGGTCGGTGAGGTCTGCACCGATCTCCGGTGCTGCGGTGAGCAATCCGACGTCCTCGTACATGCGCGCGGTCTTCGGGTTGTAGTTGCCCGTGCCGATGTGGCAGTAACGACGAATGGTCGAGCCCTCTCGTCTGACGACGAGGCACGTCTTGCAGTGAGTCTTGAGACCGACGAGACCGTAGACGACGTGAACGCCGGCCTGCTCGAGTTTGCGTGCCCACTTGATGTTGGCCTGCTCGTCGAAGCGGGCCTTGATCTCCACCAGCGCGACAACCTGCTTGCCCGCTTCGGCGGCGTCGATCAGTGCATTGACGATGGGGGAGTCGCCGGAAGTGCGGTACAGGGTCTGCTTGATCGCGAGCACCTGCGGGTCGGCGGCGGCCTGTTCGATGAAGCGTTGAACGCTTGTGGAAAACGAGTCGTATGGGTGGTGGACGAGCACGTCGCCTTCGCGCAGGGTCGAGAACACGCTCTTCGGAGTCTCGCGTTCACCGAACGCCGGATGCGTCGCCGGGACGAACGGAGCGTCTTTGAGAGCGGGGCGGTCGACGGCGTAAACCTGCCAGAGGCAGGACAAGTCGAGGAGACCGGAAACCTCGATCACGTCGGCCGGATCGACGTCGAGTTCACGCAGAAGCAGTTCGAGCATGTGCTCGGTCATGTCGTCGGCAACTTCGAGGCGAACGGGTGAACCGAAACGACGACGCGCCAATTCACGTTCGAGTGCCTGCAGCAGATCCTCGTCCCGATCTTCTTCGACCTCGAAATCGGCGTTGCGTGTGATTCGGAAAGCGTGATGTTCGACGATTTCCATTCCGGGGAACAGCACGTCCAGATGAGCCGAAATCAGTTCTTCCATCGGGAGGAAAGAATCGATGGTGGACGAAGATGTCGTGCTCTTGACTCGCACGAACCGGCCGACGTTGTCGGGAACCTTGACGCGAGCGAAGTGTTCGCCGCGGGTGACGGAGTCCTTCACTGTCACGGCGAGGTTGAGGCTCAGTCCGCTGATGTAGGGGAACGGGTGGGCGTGATCGACTGCCAACGGCGTCAGTACCGGGAAGACCTGCTCGTGGAAATGCGCCGAGAGCCGGCCGTGATCGTCGGCACTGAGGTCGGCCCATCGAACAATTGAAATGCCTTCTGCCGCCAGGGCAGGGCGGACCGAGTCGAGAAACACGTGTGCGTGCTTGTCAGCGAGTTCCTGGGTGCGACGCGCGATGAGCGCCAATTGTTCGCGTGGGGAGAGGCCGTCGGCGGACCTGACCGACAGTCCCGTCTCGTCGCGGCGCTTGAGTCCGGCGACCCGGACCATGAAAAATTCGTCGAGATTGGAAGCGAAGATGGCGAGGAACTTTGCGCGTTCGAGCAACGGCAGTGACTCGTCGGCAGCCAATGCGAGAACACGGGCATTGAAATCGAGCCAGCTGAGTTCGCGGTTGAGGTAACGATCCTCGGGAAGTCCGACGAGCAATTCGGGTAGCTCTGCCTTGGTAGCTGCAGGGGGAGCGCCCGGGATGTTGGTGGCGACCGCGACGGCCTGAGATCGCGGCGAGGTGGCCGCGCCGTTCTCGTGCCGGCCGGAGCTGTGGTCTCCGTCCGACTGGTCTTCGGAAATACGGTTTTCGAGTGCTTCGCCATTGCTCACTCGTCGATCATCCCCCACAATCGCGCGGTCCGACAATCGATGAAAGAAAATTCATCGACTGTTCGACGGCGTGGCCTTGAGTCTGGTCAACGAAGCCGATGTCGCGGGGCCTACTCCCAGTGCTCGCACAGTGCCGAGATCGGCATGGGTGTCGACGTCGGTGCGCAGTCCCGGCCATTGGCCGTTGAGTGGACGAGCACCTGAATTGGCATGTCCAAGTGCGGATTCCGGCCCGAACCGAGGGTCGAGCGCGCTTTCGCCGCACGCAAACAATGCGGAAGTGCCGGTGCCGTGGTGATCGACGACGACTGAACGTCCGCCGCTTCGGGCCGCGGCCACGGCCTCCGTCAGTTCGCTCGGTTGCATGGCGGGCAAGTCGGCTTGCAGCACAACGAGGTCGACCACTCCGCGCTTGGCTCGGATATCGGCGGCCGCTGCACTCAACGCCGCGTTGAGGGTTTCCTCCGTGCGCGGTGTTGCGCCGTTGGTTCGGGCGCCGTCGGGAGCTGGATCGGCGTAGACCGTCACGCCGACGGAATATGCAAGGGCGGCAACGGTGGGGTCTGGGGTGACCACTGTGACGCTGTCGATGGCCGAGACGGCTGCAACTGTGGCGAGGGTGTCGTGAAGCATGGCCAACACGAGGTCTGCACGCGCGTCCGAGTCGAGTTCGCCCGCGAGGCGGGACTTGGCCGATCTCAAGGACTTGACGGCCACTATCGCATGCATGGGGCGTTCGATCTCCGTGCGCGCATGCGGTGTCTCCACGGCGTGTGGGTACGGGGGTTCCGCGCTGTCCATCCCTCGATCTTGCCAGTCATCACGCTCGGTGTCCGCGGCTGCCCACCGCAGTGCACCACAGGCGATACTCTGTGCAGACGATTTTTCTGGCGGCGACCCGCTTCGCCGGGTAGACGGGGTGAGCGTGTGAGTAAGGCAGCTGTATTGGGCGCAGGTTCGTGGGGAACGGCGTTGGCGAAGGTGATGGCCGAGGCCGGAACCGACGTGACGATGTGGGCCAGGCGTGAAGAGGTCGCGAAGCGCATCGACACCACGCACGAGAACAGCGACTATCTGCCAGGCATTGCTTTGCCTTCGTCGATTCGCGCGACCCACCACCACGAGGAGGCGATGGCAGGTGCTGACTTCATCGTGCTGGCGGTTCCCTCGCAGTCGCTACGAGCAAACCTGGAGCAGTGGAAAGGCTCGATCGGACCCGATGCGACTCTGCTGAGTCTGGCCAAGGGAATCGAGACCGGGACGCTCATGCGCATGAGCCAGGTCATCGTGTCGGTGACCGGCGTGGAACCGGGGCGCGTCGCGGTGCTCTCGGGCCCGAACCTTGCACACGAGATCGCCGGCGGGCAGCCCGCGGCGACGGTGATCGCCTGTTCGGATTCCTCGCGTGCCCTCGCTCTCCAGGATGCTTGTGCTACCGGCTATTTCAGGCCGTACACCAACTCCGACGTCATCGGATGCGAGATCGGTGGTGCGTGTAAGAACGTGATCGCGCTGGCCTGCGGCATGGCCGCCGGCAGTGGATTCGGCGACAACACGGTTGCCAGCATCATCACCCGTGGGCTCGCCGAGACGATTCGTCTCGGCGTTGCGCTCGGCGCCAAGGCGTCGACTCTTGCAGGCTTGGCGGGCGTCGGTGACCTGGTAGCGACCTGCACGTCCGAGTTGTCGCGAAACCGGACGTTCGGAGAGCGGCTCGGACGAGGCGGGTCGATGGAGTCGGCACAGAAGGCAACCAACGGTCAGGTCGCCGAGGGCGTGAAGTCGTGCACGTCGGTACGCGCACTCGCTGCCGGATACGACGTGGAGATGCCGTTGACCGACGCGGTCCACCGGGTGTGCCACGAAGGCATGGCCGTCAGCGATGCGATCGGTCAGTTGCTCGGACGCCGGACGAAGCCGGAATGAGTGAAATCGGTGTGGGTCGCTTCGAGGATTACGGGGATTCGACGCGCAGCGTGAGCGCCGTCGCGCGCGAACACGCCGCGGGTCAGCCCATGCAACTGGGCCCGATATTCGCTGCGCCGTACCAACTTTCGGCGGACGAAGGTTCAGAGTCCGATACCTATGCACGTGCATCGAACCCGGGTTGGCGCGGACTCGAATCCGCGCTCGCGGCGCTCGAGAGAGCGGACCACGCCCTCGTCATGGGATCGGGGATGTCCGCGATCACCGCTACCTTGCGCAGCGTCCTCGTCGCGGGGGATACCGTCGTCGTGCCCTCGGACGGGTATTACCAAGTGCGGTTGTACGCGAACGAGCGCCTCGCGCCGTTGGGAATCACCGTTCGCGAGGTTTCGACTCTGCAGATGGGCGACGCGAGCTTCGTAGATCTGCTCGACGCGTCACCGGGCCGCGTGGTCGTCGTCGCCGAGACGCCGTCCAACCCGGTGCTGGACGTGGTCGACCTTCGCGTGCTCGCCGACGTGTGCCACCGTTCGGGTGCGCTGCTGATCGTCGACAACACGACCGCGACACCGCTGGGTCAGCGCCCGCTCGAATTGGGTGCCGACGTCGTGGTGGCCAGCGGTACCAAGGCTCTCAGCGGGCACAGTGACCTCCTGATGGGTTACGTCGCCACCTCCGATACGGCGGTGAGTCGGCAAATCGAGCGTGAGCGACTTCTCTCGGGAACGGTGCTCGGCCCCTTCGAGACGTGGCTTGCGCACCGGAGTCTCGGCACGGCAGGCCTGCGATTCGGGCGTCAGTGCGACAACGCGCTGGCGCTTGCCGAGATGTTGGTGGATCACAAAGCAGTCCGGTCCGTTCGTTACCCCGGCCTTCGCGGTGACCCGTCCTATGCAACGGCATCCGGTCAGATGAATCGATTCGGTGGATTGGTGAGCGTCGAGTTGGATTCGGCTCAGGCATTCCACTCGTTCGTCGAAGCGAGCGCTCTCGTCACGGCTGCTACCAGCTTCGGCGGGATCCACACGACGGCGGATCGCCGTGCGCGCTGGGGCGATCCGGTCAGTGCGGGGTTTGTCCGAATCGCTTGTGGCATCGAGGACACCGCCGATCTCCTGGCTGACATCGAGCGCGCACTCGACGCGTAAACGGGCCGGGTCGACGAAATCGGTCCGGCCCGATCGCGTGCCGCAGTCGATTCGGCGGTACGGTTTGACGCGTGAACAGCAGTCGTACCCGCGTGGCCGTGATCTTCGGTGGCCGGAGCAATGAGCATTCAGTGTCCTGTGTTTCCGCCGGAAGCGTCCTGAGCAACCTCGACCCCGATCGGTACGACGTCGTACCGATCGGCATCACCGTCGACGGTTCCTGGGTGCTCGGTTCGAGCGACCCCAGTTCCCTCGCGATCAGCGGGCGCGCGCTGCCGTCGGTCGACAAAGACGGAACGTCGGTGGTCCTCAGCGCGGACCCCACCCGCGAGGGCGAGGTCATCTCCTTCGACGGCTCCGACGCCGGTGCTGTGCTCGCGTCGGTCGACGTCGTGTTCCCCGTTCTTCATGGGGCTTACGGCGAAGACGGCACGATTCAGGGTCTGCTCGAACTTGCCGGGGTTCCGTACGTCGGACCCGGAGTTCTGGCCAGCGCCGCCGGCATGGACAAAGAGTTCACGAAGAAGCTTCTTGCTGCTGAAGGACTTCCCGTTGGAGTGCAGGTCGTGCTTCGGCCGGGAACCGCAACGCTGACCGAAGAGCAGAAGGCGGAATTGGGCCTTCCGGTTTTCGTCAAGCCCGCTCGTGGAGGCTCGTCCATCGGCATCACTCGGGTGAGCAATTGGGACGGTCTGGACGGGGCGATCGCTCATGCACGCCTGCATGACCCCAAGGTGATCGTCGAAGGCGCGATCATCGGCCGCGAGGTGGAATGCGGCGTCCTCGAATTCCCGAACGGCGACGTCAAGGCGAGTGTGGTCGCCGAGATCCGGATGCCGGATTCCGACGCCGATTCGGACGCGTTCTACGACTTCGACACCAAGTACCTCGACGACGTCTGTGAATTCGACATCCCCGCGAAACTCGACGAGTCGGTGAGCGACCAGATCAGGGAGCTTGCTGTCCGCGCGTTCAAGGCACTAGATTGCCAGGGACTCTCGCGGGTCGATTTCTTCGTCACGGCTGACGGCCCGGTGATCAACGAGATCAACACGATGCCCGGGTTCACTTCCATCTCGATGTACCCGAAGATGTGGAACGCCACCGGAATCGATTACCGCACTTTGATTTCGACTCTGGTCGACACCGCCGTCGCTCGCGGCACCGGCCTTCGCTGATCAGGGAACCGCGACCGGCGCCGGGTCGAGAGGCTTCTGTTCGAGGGTCGCCGTGATGGTGTCGGAGATTTCCTGAATCGGCGTCGGACCGGTCCCGTCGGGGATCGTGATACCGATGTATTCACCGCGGTCTACGGCAAACCAAGTGCTCGCCGCCAAACCGATGTCGGTTCCCGAGACCTGGAACCACTGGACACCGTTCACGACCTGTAGTGCTGCAGCCTGGTCGAACTCGGACGGACGGTCGAGTCCGCAGCGCAAGACGATCGGCTCTCCTTCGCTGCGCTGCCACGCTGCCGCACCGGCCGGAGCAGGTTCCACCAATTCGGCTTTCGTGAAGTCGTCGATCTTGTCGGGGAGCGCGCCGAGAAGGGAAACGCAGGCCGGCGACTCCGCTGCCGGTGCCGGTACGGGTCCCAATGCAACCGGCGAGAGTTCAGGGTTGTTTCCCGCGACGACGGCCGCGATCACTACTCCGACGATCAGGGCTACCGGGAGTGCGATGGCGGTGGCGATCAGCGCCGGACTGCGGCGCTCTGACGGATCGTCGTCGCCGTCGGGGTCGATGTCGGCGTTGTCTGCGGTGGAGGTGTTTTCTGCCATGCTCAGTTCTTCGCTCGGGTCCTGGTCCAGTCGATCAGCGGTCTTGTCACTTCTGAGAGCATGTCGGTGAATCGGTAGGATTGCCGACACACGCGTGAGCTTGCAGAAGCATTCACGACCACAGCTAGAAGGTACCGCAGGCCGCTTACGAGCGAATTGCGTCGGCATTGGAGAGACTCATCGCATCATCGGAGTTCACTGCATCATCAGAGTTCACTGCGTCATCGGAGTTCGGGTCGGAGCCCACTGTCGAGCAGGTGGGGGAGTTCGACGTGATCGCGCGATCTCTTCTCGGCCGAATCCAACCGGTCACCACTGAATTGGGGCCGGGTGACGATGCCGCCATCGTGACTTCCGGAGACGGCCGTGTGGTTGTCTCGTCCGACATGTTGGTCGAAGGTCGACATTTCCGAATGGATTGGTCTTCACCACGCGACATCGGCCGGAAGGCAGTGGCACAGAACGCTGCTGATGTGGTCTCGATGGGAGCGCGGCCGACGGCCTTCACGGTGTCTCTGGGGTGCCCGCCTTCGACACCCGTCGACGTGGTCGACGCAATCTCCGCGGGAATCTGGGACGCGGCAACCGATCTGGGTGCCGGTGTGGTCGGCGGTGACCTGGTCCAGTCACCGGTGATCGTGGTGTCGGTGACCGTGCTCGGCGATCTCGGTGGCCGTGCGGCAGTTCTGCGTTCGGGAGCAAAGATCGGTGACAAGATCGCGGTCGCCGGGTTGTTCGGTTGCTCGGCAGCAGGGTTGGCACTACTGCTCGACGAAGCCGTACTGCTCGACAAGCCCGCAAACTTTCCAGATTTGCTTGCCTCCCATCGCGTTCCGAATCCGCCGTATCAATCGGCATGGGACGCCGCAGAATCAGCACATTCCATGACGGACGTGTCCGACGGATTGATCGCGGACCTCCGACATCTCGCAGAGGCCTCGCACGTGCGGTTCGACATCTTCTCGGCTGCGGTTCCGACCTCACCGGATGTCGCATCGGCGGCCGAGGCGCTCGACGTCGATCCGCTGGACTGGATCCTCTCCGGTGGTGAAGATCACGGATTCGCAGCAACTTTCGGGCCTGAGGTCGAGATTCCGTCGGGTTGGATCGTGATCGGTGAGGTTGCCGCCGGTTCGGGCGTGAGCGTCGACGGTTCGCTTCGCGAGAGCGACGGGGGCTGGCACAGCTTTTCGACCACCGGTACCACCGCGGTATAGGTTGCGTTCATGGCTGTATACGCACTTGGAGACAGAGTTCCGGACATTCATCCGGACGCATACGTCCACCCGGACGCGGTGGTGATCGGCGCCGTGACTCTCGCAGCGGGTACCTCGATCTGGCCGCAAGCGGTATTGCGTGGTGACTACGGAACCATTTCGGTGGGAATCGGATCGAACATCCAGGACGGAACCGTCATCCATTGCACCGCCATCGATGCGACTGTCATCGGTTCCGGTTGCGTCGTGGGCCACAACGCGCACATCGAGGGATCGACCATCGAGGACCATTGCCTGATCGCGTCGGGGTCAGTTGTTCTCAACGGAACGGTGATCGGGACGGGGTCGATCGTCGCCGCGGGTGCGGTGGTGGCCAACAAGATGCAGGTTCCCCCGCGCAGCATGGCACTCGGTGTGCCCGCCAAGGTCCGTGCGGGATACGAAGTTCCGCTCGGCCACCTCGACGGAAACGTCAAGATGTACGCAGCCAATGCGGCGTACTACCGCGACGCGTTGCGCAGGCTCGACTGATGGCGCCGCTTGCAGAGATCGTCGATCCAGGGTGGGCGCGGGCACTCGAACCGGTCTCGGAGCAGATCTCCGCGATGGGTAAGTTCTTGCGCGAAGAGATCGCTGCGGGACGGGAGTACCTGCCGGCGGGGGAGAACGTCTTGCGTGCGTTCACGAACCCTTTCGAGGACGTTCGAGTGCTCATCGTCGGTCAGGACCCTTATCCGACGCCCGGTCACGCTGTCGGGTTGAGCTTTTCGGTTGCACCGGACGTGCGGCCGGTTCCGCGAAGTCTCGGCAACATCTACAAGGAGTATCACCAGGATCTCGGGTTGCCGATACCGCCGAACGGCGATCTGACACCGTGGTCGAAACAAGGTGTGCTGCTTCTCAATCGCGTTCTCACCGTGCAGCCGGGTCAAGCCGCTTCTCATCGTAAGAAGGGCTGGGAGCCGGTGACCGAGCAGGCTATCCGCGCTCTGGTCGCGCGGTCGTCGCCGATGGTGGCGATCTTGTGGGGTCGTGACGCGGCCACTCTCGCGCCGATGCTCGGCGACACACCGATCATCGAATCCGCGCACCCGTCACCGCTTTCGGCCTCGCGTGGCTTCTTCGGTTCGCGCCCCTTCAGTCGTGCGAACGAACTCTTGACCGGACTCGGAGCCGATCCGGTCGACTGGAATCTGGGCTGATCGAACGGTGTCTGCACGAACCGGCCTGCCGAACGTCGAGTCGCGACGTTCGGCACGGCAGTTCGACTAGGCCTGCTTTGCTGAAGTGAAATCGGGCCGACGCTTGTCGACGAACGCGTCGACGCCCTCGCGTCCGATCGGGCTGTTCGCTGCGATGGCGATGGACGCGGCTTCGGCGTCGAGTTGCTCGGCGAGCGAGTTCGTCCGCGACGAACGCAGCAGTGCTTTGATTCCCGAGTACGACGTACTCGGTCCGTTGGCCAGAGCGCGGGCGAGGCGAGCTGCCTCTTCTTGGACCTCGTCGTCACCGACGAGTCGGGTGAGGATCCCCAGGCGGACGGCTTCGTCGCCACCGATCACCGAATCGTTGAGAAGAATCTCGCGAGCGCGTGCCACGCCGACGATGCGTGGAAGCGTCCACGACATTCCGCCGTCCGGGGTGAAACCGATGGAGGGGTACGCGGGGCGAAGCTTGGTGCCGGTGCCGCCGATTGCGACGTCGGCGAGGCAGACCAGGCTCATTCCGGCGCCGGCAGCCCATCCGTGGACCCCGGCCACCACTGGAGCGGTCGCAGCGTCGAGCGCGCGAACGAACACGTGGAAGACGCGGGCAACCTCGGCGACGTACTCGCCGCGGTCAGGGGCTGCGGCGAACGCACGGACGTTGCCGCCGGCACAGAAGTTTGCGCCTTCGCCGACCAGAAGGATGCTCCCGATGTCGTTTCCGACTGTCTCGAGCGCCTGCGCGCCCTGAACCAGTCCTTCGTCGTCGAGGGAGGTGCCGTTGGCGGCGGTGGAAATGGTGATGCGGAGTACGCCCTCGTCGAGGGTCACTTTGCTCAGGTCATCGATGGAAGTCACTCAACGCACATTACGGGTGTCCGACAGCCATACGAAACACGGGGACACATAGATACAGCCACATAGATATAGATACAGCTCTGCCCCCGTCACCGAAGTGACGGGGGCAGAGCCTGCAATAGTTTGTGCTCGGGCAATCAGCCCCGAGCGACCTTGCCTGCCTTCAGGCAGGAGGTGCACACGTTGACCTTACGGGTGTTACCCGGGGCAACCTCGGTACGAACAGACTGAATGTTCGGGTTCCAGCGACGATTGGTACGCCGGTGCGAGTGCGAGACCGACTTACCGAAGCCGGGCCCCTTGGCGCATACGTCGCAGACGGCAGCCATAGTCGCGAACTCCTTGTTAGAAATGAATATTGAAGTGGTTACCCTACACGGTAGGGCAGCCAGAATTACAATCCGAATATACTCGACTTCGAACTGATCCTTGACCGCTCACTGTGCAGCCGAACGTGAAAACAGTCAATCAGCAACAAACAAAGTGCAGCATTATTTCGTGTAGCCCGTTCGAGGCAACCGTGTAAGAGTAACCGCTTCCGGCCCGAATGGCCAAACCGCCCGGTAATGACGGTTGCGCAGAAGCGTCGGACTACCCTCGACTGCACCGATCACCGATCTCTTTTTCATCGTCAGTCTTTCCATCGTCGAGGGGAACCGTCAGTGGGGGAAGTGCAACGCGTCGCCGAAGAAGCGGAATCCGTCGCGGACGGACATCTGCTGCGGCGCTGGGCCCGCCGGGCGGTCGACAGCCTCCAGAAACGTCGCGGTGAGATCAACAACCTCAACGTCTTTCCCATCCCTGATTCGGATACCGGCACCAATCTGCTGTTCACGATGCGGGCTGCACTCGATTCCGCCGAGACGATCGAGGACGACGTCCGCAGTGCGGGCCGCGTCGCCAACGCTCTGGCTCGAGGCGCCGTGTCCGGTGCTCGCGGTAATTCCGGAGTGATCCTCTCCCAGGTGATCCGGGGCATCGCCGAGAGCGTTCAAGGTGAGCACATCGACGGCCGTAGCTTCGCGAACTCGCTGACCACGGCGACGACGCTGGCCTCTCGGGCTGTCTCCGATCTGGTGGAAGGCACCATCGTCACGGTATTGCGTGCATCGGGAGAAGCAGCGCAGGAGTGCGTCGACACCAGGACACCGAGCGGCGAGGATCTTGCATCCGTGGTTGCCGCCGCTGCCGACGCCGCTGCGGTCGCACTGAACAAGACGCCGGAGCAACTGGACGTTCTCGCGTCCGCCGGGGTGGTCGATGCCGGGGGATTCGGTCTGGTTCTGATCCTCGACGCCTTTGTCGAGGTGCTGACCGGGAAGCCGCAGGTTCGCGAAGATCTGGGGACGCCGGACCCGAGGTCGAGCGCAGTTGTCGACGTCAGCGCATTCGATCACGATTGGGCTCACAAGAGCCCGATCGAATGTGGTGATCACTCGGAACAGGATTTCGAGGTCATGTACCTCGTCGACGACTCCGACGACGATCGCATGACGGCGCTGCGCACGCGGCTGTCCGTCCTCGGAGATTCGACGGTCATCGTCAGCGACGGTTTCGGCGGCTGGTCGGTGCACGTGCATTGCTGCGATGCCGGTGCAGCCGTGGAAGCCGGCCTCGAGGCCGGGAAGGTGCACGGTATTCGCATCAGCAGTTTTCTCGTCGACGAACGCGACCAGTTGGTGGCACGGGCGGAGAGGCGATTCCCCGGGGCCGGCGCGCGCGGCGTACTGGCCGTCGTTGCCGGTGACAGCGCGGCGGCGTTGTTCGAGAGTGAGGGTGCGACGGTTCTTCGGTGCGACGATGCGCCGGTGACACGCGCACAACTGCTCGGCCGCATTCGTCAGATGGAACGCAGCGAAGTTCTGGTGCTTCCGAACGGAGCTTTGACCGCTCAGGAACTCGTCGCAGTCAGTGCCGCTGCACGCGATCCGCTTCACCAGGTTCTGCTGCTGTCGACGTCGTCGATGGTCCAGGGCCTGGCAGCACTTGCCGTTCACGACCCTCAGCGCAACGTCGCCGACGACGGCTTCACGATGTCCGAGGCGGCGGCCGCCACGCGCTGGGGATCGTTGCGGATCGCGGTCGAGCGTTCGCTGACCTACGTCGGGACATGTGATCCGGGTGACGCGATCGGTCTGATGGGGCACGAGGTGGTGCTCATCGGTCCCGACGTCGCGGAGTCGAGTGCGCGACTGGTCGACCTCGCGCTCGGATCCGGCGGCGAACTCGTGACCCTACTCATGGGCGCCGACGCGCCGGACGACCTGGCCGGGCAGCTCGAGGCGCACGTCGTCGCGCACCACCCGGGCGTCGACGTGCTCGTCTATCAGGGTGATCAGCCGGGTGACCTGTTCCAGTTGGGTGTGGAGTGATCGAACCGGGTCTGTCGGTGACTGCTGATATACGAACACATGTGCTTACCGCGACACTGTGCTGGAGGAACTGATGGCGACGCTCGCCGACCCACTCGATCGGCTGCTGGGAAAGAAGACCGCGGACGCGCTCGACGAGGCATTCGAGATCCGCACCGTCGAGGACCTGCTGCGTCACTACCCACACCGGTACGCGTCGGCAGGCAAGGAACTTGCCGAGAAGGAGCCGCCCGAGGGTGAGCACATCACCATCATCGCGCGTGTGGCGTCGGCCGCCGTCGTGAAGATGAAGAACCGTCCGGGGCAGATGTTGCGAGTATCGCTGGCGACTGATTCGCAGACCGTGGACGTCACGTTCTTCAACCCGCAGAAGGTGCGGCACGTCATCAAGCCCGGCGTTCGGGCGATGTTCTCCGGGACGGTGAAGTACTTCCGCGGCAAGTGGTCTCTCACTCATCCGAGCTACCTGATTCTCCCGGAACCTCGTGTCGGCGAAGAGGATTCGGTAGTTCCGCTTGCGTCCATCACGGGAGCCGGTGACCTTGCGGGCCTGGCTCGCGCAAATCAGGATCCCGGCGCCGAACTCGATCTGTCCGTCTTCGACCGCGCATTGATCCCGCTGTACCCGGCGACCCGCGAGGTCGAGAGCTGGACCATCATGCGGTGCGTGCGGCAAGTGCTCGACCAACTCGATCCGATCGAGGAGCCGTTGCCCGCCGAGACTCGGGCCGAGCACGGATTCATCGGTTTGGACGAGGCGCTGCGCACCGTTCACCTGCCAGATACCAAGGAAGACATCGAACGAGCACAGGATCGTCTGCGTTTCGACGAGGCGCTGTCTCTGCAGTTGGTCCTCGCGATGCGTCGTCACGACAATTCCGAGCGTGTGGCTCCGGCCTGCGCTCCGGTCGCCGGCGGGATCGCGGACCAGTTCGAGGAGATGCTCCCGTTCACTCTGACGGAGGGACAGCAAGCAGTCGCGGAGGAGATCTCCACCGACCTTGCCCGCCCACACCCGATGAGCCGCCTTCTTCAGGGCGAGGTCGGGTCAGGCAAGACGATCGTGGCTCTGCGCGCGATGCTGCAGGTCGTCGATGCGGGTTATCAGTGCGCGTTGCTCGCACCCACCGAGGTCCTGGCAAATCAGCACGCGCGATCACTGCGCAAGATGATGGGCTCGCTGGCTGCAGGTGGTGAACTCGGTTCTGCCGAACATTCCACCCGTATCGCCCTTCTTACCGGCTCGCTGCCAGTCGCTGCGAAGCGCGCAGCTCTGCTCGAAGCCGTGACCGGCGACGCCGGGATCGTCATCGGTACCCATGCGCTCATTCAGGACAACGTCGAGTTCTTCAACCTCGGCATGGTTGTCGTCGACGAGCAACACCGCTTCGGCGTCGAGCAACGTGATCAGTTGCGATCACGTGCCCGTGAAGGACTGAGTCCGCATCTGCTGGTGATGACGGCAACGCCGATTCCGCGAACCATCGCCATGACCGTGCTCGGCGACCTCGAGGTCTCGACCCTGCGAGAGCTTCCACGTGGGCGAACCCCGATCAAGAGCAGTGTCGTGCCCGCGAAGCAGAAGCCGCAGTGGGTCGATCGCGCATGGGAACGAATCCGTGAGGACGTCGCCGACGGCCGTCAGGCGTATGTCGTGTGCTCGCGGATCGGTGACGGCGAGCAGGGTGCAGGCGAAGATCAGTTCACCGAGGAGAAGCAGCCCGAGACCAAGTCGGCGGTTGACGTCTTCGAAGAGCTGTCGAGTGGTCCGCTGGCCGATCTGCGAGTCGGGTTGCTGCACGGTCGACTGCCTTCCGACGAAAAGGACGTGGTGATGAGCGCGTTCAACGTCGGTGACATCGACGTCCTCGTCTGTACGACCGTTGTCGAAGTCGGTGTCGACGTTCCGAACGCGACGGTGATGGTGATCGTCGACGCCGAGCGGTTCGGCGTCAGTCAGCTCCATCAGTTGCGTGGCCGCGTCGGTCGAGGGAAACACCAGGGACTGTGCATCCTCGTCACCGGAAGCAATCCCGGGGGGCCGGCGTACGAGCGGCTCTCGGCGGTGGCAGCGACCAACGACGGGTTCGAACTGGCTCAACTCGACCTCGCGACCAGACGTGAAGGAGACATTCTCGGTGCGGCGCAGTCGGGCACAACCTCGAATCTGCGGCTGCTTTCCCTCATGGCCCATGGAGACATCCTCGAGTCCGCCAGGGAGTTCGCTCAGGGAATCGTCGACTCCGATCCGTCGCTCGACGGTCATCCCGCCCTCGCTTCCATGGTGACCGCTGCCCTGGACTCCGACCGGATCGAGTACCTCGAGAAGTCGTGAAGGGTATGACGACAAGCTGAAATCGAATAGCACGAGGACCGCCGGGTTGGTTTCTCGATTCAGTCCGAAATATGAGACTCCGCATGTAGACGCAAGATGAAATCGGGGTAGTTTTCTCGAATGTTCTCCAAAGTGCTCGTCGCGAACCGCGGCGAAATTGCGATCCGTGCCTTCCGCGCCGCCTACGAACTAGGTGCCGGAACCGTCGCGGTGTTCCCGTACGAGGATCGGAATTCGATCCACCGTCTCAAGGCAGACGAGAGCTACCAGATCGGGGAGAAGGGTCACCCCGTTCGCGCGTATCTCTCGGTCGAGGAAATCGTCGCCGCCGCCAAGAGCGCCGGAGCCGACGCCATCTACCCCGGTTACGGCTTCCTCTCCGAGAACCCGGACTTGTCGGCGGCGTGTGCCGAGGCAGGCATCAAGTTCGTCGGCCCGTCCGCCGAGATCCTCGAGTTGACCGGAAACAAGGCTCGGGCCATCGCAGCGGCAAAGGCCGCCGGTCTCCCGGTGCTCGCGTCTTCGGAGCCGTCAGCGGACATCGACGAGTTGCTCGCAGCCGCCGAGGACATGACCTTCCCGCTCTTCGTCAAGGCTGTCGCAGGCGGCGGTGGGCGCGGAATGCGCCGTGTTGCGGAGCGCTCACAGCTCAAGGAATCGATCGAAGCCGCAGCACGCGAAGCGGAATCGGCCTTCGGCGATTCGACGGTCTTCCTCGAGCAGGCCGTCATCGACCCCCGGCACATCGAAGTGCAGATCCTCGCCGACGAGCAGGGCAACGTCATCCACCTCTTCGAGCGTGACTGCTCGCTGCAACGTCGCCACCAGAAGGTGATCGAGCTCGCTCCGGCGCCCAATCTCTCGGAAGAGTTGCGCGCCAAGATCTGTGCCGACGCCGTCGCCTTCGCGAAGGAGATCGGATACACGTGCGCGGGCACCGTCGAGTTCCTTCTCGACAAGCGCGGCAACCACGTCTTCATCGAGATGAACCCGCGAATTCAGGTCGAGCACACCGTCACCGAAGAAGTGACGGACGTGGACCTGGTCCAGTCGCAGCTCAAGATCGCGTCCGGTTCGACGCTTGCAGAACTTGGTCTGTCACAGGAGACGATCAAGCTTCGCGGCGCGGCGCTGCAGTGCCGCATCACGACCGAGGATCCGGCAAACGGATTCCGCCCGGACACCGGCCGTATCACCGCGTACCGCACCCCGGGCGGAGCCGGTATCCGCTTGGACGGTGGCGCCACACTCGGCGCCGAGGTCGGAGCGTACTTCGATTCCATGCTGGTCAAACTCACTTGTCGCGGTCGCGACCTCGAAGCCGCTGTGGCGCGAGCTCGCCGCGCGGTCACCGAGTTCCGCATTCGTGGTGTCTCGACCAACATTCCGTTCCTGCAGGCGGTTCTCGACGACCCGGACTTCCGGGCCGGACGCGTGACAACCTCCTTCATCGAGGAACGTCCTCAGCTGCTGACTCTGCGTTCTTCGGCAGACCGCGGCACGAAGATCCTGACCTACCTCGCGGATGTGACTGTCAACAAGCCGCACGGGGAGCGGCCCTCGGCGGTGTACCCGCAGGACAAGCTGCCCAAGATCGATCTTTCGACGCCTCCTCCTGCCGGTAGCCGTCAGCGCCTCCTCGAACTCGGACCCGAAGGTTTCGCGAAGGCACTGCGTGAGCAGAAGGCAGTCGGCGTCACCGACACCACCTTCCGTGACGCGCACCAGTCGTTGTTGGCCACGCGAGTTCGAACCAGCGGACTGCTCGGAGTAGCGGGGCACGTTGCGCGGTTGACGCCGGAACTGCTCTCGATCGAAGCCTGGGGCGGCGCGACCTACGATGTGGGACTTCGCTTCCTGCACGAGGATCCGTGGTACCGGCTTGCCGCACTGCGCGAGGCGATTCCCAACATCTGCCTCCAGATGCTTCTTCGCGGTCGAAACACGGTGGGCTACACGCCGTATCCCGAAAAGGTCACGCGTGCATTCGTTCAGGAAGCCACCGACACCGGCATCGACATCTTCCGAATCTTCGACGCGCTCAACAACGTCGACCAGATGCGCCCTGCCATCGACGCGGTGCGTGAGACCGGAACGGCTCTCGCCGAGGTGGCGTTGAGCTACACCGGCGATCTGTCGGATCCGAACGAAACGCTGTACACGCTCGACTACTACCTGAAGTTGGCAGAAGAGATCGTCGATGCGGGCGCTCACGTGCTCGCGATCAAGGACATGGCGGGCCTGCTGCGCGCTCCGGCGGCCACCAAGCTCGTGACGGCGCTACGCAGCAACTTCGATCTTCCGGTTCACGTCCACACGCATGACACCCCCGGTGGACAGTTGGCCACGTATTTCGCCGCGTGGCAGGCGGGCGCCGACGCAGTCGACGGTGCTTCGGCGGCACTGGCCGGAACCACCAGTCAGCCTGCGCTTTCGGCCATCGTTGCCGCCGCTGCGCACTCCGAGTTCGACACCGGGCTGAACCTGCAGAACGTGTGCGACCTCGAACCGTACTGGGAGGCGCTGCGAAAGGTGTACGCGCCGTTCGAATCCGGACTGCCGGCGCCGACGGGACGTGTGTACACGCACGAGATTCCGGGCGGCCAGCTCTCCAATCTCCGGACCCAGGCCGTTGCTCTCGGTCTCGGCGACCGGTTCGAAGAGGTCGAAGCCAAGTACGCCGACGCGGACCGCATGCTCGGGCATCTCGTGAAGGTGACGCCGTCGTCGAAGGTCGTCGGCGACCTCGCCCTCCACCTTGTCGGCGCCGGCGTGCCTTCGGAGGAGTTTGCCGCAGATCCGGCGAAGTTCGACATTCCCGACTCCGTGGTGGGCTTCCTGCGCGGTGAACTCGGTACGCCTCCCGGTGGTTGGCCGGAACCGTTCCGCAGCAAGGCACTCGAAGGACGTGGCCAGGCCAAGCCCGAAGCGACGTTGTCCGCTGAGGACGAGGTGCTGCTCGAGGGCTCGTCGAAGGACCGTCAGGCGACGCTGAATCGTCTGCTGTTCCCCGGCCCGACAAAGGAATTCCTCGAACACCGCGAGAAGTACGGTGACACGTCGCGGCTTTCGGCGAACCAGTTCTTCTACGGTTTGCGGCGCGGCGACGAACACCGCGTCGAGTTGGCTCCCGGCGTTGAGCTGATCATCGGTCTCGAAGCGATCTCCGAGCCCGACGAGCGCGGCTACCGCACTGTCATGTGCATCCTGAACGGTCAATTGCGCCCGGTCTCGATCCGCGATCGCTCCATTGCCAGTGACGTACCGGTGGCGGAGAAGGCCGACAAGAACAACCCGGGCCACGTGGCGGCACCGTTCGCGGGCGTCGTGACGCTCGCGGTGAAGGAAGGCCAGAAGATCGAGGCCGGCGACACCGTGGCCACGATCGAAGCAATGAAGATGGAAGCGGCGATCACCTCGCCGCGCGCCGGCGTCGTCTCTCGGATCGCGATCAGCGCCGTCCAACAGGTCGAGGGCGGAGACCTGCTGGTAGTCGTCTCGACGGGGGAGAGCGCCGCAGAGTGACACGCATCATCTCGGGACTCGCGGGCGGTCGACGCCTGCGAGTCCCGCCGAGCGGCACCCGTCCGACGTCGGATCGGGTTCGTGAGGCGCTGTTCAGTGCTCTCGAAGCGCGCATCGATCTCGAAGGGTGCGCGGTTCTCGACCTCTTTGCGGGTTCGGGTGCTCTCGGCCTCGAGGCGCTCTCGCGGGGAGCCGAGCACGTTGTTCTCGTGGAATCGGATGCCAAGGCTGCTGCCGTCATCAAGGCGAACATCGGCACTGTCGCGTTGCCTGGGGCGACGGTTCGCGCAGCTCCGGTTGCGGCCGTGGTCTCGGGTCCGAGCGCGCGTGAATACGACATCGTGATCGCGGACCCACCGTATGCGGTGACCGACGAGGCCGTCGTGTCCATGCTCACCGATCTGCAGGCCAACAAATGGGTGGGGGAGGGCACGATCGTGGTACTCGAACGATCGTCGCGCTCGCCGGAGACCGTGTGGCCTCAGGGCTACGAGCCGATCAAGGCCAAGAACTACGGTGAAGCCCGCATCGAGCTGGCCACCTGCTACGGTCTGGACTCATGACTGGCGCCGTCTGCCCCGGATCCTTCGACCCTGTGACCAACGGTCACCTCGACGTAATCGGAAGAGTTGCTGCGCAATTCGACGAGGTCGTGGTCACCGTGCTGATCAACAAGAGCAAGCGTGGCATGTTCACGATCGACGAGCGGATCGAGATGCTCGAAGACGCGACGAGTCACCTGCCCAACGTTCGCGTCACGTCGTGGCACGGATTGTTGGTCGACTACGCGAAACAAGAAGGTCTCAGCGCGATCGTCAAGGGTCTGCGCGGCGCGAACGACTTCGATTACGAGCTGCAGATGGCTCAGATGAATCAGAAGCTCACGGGCGTCGACACACTGTTCGTCGCCACGAATCCGACGTACAGCTACCTGTCGAGTTCTCTGGTGAAGGAAGTCGCGACTTTCGGCGGCGACGTCTCCGACATGTTGCCGGCCAAAGTGCATTCTCGGCTACTCGCACGTATCGCCGAGCGAGCAGCCGAAAACAGCTGATCCCCGACACACCGACCACGACGACACCCCGTTGGCCGTTCTTCCGGCAAACTTGGACAGGAACGGGCACAGGTCCGAGTGGACCGGTGACGATGTGGGCCGATTTCGGCCGGTAGAGATTGGGGTTGCTTGTGTACCGCGTATTCGAGGCACTGGACGAACTGGTCGCAATTGTCGAAGAGGCGCGCGGTGTTCCCATGACCGCAGGGTGTGTTGTGCCTCGCGGTGACGTACTCGAGCTACTCGACGACGTCCGGGACGCAATTCCGAGCGAGCTGGACGACGCTCAGGACGTCCTCGATCATCGCGACAAATTGGTCGGTGACGCGCGAGCAAACGCCGAGAAGACGGTCAGCAGCGCCAATGCCGAGGCAACCTCGACTGTGGAGAACGCACGCGACGACGCCGACCGGATTCTGTCCGATGCCAAGGCTCAGGCCGATCGCATGGTTGCCGAAGCGCGTGCGCACGCCGATCAGTTGGTCGAGGACGCCGAAGCAGAAGCGGAACGGACCGTCACCGACGGCCGTCGTGAGTACGAGGCCGTCACCGGACGGGCGCGTGCCGAGGCCGATCGGATGATCGAGTCCGGCCAGGCCTCGTACGAACATTCGGTGGCGGAGGGAACGGCGGAGCAGGCTCGTCTGGTGTCGCAGACCGAGGTTGTCCAGTCAGCTCACGCGGAATCCGCGCGAGTGATCGACGCCGCTCATGCCGAGTCCGACAGGATGCGTTCAGAGTGTGACCTGTACGTGGACACCAAGTTGGCCGAGTTCGAAGAGTTCCTCACCGGAACGGTTCGATCGGTCGGGCGTGGTCGTCAACAGCTTCGAACGGGTTCGGGGGTTCCCGACTACCAGGACGACGATCGTCGTTCCGAGCGGCGCCGATAGAGCAGACAAGTCAGTCGAGGGTGGGTCGTCCGATATGGGGCGGCCCACTTTTTCGTGGATCGAATTGGGATTTGCCTTGTAGCTGCCGTATTGTGGAGTGGTTGCCCATACCAGTTTCAACAGTTAGGTGAGTTCTCTTTGTCAACGCATCGTCGTAGTTCGTCGCATCAGTCAAGTGATGCGGGATTTTTGCTGGACACGGTCAAGCTCGGTCGTCGTCCAGGGTCGATGCGTACCGTCGAGAGAACAATTCAGTCCCCGAACCGTATCGGTCTCGATCTGATCGCGATCGAAGCGGGCGCGGACATAGATCTCGATCTTCGTCTCGAAGCAGTGTCCGAAGGCGTTCTCGTCACCGGAAACGTGCACGCACCCACCAAGGGTGAATGCTCGCGGTGCCTTGAACCTTTCACCGACACCGTGGACATCTATCTCACGGAGTTGTTCGCTTACCCGGACAGCACCACCGAGGAGACGACGGAAGAGGGAGAGGTCTACGCGGTCGAAGACGACGAAATCGACCTCGAACCGGTCATCGTCGATGCAGTCGGGCTGGCGCTTCCGCTCCAGCCTCTGTGCAGTGACGATTGCCTGGGATTGTGCTCAGAATGTGGCATTCGCCTGGCGATTGCGGAATCTGGGCATGGGCATGACATACTTGATCCTCGCTGGGCTGGTCTCGCGGCCAAATTTGGCGTGGAATCAAACACCAGCGAAAATCTTGTGATCACCGAAGCCGAGGAGAAGTAGAAGTGGCTGTCCCCAAGCGCAAAATGTCGCGATCCAACACGCGGTCGCGTCGTAGCCAGTGGAAGACCACTGTGCCCACCCTCGTTACCTGCCCCAACCGTGGCTGTGGCGAGCAGACCCTTCCCCACATCGCATGCCCGTCATGCGGTACTTACAAGGGCCGCCAGGTAACCGCTGCTGTCTAGTTCTCCCCGGAGAAAGACTATGACGAGCGAAAATACAGTTTCAGCCGCCGGCGGCGAGGGCAATCACGACAAGCTCCTCGCCGCTGTCGGCGTAGATATAGAGCCCGGTCTTCTGACCCTGGCTCTCACGCACCGCTCGTACGCGTACGAGAACGGCGGACTGCCCACGAACGAGCGCCTCGAGTTCCTCGGGGATTCCGTTCTCGGCGTCACGGTGACCGAAAATCTCTACCTGTCCCACCCGGACAAATCCGAAGGTGATCTGGCGAAGATCCGTGCCAGCGTGGTCAACATGCATGCACTCGCCGAGGTTGCCAGGACTCTGGGTGAAGGTGGACTCGGAGCACACCTGCTGCTGGGTAAGGGCGAGGAAATGACGGGCGGCCGTGACAAGCCGTCCATTCTCGCCGACGGTATGGAGTCGATTCTCGGCGCCATCCACCTGCAGCACGGCATCGAGACTGCGCGACGCGTCGTCCTCGATCTGTTCGACGATCTCCTCACTCGCGCACCGCTTCTGGGCGCGGGTCTGGATTGGAAGACGAGTCTGCAGGAACTGACCGCAGAACACGGTGCCGGAGTTCCCGTTTACGAGATCACCGCCACAGGACCCGATCACGACAAGGAATTCACGGCCACCGTTCTCATCAGTGGCAAACCCTTGGGTGTCGGTGTCGGTCGTTCCAAGAAGGAAGCCGAGCAGAAGGCAGCAAGTTCGGCATGGAAGACGATGTCGGAGAATGCCGCTGCTACCGCAGTCGCTGCTGACGACACGCCTGATCTTGCCGGCTGAGTTCACTCTTGCCTGAGCTTCCCGAAGTCGAAGTCGTTCGCCGCGGCCTACAGTCTCATGCTGTAGGTGCGGCGATCGAGGCCGTCGAGGTACTCCATCCCCGCGCGATCAGGCGCCACATTCTCGGTTCCGAGGACTTGATCGGCCAACTCACCGGGCAGACCATCGCTTCGGCAGAGCGTCGCGGCAAGTACCTGTGGCTGGTTCTCGAGCCTGCCGGTGTCGGACTGGTGGTTCATCTCGGGATGAGCGGACAGATGCTGGTCCAACCCCCGACAGTCGACTGGGAAAAGCACCTACGCATTCGGTTGGCCCTCGATTCCGGGGCCGATCTTCGATTCGTCGATCAGCGGACCTTCGGTGGCTGGTCGATTTCACCCCTCGTCGAGGTCGACGGAACGATGCTGCCCGAGTCGGTGGCGCACATCGCCCGCGATCCCATGGATGCGGCGTTCGATCTCGAATCCGTCGTGAAAGTCCTGCGGGGCAAGCACACCGAGATCAAGCGCGCGATTCTCGACCAGACGGTGGTCTCCGGAATCGGAAACATCTACGCCGACGAATCATTGTGGCGCGCCAAGATTCACGGCAACCGAATCGCCGAAACGCTTACCAGGCCCAAACTTCGAGAACTGTTGACCGCGGCACACTCGGTGATGGGTGAAGCGCTCGATCAGGGCGGTACGTCCTTCGACGCGCTGTACGTGAACGTCAACGGGGAATCGGGCTACTTCGACCGGTCGCTGTCGGCGTACGGGCAGGAAAACCTCCCGTGCCCGCGATGCGGCGCGCCGATCAAGCGTGAGAAGTTCATGAATCGATCGTCGTTCAGTTGCCCGCGGTGCCAGCCGACCCCGAGGGCACGGCGAATCGCCTAGGTCTCCCGCCCCTTCGGTTCGGCGGAGTGGCAAGATTGCGTCATGGCTGAACAGACTCCCGACACCACTGCAACCGCCCCGGCTCACACGGAGCTTTGGGTCGAACGAACCGGAACCCGCCTCTACACCGGCAAGAGTTCGCGCGGCGCAGAGGTTCTCATCGGCTCCGAATCGGTGCCAGGAGTCTTCACGCCCGGCGAACTCCTCAAAATTGCACTGGCCGCATGCACGGGGATGAGCTCCGACTTCCCGATCTCGCGCCGGCTCGGTGACAACTACGATGCGACGGTCCGAGTGTCCGGAGCCGCCGATCGTGAAAACGAAGTCTACCCGCAGCTCGACGAGGTCCTCGAGCTCGATCTCAGCGAGTTGGATGCCGAGGCACAGCAGCGCCTCATCACTCTCGTCGAGCGTTCCGTGGACAAGGTATGCACGGTCGGGCGCACCCTCAAGGCCGGAACCAAGGTCACTCTGTCGTTCGACACGGAAGCCTGATGTTCCGCGCCGGCAGCGTTGTCGCTGCGATCGCCCTGGGTTCCGTTGTGGCGCTGAGTGCTCCGGCACAGGCCTCGGTCCCGGCCGACGGCTCGGCCGGTAGTTGCGGCACATGGACGTCGAGCGTCGTGGCGACTGGTGCCGGAATGCTCGAGAACCTCGAATTCGACGGCAACGGATCGATGGTGTTGTCGCAGTCGGCTCTGATCGGGCCGGGTGCACTGCTGAAAGTGGCGCCGGACGGAACACGGACAACTTTGGTCGGTGACCTCACCGGACCTGGCGGTCTGGTCGCGCGTGAGGGATCCGTGTACTTCACCACGGGCAACTCGACTGTCTCGGGACTGTTCGGAATCGCCGACGGCAGCCTCCGCAAGGTCGACGTCGCAGACGGGTCGGTGACAACGATCGCCGACGGTCTGGTGATGCCGAACGGGCTTGTGCAGCTGGACGATAACCGTTTCCTCACTGCCCGCACACTCGCCAGACCGGGGCTCACGGTCGTCAACAGTGACGGAAGCAGTTCGATCGTTCGTGAAGACCTCGGCACCGTCGACGGCCTCGCACGCTCCGGTTCGACGATCTACGTGAGCACGACCTTCGACATGGTCACCGCCGTCCACATCCTCGACGCAAACGATCTGGGCGGGCCGGTGCGAACGATCACGCTCCCCGGGTTCGGTCCGGCAAACATGGCGGACGATCTGACCGTCGGACCGGACGGCGCGTTGTACGTCGCATTCAATGCAGGCGGCAAAGTTGTTCGCGTCGATCCGGATTCGGGATCTTCGTGTGAGATCGCCTCGGGTCTGCCGTTCACATCTGCGGTCAAGTTCGGCGCCGGACCGGGCTGGGATCCCAACGCGCTCTACACCACCGGATTCCTGGGTGACGTTCACCGTCTCGAACGTGTGGCGGGCTGAGCGTCATGGCTGAAGCAGCGCCTGTGCGGTTGACGGCGTGGGTTCACGGATACGTTCAAGGCGTCGGGTTCCGGTGGTGGACCAGGGCCCGCGCTCTCGAACTCGGATTGATCGGATATGCGTCCAATCAGCGTGACGGTCGAGTGCTCGTCGTGGCGGAAGGCCAACGCACGCAGCTCGAGCGATTGGTGGAGCTGCTGCGCTCCGGCACTACCCCGGGCACGGTGGATCTCGTGGTCGACAGCTGGGACACCGCCAGGGGCGACCTGACAGGGTTCGTCGAACGCTGACCGGTTTGGCGGTAAAGTTTCCCCCCATGCACCTCAAGAGTCTGACACTCAAGGGATTCAAATCCTTTGCGTCGGCAACGACTCTTCGGTTCGAGCCGGGAATTACCTGTGTGGTCGGCCCGAACGGCTCGGGTAAATCCAACGTCGTCGATGCGTTGACCTGGGTGATGGGCGAGCAGGGCGCCAAGGCCCTGCGCGGCGGCAAGATGGAAGATGTCATCTTTGCCGGCACCTCCGGCCGCGCGCCGCTGGGCCGCGCCGAGGTGACCTTGACCATCGACAACGCCGACGGGGCGCTCCCGATCGAGTACTCCGAGGTGTCGATCACGCGCCGCATGTTCCGCGACGGCGCGGGGGAGTACGAGATCAACGGCTCGTCCTGCCGTCTGATGGACGTCCAGGAACTGCTCAGCGACTCCGGCATCGGCCGCGAAATGCATGTCATCGTCGGGCAGGGACGGCTCGCCGCGATCCTCGAATCCCGTCCCGAAGATCGACGCGCCTTCATCGAAGAAGCCGCGGGAGTCCTCAAACATCGCCGCCGCAAGGAAAAAGCGGTGCGCAAACTCGATTCCATGCAGGCCAATCTCGCTCGCCTCAGTGACCTCACCGCGGAACTGCGTCGGCAACTCAAACCGCTGGGACGCCAAGCCGAGGTTGCTCGGCGAGCACAGACGGTCCAGGCTGACCTGCGTGATGCAAAGATGCGTCTGGCCGCTGACGATCTGGTGACCCGTCGAAACCAGTTGAACGACCAGGCACAGGACGAGAAAGCGGCCCGTGAACAGCACAACCAGGTGGCGGCTGCGCTCGACGAGGCCAACCTCGAACTCGGGCGCCAGGAGCAGGCTCTCGCTCGTCTGACTCCGGGATCGGAAGCCGCTGCGCAGAGTTGGTTCCAGCTTTCCGCGCTTGCCGAACGCGTGAACGCCACTGTGCGCATCGCCCGCGAGCGTGCGCGTCATCTCGACTCCGAACCCGTCGGCAACCGCGGCCAGGACCCGGACGAGATGGAGGCGCGCGCCGAACGTCTTGCTGCCGAGGAGGCCGAACTCCTCGAAGGCGTCGAAATCGCGCGAGCGGCCTCGGAAGCTGCTCGGGACCAGCTCGCAGCCACCGAAGATGCTGCAGCAGAAGCGGAACGGGCGCACATGGCGGAAGTTCGTGCCGTCGCCGACCGCCGTGAAGGTCTTGCTCGACTCTCCGGTCAGGTCGACACTCTGCGTACCCGCGTCGAATCCGTCGACGCGGAAGTGTCTCGGCTGACCGAGGCGATCGACGAGGCTCGTCTGCGTGGCGATGCCGCACAGGCCGAGTTCGACACGGTGCAAGAAAGCATCGGGGACCTCGACGCCGGTGAAGTCGGCCTCGATACCAATCACGAACGCGCCATCGAGGCTCTCGAGATGATCGACGCGCGCGTCGAAGAGCTTCGTGAGGAAGAAAAAACGAGCGGGCAACGCATCGCTTCGCTCCGGGCGCGCATCGAGGCACTGTCGATGGGTTTGCAGCGCAAGGACGGTGGCGGCTGGCTGCTCGAACACCGCGGCGACGACGGCATCACCTCGCTGGTCGGATTGATTCACGTCGAACCCGGCTACGAGGCCGCGATCGCTGCCGCGATGGGGCCGGCGGCGGACGCCGTCGTGGCGCAGTCGCTGGACTCTGCTCGCTCCGCTGTCACAGCACTGGCCGATCAGGACGGTGGGCGTGCATCACTGATCGTGAGCGGTGAACCGGCGATCAAGCGCGAGGCCGAGATCGCGCCGGGTAGTCGTCCGGCCGTCGACGTCATCGACTGCCCTGACGAGTTGCGTGCCGGATTGACCGCCATCCTCGATGGCGTCGTCCTGGTCGAGACTCTCGATGACGCGATTCGAGTTGTTGCTGACCACAAGGGAATTCGCGCAGTGACGCGTTCTGGCGATCTGCACGGTTCGGGGTGGATGATCGGTGGCTCGGATCGGCAACCGAGCACGCTCAAGGTGCAGGCGGCGATCGACGCGTCAGCAGCGGAACTGGCGGCAACGGAGAGCCGATCCGAGGAACTCGACGCGGCGCTGTCCGGCGCTCTGGCCGAACAAGCCGCTCGACGCGAGACCGCGGAGCAAACTTTGGCAGCGCTCAACGAGTCGGACGCCGCCATGTCCGCCATCTACGAGCAGTTGGGCAGATTGGGGCAGGCAGCACGAGTCGCCCACGCGGAATCCGAGCGGTTGACCGCCCAGCGAGTGCGTGCCGAGGAGGGCCGCGGTGAGTCGCTGACAAAGCTCGCGGATCTGGAGGAACGTCTGCGCGTCGCCGAAACCGACGGCAGTGCACCGGGACACGGTGCGGAATCGACCGCTGCCGATCGCGAAATGGCCGCAGCATCGCTCGCCGAAGTGCGCATCGTCGAAATGGATGCTCGCCTTGCCGTCCGCACCGCCGAAGAGCGTGCGGAATCCGTACGCGGAAAGGCCGATTCGCTTCGGCGTGCGGCCGCCGCGGAACGAGAAGCGCGGATTCGCGCCGAGCGGGCTCTGCGCGCCAGAGCGCACGCTGCGGAAGTTGCAGCTGCCGTCGCCGAGTCGGGACAGCGCGTGGCGGCCGAACTCGAGACCGTCGTCGCCGCGGCTCTTGCTCACCGCGACGAGTTGGCTCGGGCCCGCAGCGAGTGCACGGCCAAGCTGGATCAGGTCCGCGAGACAGTCCGAGCACTGACCGGACAACTCGCTTCGCTCACCGACGCCGTCCACCGCGACGAGGTAGCGAAGGCACAGGCAGCGCTGCGCATCGAACAACTCGAGGAGTCGATCCTCGATCAGTACGGTATCGGCCTCGACGATCTGATCGCCGAGTACGGGCCCGAGGTCGAACTGCCGCCGACCGCTCTCGAAATCGAGGAGTACGAGCAGGCCAAGGAGCGTGGGGAGCAGGTCACCGCCCCCGCTCCGCTTCCGTACGACCGCGCGACTCAGGAACGGCGCGCCAAGCGGGCCGAGAAGGACCTCGCCACCCTCGGCAAGGTCAATCCGCTGGCGCTCGAAGAATTCGCAGCTCTCGAGGAGCGGTACACCTTCCTCTCCACTCAGCTCGAGGACGTCAAGACCGCACGCAAGGACCTTCTTGCTGTGGTCGCAGACGTTGACGCACGAATACTGCAGGTGTTCACCGAGGCCTATGCCGACGTCGAGCGTGAGTTCGTGGGAGTGTTCGAGAAATTGTTCCCCGGGGGAGAAGGGCGGCTGGTCCTCACCGATCCCTCGGACATGCTCACCACCGGCATCGAAGTCGAGGCGCGTCCGCCCGGTAAGAAGGTCAAACGGTTGTCGTTGCTGTCGGGCGGCGAGAAGTCGTTGACCGCGGTGGCCATGCTGGTCGCGATCTTCCGGGCACGCCCGTCCCCGTTCTACGTGATGGACGAAGTCGAGGCGGCGTTGGACGACACCAACCTGCGGCGGCTGATCGGACTCTTCGAACAATTGCGGGAGAAGTCGCAGTTGATCGTGATCACTCACCAGAAACCGACGATGGAAATCGCCGATGCGTTGTACGGCGTCAGCATGCGCGGCGACGGCATCACCACCGTGATTTCGCAGCGACTTCGCGGTCAAGACATGGCCTCGACGTAAGCCCTGCTCACTTTCCGGGTCGGAGCCTGAAACAATGGGCCGGTGACTACCCAGGCTTGGATCATCATCGCGGCTGTAGCGGCCGTACTACTCGTCGTTCTCGTTGCCGGATTCCTGCGCTACCGCAAGGGGCAGGTATCGCTGAAGGCGCCCGAGACGAAGCCGGAGCTCGGCGCCCCCGAGAAGGACAAGTCAGGCGGCTACAAGGCCGGTGGCGGGTTCAACTTCAGTCAGGGGTCGACGGCAACGGCGCCACCTCCGGTGGTTCCGACACCTCCGGTCGCCGAGAAGCCGCCCGTCGTCGAAGAACCTGTCGTCGAAAAACCGATCGTCGAAGAGCCGGTTATCGAGGAACCAACTGTCGCGGAACCGGTTGTCGAAGAACCTGTTGCGGAGAAGCCGGCCGCCGTCGAGGAGCCGGTTATCGAAGAGCCGGTAGTAGAAGAGGCGCCGGTAGCAGAACCGGTTGTCGAAGAACCTGTTGTCGTTCCCGAGCCCGTTGTCGTACCCGAGCCCGTCGTCGTTCCCGCGCCAGTCGAGCCTGCACCGCGCGTGCTGGACGAGATCGACCCGACCGAGGGTCGGTTGGACCGACTGCGCGGGCGCCTTTCCCGCTCGCAGTCAGCAGTCGGCAAGAGCTTGCTGGGTCTGCTCGGTGGCGGCGATCTGGACGAGGACTCGTGGGAAGAAGTCGAGGACACCCTCCTCATCGCGGACCTCGGCTCCGCGACCACGGAAAAAGTCGTCACGAAGCTTCGTGAGCAGATGGCGGCCCGCAGCGTCCGGACCGAGGCTGCCGCCCGCGCCCTTCTGCGCGAGGTGTTGATCGCCGAACTGCGTCCCGAACTGGACCGCTCCATCCGCGCGTTGCCGCATGATGATCACCCGGCTGTTCTGCTCGTCGTCGGCGTCAACGGGACCGGCAAGACAACGACCACCGGCAAGTTGGCTCGCGTGCTCGTCGCCGACGGTCGTCGCGTCGTGCTCGGTGCCGCGGACACGTTCCGCGCGGCCGCCGCCGATCAGCTCCAGACGTGGGCCGAGCGTGTCGGCGCTGAAGTTGTTCGTGGCAAGGAGGGTGGCGATCCCGCTGCGATTGCCTTCGACGCGGTCTCACGGGGCATCGCGGACGGCGTCGACGTGGTCCTCATCGACACCGCCGGCCGCCTGCACACCAAGACCGGCCTGATGGACGAGCTCGGCAAGGTCAAGCGGGTTATCGAGAAGAAGGCGTCGGTCGACGACGTTCTGCTGGTTCTCGATGCGACGGTCGGCCAGAACGGACTGGCGCAGGCACGAGTGTTCGCGGAGGTCGTGGACATCACCGGCGTCGTACTGACCAAGCTGGACGGAACCGCCAAGGGCGGAATCGTCTTCCAGGTTCAGCATGAACTGGGTGTGCCGGTGAAGTTGGTCGGTCTCGGTGAAGGTGCCGACGACCTGGCGCCCTTCGAGCCGGGTGCGTTCGTCGACGCCCTGCTGGGCTGACGCCCCCGTGCGCTTTTTTGGTAGCGCGAACTACCGAAAAGGCGCACAGGGTCGGTAGAACCCCCTGGCGAAACCTGTTTGCAACAAAGTTGGGCAATTGGTTCACGTCTGCGAAACGCGACAGCGCCATGGACGAAACACCAGCCCAGCACTCTTCTCCTTAACGACGTGCTGCCCGGCACGTGCGACTAGGAGGTAGTAAGTGAGTACCGACGATTTGTTGGCGAACTCCGGTAACGCCGCATGGATGCTGATGGCTGCATCTCTGGTCTTGCTGATGACACCCGGCCTCGCTTTCTTCTACGGCGGGATGTCTCGGTCCAAGTCCGTCCTGAACATGATGATGATGTCCTTCGGGGCCATGGCCGTCATCGGCGTCATCTACGTTCTGTGGGGATGGTCGATGTCCTACGGCACCGAGAACATCGGGGGCATTTTTGCCAACCCGTTCGAGTTCTTCGGCCTCAAGAACAGCATCACCGATGCTGACGGCAACTTCATCGCCGGCGCCTGGGGCTACCCCAACGTCATCGACATCGCGTTCCAGGTGACATTCGCGATCATCACCACCGCCCTCATCAGTGGTGCCCTGGCCGAGCGGGTCAAGTTCGGCACCTGGCTCCTGTTCTCGGGTATCTGGGTCACCGTCGTCTACTTCCCGCTCGCACACATGGTGTGGGGCGGCGGACTCCTCTCGGGTTCCGAGGACGGCATCGCGGCAAAGCTCTTCGGCACCACGGTCAACGACGACGGAGTCACCGTCGCCAACGTCGCTCCGATCGACTTCGCCGGTGGCACAGTCGTTCACATCAACGCGGGTATGGCCGGTCTGGTCCTCGCACTCATCGTCGGCAAGCGTCTCGGCTTCGGCAAGACCGCCTTCCGTCCGCACAACCTGCCCTTCGTGATGCTCGGCGCCGCACTCCTCTGGTTCGGTTGGTTCGGCTTCAACGCCGGCTCGGCATTCGCCGCCGACGGTAACGCCGGTCTCGCCTGGGTCAACACGACCACCGCGACGTGCGCCGCAGTCCTGGCCTGGCTCGCTACCGAGCGTATTCGTGACGGCCACGCCACCAGCCTCGGCGCAGCTTCCGGTGCGGTCGCCGGTCTGGTCGCCATCACCCCTGCTGCCGGTGCGCTCAACCCGGTCGGTTCCATCTTCCTCGGCGCAGTAGCCGGCATCCTGTCCGCTCTCGCAGTCGGCCTGAAGTTCCGCTTCGGCTTCGACGACTCGCTCGACGTCGTCGGTGTTCACCTTGTCTCCGGCCTGTGGGGCACGATCGGTATCGGATTCTTCGGCACCGCAACCGGCCTCTTCTACGGCGGCGACTACAAGCAACTGGTGGTTCAGATCGTGATCGCACTCGCAGCACTCGTCTTCACCGGCGTTCTGACGACGATCATCGGCTTCGCACTCAAGCCCCTGGGCTGGCGAATCTCGGCCGAGGACGAGGCACGCGGCATCGATGAGACCGAACACGCAGAGACCGCATACGACCTCGCGTGATCAGCACGTGATTAAAGTGAATTCAGGCACTTCAGAGTTTGGAAAGGGATGAGCACATGAAGCTGATCACAGCAATCGTCAAGCCGTTCACGCTCGAGGACGTCAAGACCGGACTCGAGCAGGCCGGAGTGCTGGGTATGACAGTCAGCGAAGTTCAGGGCTACGGCCGACAGAAGGGCCACACCGAGGTGTACCGAGGCGCGGAGTACTCCGTGGACTTCGTACCCAAGGTCCGGGTCGAGGTCGTCGTCGACGACGCGGCCGTTGACAAGGTGGTCGAGGTGATCGTCGAGGCCGCTCGAACCGGCAAGATCGGTGACGGCAAGGTGTGGGTCTCGCCAGTCGAGTCGGTCATCCGGGTTCGCACCGGGGAACGCGGTGGCGATGCACTCTGACCCGAAAGGGTCCGAGAACTTCGGCCCTGGTTCCGTCGCGAAAGCGACGGGGCCAGGGCCGGTCTCGTCAGGGGGATCCGACGAAGCTGCGGACCTGGCCCGCGCACGCAAGGCCCTACTCACCGGAGGCGTCAAGAACAGGAGGCTCGACGCCCCCGCGCTGCGACATGCACTGGTCGATCTCCACGAATTCTGGTTGACCACCAAGGGGACCGAACTGGGCATCAAACCGGATTGTGGGTTTGCCATCGTCGCCGTGGGTGGTCTCGGCCGACGCGAACTGCTGCCGTATTCCGATCTCGATCTGATTCTGCTGCATGACGACATGGACCCAGCAGTCGTGGCCCAGGTCGCGGACAGCCTGTGGTACCCGCTGTGGGACGCGCACATCAAACTCGACCACAGCGTGCGGACGCTTCCGCAGGCGCTTCAGGTTGCGGCCACCGACATGACGGCAGCACTCGGAATGCTCGAAGCACGCCACATTGCCGGCGACGTGGAGCTGAGCAACTTGTTGATCAGTGGTGTCCGACGACAGTGGCGCATGGACATCCGCAGCCGATTCGACGAATTGATCACCCAGACCCGTACGAGGTGGGAGCGCAGCGGCGAGATCGCCCATCGCGCCGAACCGGATCTCAAGAGCGGTCGTGGCGGGCTGCGTGACGTCCAACTGCTCAACGCCCTGTCCATCGCGCAATTGACCGACGGGATGCCGGGGCTGGGACCCAACTCGCCCGGCGGCGGTCTGGCACTTGCGCACAGGCGGTTGCTCGACGTGCGCACCGAACTTCACCGCGTTGCCGGTCGCGCCCGCGACCAACTGCGAGCACAGGACGCCGACGAGATCGGTGCGGCGCTACGGATCGGTGATCGATTCGATCTGGCCCGCCTTCTCAGCGAATCGGCGCGCACCATCAGCTATTCGGTCGACGTCGGTATCCGTACCGCCGGAAACTCCTTGCCCCGGCGTGGTTTGTCGCGGCTGCGTCGCGCGCCGGTGCGGCGGCCACTGGACGAGGGCGTCGTCGAGCATGCCGGCGAAGTTGTTCTGGCGCGCGATGCGAGACCGAAGAAGGATCCGGGTCTGGTGATGCGGGTCGCGGCAGCGGCGGCCACCAACGGCATGCCCATCTCCGCGTCGACGCTCAATCGCCTGGCCGACAACGCCCCGGAACTGCGTGAGCCGTGGCCGAAAAATGCAGTCAACGATCTCTTGGTCGTGCTGGGTTCGGGATCGCGTGCGGTTCCGGTGATCGAGGCGATGGACCGGACCGGGCTCTGGGGTCGACTCCTGCCGGAGTGGGGGACCATTCGCGATCTTCCGCCGCGCGACGCCGTCCATACGTGGACGGTGGATCGGCACCTGGTCGAAACCGCCGCGTATGCAAGCGGATTCACCACTCGCGTCGCTCGGCCGGATCTGCTCATGCTCGGTGCGTTGATCCACGACATCGGGAAGGGGCGAGGGGGAGACCACAGCGTCGTCGGTGCCGAATTGGCCACCGCGATCGGAAATCGCTTGGGACTCTGGCCTTCCGACGTCGCGACGTTGACGGCGATGGTGCGCTACCACTTGCTGTTGCCGGAAACCGCCACCCGTCGCGACCTCGACGATCCGGCAACGGTGCAGCGAGTGGTCGACGCACTCGAGGGAGACGGGACCCTTCTCGATCTCCTGCATTCGTTGGCGGAAGCGGATTCGCTGGCCACCGGGCCTGGTGTCTGGGGCGACTGGAAGTCGTCGTTGATCGGCGAGCTGGTGCGTCGTTGTCGTTTGCTGATGGCAGGGGAGGAGCTCCCGCAACCCGATCCACTCGCTCCCGAGCAATTGGCCATCGCCGAGGAGGGCGGGGTTCACGTCTCGCTCGTTCCGGCCGAGAATGCGCACACCTACGTCGTGACCGTCATCGCGCCCGACGCACCCGGGCTGCTGTCTCGGGCTGCCGGAGTTCTGGCGCTGCAGTCGTTGCGGGTGCATTCCGCATCGCTGGGGTCGCATGCAGGTTCGGCGGTCAACTCGTTTGTCGTGACGCCGAGGTTCGGCACACCCCCGCAGGCGGTGTTGCTCCGGCAGGAATTGATCCGGGCTTCGGCCGGTGAACTGAATTTGCTCGAACTTCTCGACGCGAAGGACGAGGAGGCACGGGCAGAGCAGTGGGACGACCCGATCCAGACCAACAAGGATTCCGCGGTTCCGGTGCTCTATGCGCAGGCGCCGCCGCGGGTCATCTGGTTCGACGCGCCCGGTGACGGTCAGGCGATCCTCGAATTGCGTACCGAGGACCGCGTCGGCCTGCTCTGCCGACTGGCCGCAGCACTCGAACACAGTGGAGCCGACATCCGGTGGGCGAAGGTCGCCACCTTGGGTTCCTCGGTGGTCGACGCGTTCTGCCTCGACTTCGGTGAGGCCGATACCCGCGCGGCGCGAGAGCGCGTCGAGGAGGCGGTGCTGGCGGTGGTTCCGGTGCCACAACCCAAGAAGAAAGAGGATTGACGGACCGGTTTCGGCAGTTACGCCCGCATCGGCTGGGATCGGTGCGGGCGTAGCGGCTAGGCTGGTGCCCGAGAATATCCACGGCTAACTCGCACGACCTTCAGGAGCGCACTCGGTGTTCGAATCCCTTTCCGACAGATTGACCGGATCTCTCAAGGATCTGCGTGGCAAGGGTCGTCTGTCCGGCGCCGACATCGACGCTACGGCCCGCGAGATCCGCCTTGCCCTGCTCGAGGCCGACGTCGCGCTTCCCGTAGTGCGCAGCTTCATCGCCAAGATCAAGGAACGCGCCAAGGGCGCCGAGGTCTCGGGTGCACTGAACCCGGCTCAGCAGGTCGTCAAGATCGTCAACGAAGAACTGGTCGAGGTTCTCGGCGGTGAAACCCGTCGACTGCAGTTCGCCAAGACTCCGCCGACGGTCATCATGTTGGCCGGTCTGCAGGGTTCCGGTAAGACCACGCTGGCCGGAAAGTTGGCCAAGTGGCTCAAGGATCAGGGGCACACGCCCCTCCTCGTCGCCTGTGACCTTCAGCGTCCCGGCGCCGTCACTCAGCTTCAGATCGTCGGTGAGCGTGCAGGCGCCGCAGTCTTCGCGCCGCATCCCGGTACCTCCATCGGCGGCGGCGAGAACGCACTGGGCGTGTCCGCAGCCGACCCCGTCGAGGTCGCCCGCGCCGGCGTCGAAGAAGCACGCAACAAGCATTACGACGTCGTGATCGTCGACACCGCCGGTCGCCTCGGTATCGACTCGGAGCTGATGGCGCAGGCCGCCGGTATCCGTGACGCCGTCAACCCGGACGAGACCATCTTCGTCCTCGACGCCATGATCGGTCAGGACGCGGTCAGCACGGCCGACGCGTTCCGTGAGGGAGTCGGCATCACCGGTGTCGTCCTCACCAAGCTCGACGGCGACGCCCGCGGTGGTGCCGCGCTGAGCGTCCGCGAGGTCACCGGCCAGCCGATCCTCTTCGCCTCCACCGGCGAGAAGCTCGAAGACTTCGACGTCTTCCATCCCGATCGCATGGCCAGCCGGATCCTCGGTATGGGCGATGTCCTGAGCCTCATCGAGCAGGCCGAGCAGGTTTTCGACGCCGATCAGGCCGAAGCGACCGCAGCGAAGATCGGTTCCGGTCAGCTCACCCTCGAAGACTTCCTCGATCAGATGATGGCCGTCCGCAAGATGGGCCCGATCGGCAACCTCCTCGGTATGTTGCCGGGTGCCGGCGGCATGAAGGACGCGCTGGCCAACGTCGACGAGAAGCAACTCGATCGCATTCAGGCCATCATCCGCGGTATGACGCCGGCCGAGCGCGACGATCCGAAGATCATCAACGCCTCACGCCGACTGCGCATCGCGAACGGTTCGGGCGTCAAGGTTTCCGACGTCAACCAGTTGGTGGATCGTTTCTTCGAAGCCCGCAAGATGATGGCTGCCATGGCCGGCCGTATGGGCATGCCCGGCGCGCGTAAGCAGGTTCGCAGCAAGAAGGGCAAGAAGGGCAAGAAGGGCGGCAAGGGCCCGACGCAGCCCAAGATGCGCGGAGGATTCCCCGGCATGGGCGGATTCCCGGGTATGCCCGGCGGAATGCCGGCCGGCATGCCCGACCTGTCGAACATGCCCAAGGGTCTCGATCAGTTGCCGCCCGGACTGGAAGGCATCGATCTCTCCCAGCTCAAGCTGCCCAAGAAGTAGTCGGTGGCTGCGCTTCATCTGCGGGGTATCGGTCTGCCCGATGCCGAGCCGATCGAATTGTGGATCGTCGACGGGGTGATTTCCTTCGAGCCGGTGTCCGGTGCGGAGACGATCGTCGAATCGGGTTGGATCACACCGGGTCTCGTGGATGCGCACTGTCACGTCGGTATCCGCTACGGCGGTGGCGGGGGCGAAACCGTCGACGGCTTGCTGGGGCAGGCGAAGACCGAACGTGACGCGGGCGTGCTGTTGCTCCGCGACGCCGGATCGCCGGTCGACACCAGGTTCATCGACGAGCGCCTCGATCTGCCGCGGATCATTCGCGCAGGTCAGCACATCGCAGCACCGAAGCGGTACATCCCGGGCCTGCCGGTCGACCTGGACGACGAATCTCAGTTGCCGGCCGAGGTGGTGCGTCAGGCACGCGCCGGTGACGGTTGGGTCAAGCTCGTCGGGGACTGGATCGATCGTTCCATCGGTGACCTCGCCCCGTTGTGGAGCGACGAGATTCTGGTCGAGGCCATCGCTGCCGCCCATGCCGAAGGCGCAAGGGTCACCGCTCACGTCTTTGCCGAGGATGCTCTGCCCGGCCTGATCAACGCCGGCATCGACTGCATCGAGCACGGCACCGGATTGACGGACGCGACCATCGAGTTGATGGTCGCGCACGGCACGGCCTTGGTTCCGACGCTGATCAACATCGCAACTTTCCCCGAGATCGCGGACTCTGCCACGCGGTATCCGATCTACGCGGCGCACATGCGGGATCTGCACGCTCGTCGACATCGGACGATCGGTGCCGCTCACGAGGCCGGGATTCCGATCTATGCCGGAACGGATGCCGGCGGATCGATCAGGCACGGGCGGATCGCCGACGAGATCGCCGAACTCGAAGTTGCCGGTTTGACGGCGCATCAGGCGCTGGGCGCAGCCTGCTGGGACGCGCGGAGTTGGCTGGGTGCGCAGGGGATCGAAGAAGGAGCGCCCGCCGACCTGGTGGTTTATTCCGAAGATCCGCGCGGAAACCCCGATGTGCTCGCGAAGCCGATGCGTGTGATCCTCCGCGGAACCCCCGTGAGTGGTTAGGGAGTCCCCGCTCTCTCGAAGCGCGCACAGGGTGGTTTCCGAACGAGCCCACCCATCTGGCACAATGGACCATTGTTCGTCGCAACCGGTTACGTACCGCTGCGACGGTCACAGGATAGAGGCAAAACCGGGCTCACAAATCGTGTGGGTCGCTGAATTGCACGTGACATGCGCAGCACTGTTGTGCGCGCTGAAGGAGAACTGCAGCTGTGGCTGTCAAAATCAAGCTCACCCGCCTCGGCAAGATCCGCAACGCTCAGTACCGCGTTGTCATCGCCGACTCGCGCACCCGTCGTGACGGCCGTGCGATCGAGACCATCGGCAAGTACCACCCCAAGGAAGAGCCCTCGCTGATCGACATCGATTCCGAGCGCGCTCAGTACTGGCTGTCCGTGGGCGCACAGCCCACCGAGCCCGTCGAGGCACTCCTCAAGATCACCGGTGACTGGCAGAAGTTCAAGGGCCTGCCGGGCACCGAAGGCACCCTGCGCGTCAAGGAAGCCAAGCCCACCAAGCTCGAGCTCTTCCAGGCTGCGCTCGCGCAGGCCGAGAACGAGCCGGTTGCAGAAGCAATCACCCCCAAGAAGAAGAAGGCTGCAAAGGCTGACGAGGCCAAGGCAGAAGACACCGCGGCTGACGCCGAGGCTCCCGCTGCAGACGCCGAGGCTGCTGACAAGTGAGTGCCGTCGTCGCTGATGCGGTAGAGCATCTCGTGCGTGGCATCGTCGCCAATCCCGACGATGTGCGCGTCGAGCTGATCACCGGACGTCGGGGACGGACCGTCGAGGTGCACGTGCACCCAGACGATCTCGGCAAGGTCATCGGTCGGGGTGGTCGCACGGCGACCGCTCTGCGGACCTTGGTCTCCGGCATCGGTGGCCGCGGTATCCGTGTTGATGTCGTCGACACCGATCAGTAGACGGCAGTAAACAGGTGGAACTCGTAGTCGGTCGTGTCGCGAAGTCGCATGGCATCAAAGGTGAATTGGTAGTCGAGGTTCGTACAGACGAGCCCGAAGATCGTTTTGCCGTAGGTTCCGTGCTGCGTGGGCGCAAGCCGCGCGAGTCCACACTGAAGTCGTACACAGTGGAAGCCGCCCGGGATCATTCCGGGCGGCTTCTGCTGCGCCTCGAAGGCGTCAGTGACCGTGGCGACGCAGATGCGTTGCGCGGCACACTGTTTGTCATCGACAGTTCCGAACTCGAGCCTTCGGATGATCCGGACGAGTTCTACGATCACGAACTCGAAGGACTGAAGGTCGTCCTCACGGACGGTGCCGAGGTCGGTTCGGTCATCGAGGTATTGCATTCCGCCGCAGGCGAATTGCTTTCGATTCGCCGTACCGGTGAGGCATCCGGCGAATTGCTGATCCCGTTTGTCGCCGCCATCGTCACCTCGGTGTCGATCGCCGACGGCGTCGTGGTGATCGAGCCCCCCGAGGGACTGCTCGACCCGGACTTCGGTGACAAGTCGAACAGCGACAATTCGAACGCCGACAGCGACTGATCGCTTGTCATGCGTCTCGATGTAGTCACCATCTTTCCCGAGTATCTCGAACCGCTTCGTGCTGCCTTGCTGGGCAAGGCAATCGAACGCGGCTTGATCTCGGTCGACGTCCACGATCTGCGGTCGTGGACCCATGACGTACACAAAGCCGTCGACGATTCCCCGTACGGCGGCGGACCCGGCATGGTCATGAAACCCACCGTCTGGGGCCCGGCACTGGACGACGTGATCGGGCGCTCCGATTCTTCCGGCCCCGATGATGCCGAGACCATTCTGGTGGTGCCCACTCCCGCCGGCGTTCCGTTCACCCAGGAGACCGCGCACCGCTGGTCCAACGCCAAGCACCTTGTGTTTGCCTGCGGCCGATACGAAGGTATCGATCAACGGGTTTTCGACGACGCCGCCAAGCGGGTCAGAGTCGAAGAAGTCAGCATCGGCGATTACGTCCTGATCGGCGGCGAAGCAGCGGTGCTGGTGATGGTCGAGGCTGTCGTGCGGCTGATGCCCGGCGTTCTCGGCAATCAGCTTTCACACCAAGAGGATTCGTTTTCCGACGGCCTTCTCGAAGGGCCTAGCTACACTCGCCCGGCTGTGTGGCGCGACCTCGAAGTTCCGCCGGTGCTTCTCTCCGGTGATCACGCGAAGATCAAAGCGTGGCGCCATGAGCAGTCGCTGCAGCGCACGGCCGAGCGTCGACCGGATCTTCTTCCTTAGGTATTTCGCTTCAACCAGGTGATGCTTGCGCCGTCGTCGAGCGATTCGGTTGTAGTCGGTGTGAACGGTGTCGGCTCGAAGTTACCTCTGATCATCGGTATGCCTGCGCCGGCGACTACCGGATACCTCTTGATGATCAACTCGTCGATCTCCGGTAGTAGTTCGCCGGCGAGAGTTCCGCCGCCACACAGCCAGATATCTTGTCCTTCTTCCTCTTTGAGAGATCTGACTACCCCAAGCGGATCGGCGCGAACGATGGTGACGGGGGGATCCTCGGCGTCAGGGATGGTTGTGGAGACGACGAACTGACGCAGGTGCGCGAAGGGGCTTTTCACTCCGGCGGCCAGCCCGGGCTCGTAGGAGCCGCGGCCCATGACGACCGTGTCGAAGGTCCTGTTGGGCGCGTCCTCGATTCCGAGAGCGGGCCGCACATGCGTTGGCACGGTTTCAGGATATCGATCGCATATCCAGGCCGTGATCTGTTCGGAGACCGGGAGGAAATCGAATTCGCCACCAGGCCCCGCGATGTATCCGTCGAGGGAAGCTCCCACGTAGTACACAAGCTTTCGCATATAACGCTCCGTTCGTAGTACTATGTTTGTAGTGGTTTAACTTAGGGTCGTGTCAGGAGTGATGTCAAGTGCGAAAGAACCCGGAACGCCGGCTTGCCCTGATCGACGCGGCAATCGAGGTGTTGGCCCGAGAGGGTGCTCGAGGCTTGACGTTTCGAGCCGTCGACGCCCAGGCAGCAGTGCCGAACGGGACAGCGTCGAACTACTTCTCCAATCGCGACGACCTGCTCACTCAAGCGGGTGGCCGGATCTACGAGCGACTGATTCCGGAGGACCTCGAAGGGATGATCGATCCCGTCAACGGCACCGATCGTGAGCGCCTGGTGACGCTCATGCTCGACGTGGTCGAGCGCGTCACCTCGTTCGGAACGGGTTTCCTCGCGCTCATGGAGTTGCGACTGGAGGCGACGCGTCGACCGGACCTGCGAGCGGTGCTGACCGTCCGCATCCGAGAAGACTTCGATCTGAACGTAGCCAATCATCTGGCGTCGGGCGTGCCGGGTGATGCGATGACCGTTCGCCTGCTCTATTTGTCGCTGAACTGGCTCGCACTGGATCGACTCACATTGCCGGACCTGTTCGGAGAGGAAGATATTCGGACGATCGTCGAGGCGGCGGTGGATCGAGCGTTACCCCGCGAATCGTAGAAGGTCAGTGTCGTTCGGCAGGTTTGCGGCGGAACGAGAAGTATCGATGACCGAAGAAGCTCACACCGGCGACGATCAGCATGACAACCGCCTGGGCGGGAAGCGGCGGGGCATGCAGAATCGACACCGCGATTGTTCCGAGTATCAGATTCAGCACCAGGCCACCGGAATTGACGACGATGAACGCTCCCAGGTCGCGTGCCACATGTCCGCGGACGCGGAAAACGAGAGTCCGATGCAGAACGAAAGCGATGAGGACGCTGATGGAGTACGCGCCGATCACAGCCACTTGATACAGATCCTTGTTGTCGAGGATCAGTGTCCAGATCACGAAGAGCACGTATCCGATCGCCGTATTAGCCACTCCGACAATGGCAAATGCGATGGGTTGATGCTTGACCACCCGAAGCAGTGGGCCGGGATTCTCGGGTGATGCGATGTCTTCGGTCATGAAGACTCGGTTTTCACGGTGTTGATCCCGTCCTTGCGTCGGGTCCGCAGATACATCCACTCGAGCACGCCGAGTCCGAGGACTCCGGCGACCATCGAAGCGCCGCCGACCTTCCATCCCGGGGGACGCCACGTCAGGACAAGCTCTGCGTCCTTCGTCCCGGCGGGAATGTCCACGGTGACAAAGGACTTCGCGACGACGTCGATCGGGACAGGCTGACCGTCGATGCTTGCCCGATATCCGGGCCAGCCGAGCCGTGCGAACACAACCTTGCCGCCGGTCTCCGAACTGACACGAAGGGTGCTCGACATGTTCGATTCCGCGATCGACGTAGCCTCGACGCCGTGGGCGTCGGCGATGCGTCCGTTGCGTGTCGAGACGGGGCCGTCGACGCGTTCGAGTACCGAGATGTAGTTCTCGTGTCCGGGGTAGTCGACCCATTTCCATCCGTCGGGAGCCGGGTTCTTGCGTGCATCGGGGTAGAGAGCGTTCTGCAGTACGACGCGGTCCACGTTCATCAGGTCGACGATGGTGCGGCCGGTGGTGGGTTCGACGGTGAATGCGCGTCGGAAGGCGTCGGGGCAGACACTCATGTCCCAGCGCATGCAGAGCAGGTCACCGAAGTAGAAGTGCCCGTTGGGGGTGTAGCCGCTGGTGTAGGTCAGTTCGAGGTCTTTGGGGTAGTTGCCGAAAGCCAGGGAACCGTACGCTCCGTCGAGGGTTTTGTCCCCGGGGGCGATGAGCGCACGGTCGCCCAGTTGCAGTGTCGTGCCTTCGAAGTCGGGGAAGGCCTCTTTCATCTCCGAGCGGGATTCGGGCAGGTTCCAGCTCATCGGGGTTGGTTGCGCGGCCCGAACCTGGGCGTACGCGATGGGGGAGACCGCGACGATCGCTACGAGGCATGCGAAAGCGGTGCCTTTGGTACGGCCGAGCCAGATCATCGCGGCGCCGAGTGCGGCAACGAGCAGGGCTGAGATCACATGCCATTTCGCGAGCCCGGGAGCTGCCGAGGCTGACCGAATCAGAAGCAGGCCCACGAGGATTCCCGCTGCAACGCAGCGCCCGCGCAACTTGTCGGTCGTGGCGTAACGCCCGAGCAGGATGCACACCAGAAGCAGGAGTCCGATGGCCACCATCGGAAGTACGCGCGCGGGCCACCGCAGTGGGCCGATCGTGCTCGGCCCGGCAGTCCACATGAGGACTGCGACCGTGAAGATCCCGACGGCGGTCAATTCGCGTGCCGCGGCGCGTGCCTTGCCCCAGTCGATGAATGCCAGGGCGGGTATGAGGAACCAGGCGATGTAGACCATGGGCATGGTCTGGATGTATCCCCACCACGAGGTGAACGCGGGCATCGTGCTCGGCAGGCTCGCGTTCAGCGATTCCGACCACGGGACGGCGAGGAATGCGTCGTTCTTGACTTCGGATGCACCGCGCCAGGTGACGTCCGCGGTGAGCAGGCTCGGCAGATACGTCGCGAGACCGGCCAGAGCGGCACACGCGGACACCGCCAGAAGCCGCAGTGACGGCAGCCAACGCCGCTGATAGACAACTTCGCCGATTGCGACCGCGCCGATCATCAAGCCGGATTCGACTGCGGGGAAAACATATTGGACCGACATCGCGAGATACAAGAACACGAAGGTCGGGATCGGACCGCTCTTACCTCGGGCGTAGCGGATTGCCGACGCCCACGCCTGAACCATCCAGGCAGTGCCGGTGAAGGCAGTCATCCAACTGGCCGAGTCGAAGAACAGCAGGAAACCGGTGAACGGAATCGAGACGCCGGCGACGGCAGCCCACGTGGGCTTCGAGCCGTACTCGAGGCAGATCCGATAGACGCCGAGTGCAAGGATGATCGCGAAGATCAACTTCACGATCGTCGCGTACAACGCCAGGTTGTCGAAGGACGGTGCGATCAGGTCGATCAGGAGTTGCGGTGGATTGAGCAGGCCTGCTTCCTCGATCGCGTAGTTGCCCGCCATCCAGTTCTCGGGGACGAGCACCGGGAGGTGTCCTTCTCGCAGACTGCGGCCGAGCATGACCCACAGCGGCGCGTATTGGGACTCGGTGTCGTCGGTGTAGAAGTGACGAGCATTCGCGAGCACCACGGCCAGATAACCGGCGATGACACCGATCGCCGTGACGGCGCCCCACTTGTACACGTCTGCCCGGGCGAGAGTGCGAGTTTCCACCACGAGTTCCAGACCTTAACAGGGCAGGTGGGGCGTACGGAGACGCGAGCGCGTCACGCGCCGCCGGCATCCGAAGTCAAGACATCTCTGCGTGTTAAAGTTCGCGACGGTGTGGGCCCGATCGTGCCTGTCTCTCGGCGCCAGTCGAGCCCCCTGAAGGGAGTGGAAGCGAGTGCACTCGATTTCCGTCGTAGTGCCCGTTTATCAGGGCGAAAAGACGATCACGGCGCTCGTCGAGGAGTTGGACGGCCTGGGCACACCGAGTGCGACGCCCGGTGGTGCGCAGTTCTCCGTCGACGAGATCGTGCTGGTTCACGACAACGGCCCGGACCGCTCCGACGTCGTGTTACTCGAATTGGAGCGCCGTTTCGAGCAGGTGCGTGTCGTGTGGCTCAGCCGCAACTACGGCCAGGACGCGGCGACCATCGCCGGCATGGCCGCTGCAACTGGACAGTGGATCGTGACGATGGACGAGGACGGCCAGCACGACCCGGTGCACATCGGGGCTTTCCTCGACACCGCGCTGACGGAGCGATCCGATCTCGTGTATTCCAAACCCACGAACACACGCCCGCACGGATTCTTGCGGAACCTGACCTCGCGCGGCGCAAAGATCGTCTTGGCGACGGTATTCGCGTTCCCTGATTCGACGAGATTCGAAAGTTATCGCCTGATCCGCGGTGACATCGGCCGACAGTTGGCCGGCGTCGCGGCCAACGGCGTGTATCTGGACGTTGCGCTGACGTGGGTTGTCGGTAACACGGCCACGGCGCCGGTGACACTTCGAGCCGAAGGCCGCGAAGAATCCGGGTACAACTACCGCCGTTTGTTCTCGTTGTTCTGGAAGATGGTGTTGTGTAGCGGAACACGCGGTCTGCGGCTGGTCAGCCTGCTCGGAGTCACCCTGGCGTCGGCCGGCGTGATCATGGCCGCGGTGATCTTCATCGGGGCCATGACCGGCGACAACAATGATCCCGAAGGATGGGCGTCGATCATCATGGCGCTGCTGGTCTGTTCGGGTGCGATTCTGTTCTCGCTCGGGCTCATTGCCGAATATCTCGGTGTGGCACTGCACGTCCTTGTCGGAAAGCCGCTGTATCTGACTGTCGACTCCCCGCGGCCCGGAACCTCGATCGATCGGCGTAGTCGTGAGCACTGATCGCATCATCTTCTCCCGCCCCTATCGGGCATCGAACGAATTGTCGAATCTGGCAACGGTTCTGGAGTCCGACCACATTCACGGTGACGGACGTTTCACCAAGTCCGCGACTGCAGCGCTCAAGGCGATCACCGGATCCACGCATGCTCTGCTGACCACCTCGTGCACGCATGCACTCGAATTGGGTGCGCTGCTGCTCGAATTGGGCCCGGGCGACGAGGTAATAGTTCCGAGCTTCGCGTTCAGTTCGGCGGCGACCGCCGTCGCGTTGCGCGGGGCCACTGTTGTTTTCGTCGACATCGATCCGAGTACCGGCAACATCGACCCGGCGTGCGTCGCGGCGGCGATCACCGAACGCACCAAAGCTGTACTGGTCATGCATTACGGCGGAGTCGCCGCGGACATGGAACCTCTCCTCGACCTCGCGGAACTCCACGGCGTTGCGTTGATCGAAGACAACGCTCACGGACTCGGCGGAAAGTGGCGCGGGCGCTCGCTCGGCACCATCGGAACTATCGGAACGCAGAGTTTTCACGACACCAAGAACGTTCACTGCGGTGAGGGCGGCGCGCTGTTGCTCTCCGACGATCAGTTGATGACTCGCGCCGAAATCATCCGTGAGAAGGGGACCGACCGTGCGCGTTTCCTGCGCGGGCAGGTCGACAAGTATTCGTGGCAGGACATCGGGTCGAGTTATCTGCCCAGTGAACTCAATGCCGCCGTCCTCGACGCACAACTCTCCGAGTTCGACGCGATTCAGGCGGCCAGGCATCGCGTCTGGGATGCCTACAGCGTGAGTCTGGGCGAGTGGGCGGCCGCGAACGGTGTCGTGCCCATGGCGGTGCCCGATGATCGCGAGCACACTGCGCACCTGTTCTATCTCAAGATGCCGACCGAAGAGAGCCGTGACGGCTTGATTCGGCACCTTGCCGGTGACGGAATCGTGGCGCCGTTCCACTACGTTCCGCTCGATACGAGTGCGGCCGGTGTGCGCTACGGACGAACACCGCAGCCGTGCGTGCGTAGTGCCGAGTTCTCCGCGTCGATCCTTCGACTGCCGCTGTGGCCCATGCTCACGTTCGAACAACAGGACCGTGTCATCGGTTCGGTGCTCGAGTACAAGCAGGCTTGAGGACGAACACGACCGCGTGGATCGAATCAGGGCCCGGAAGCTTCGGGCATCGCCGAATCCGCGGTCGTGGATGCCGCTGCCCAGTCGTCGATGCTTCCGCTCGGGAAGAGAATCTGCGTGACGCCGGTGACCGTGTCGCGTGCGTGCAGTGCACTTTCGTCGTCGACGGCATCGGTGAACGAGGTGTCGGGATAGAAGCTGTCCTCATCCGTGTACTGGACGTCTTCTCGCGAACCGATCGCGATGATGTATCGGTTGTCGTCACCGACGATGCCGGTGGACAGATGGATCCACTTGTCCTCGACACAGCACATCCAGCCCTGTTTGACTCCTATGACGGGCTCGCCGAACAAGGCCTCGGGCAGGCCGAATCTCTGGTCGTAACCGTCGGTTCCTTCGGGAGTGGATTGCCGCAGGTACTCGACGAACTGCTCGACCCGTTCAGGTCCGAGTTGATCGGAGTCGTCGAGGACACCGCTGTAGAAGGTGACCAGGTCACGTGTCGTGGTCTCGGTGTTCCACCACATTCCGTCCCAGGGCGGCGTCGTCGCGGTCAGTGCGTAACGCTCGGCGACGCGGGTGATCACCTCTTGGCCGCCGACCTCGTCCCACAGGAGGTTGGCTGCGGTGTCGTCGGAGGATTCGAGCATCGCCGCCATGAGGGTGCGATCGTCGTCCGTGATGGGTCGCTCACCGCGCGCATCCTGATGAAGTAGATCCTCGGCGATGAAAAGTTTTGCCACCGAGGCTGTTTCGATCTGCTGGTCACCGGCGACGTCGAGGTACTTGTCCGAGGAGCGGTCGAGGATGGCGATGGAGACGTCCGCACCACGCCCGAGCGCAGCTACCTGAGCCTGTCCCAGACGGCCGTCGAGGGTCTCGGCTACCGGAACATTGGTGTCGGGAAAGGCGGGGGTCTGCATCGGATCATCCGGGTTCTGTCCACCGCTGCACGAAGCCGCAAAAGTAACTGCGGCCACCATTGCGGCAATCCGGACGTACCGCGTACTCATTTGTTTCCCCCGGTAGCCCTGACACGGCACTGTTGCCGATCTTCTTGTCTCAGGATAGCGGTAGGGTCGGATCTCGTGATTCTCAAGACCGTGAACCAGCGCATTGCCGAGGAACTCGACGTCCGCGAAGGCCAGGTTGCAGCAGCAGTCGACCTTCTCGACGGCGGAGCCACGGTGCCCTTCATCGCCCGGTACCGCAAGGAAGTCACCGGCACGCTCGACGACGCCCAGCTGCGACTCCTGGACGAGCGGCTGCGGTATCTCCGCGAGCTCGACGACCGTCGTGACGCCGTGCTCACGGAGATCGACTCTCAGGGCAAACTCGACGATCAACTGCGCGGTCAGATCATGCTGGCCGAGACGAAAGCGCGGCTGGAGGACATCTACCTCCCCTTCAAGCCGAAGCGGCGCACCAAGGCGCAGATCGCCCGCGAGGCCGGCCACGAGCCCGTCGCCGATGCTCTCATCGGAGATCCCACCACCGATCCCGCGCAGTATTCGGACGAGCAGCTCGACGGTGCCCGGTCGATCCTCGTCGAGCGCTTCGCCGAGGACGCCGATCTGGTCGGTGAATTGCGTGAGCTGATGTGGAATCGCGGCCAGGTCGTCGCCTCGGTCCGCAAGGGCAAGGAAACCGATGGCTCGAAGTTTGCTGACTACTTCGAGTTCTCGGAACCGTTCTCCAAATTGCCCTCGCACCGCATCCTCGCCGTCCTGCGCGGCGAGAAGGAAGAAGTGCTGTCGCTCAACATGGCGGCAGACACCGAAGAACTCGCGCCGGGGGAGCGCACGGTCTACGAAGGCCGCATCGCGTCGCGGTTCGAGATCGCCGACCGTGGTCGGGCCGCCGACGGGTGGCTTCTCGACACCGTCAAGTGGGCGTGGAAAACGAAGTTCGCCGTCACGCTCGGTATCGACACTCGGATGCGTCTGCGGCAGTCGGCCGAAAAGGACGCCGTCGACGTCTTCGCCACCAACCTCAAGGATCTACTCCTCGCAGCTCCCGCCGGCGCCCGACCCACCATGGGACTCGACCCCGGATTCCGCACCGGAACGAAGGTTGCCGTCGTCGACGGAACCGGCAAAGTTGTTGCCTACGAGACGATTTACCCGCACCAGCCGCAGAACAAGTGGGACGCGGCTCTCGCGACGCTTGCCGGACTGGTCGCCGAACACGGCGTCGAGCTGATCGCCATCGGCAACGGCACGGCCTCACGCGAGACCGACACGCTCGCTACCGAACTGATCAAGAAGACCGGCGCGCCCAACCTGACCAAGATCGTCGTCTCCGAGGCAGGCGCATCGGTGTACTCGGCTTCGGCCTACGCGTCGCAGGAACTTCCCGACCTCGACGTCTCGATTCGCGGTGCGGTGTCCATTGCGCGTCGCCTGCAGGATCCGTTGGCGGAGTTGGTCAAGATCGATCCCAAGTCCATCGGCGTCGGTCAGTACCAGCACGACATCACCGAATCGCTGCTCTCGCGTTCCCTCGACGCCGTCGTCGAGGATGCCGTCAACTCGGTCGGCGTCGACGTCAACACCGCGTCCGTGCCGCTGCTTGCTCGGGTGTCCGGAATTGCAGGATCCCTTGCAGAGAGCATCGTCGCGCATCGGGACCAGAACGGTCCGTTCAAATCCCGCAAGGGTCTCAAGGATGTCTCCCGCCTGGGACCCAAGGCATTCGAGCAGTGCGCAGGCTTCCTGCGGATCACCGACGGCGACGACCCTCTCGACGCGTCGAGCGTCCACCCGGAGGCATATCCGGTGGTTCGCAAGATCGTTGCGAGTGCAGGCGGGGACGTGCGCACCGTGATCGGAAACTCGCAGGCACTTCGATCGGTCAAGGCGTCCGACTACGTCGACGAGCGATTCGGTCTACCGACCGTCACCGACATCATCTCCGAGTTGGAGAAGCCGGGACGAGATCCACGACCCGAATTCAAGACCGCAACCTTTGCCGCAGGTATCGAGAAGGTCGCGCATCTCAAGCCCGGCATGACCCTCGAAGGCGTGGTCACCAACGTCGCAGCCTTCGGTGCCTTCGTCGACATCGGAGTTCATCAGGACGGTCTGGTTCACGTCTCGGCGATGTCACACAACTTCGTCAAGGACCCACGCGAGGTCGTCAAGTCAGGTGACGTCGTCAAGGTGAAGGTCCTCGAAGTGGACGAGGCACGCCAACGCATCGGGCTGACGCTTCGTCTCGACGACGAGGTGGGAGCGCCCCGCAAGTCCGAAGGCCAGCGAGGTGGGCAACCCCAGCGTCAGGGCCAGCCGCAGGGCCAGCGTCAGGGGCAGGGTCAGCAACGAGGAAATGGCGGACGCCAGGGCGGACGCGAGCAGCGACCGGACAACCGCGCGCCTGCTGCCGGGTCGATGGCCGACGCTCTGCGCAAGGCGGGCTTCGGCAAGTAAATCCGTCCGCCGGGTTTTCGAAGTCCGTATCGTCACAATCGAGTCGGTTGGCGGTATGAATCCGATCAGGGTCGGATCATGAATTCGGTGAAGGGAGGACAGTGATGCGGGAGTGGCTCGAGCGCGAGATCATCGCCCATGGCCGATTGCCGTTGCTGTTCTTCCTGCTCGGGTTCCTGTCCGCCTTCCTTTTCATCCGCCTCAGCGTCCGGATGATTCGCGCGCAAGTGAAATGGTGGCCGGGCAACATCGCGCCCGGAGGCCAGCATGTGCATCACGTCGTGTTCGGTGTGATCGCCATGATGATCTCCGGTGGTGCGTTGATCGCGGTCTACGTCGATGGTTCGCAGACCACCGGTGCCGTCCTGGCGGCGATCTTCGGTATGGGTGCGGCGTTGGTGCTCGACGAGTTCGCACTGATCTTCTATCTGAAGGACGTGTACTGGTCCGAACAAGGTCGGACCTCGGTGGATGCGGTCTTCGTCGCGATCGCCGTGACCGGCCTGGTGCTGCTGGGTTTCCGCCCGCTCGAACTTCTCGACGTCGCCGGATTCCGTGAAGAACGCGATCCGTGGATCAAGTTGGTCTTCGTTTTCGTCGCGTTGATCAACTTCGCCTTGGCAGCCATCGTGATTCTCAAGGGGAAGATCTGGACGGGGCTCGTCGGTCTGTTCGTTTTCCCGTTGCTGGTAATCGGAGCGGTCCGCCTGAGCCGGCCGGGTGCGCCGTGGGCTCGCTGGCGGTACACGCGCAAGCCGAAACGGATGAACCGCGCGCTCGAACGTGAACGGAAATGGCGTCGGCCCGTCATCCGGGCCAAGATCTACGTCCAGGATCTGATTGCCGGATCGCCGAGCGTCGAACATGCGATGACCGCGGCCGAGCAGGAACTGGACCACACCATCCACGCAGCTCCGCCGCCACCGATTTCCCCGCTGGTATCCGCGTCTGGCACAATGGACGGGTTGCCTGGACCAGGCAGCAGCACTTGATCTGGGCACGAACCAGACGAGCGCCGTTTCGGGAGACCGAAACGCGTGCCGCTCGGTTCCTCTGCTCCTGCGAAATACAAGGATGACATATGAACACCCTGGACTTCCTGGACAAAAAGTCGCTCCGCGACGACATCCCCGAGTTCCGTCCCGGCGACACGCTCAACGTGAACGTCAAGGTTATCGAAGGCTCCAAGGAGCGCGTGCAGGTCTTCAAGGGCGTCGTTATTCGTCGCCAGGGCGGCGGCGTTCGCGAGACCTTCACCGTCCGTAAGGTCTCCTTCGGCGTCGGCGTCGAGCGCACCTTCCCGGTTCACAGCCCCACGCTGGCCTCCATCGAGGTTCTGACCCGCGGTGACGTCCGTCGCGCCAAGCTGTACTACCTCCGTGAGCTTCGTGGCAAGAAGGCGAAGATCAAGGAAAAGCGCTGATCTTTCCGATGAGCCCGGCACCGCGTACGCGCGGTGTCGGGCTAATCTGGTTTCTGTGGCAGATTCTTCGAAGGAGCAGGCATTGTCGTCCGGACCCGAGAATCACGAGGGATCAAGCGGTTCCGCGGAACCGACCTCACATCGGCCGCAGAAGAAACAGCGATCGTTTCTGCGAGAACTCCCTGTTCTGATCGGCGTAGCGCTGGTACTCAGCATCGTCCTTCAGGCATTTGTCTTCAGAGTTTTTCTCATCCCATCCGAGTCGATGGAACCGACACTGCACGGCTGTGCGGGATGTACCGGTGACCGCATCGTGGTGGAGAAGATCGGATACCGCTTCGGCGATCCGGAACCTGGCGACGTCGTCGTCTTCAAGGGACCCGATTCGTGGAACACGAAATATGTGTCCAATCGGTCCGACAACGTTGTCGTCCGCGGCATTCAAGAGGTCGGTTCGTGGGTCGGCCTCGTTCCGCCGGACGAGAACGACTTGGTCAAGCGAGTGATCGCTACCGGCGGCCAGACCGTCGAATGCTGCGACGAGCAGGGCCGAGTCCTGGTCGACGGCAAGCCGCTCGACGAGCCGTACATCAAGATGGATTTCCCGTTCACTCCGGGAACGCAAACGTGTGACACCGAATTGAAGTCGGGCCGCTGCTTCGGACCGATCACCGTTCCCGAGGGCCACGTGTGGGTCATGGGTGACAACCGCAGCAATTCCGCCGACTCGCGCTACCACGTCGACGACGAGTTCCAGGGAACCGTCCCGATCGACAACATCATCGGTCAAGCTCGTTTCATCGTTCTTCCCCCGTCGCGAATGGGCGGCATCGATGCGCCTGATATTCAGGGCAACTGAGTTGTCGGACCGCACACATGGATTCGCGTAGTTCCGAGTAGGCAGAGACAGTGAGTAGTTGGCCCCCTCGCGTTGTCATTCGCAGATCGGCAGGTCTGCGGACGATGGAGTCTGCGTTGGCGCGAACCGGACTCGGTCCGGTGGCCGGCGTCGACGAGGCCGGGCGCGGAGCGTGCGCTGGTCCACTTGTCATTGCAGCGTGTGTCCTGGCGCCGAAACCGCAAGCAGCCCTCGCGCGGCTCGACGATTCGAAGAAGCTGACCGAACGTGCGCGCGAGGAGCTTTTCCCGGCGATCAAGCGCTTGGCGTTGGCGTGGAGTGTCATCTCTGTTCCCGCTGCGGAAGTCGATCAGATCGGCATCCACGTCGCCAACATCGAGGGGATGCGTCGAGCAGTCGCGGGCCTCGATCTCGAACCGGGCTACGTTCTCACCGACGGGTTCCGGGTTCCGGGTCTGACGGCTCCGTCGCTACCAGTCATCGGCGGTGACGGCGCCGCTGCATGCATCGCCGCGGCAAGCGTTCTCGCGAAGGTGACCCGAGATCGTGTGATGACCGAGATGGACGACACTCATCCGGGATACGGCTTCGCGATTCACAAGGGATACAGCACGCCACTGCACATGGACGCACTCGACGCGCTGGGGCCGTGCCCCGAGCACCGCATGACCTATGCCAACGTGTTGGCTGCGGGAGTCCGGTTGGAACAACGCGCGGGCCGTACGGGATGATGGACGTTCAGACGAACTGGGAGGACTGGCTAAACCGATGAGTGCCGAGGATCTCGAGAAGTACGAAACCGAGATGGAGCTGTCGCTCTACCGTGAATACCGGGACATCGTCGGACAGTTCTCCTACGTCGTGGAGACCGAACGACGTTTCTACCTGGCCAACACGGTCGAGTTGCTGCCCCACAATTCAGACGGGGAGATCTACTTCGAGCTGCGGATGTCCGACGCCTGGGTGTGGGACATGTACCGCCCGGCGCGATTCGTGAAATACGTACGCGTCGTGACCTTCAAGGACGTCAACATCGAAGAGCTGGACAAGCCGGATCTGCGCCTTCCTGACTGATCTGCGCTTGCCAAACTGATCTCGACAACGAAGTGCCCCGCCGATATCGGCGGGGCACTTCGTATTTCGCGGAGTTGTGCGGGGTCAGTGGCCCTTGACGTTCACAATCTGACGCAGCGTGTGTCGAATCTCGACCAAGTCCTTCGCGTCGTCCATCACGACGTCGATGTCCTTGTACGCACCCGGGATCTCGTCGAGGAACGCCGCGGAACGCTTGTATTCGATCCCGACCATTGCCTTGTCGAGATCTTCGATGGTGAAGGTCTTGCGTGCCTGGTTACGTCCGTACACCCGACCCGCGCCGTGGGGGCTGGACTTGAACGACGGTACGTTTCCCTTCCCGACGACGACGTAACTCGCCGTCCCCATCGAACCGGGGATGAGCCCGGGCGTGCCCTCGTCTGCCTTGATCGCACCCTTACGGCTCAGCCACACACCCCTGCCCATGTGGAACTCCTTCTGGGTGAAGTTGTGGTGGCAGTTGATCCGCTCGACTTCGTCGATGATCGCGGGCGTGCCGTCTCCCATGAAATGCGCGAAGTCCTTCACGACGCGGTCCATCATCTCTTCGCGGTTGAGCAAAGCGAAGTGCTGAGCCCAGTTGAGATCGGTGATGTACGAGTCGAATTCGGGCGTCTTCTCGACCAGGTAGGCAAGATCCGGATCGGGAAGGTTGATGTACCACCGCTCGCACAAGTCCTTGGCGATCTTGATGTGATGCTGCGCGAGCTTGTTTCCGATACCGCGGCTTCCCGAGTGCAGGAACAGCCAGACGCCGTCGCTCTCGTCGAGCGTCACCTCGATGAAGTGGTTACCAGAGCCCAGCGTTCCGAGCTGGAACCTCCAGTCGTTCTTGAACTTGTCGTAGAAGGACAGACGATCGCCCGCCATCGCCTCGAGTTCTGCGATGCGGATTTTCGCCGTGTCGCTCAGCGTCTTGTTGTAGACACCTGCCGAGAGCGGGACGGAGCGTTCGATGCTGTGGCGAAGTACGGTCAGGTCGCGGCCTTGAAGGTCGCGTGCGCTGAACTGGGTTTTGACCGCGATCATTCCGCAGCCGATATCGACTCCGACGGCGGCGGGCATGATTGCGCCTTCCGTCGGAATGACCGAACCCACCGTCGCTCCCGCACCGAGGTGCGCATCCGGCATAAGCGCCAGATGTGGACGGACAAAAGGCATCTGGGACGTACGCAGCGCTTGCTCGCGAGTGTTCTCGTCGAGTATCGATGCCCAGTTCCACAGCCTCTTGGTGATCTTCTCCATCAGATTTCTCCCACATAGTTCACAGCCGAACCGATCGGTCCGGTGTGTCGTGCAGGAATGACCATGCGCTCGGTCAGTGGTTGTGTGCAACCCCTTTTCAGGTTCGCAGGCCGTCTGCGAGTTCGTAGATTCGTCCGACGTACTTCTCCTGGAAGGCTTTTCGGGCAGCATCTGCTTGTTGCCGTGCGCCCATCTGGGAGTAGAGGTACTCGAGATGAACCAAACTCTCGCCGATGTCGACGCGTCGCTGGTCGAGAACCGTCAGCTCGTCGACCAGTCGAGCCAGATCTAACGCGGTGTCCGGTACCTCGTCCATGGTGATCCTCGATGTCCGTGAGTGCTTCCTGACCCCGAGGCTAACACTCTTCGAACATATTTTCGATACCCGCCCTGTAGTTTACTTCGACAACGTGGCTGTCAGTTGGTCGATGGCATACGGAATGCTCAGGACGGTATTGCCGGACATCGCCGCGCCGACGGGTGGATCTGCGGTGTACCGCACGACCATCGCATTTCCGCTCTTCACGGCGGGTAGTCGCTGGTAGAGCGTGTTGCCGGCGAGGGCCTTCTCTCCCTCCGGGTCGGCCATCACGATCAAACGATCAACGGGTTCGAGGATGTCGTATCGCTCGTTCGGCATCCAGTCGCCGAACTGGTCGCCGACGAATGCGTCGACGGTCGCGGGGAGGGTGAACCCGAGTGACGAGAGGAAAATGCCGCGTGGGTCGTGCGACGAGAACACGTAGCCCTCGGGAGTGTCGAGGTTGACGATCGTTGCGGTTTGCCCGGCAAACTCCGGGTGTGCAGCGCGGGCGGCGGCAAACGCGTTTTCGGTATCCGTGATCAGTTGCTGAGCTTGTGGTCCTTTGCCGAGGGCGCGCCCGGCGGTGAGCGTCATGTCGGTCCACGGCGTTGTGTACGCGTCGTAGTCCTTGCTCTGCGCGACAGTCGGCGCAATCGAGGTCAGCTTCTTGTAGGTTTCCGTGTCGATGTCGGCGTACAGCGCGAGGATCAGATCTGGTGCGAGGGAGGCGATTTGCTCGAAGTTGAAGTCTCCGCCGCTGTTGATGTAGGTCGGAGTTTTCCCCTTCCAGTAATTCTTCGTCCACGGCCAGCTTTCATCCATGCCGGACCCCCACCATTCGGCCATGCCTACGGGTTCGACTCCCAAGGCGAGCAGTGGTTCGTGATCGGTGTATCCGAGTGTCACTACCCGCTGCGGTTCGGCATCGATTGTCGTCGAACCCTGTGCGTGCTCGATCGTCACGGGGAATGCGTCGTTGCTCTGGGTCGCTGATGCGGTGTCGACGCCTTGCGAGGTTCCACAGGCGGTCGAGAACCCGATGATCGCGGCCGTCGTGAATAAGGCGGCGAGGATTCGGGTGCTATGTGAGGGCACGTGCATGCTCCTTCGAAGTGGTGGGCGAAGTGATCTGAGTTCCGCGTGAAGTGCTGAACTGGTCGCGTCAGCAATAAAGTGAGGCTAACCTTTGCAAGATCGTCGGTCCATCCTTCAGGATGGACTCGGATACGCCCAGAAAGACGCAAAATGTCCACTATCGAGTACTCGACTCGTCCAAAGTCCTTGCTAGCGCTGCCCGATAGTCGCGGACGGACATTCAAAGATTTTCAGGTCTACACCAACGTCGTCGACGGAGTGACTGCGTACGGAGCTCATCGACACCCCGAGCATCAGATCGCCTGGATGAGTGAAGGGACGATGCAGATCGCTGCCGGAGGCAATGTGTGGCACCTGCACAGCGAGCACTTGGTCTGGTTGCCGGGCACCGTTCTCCACGACATGACACTTCTGACGGAGGGGTGCATGATTGCGGCCTATGCACGTCCGGATCTACGCCCTGCCGGGCCGCGGTGGACTCAGCCACTTGTTCTCGAAGTCGATACTCTGTCCGCTCAATTGCTGCGCCATCTCGCCGACCGGACCATCGACGATGCTCGGCGGTTGATGAGTCAGGAGTTGCTCTACGACATTCTTGCTGCCGCGCCCGAACGGCACGACGTCCTTGCGGTTCCTCGCAATGCTGCGGCGAGTTCGGTTTCTGCCCGCATCCTTGCCGATCCGGCAGACTCACGGACGCTGGGGGAGTGGGCGGGCGAACTCGGGGTCAGTTCCAAGACCTTGATGCGTGCCTTTGTCGCCGATACCGGGATTACCTTCGGGCAGTGGAGAACTCGAGCACGCATGTATGCGTCACTCGAGATGCTCGCGCGGGGTGAGGGCGTCAACGACGTTGCCCCGCAGGTGGGTTACCGAACCAGTAGTGGGTTCATCGCCGCATTTCGCGAAACTTTTGGTACGACACCCGCCAGGTACGGCGTGAAAGCTGATGCGGTGATTTGCTGATGATTTCTTGAACTCGGTTGATGGCAAAGCGTTGTTCGACAACGTAGAGATGGGCCGAGCTACCAGCATGCGCTGGTGGCTCGGCCCATGTTCTAATCCGAACTGAGTCAGCTCATGTTGCCGAGCACATTGCCCAGGACACCGCTGATGACATTGGTCATCGACCCCTGCGGGTCGGTGAGGGAACCGAATACCTGGCCCGATCCGGAGTTGAGTGAGCCGAAGCCCATGTCCTCGAGGCTTCCGGCGCCCGCCTCGACGGGGTTCGGCTGCCGGATGGTGACACACACGCCCATCGGATTGATGTTCCAGTTTCCGCCCGCGAGCACAATGTTGGTGCCGGCGCCGCTGTCGAGCTGCGTGCCGACGACGGCGTTGTCGGGAACCTTGTAGGTGGTTTCCAAAGCGATGACGCCACCGCCCGCCGTGGTCCATCCGCCGCCCTTGGCGATTACGGAGTCATTCCCGACTACAGCGGTCTTGGTGACGTCGTCCCACTTCTGGTCGCCGATAAGCCATTTGACGTTCAGACGAGCCTTCACCAGCTGGAATCCCGCCGGATGGAAATCGCGGATCTCGTTGACGAGGGCTCCCGAACCGGAAACCTTGGTGATGTAGGTGACCGTCTGACCCGCTGCGACCTTGCCGTCGCCGACAACCTCCTTGCTGACGGTATAGGGCGTCCAGACGGAGCCGGGCCAATCGTCGGTGACCGACTGGTTGAGCGCGCAGGCCGGCGCTGCTTGTGCCACCGAAGCACCAAGTCCAACAGTGACGCCGGCGGCGATGAGAACGAGGGATGTCGTGGTTGCTACTGCGTGGCGAAGTGAGCGGCGGGCCATGTAGAACTCCATTCAGCGGGGTGCGTGACGGTTTGAGCAAAACTGTAACTAGTTCTACTGGACTTTCGTCCAAGATGTGGCTGATTTCAGAAAATTGTCAGGTTTCGGGTCGCCGTTGGTGTGTCGCGCTGCCGAATTCCACAGGTTCTGAGTTGTCATCAGGTTGTTTTCGGGTGGCTTGGTTTTGTGGTGGTGGGTCGAGGGTGGTGGTTGGGACGCGGTTCGTATGGGGCGGGCGCGGGGTGTGAGTGGTGGGGGCTGTGATGGCGAGGAATATGGCGTTGGGGGCTCGGGGCGAGGATGTGGCTGTCGAGTTCCTGATTGATGCGGGTTTGGAGATAATGACTATGAGCCAAACCGTCTTCTTTTGCAATAGCGAAATGTCACGAAATACGTTGTGACTGTGGATAACTCGCTACTTGGCGAACAGGTACAGATGGCCGTCATCGTCCTCAACAGAGTGGATGGTGTTCAGGGCGAAGTCGTGCGCGATACCTGCCTCATCCACTTGACGTGTTGCCTCATGTCTTCGGGTAGGTACCGCCTCAACTGATCCAGCCGAGCTTCGAGTCCACTCTCGATTAAGTAGTCGGCTGCGTACGCCTCGATGCTCTCGAAGTGACCCAGGTAGTGGTCCTCGAACATGTTGATAGCTGCTTCCAGCTCCTCGCCGTTCCTGAAGCCGACGTACTCAAGCCAGTGGGCGACTGCGATTCCCTTAGCCGTGACAGCCCGCTCGACCCGTTCAAGTAGCTCGGGATTTTCTTCACCGAGTGGGCAACCTACGGAGTGAGGGGAGGATATGTGAGCGCGACAGGCGGGACAGAAGTCGTTTTGTTCAGCTGATTCATCTGGGGGAGTGAGCCACTGCTTCGACCATCCTTCGACGGGATCATGTGACTCACGTGCCATGACGTACGCGCCAAGGGCCTCGAGGTGTTCACGGTTGTAGTCGGTGTCAGCGTTGGCCCAAGACTCGTTGATCTCAGCGACAACCTGGGGGAGATTGATCGCTCCAGTACTCGTCAGGCTGTAGAGAGCGCTCGCTTGACCGTCATGCCATTGCGACGCGATCACGCGTGCGCCAGCATCTCCAATTGAGCGTTCTTCTGATGTGGCGCTTGCTATTTCGTGGTCGATGAGTTGTTCATCTGACCAGTGCAAGACCTCCGGTTTTTCGTGGTTGAAACTCGATGTCATTCACGGGTTCTCGTCTAAAGTTGGTACCAATATTTATGCACGGTCAGCGTCACTATGCAATCACTCTTCGTCGTCTTTGGGCTTGACGACGAGATTGCCTATAGCGTTTGCGACACTTTCAGCATTCAGTCTTCCGGTTGCGGACAGAACGGCACCCGCGAAGGCCTTCGCGCCATTTGGTCCAACCAATAGCACCGTCATCAGTGTCGAGAACCATGTGAACCACACGAGATTTACCACAATCTTGCGAGCCTTCTTGCGTGGCACCTTCATACGCTGGACGAGTACAGATACCGCAGTCCTGTATGCCTTTGCGGTGGTTTCGTCTGCGAGTAGATCATCTTCAACAAACTTGAGGTACTCGCGTTCGACGTCGATTTCGGCCAACAGATTTAGACCTGCTAGGTCTGGGAACGCGGGCATCTGCGGGACCAGCACGTTCATCGCCTCGGCGAATTTGGTGTTGCCGAAAAGCGATGCTGAGTCCGCCATGTTGACCGTACCGACGCCCGAGTTGGCGACGATCGTGGATGCGACCTGACCTAGCTCGCTCTGGAATGTCCTCACGGAATCCGCAACCGCAAGGATGCCACCCATTGATTCTTGGATTTGGGAGGTGAAGTCAGGCAGCATGGCGTACACGTTGAGCGCTTCGGCGATGCCAATGTTGATCTGCGGGAGGCTGGCGGCGTATTGCTGGTTTACGCCCGCGACGAGCGACTGCATTGATTCCGTCACCCCAGATGCTCGGAACTGCTCGGCGAACGTCGACATGACACTCGCCATCGAAGACTGGATGTCGAGAAGGTGAGAGCTTGCAAGTGGCGAGTCAAGCACCGACGTTCCCAGGTCAAGCTTGGCCAGCCCGTTGATTATGTCTCGACTGGGAGCTACTCCAGTGAAGTCAAGTCGCGAGTTGACGGCGTCGAAAGCATTAATGGCTGGCATCAGCATCTTCATTGACTCCGAAGCCGTGAGAAGATCAGGGTTGACAGCGAAGTTGTCGATCAGACGAGCGTTTACGGCGTAGTCAGATCCGGATGAGCTGTCTTTGAACGGGTTGGTCATCCCAGGTCCTCTCGTTGGCCTATGACCACTGTATTCGTTGCAGCCGACACAATCGGCGACCGCCGGAACGGATCGGTGTCGGCCTACGTGTGCCAGATCAGCACTGGAACGATGAACAGCGACAGGTACAGGGTTCCAACGGTGATCACGGCGATTACCAGGAACATCGCTATCCATCGGCCGGCTAGCTTGAGTGCGGGGATGAAGTAGGGGAGAAGGTTCATGCCGCTGCCCCGTGAAGCTCGTTGTACATCACGGCATGGTTCTCTGCATTCGTGATGTCCCCGTTCATCGCCTGGTACCAGCTGCCGCCATCCAGACTGAGTTCGCCGCATTTACAGGTAACCCAGTCGTGTCGGTTCTTGCTACGGATGATCCACCCGCACTTGGTGTGCCGTACCTGGTTGATGAAGATGTCGCCAACGTCCAGCTTCCGACGCTCGATTGAAGGGGTGTTTATGGTGGTGAACTCGAGGTAGTCGGTCATGCCGCCACTCCGTCATCCTGGTGACCGTCATAGATGTAGAACCACAGCGGTCCTTTGTCGTGGACACTGCAGATCAGGTGACCTTCGTGCTTCAGATCGAGGACGCGAGCGGGGTAGCGCCAGGCGACTTTGCGGAGTTCAAGGTTGCTGACTTTGCCCTTGGACTTGAGCAGTTTGAGGATCTTGGTTGTGTGAGTTTCCTTGTTGGAGATCATGAAACAACCTCCAACTCTTCGTCACCGTCGAGCAGTCCTTCGGTTACTGCCATGGATTGACGCCGTGACGTTCGCAGTACTCTTCCAGCGTCCTGTATCGATAAGTTGGTCGGCTGTCATGAGTTGACCCGCCCATCCGGTGACACCCCGACGTACAGCCGTGGCTCACCGTCTACGTAGCCGCCAACCCACCCCTCGGCATAGCCTGGACACATTGCTGCATCTGGTGGGTAGACGTAGTAGTCGTCAGCTCGGTACTCGACCCCGTAGCGATGGTAGAGGTTGCGCAGTGCTTCCTCTTGAGCGGTGTTGATCTTGTAGCGTTCGGGTTCTGTTGGGGAGTATACTTTTCCATATTCAATTGTTCCTTGCGGGCGGTGCCGCCTATTTCGTTAGTCTAATTCAAGGTGCTTGCGTGCTGTTTCGATGTACTTCAGTCGAGCGTCGTAAAAGTTCTGACGCATGGTATCTAGGCTCTGAGATTTTCCTTTTCCTGCTAGCCATCGATCGATCACCAGCGAGTATTCGGATGCTGCTAGCAGCATGCTCAGGAGATCCTCGCTCACGGCCTGAGGCCCTGCTAGAAGTGCCGCTCCTCGAGATAAGCTGATTTCCTCCCAAGCCAAAACATACTGAGCCTTGGCCGTTGCTAACTCGTTCGGCGCGGTATCTCTTGCGTCAAGGAGCTCACAAACAACCCTTGATCGCTCGACGAACATGTAGACGGTTGATAGTAATTCCTGATGGACGTTCTGTCGGCGATCGCTCAGCAGATTGGCGCGAGAGTGTTTCGCCTGCTTTGCCTGGAATTTCAGATTAAGCCACGTTCCAGCATACGAAGCTGAGCCGCCTACCAAAGCGCCTAGGACGGCACTGAGTCCACTACCTATCTCCACCATCTGGGCAGGCTACCATTGAGGTCCTCAACGCTTACCTGTTTACCGCTGACACAGCTGGACGACGAGCGGATGTATAGCGACTAACATCGCGATTTCGCTTGGATAGTTAGCTACCCTCGACGGCCAGCAATGCCAGCGGTTTGTCAAGAGAAAAGTTGTTCACTTGACGATTTTCTATTTCAATGTGCTGCTACCTGTGGAGAAATTTCCCATTGACTTTCGCTGCGATTTGATGTCGCAACCACGTCCAGCAGATCTTGCATATATCTACTAATTGGTGGTTTTGTTGTGGCTTCTCCATAGCAATACCCGGTCCAAATTTTGACGTTCGATGTAGCGATTCATGTTTCGCGGTTCACGTCAAACATGCGGGCGGTTGCGGACTTGGAGACTCGTTTCAGCTGAAGTTCGAGGATCTGCTCGTCTTTGCATACAGCTTGAGGTTTTCGACCTTGCCCGAACCGACTGGCCGGCCAAGGATCATGCCTTCAGCTTTCTTGCGTGCCAACGCTTCCCGTGTTCGTGCCGAGATGAGATCGCGCACGATCTCAGCAGACAGTCCGAACGCGAATGCGAGCACCTTGGAGTTGATGTCGTCCTTGAAGACGATGTTCTCTTTGACCGCGACGACACGATCGAGTAGGTCATGGATCGTGTTCTGTACGTCCAAAATCCGACGCGAGATACGACTAGTCTCGCTTACGACGAGCATGTCGCCGCGTTCAAGTCCTTCGAGTACTTCGCTTAACTCTCGTTCGGTCAAGGTGCTCTTGTAGCCACTGATCGTCTCGCCGACAGTCTCAGTGATCTCGATACGTTCTCGCTTGGCAAAGATGCGTGTGCCGCTGAGTTGGTTCTCCACGTCTTGCTTGTTGGTGCTGACTCGCACATAGGCGATAACTCTTGGCATATGCCTCCTCTTGGTGGTTGCTGGTGATTGGTAGCGGCGTGGACCTGTACGGTCATCCGATGAGCTTTGGTGAATTTGTCTTGTCGATCCTGCTGGTCGCCGCGCTCTTCGCCTTTAGTCGGTGGGCGATGACGGAGAAAGCGTGGGCAACCGCTGCCGCGCTCAGTGGGTTCTTCGCGATCTGCGGGGCTATCGGGGTCATCTGGACCGCCCTAGCATGGCTCGGCCACGTTCTATTTTAGTCTTTTTCACTCGCAACGTGCCCGCCGTGAGGTCGAGCTTCTGTTCTAGCTCGGCTATGGAGAGTTCGGTGATCTCTTCGGGTGGGGTGTCTTGTTTGACTGTCCAGCCGAGACTCTCTGCCTCAGCGATGGTGCATCAGTCAATAGCCTCATCAAAGTCATTCCAACCACTTCTTAAAAAGACATCTCCGAGTACCGCCAGAACCTTAGTTAGTTGCTTCTGCTGGCGACTCGCTCGACCTTCTTCCAGTCGGGAATTCAAGGATCTCAGAGAACCTCTCGACGATAGCGTTCTGTAACTGCTTGTTCTGCTCCTTTGGCGGACCGCAAAAGCGTTGCGCTTCTTGCCAAATGATCATATGCGGAGTTTTTTCTACTTCGCTAATCATGTCGGTGATGTTCTTTATGTGTTCTCGGATGAATTGAGTATTTAACAATAGTTTGATGTCGACAAGTTGAGAGAATGCGAGCTGAACGTCATGTGCTGATTCACTGATGCGGTTCACGGCCAGTTTGCGTCGGTCGAGTATGTATTCAGTTGTAAGGGTTGTCCTGAGGTCGTTGTGTAGTGTGTCAATCTCGTGAATTCCATTGACTTCAGCAAGCACTGTGCTGACTGCCCGCGAAACCATTTGAACCGCAGCCCATTCTCTGTCGCGTAGGGCGGCTGCCTTTTGGTACGCCATCGTTTCGTCGTACCGTGTAGCAGCAGCCGCGAGCTCAATTCCTGCCCGTGTTTCAGCTGCTCGCGCTTGCCTGTTAGCGTTGTTGGTTTGCCAGACCGCGACACTTACCGCGAAGAATGTCATCGTTCCGCCAAGCCATGCACCTGCGGCTGCCCACTCCCCGCTCTGCCAACCACTCCACTGATCTACACGTTCGACGAAGAGCGGAACGAGGACAATCAGCGCAAGGACTACGATGACGGCGAACAGAAGGATGCAGGTCCACCGCAATGTCGTGTAGGTCCTTGAAAACTTCGGGGTTTGCACCCGCTGATTTAAGCAGATCCGACCGATCGTCCTTCACTGTCGGACCGCTATGCGAACATCCTGGCTATGAACCTGATCCCCACCACTGACGCCACCGTGGATGAAGGCGCCTCTTACCTGGCAGCATCTCCGCACACTCGTGCTCAGGTTCTAACGAGTCCTTGCCCCGTGCCGGCCACTCCTGGTGTTTACGGCTGGTGGTTCCGTGAGTTGCCCGCCGACATCAACACGTCAGGGTGTGCGAAGAAGGACGGGCTGACCTTGCTATACACGGGCATCAGTCCATCAGCGCCTCCCGCTAACGGGAAAGCGCCCAGCAAACAGAGCATTCGTACACGCATCAAGACTCACTACACAGGAAATGCTGCCGGTTCGACGTTGCGGCTGACACTTGGGTGCTTACTGTCGGATCGTCTGGGGATCGAGCTACGTCTGGTTGGTTCGGGCAAACGGCTGTCATTCGTTGCGGGCGAGAAGGTCTTGTCCGAGTGGATGGCTGAGAACGCATTGGTGTCCTGGGTTCTGAACCCCGAGCCTTGGGTATTGGAGCATCAGCTCATCTCAAGCCTGGACGTTCCTCTGAACTTGGATGCCAACGCGCACAACAGTTTCTTCCCAACTCTGAAGGCTGCGCGGCAGTCGGCACGCGATCGGGCGAGGGAATTGCCAGTGGTGCCGAACCCTGGTGTGGGTGGCAAGTAGCAAGCTGTAACGCTTCCCGTCGTGAGTACGAGATCTCAGTCAAGTAAGTAACTCAGGGGGAAGAGGATTCCATGGCCAACGCGAATACCGGAAAACCAAGTGGTGGTCTGGCTTTCCAACCGTCCTGGGGATTGTTCTGTTCGTACTGCTATGTCTGTGGTTATTCACATCTTGTGTGAACGCGATCAGCGGGTCCGACAAGAAACCTGATACAGGCAACACGTACGTGGTGAAGTACTCGGAGTCGAAGTGCGCACAGCTGCGCTTTGACATGCTCAACGATGCGAACAGCACCTGTACGAAGAACGACGCGGCGATTGAGTACGAGAAGTACTGCTGAGAGTTCGCACCTGCTGGCCGGAGGTCCCGGAGAACTAGTTGTGCAATTTCGGATTCATCATGTTGCACTTGATGTCAGTATCTTTGTCTGAGAAATGCCAGTCATAAAGGCGAGCATCGATCGATGGTTCCGACTCATTGGATAGGATCGCACCCATTGTCGCGTCACTCTGGAAGTCGAAGTGTTGACCGGGATCGATCGTCTTATACGGCCGATCTAACCTCCCCGTATCGACGGGGATCGCCAGGATCTTTCCCCCAGGGCTACTGATATCGGAAACGAACACTCGGACACCAGTCGTCGCGATTTTGTTCGAGGAGGCGTTGGTGACTCTGACGGTTATGGACCTCAACGTCCACGTGGTACCACTCGTGAGCGGAACTTGGTAACCCTCATCTGACAACTCAGTGTTCGTGATCTCAATCGTCGGCTTTGCGCATTCCTGTCTGGCTGCCGTTGTTGATGTCGGGGTCTCAGTCCTTGTGATCCGGAATGGCGTTCCTGTCGGGTCAACCGACTCGGGCACAGCTTCCACGGTGTTCACTTCGTCATCACTTGAGCATCCAACGGTCAAACCGAGTGTCGCGATGGTGACGATGCTCAAGGTGATTCTTATCAACGACATCACTAGATCGTAGATGATCGGGTGCACTAGTGGACTCCTCAGCCTTTTTTCGCAGTCCGGAGCATTTCGCTATTGCATTTTTCCTTAGTTTGGCTCATAGTTATTTGCATAGTAAATAAGCAGGAATCAACGCAATATGAGTTCATGCGATCAACCCAATAAGAACCGCCGCGGCCTCGTAGTCTTTCTACTAGTAATCATCGCCTTCATCGCCGTCGCAGCCTTCACTCAAAAGACCGACCAACCAACTGGCCTCGTAGTTTCAACTGAAACCTCGACGCCAGCACCCGCGCAACAGAAGTCCTGGCACAAGGTCATCGAGCTGTCCGGCTCGACAAGTAAGCGCAGTGACATCTTCCAGCTGAACAGCTCCAAGCAACGGATCACTTACACAGTGCACGGTGAGTACAGCCCGTTCGTGAACATCTACGTGATGGCAGAGGGTAAGTCTCTCGACAAACACGGCGGAACCCCTGAGGTCACAATGGCTTCGGTAAGTGGAGATACGTTGATGTACAAGAGTTCTGGTGGCTACTACCTCGATGTTTCGGGGAATGGTGAGTGGACCGTGGTTCTGGAAGAAGAGCAATAGGTCATGAGTCTCGAAATTTAACTCACCATCAATTTTGACGATAGGAGTCCAGCTGGATACGTCAGGATCACACTCGACACATCAGTCCCACAGCTAGAGCAGCACTACATCGTTCCGTCGTACACAAAAGATGATTCAGGCGGCATCGAAGTGACAAGTTATGCCCTCGTGCATCGAAGCATGGTTGCAAGCCACGACGAGATGAAGCGCCGAGAAGGGCATCTACACCTATGAGTAAAGGCGCGATGGATCGTTGGCCGCTCGGAGGTATCTTCATGGCTTCTATGTTCACCTCCGCCATCATCATGCTGACATTAGCGTTCTTGACGGCCGACAAGCCCGAACCGTCGCTGGCTGAACCTGCTGCCGTCTCCAGTGGCGCCGCGAGCCCGAACTCCCTCGAATCCCTCGTCAATGCCGAGAGGGCCAAAGCGGGCAAGCAACCCTTCATAACAAGTGAGACACTCAGATCGAGCGCGTGCGCCAAAGCGGATCACGTGCTCGCACAGGACTATTGGGCACATACCTCACCCGACGGCGTGACTCCCTGGACCTTCATCGAGAAGGCCGGCTACCGCTACACAACAGCGGGGGATAACCTTGCGAAGTCATACCCCGACGATGCGAGTCTCATTGATGCCTGGATGAACAATTCATCTCACCGAGAGAACGTACTTGGAGACTTCCAGGACCAAGGGATCTGTCAGAAGACTGGGACGTTGCAGGGGAAGACGACGACGGTGACCGTGCAGCATGTTGGAGTGCGGTCACGCTGAAGCCTCTTGTGCAGCGGATCAAGTCTGAAATGTGTACTAACCCAGGTTGTTCGCTGTAAAGCCGTAGGAGCGCGTTAAATACGCTCCTACGGCTTCTTTTGGCAGCCAGGTCGTTACGAGCGTTTTGCTACAGCCCGAGCCACGGTGAATGAGGTGACGCAGAGCGAAGCCCCACAGAGTAGGACGACCCAGAGGCCCCATCCGATCGAGGGTCCGATGGCCGATCGCAAGACAGTGGTTTCTTGGTTGGCGAGGTTGGCCGCGTCGACAATTGCGATCACAAGGGTGATTGCGCCTAGTGCAGGGGCAACCCACCGGTCGCCGAACTTGGCCTTGCCTCCCCTGGAAAGAATGCTGAAGAGTGCGATTGCCGCGATGACGCCGAGGATCATGGTCAACATGCCATCGCCATCGATCCCTGCCCTCGAGAAGTTGAGGAAGGTTGCCCATGGTCCGAGACTGCCGACCACTATCCCGACGCACGCCAGTAGACCCGCGATCATGTTGGGCATGTAATTGGTAGGCAGCGCAGGCAACAACGCTGGCTGCCCGACTGGGGGTACACCCGCGAAGTATGGTGCCGGTGTTGGTTGCTGGATTTGCGGAGGAGGTTGTTGGTTACGGGCCCGCCATGCTTCCGCTGATGCTGGCTCGCGATTAGGCGGGCGATAGGGTTGATTAGTCATAGTGCCGTTTCTCTCAGTGCATTAATTCGATAGAACTTGGAATGGATTGTAAAGCGCGTTCGTTTTCCAGGGATCAGAGTTGAGGTAAATAGGGAACCCGAGCGTTATTCGTAAAACTTCAACCTGAAAGTCGATACGTGTGGTAGTGACTAAATCGTCTCGCTGTCGTACGCTAAGAACGTATGGGTAGCCAACCAATCATCATCCGGCGCAGTCTCTTTGGCCTAGTTGGCTTGATTCTGGTTGGCCTTTTGATCGCTGGATTCATCTGTGGCCTGGCGTACTTCCTCCACACTCAAAACCCACGGGACACGACACCGATTGCGATCCTCCAGCTGATGGGCGTCGTCGTCCTGATCTCCACAGCGGTAACCGCCATCGTCTACAACCTGCACTCGATGACACTCACCGACAGCGGCGTGACGATCAAGAACTGGGGGAGTCTGTTCCTCAGCAGCGAGACTCACTGCGATTGGAATGAGATCGAAGACCTCAACGTGCAGCGAGGGGGACCATTGGCGTTCGTTGGTGGTTACGGCAATCTTCTAATCCAAACAGCAGGCACCGAGACGAACCTTCGTTTCAACTACTGCCCACGTCCTGAGTACTGGCGCGACTACATCGACCAGCGCAGCGAGGCGTCTCCTCAGCTAGTTCAGAGTGTCTCGTAGTCACGTTTGTCGGTTATGCCCTACTGTTTCACCACCAGACTTTCTGCAAGGAGAAACCGACGTGGGATACCCCGCACCGCCAGGCGGGCAACAGCCCTATCAGCAACCGCCGCGTAATACCACTCCGCTGTTCATTGCGTTGGGTGTCTGTCTTGTGGTGATTGTGGCGCTCGCCGTTGTCGTGGTGGCGCTTACTCGCGGCAATACGGATGCGAGTCAGGCGGTGTCTGTGCCTTCTTCATCGAGCCAGGCCTTACCGGGGGTGAATGCAACACCTGGCTCAGTAACCGAAGTGGTGGAGACAACCCAGCCTCCACCAACGACGGCGGTGTCTGGTGCGGGTCTCTTTGACAAGCAGCGAGTGTCGCCAGGGATGTGCGAGTCCAACGGCGTCTGTCGAATCGCTAGTCCTAGTGGCAATTTCATGTGCTATATCACCCCTGACAGTGCGAACTGTTCAGCCCCACAAGGCGAGCCGCTCGTCACTGGATTGCTTGTCCCACTAGGTGGTGGATCGGACCGAGAGATTCCAGCGACATCAATCTCCGTAGACAAGACAGGGAAGACCTCGGTTTACGCGATCACGGCTGGCGTATCGAAGATGGAAACCCGTGATCAGTTGCAGCCATACATCTTCCCGTACGGGAGCCAGATTCAGGTGCTGGGTTTCACGTGCGCAATGGATGCTGATACCGGGGTGAGCTGCCGCAATGATTCGACCGATACAGGGTTCTCGGTGACACGCGAGGGATACACGTTCTTCTGAGCGTTCCAAGATTTCATATCTAGTAGGGAGTGTAGTGTTGCGTAGGTCAACTGGCTACAGGTTCACCGCGTCTTTTGCGTTGATCGGATTGGCGCTTGCGTCTGGGGTGGCTTGTTCATCCGATCAGAATGAAAGCTCTGGTGTAAACCGATCCTGGCCGAACGGAATTGAGCGCGCTCCGGTGCCAGAAGACGGTGACGAGGGGTTCATTGAAACGAATGTGCGGGACTACCGAGAATCGGGCGTCTACCCGCGTGCGCGTGCCCACGTCACCTACATAGCTGACTCCACTGATCCAGTTGTGATGCAAAATCTCGCAAAAGCTTGTATCCAGCACTATCTCCCCGACTTTCCAGGTGTGGATTGTCGGGTGTACCCAACCCAGGCTGACTACGACGTATTGCCCCCAGGAGCGGAAGAGATTCCAGCTGAGGATCTTTTGCGGCCGTGTTTCAGCGTTTTCGGCTACATTCCGCCGTCTGGAGGCGACTACAACTTCGTTCCCTTCGACGGAACTGGACCTCTCCCTCCCGAGTGCCCTAGCGCGGGGTAAACCTCAGCGGAATCCGTCTGAGATCAATCGCTCAGCAACACTGTCGGGCATGGTCGAGCAAGAGTCCTCGCCGCGCTCTTCTGCGTGATCGAGTGCGGAGTCAGTAATCCCCACTGTCGCAACAGTGCCTTCCCATCCACCAAGCGAAGCGATCGAGCCGGGGTTGAACCTCGCGGCAATGTCCACCTTCTCAATCGCCAGCTGATCAGCATCGGGGCCGAGGTAGATCCCGCCGTCTGCTGCACGTTCGATGTACGCAGGTCGAGGCAGGACCCCTGATAGTTGGTTGGCGTTGTACTCACTCATGAACCAGGGTGGGGTGTTGAAGTAGTACCAACTCGCAGCACACACCCCGTTCAGGCCAGGACCGAACTGTGCGTAGTTGAGATACAGCTCCAAGATCCGCTGATCTGACATTGAGTAGCTGAACTCTGTCGCCATAACTGCTTCGAGTCCCTTACGGATAGCGCTACGTCCAGGCCAAAGAAAGATATTCTTCACCAACTGCTGGGGGACGGTTGATCCACCTACTCCAGCATCGCCGTCCATGTATTCCCTTGCCTTAGAGGTCAAGTCGCTGATCTCGACCCCACCAGCTCGCATACCAAGTCGCTGATCTTCGTGAGCGATTACTGCTGCAATCATGTATCGGCTGATGTGGTCGAGATCGACGTACTGATAAGCGATCGGGCCTTCGTCTTGCAGCATGAACGATGTCCGAGGTGGCGTGAACCATCGGTATGAGAGGGTCATCATCTCCGAAAGCACTAGGGGAGTGAGCATTACGAGCGCAACGTATATCGTCCATCGACGCCAGCAGGGGCGATGCCTGCGGGTGGCCGGCAGGTGTTCCGGCTCGTAGATCTCGTACTCGGGTTCCGGTGTGTGTACCCGCTGAGACTCGGGGAGCAGATCGTCGAGGGAGAGTCCCCGTGACCTGTCGAAAGCTGTGGTGTTGGCGGTATCCATGGGTGGCCTCCCAATTCTCTGGAAAATCACGCACGGGACAAATAGCCAGTGCATGTTGAGTTTGTCCACAGGTTCTGAGTTGTCAACAGGTTGTTTTCGGATGGCTTGGTTTTGTGGTGGTGGGTCGAGGGTGGTGGTTGGGACGCGTTTCGTATGGGCGGGCGCGGGGTGTGAGTGGTGGGGGCTGCGATGGCGAGGAATATGGCGTTGGGGGCTCGGGGTGAGGATGTGGCTGTCGAGTTCCTGATCGATGCGGGTTTGGAGATTGTCGAACGCAATTGGCGATGTCGGTACGGCGAGTTGGATGTTGTTGCGACGTCCGGTGATCGGATTGTGTTCGTGGAGGTGAAGACTCGGTCGGGTGTCGGGTACGGGAGTCCGGCGGAGTCGGTGACGTTCGCGAAGCAGCGTCGGATTCGGGTGTTGGCGATGCAGTGGCTCACTGATTCGGGTCGGTCGTGGTCGAGGGTGCGTTTTGATGTGGTGGCGGTGTTGATCGGCCGGGACGGTGTGCCTTCGGTCGAGCATTTTGTGGATGCGTTCTGATGGCGTTGGGGCGGGCGCATTCTGTTGCGGTCAGTGGCGTGGACGGGCAGATCGTGGAGATCGAGGCGGATATCGGGCGCGGGTCGCCTGCGGTGCATTTGGTGGGGCTGCCTGATACTGCGTTGCACGAGTCGCGTGATCGGATTCGAGCGGCGGTGACCAATTCTGGTGAGGAGTGGCCGGACAGCAAGGTGATTTTGGCGTTGTCGCCGGCGACGTTGCCGAAGGTGGGCAGTGTTTACGATTTGGCTTTGTCGTTGTCAGTTCTCGATGCGGCGAAGAAGTTGCCGCGGAAGTTGTTGCGGGAGACTGTGTTTTTGGGGGAGTTGGCGCTCGACGGTCGTTTGCGGACGGTGCGTGGTGTGTTGCCTGCGGTGCTTGCGGCGAAGCGGGCGGGGTGGGGGACTGTGGTGGTTCCGGCTCGGGCGTTGGCTGAGGCGGGCTTGGTGAAGGGGATCGAGGTGCTGGGCGCTGACGATCTGTCCGCGGTGATCGGGTGGTTGCGTGGGGAGTTGGCGCTTGCTGTTCCTGATGTTTTCGAGCGTGCTGGTGTGGTGGCGGTGCGGGATTTGAGTGAGGTTGTCGGGCAGACGGATGCTCGGTGGGCGATCGAGGTTGCTGCGGCGGGTGCGCATCATTTGATGTTGACGGGTCCGCCGGGGATCGGGAAAACGATGTTGGCGCAGAGGCTTCCGGGGATTCTTCCGCCGTTGACGGAGGGGGAGTCGTTGGAGGTGACGGCGATTCATTCGGTGGCGGGGGTGTTGCCGGAGGATCGGCCGTTGATCGATATGCCGCCTTTCATTGCGCCGCATCACAGTTCGTCGGTCAGTTCGCTGGTGGGTGGTGGTAGTGGGATGGCTCGTCCTGGTGCGGTCAGCCGCGCCCATCGCGGCGTGCTGTTTCTCGACGAATGTGCCGAGATCGGGGTGAAGGTGCTCGAAGCGCTACGCACACCACTCGAAGACGGGGAAGTGCGAATCGCCCGGCGGGACGGAGTTGCTCGGTACCCGGCGCGGTTCCAGCTGATCCTGGCCGCGAATCCGTGCCCATGCGCGCCGCCGCGAGACGCGGACTGCGTCTGCGCACCCGCGGCGCGTCGCCGTTACCTGGGGAAATTGTCTGGCCCGTTGTTGGACCGAGTCGACATCAGGGTCCGGATGCAGGCGGTAGCAACCGGAGCGCTGATCGACGAAGTGGGGGAAAGCACCAGCGATGTTCGTGCGCGCGTGGCGGCGGCTCGAGACACTGCAGCCCAGCGGTGGAGTGAGTACGGGTGGCGGACCAACGCGGAGGTACCAGGGCCGGCGTTGAGACAGAAGTTCAGACTCTCGCGTGCAGCGCTGGCACCGGTGGAACGGGCGCTGCGTAAAGGTGTCATCACTGCTCGTGGGGCGGACCGAGCGTTGCGGGTTGCCTGGAGTGTCGCTGATCTGGCAGGTGAGCCGATGCCCGGACCAGACCAAGTTGTCACCGCACTCGACTTTCGAGACAGGGGATTCCAATGACTGCACACGATCCACGACTACTCGCTTGGGCATATCTGTCCCGCGTCGTGCAGGGTCCTAGCGCGTATATGTCCATGTTGATCGACGAGCTCGGGGTCGAAGAAACTGCGAGGGCGGTTCGTAACGGCGATCTGCCACCCGCGATCGAGGAGAAGACGCGAGCCCGCGCTCACATCGACACAGCCCAACGAGACCTCGACCTGATGGAGGCGATGGGTGGCAGACTCGTAACACCGAACTGCGCCGATTGGCCGGCGTGGCGAATGCTTTCCTTTGACGGACTCGATCCTTCCGGGGGTGAGACGGCACCATTTGTGTTGTGGGTGTTGGGGTCCGGGGATTTGGTTGATCTGACCGAGAGATCGGTTGGAATTGTGGGCACGCGGGCATCTACTGCGTACGGCGAACACGTGACGGCAGAGATTGCCGATGACCTGGCTGTCGACGGATGGACCGTGATTTCCGGGGCGGCCTTCGGTATCGACGGGGCCGCGCACCGCGCTGCATTGGGCGTAGGTGGAAACACACTGGCTGTCTTGGCCTGTGGCGTGGATCGAGCGTATCCGTCAGGGCATGCGCGACTACTCAAACAGATAGCGAGTTCGGGTGCAGTGATAAGTGAATATCCGCCGGGCACAACACCTGCAAAGTTCCGGTTTCTGGCAAGGAATCGACTGGTAGCTGCGTTGTCGGACGGAGTAGTGGTGGTCGAGGCGGGTTGGCGCAGTGGTGCACGCAATACCGCCAATTGGGCTCGGAAGTTAGGCCGTCCCGTGATGGCGGTGCCCGGACCGGTTACCTCGGCATCGTCGACCGGATGTCACCGGATGATCCGCGAAGGTGAAGCGCAACTCGTTTCCAATGCCGTGGATGTAGTCGAAGCTTCAGGCCCATTTGGAGTCGGGGATTCCGCGGAGGATGCAGCCGCGACGCGTGACATCGACGCATTGCGAGGCAATTCTCGATTGGTATACGAAGCATTGCCGGGAACGGGGTCTCGCAGTACGCGTGAGTTGTCCGAGGAATCGGGATTGCTCATAGCTCAGGTTCGTGCCACTCTTCCTCTGCTCGAACTGGAGGGATTTGCAAGTTCTGATTCCAGTGGTTGGTTTCGGACGCGGTAGTACGTGAACTACTTCTGCGCCCGTCAGACCACGCGTGGCGATGCTCACTAATCGTTTGCGAAGACCGTGAATCGTCAATACCCGCAGCGCATCGGAAATGCCACGTCAGGGCTATTTTTCACGAATTTGCTCGACTGTGTGCAATGTAATTCTCGATGCGTTTCGCCGACCCGACCTGCAAGTTCGACGGGTCTCAGGAAAGCCTCAGGTCAATGTGCATGGAAGTCCGATTAGTCTGGATCACGATGACGGCGGGCATTGATTGACACCCGGCATCCGAGGGATGAATGTGCAGAATTTTCAGGGTCGTGTTCGGTCGAGGCAATGCCGCTAACCCGCTGCTAATTCGGACCATTGAGTCTGTTCGGAAACGGTGAAGGCTTTCGAACTTCTTTTGTTCATCAACGCTCTATCTGTGTATTGTGAAGGAGAATTGAATCGATCATTGAAAGAGGAGTGCAATGGCTGAGAAGCTGATTCGGCAACTCATCGACGACCTTGATGGTAAGCCGATTGACGATGGATTCGGTGATCGAATTGAGTTCTCTTACCAGGGAACGGATTACGTGATCGATCTGCGCGCCACCAATGCAGAGAAGTTCGACGCTGCGGTGAAGCCGTTCGTCGAGGCTGCTGCGAAGGTGAGCGGGAAGCGTGGCAAGAAGGCTCAGGCTGCATCTCCGCAGGCCACATCAGGTTCCGGACGCTCCAAGGAGACGCTCCAGGCCATCCGTGACTGGGCAGGTAAGAACGGTTACGAAGTTGCTCCGCGTGGGCGTATCAAAGCGGAAATCATCGACGCTTTCGACGCTGCACACTAGATTGAATTAAATACACCTCTGGCTCTCGGCGAACTTCGCCGGGAGCCAGAGGTGTATTTTACTGTTGCTTTGCCGAGTTCTCGGACAGCTTTGTCCGACAGGTCGTCCATGTGAAGCAGATCAGATAATTCGTCTATACAGCACCGAATTTACCCAGCAGATTGGTCGGTTTCTTTCGCTGGGTACAAAGGTCGACAGAGCGCTGTGTGGAGTCGCCGGCGAGGTATTTCGCCCTCGTGCTGCAATTGTCGTGTACATTAGTTAGGTAACACTAACTTTCGGAAGGATCTTTCTGTGGCCAAGCCGACAACTGCATTGACGGTTCTGCGGACCGAACAATTGACCCCGCATATGGTACGAGTGTTTCTCGGGGGACCAGGCTTCGAGTCGTTCACTCCCAGCGAATACAGCGATTCCTATGTAAAGATCGAATTCGGCACTCCTGATCAGCCGACACTGCGCACCTACACGATTCGTTCGTACGATCTTGATGCCAAAGAGATTGCAATCGATTTTGTCGTCCACGGCGACATGGGTGTCGCAGGTCCGTGGGCCGCGTCAGTTCAGCCGGGCGCTGAGATTACTCTGCGGGGACCTGGTGGCGCGTTTTCGCCGTCACCAACCGCTGATTGGTATCTCTTCGTCGGAGACGAGACCGCAATACCCGCTATTTCCGCGTCGATAGCGCGATTGGCGCCGAATGCGGTCGGCTACGCCGTTGTCGAAGTCGGGGGACCGGAAGACGAAATCGCGCTCGATGCCCCAGAAGGTATTGCCGTGACCTGGCTACATCGCGGGGCATCGTCCGACGCGGTCGGCGAAGAATTGGCGGGCGACAACGCTCCGGTTGTCGCCGCGGTCAACGCGCTCGAGTGGTTGCCGGGCGAACCACACGTGTTCATTCACGGTGAAGCGCAAGCCGTCATGCACAACCTCCGGCCGTACATTCGCAAGGAACGAAATGTCCCGGCGTCGGCTGCTTCTATTTCCGGCTATTGGCGTCGTGGTCGCACCGAAGAGGGCTTCCGGGTCTGGAAGTCCGAACTCGCCGCGGCCGAAAACTAACTCGCGGCGGCCGTGCCGCGAGTCAGCAACACGAGCGCAACGGCCGCGAGAACTCCGAAGGTGGGAATTGCAATTGCCATCGGAACTGCCGTGTCTTCTCCCGCAATTCCCACCAACGGCGAAACCAGCGCCGCCAAGCCGAACTGGCCCGCTCCCATCAGCGCTGAACCGGTCCCGGCCGCGTTGGTGACCTCTCCTTGGGCGAGAGCGGTCGCATTGCCCATGATGAACCCGATGCTCGAAATTGCCACGAACAGTGGGACCAAGATCAACCAGGTATTCGTGGAACTGAAAACCACGCTGGTGCAGAACAATACGGCGCCGCCCATGAGGAGTAGGCACACCCCGAAACGCAGCAGCGTGCGTGCTCCGACGCGACCGAGCAGGCGAGTGGTGATCATCGCTGCCGTGACCATTCCGGTGGCGTTCACTGCGAACGCGATCGAGAATTGTGACGGACTCAGCCCGAGAACGTTCTGAACGACGAACGGTGACGCGGAGATGTACGCGAACAAGGCGCCGAATCCGAAGACGAATGCGAGCGCATATCCGAGGTAGTGCCGATTGCGGACCACGTATCGCAGATTCGAGATCAGGGCCTTCAATCCGCCGCCGTGGCGTCGCTCGGGCGGAAGTGTCTCGGGAACGAGCAAAACGACACCAGCCACCATCACGGCGCCCGCGACAGCCAGGACCCAGAAGATTCCGCGCCATCCGACGGGGCCGAGAAGTGCGCCGCCGATCAGTGGCGCGACGACGGGAGCGATACCGCCGATGATCATCATGATGCTGAAGAGCTTCGCTGCGTCGTCGCCGCGCGCTCGGTCGGCAATACAAGCGCGGGCAAGAACGATGGCAGCGCCTCCACTCAAGCCCTGGACGAGTCGTGCACCGATGAGAAACTCGATGTTCGGCGCCACCGCGCATGCCGCGCCGCTCAGTGCCGTGATGATTGTCGCGGCCAGCAGTATTCGTCGCCTGCCAAGTCCGTCGGAGATCGGACCGATGATCAGCTGGCCGATTCCGAGGCCTGCCATGAAGGTGGTCAGCGTGAGCTGAACGCTGGCCGCAGTAGTGTCGAGTGCATCCGCCATCAACGGTAGGCCGGGCAGGTACATGTCGATGGACAGTGGAGCGATTGCGGAAATCAGTGCCAGTACGCACAACATCTTCAGAGGAATTGCTCGATTCACCGATCAACCCTATCGGCGAGGGAGCTTGCAGTTTCAATCGCGGCGAGCGAGCGTGTGTTCATGACTGACGCATTGCCGGCGAGCTTGAGCGTTCACCTCGATGCGTATGCCGAGCACCTCCGACTGAGCCGAGGCCGGTCGGAACACACGATCCGCGCCTACGTCGGTGACGCGCGGGCATTGCTGACCCATTTCTCCGCGGGTTCGGAGAATGCAGATCTCGACCGCCTCGACCTAAGTGTCATGCGTTCGTGGTTGGCCGCCCAGAATGCCGTAGGAACAGCCCGTACGACGGTAGCTCGACGGGCTTCTTCGGCGCGTGGGTTCACTGCGTGGCTCGCGCAGACCGGACGCATTTCCGTCGACCCGGGCACACGTCTGGCGGCTCCACCAGCTCGCCGGACGCTGCCGACGGTGCTGCGTCAGAGCCAGGCCCTCGACGCAATGGATGCGGCGGAAAGCGGTGCGCAGCAACAAGAGCCGCTCGCCCTGCGAGACCGACTCATCGTGGAATTGTTGTACTCCACCGGAATTCGCGTCGGCGAGTTGTGTGGACTGGACGTCGAGTCGGTCGATGCCGATCGACGATTGCTTCGTGTTCTCGGCAAGGGGAACAAGGAGCGGTCGGTGCCATACGGCCTGCCCGCAGAATCGGCACTGAACGGCTGGCTGGAGCACGGACGACCCGCGCTGTGTTCGGATCGGTCCGGGCGAGCGTTGCTCCTCGGAGTTCGAGGCGGCCGGCTCGATCAGCGTCAGGCGCGTTCGGTGGTCCACGAAACCATGGCTGCAATTCCAGGGGCTCCCGACATGGGTCCGCACGGGCTTCGGCACTCGGCTGCGACACATTTGCTGGAGGGTGGTGCGGACCTTCGTGTGGTCCAAGAACTCCTCGGTCATGCGAGTTTGGCGACCACTCAGCTGTACACGCACGTGTCGGTCGAACGGCTTCGATCCGTCCACGATCAGGCCCATCCGCGCGCCTGATTTGTGGAGCGACGCGAGTTCTCGGCTGGTATTTGGTAGCGTCGCAGCTCAGAAGAGTGAACAATCGGCAAAGTTCGATCGTCGTATCGAGACACGCGATTACATGCGATATCCGGGGGATTCGTGAACCGCCAAGATGTGAAGCACCTGCCGAACAGCGGCCAACCAGCCTGGCTGTCCGAATCGCCGCAACCGGCTCCCGAGCCGGCGCCGACGCCGGAGCCTGTGGCGCGACTGCAAGAGGTCTGGTCCACGCCACCGCCACCGTCGAGCCAACAGCAGGTGACAAACCAGGATCTGGTTGCCGAAGCTTTACTGAAACGCCCGAAACGGACGCCGCGTGGCGGCTGGCGTAGGGGATTGCATCGTGCGACCGGAGGTGTGGTCAATCTGGGGGATTCGACCAACGAACAGCGCAACCGTGCACTGGCCGCCCGAATCGAGCAGCCGATCCGCAACGACTACCGAGTCGCTCTGCTCTCGCTCAAAGGCGGCGTGGGCAAGACGACGGTCACGGTTGGACTCGGTGCGACGTTTGCTTCGCTGCGTGGTGACTGCGTCGTGGCGGTTGACGCCAATCCCGATTTCGGGACTTTGGCACAACGTGTTCCGCTGCAGACCAATTCGACAGTGCGCGATCTGATTGCTGCTAGACCGGACATAAAGAGCTATTCGGACGTTCGAGTGCACACATCCCAGTCGTCGAGTCGTCTCGAGGTGCTGGCGAGTGAGCAGGATCCGGCGATTTCGGAGGCATTCAGCGAGGCCGACTATCGCCAGGTCATCGACATCTTGCAGGTCTACTACAACATCATCCTCACTGATTGCGGTACCGGGATCATGCACTCGGCGATGAACGGCGTTCTGGATCTTGCCAATTCGTTGGTTCTCGTCAGTTCGCCGGCAATCGACGGAGCGCGCAGTGCAGCGGCAACGCTCGATTGGCTTCAGTTGCACGGATACGGCCATCTGGTCGAGCGGACCGTCGTCGTCATCAGCGCCGCCAGACCCGGGTCGAGCGTCATCGACATGGACGCGTTGGTGGACTATTTCATGCGTCGATGCCGCGCCGTCGAGGTCATTCCTTTCGACGAGCATCTCGCGGAGGGGTCGGTGATGGACCTCGAATTGATGCGACCGGCCACCAGACGAGCGTTCATGGAACTGGCAGCGATGGTGGCCGACGACTTCGCGGACGCTGTGGGTCGGCACGCCGTTTCCGAATGGCACTGATTCTGCGACCGATTTCTGCGACCGATCAGCCTCCTTTCAATGGCTTGAGCCTGAGCGGTTGCGACCGAACCAGTCCGAGTGGATCGAGATACTCGCGTCCTCTGCGCAAGCCCCAGTGCAAACATGCTTCGACAGCGCACCCTTCGTGCCCGGTTTCGAGGGTTCCGATCACTGACCTGGCTGCGACGCGTTCACCTGTGCGAACGACTGCGGTGACGGGTTCGTAGGTCGTGCGTAGGCCGCCGGAATGATCTATCGACACCGTCGGCTTTCCGGCGACCACTCCCGCGAACACCACGATGCCGTCGCCGGCCGCGAGGACGGATTGGCCGGCGCTGCCGCCGAGATCGACCCCGCGATGACCCGGCAGCCAGTTCTCGGCCGGTTTGTCGAAAGCGCGTTCCACGTGCGGCCGAGGAGCGAGCGGCCAGTCGAATCGCGTGTCTGCTGACGCCGTGCCTACGGCGACACAGCAGGAGATCACGGCAAATACCACGCCTCGTCGAGCTCCGCGCAAGATCGTCATTCCTTGATCTTGCGTGGAGTAGCGCACGCTTCAATGCAGATCAGACGGGTAATCCACAAGGTAGCCGCCGATCCACAACCGCCGGTTCGGTCTGTTGCTACCGGGGTGGTTATGGCATCGGGGGACGAGGACGTACACTTGTCGAGCGGTCTGTGCTCGCACAGTCCGACTTCGCGCGCCCGCGCACGTTTTCCGGCCTCGGCTGGTCCTGGTTCTCACGAAACAGGTCCGACGGCCGTGCGGGTGCCAGGGCAGGGATCACCCGATCGCCTGCATCAACCGGATTGAAAGTTTGAGGTACACAGCCATGGCTGTCGTAACCATGAAGCAGATGCTCGATAGTGGAACCCACTTCGGACATCAGACCCGTCGCTGGAACCCGAAGATGAAGCGATTCATCTTGACCGACCGCAACGGCATCTACATCATCGACCTCCAGCAGACGCTGACGTACATCGACAAGGCGTACGAGTTCGTCAAGGAGACCGTTGCCCACGGCGGCACCGTTCTCTTCGTCGGTACCAAGAAGCAGGCGCAGGAGTCCATCGCTTCCGAAGCGACTCGCGTCGGAATGCCCTACGTCAACCAGCGTTGGCTCGGCGGCATGCTCACCAACTTCACCACCGTTCACAAGCGTCTGCTTCGCCTCAAGGAGCTCGAGGCAATGGAGCAGACCGGTGGATTCGAAGGTCGCACCAAGAAGGAAATCCTCATGCTCACGCGTGAGATGACCAAGCTGGATCGCACCCTCGGTGGTATCCGCGACATGGCCAAGGTTCCTTCCGCGGTGTGGATCGTCGACACCAACAAGGAGCACCTGGCAGTTGCCGAGGCTCGCAAGCTGAACATCCCGGTCATCGCGATCCTGGACACCAACTGCGACCCCGACCTCGTCGACTACCCGATCCCGGGCAACGACGACGCCATCCGTTCCGCAGCACTGCTGACCAAGGTTGTCGCTTCCGCGGTTGCCGAAGGTGTGCAGGCACGTGCAGGACTGAGCGCCGACAAGGACGCGAAGCCCGAAGCCGGCGCAGGCGAGCCCCTCGCCGAGTGGGAGCAGGAACTGCTCTCGCAGGCAGCTCCGGCCGCAGAGGCTGAGGCAGCTCCGGCTGCAGAGGCTGAGGCAGCTCCGGCTGCAGAGGCTGAGGCAGCCCCCGCCGCAGAGGCACCGGCCACCGAGGCCTGATTCGTTGAAACCGGCCCTGACCAAGAGTTCTTTTGGTCAGGGCCGTTTCACCGTTAGGCCCGAGCACCACCGTCAGGCCGTGCTTCACCGTTAGGCCGTGCTTCACCGTTAGTCCTAGGTCCGAAACAGACACATGAGGAGGCTCGCTAATCATGGCGAACTACACCGCCGCTGACGTCAAGCGGCTCCGTGAGCTCACCGGCTCCGGAATGATGGCATGTAAGAACGCACTCGCAGATGCAGACGGCGATTTCGACAAGGCCGTCGAGCAGCTGCGCATCAAGGGCGCGAAGGATGTCGGAAAGCGCGCAGAGCGCACCACCGCTGAGGGTCTCGTCGTCGCCAAGGACGGCGTCATGATCGAGATCAACTGCGAGACCGACTTCGTCGCCAAGAACGACGAGTTCATCAAGCTGGCCGACGAGATCGTGACCGTCGCTGCTGCTGGTAAGCCTGCTGACCTCGACGCTCTCAAGGCGCTCGAGCTCGACGGCAAGACCATCGACACCGTCATTGCGGAGCAGTCCGCGAAGATCGGTGAGAAGCTCGAACTGAGCCGCGTCGCTTCCTTCGACGGCCCCGTTGCCGTTTACCTGCACAAGCGCAGCTCCGACTTGCCGCCCGCTGTCGGCGTTCTCGTCGAGTACACCGGTGAAGGCGATGCTGCTGCTGAGGCCGCTCGCGGCGCTGCAATGCAGGTCGCAGCACTCAAGGCGAAGTACGTCACGCGTGACGAGGTTCCCGAGGAGATCGTCGCTTCCGAGCGTCACATCGCCGAAGAGACCGCCCGCGCAGAAGGCAAGCCCGAGCAGGCACTGCCGAAGATCATCGAAGGCCGCGTCAACGGTTACTTCAAGGACGTCGTTCTGACCGAGCAGTCTTCGGTCACGGACTCCAAGAAGACCGTCAAGGCGATCCTCGACGAGGCAGGCGTGACCATCAAGCGCTTCGTGCGTTTCGAGGTCGGCGCCTCCGCTTAATTCGGAGCCCGCACACATGGACCCCGCCTGAAGAGCATTTGCTCTACCGGCGGGGTCTACGTGTACCTGGGGCCTCCGATGAGGCAGGATGAGAGTGCCTCGGGACGAGTCCCGGGGGCTTTCCTATGCCGCGGTGTCCGATTCGGCGGCAGAAGAAGAATGAAGGACCTACAAGGTCTTGTATCGAACTGAGGAGAACAATGTCCGAACCAGCCAACGAACGTCCAGGATTCAAGCGGGTCCTGCTCAAACTCGGCGGCGAAATGTTCGGAGGCGGCAAAGTCGGTCTCGATCCCGACGTGGTCACCAAGGTGGCTGAGCAGATCGCAGAGGTCGTTCGATCGGGCGTACAGGTTGCAGTGGTCATCGGCGGCGGAAACTTCTTCCGCGGAGCGGAATTGCAGCAGCGTGGCCTCGATCGCGCGCGCTCCGACTACATGGGCATGCTAGGCACCGTCATGAACTGCCTCGCTCTGCAGGATTTCCTGGAGAAGGCGGGCGTCGATTCTCGCGTGCAGACGGCCATCACCATGGGCCAGGTCGCCGAGCCGTACCTCCCCCTTCGCGCACGCAGGCACCTCGAGAAGGGGCGCGTAGTCATCTTCGGTGCCGGGATGGGTATGCCCTACTTCTCGACTGACACCACTGCTGCGCAGCGCGCGCTGGAGATCGGTGCCGAGGTAGTACTGATGGCCAAGGCTGTCGACGGCGTCTACTCGGCCGACCCGCGTCTCGACCCGGACGCGACGATGTACGAACAGATCACGCACCGTGAGGTCATCGAACGTGAGCTCAAGGTCGCGGACGCGACGGCATTCAGCCTGTGCATGGACAACTCGATGCCGATGATGGTGTTCAACCTCCTCACCGAAGGAAACATCGCTCGCGCGGTGTCCGGTGAGAAGATCGGCACCCTGATCAAGTCGTGAGTGACACCCAAAAAATGATGCAGAACAACATGGAGGAACAGCCGTGATCGATGAAGCGCTCTTCGAGGCAGAAGAGAAGATGGAAAAGGCTGTCACGGTAGCCAAGGACGATCTCGGCTCGGTTCGCACCGGACGCGCGAACCCCGGTATGTTCTCGCGCATCGTGATCGACTACTACGGTTCGATCACGCCGATCACGCAGCTCGCGAGCATCAACGTCCCCGAGGCCCGCATGGTCATCGTCAAGCCGTACGAGGCTTCGCAGCTCAACGCGATCGAGACGGCGATCCGCAACTCGGATCTCGGTGTGAACCCGTCCAACGACGGCAGCATCATCCGCATTTCGGTTCCGCAGCTCACGGAAGAGCGTCGACGTGAACTGGTGAAGCAGGCCAAGTCCAAGGGCGAGGATTCGAAGGTCACGCTGCGCAACATCCGCCGCAAGGCGATGGACGAACTCGGCCGGATCCAGAAGGACGGTGAAGCCGGCGAGGACGAGGTCGGTCGCGCAGAGAAAGAACTCGACAAGACCACGGCGAAGTACGTGCACACGGTCGAGGAACTCGTCAAGCACAAGGAAGCAGAGTTGATGGAGGTATAGCCTCCTCATTTGCAGTGTTTGTCGTCGGGAGTAGATCAGGGAGTTTGGGTGCACGCACAAGAGGGAACCGCCGGTGGTCCCGTCACGGACGGGCCTACGGGCGGCGCTGAGGGCGCGCAACCGCCGAAGTCGAAGGCGGGCAGGAACCTACCTGCCGCCATCGGCGTCGGAGCTGGCCTCGGCGCCTTGGTCATCGGCACTTTGATCTTCCTCCCCCCGGGATGGATCGCTGTCGTCGCGATCGCGATGTTCATCGCGACGTGGGAGGTCACCACGCGGCTTCGTGAAGCCGACATCGAGGTGCCGCGAATTCCCCTTCTCGTCGGCGGGCAAGCCACGATCTGGCTCGGCTGGCCGTGGGGACCGGTCGGGGTGCTCAGCGGATTCACCGCAACCGTCCTGGTGTGCATGGTGTGGCGGTTGTTCGACCACGGGCTCAAAGCGACCCCGAAGAACTTCCTGCGAGACACCTCCATCACGGTGTTCGTTCTGGCGTGGATCCCGCTGTTGGCGTCATTCGGTGCGTTGATGGTGCTCGAAGACGACGGCCCCGGTCGCGTCTTCGTCCTGATGATCGGTGTCGTGTGCTCCGACATCGGCGGCTACGCGGCTGGAGTGCTGTTCGGGAAGCACCCGATGGTGCCCGCTGTGAGCCCGAAGAAGTCCTGGGAGGGATTCGTCGGATCCCTCATTTTCTGCGTCATCGGCAGTTTGCTTTCGGTGACGTTGATCCTCGACGCGAATTCGATGATCGGCGTCCTGCTCGGTGTCGTCCTGGTGGTAGTCGCGACGGTCGGCGACCTGATCGAATCGCAGATCAAGCGTGAACTCGGCATCAAGGACATGGGAACCTTGCTTCCCGGCCACGGCGGAATCATGGACCGCCTGGATTCACTCCTGCCGTCGGCATTTGTCACCTGGCTGATTCTGTACGCACTCGTCTGATTTCTCGTGCGTGATTTCTTCTCCGGCCGATCCAAGCCCATTCCCAGTCCGAACATCTGGCATTGGCCGGACGTGTACGAAATCGAGAACCGTGCGCAGGACGTCGACGGTTCCCTCTGGGCCGCGATGCGAGCCCAGGTCGACTGGTCTGGACGCGATGTCGTCGATGTCGGCTGTGGGGCGGGGTTCCATCTACCGGAGTTCGCTCGTACTGCCCGTCGTGTTGTCGGAGTGGAGCCGCACGCACCGCTGGTGAGGGCCGCGCGGGAACGAACCCGCGATTCGGCGTCGATCGACGTAGTCCAGGGTTCAGCAGAGTCCACGGGTCTGGTGGATGCTTCAGTCGATCTCGTTCATGCCCGTACGGCGTACTTCTTCGGAAAAGGCTGCGGCCCGGGAATTCGTGAGGCCATGCGCATCCTGAGGCCCGGGGGAGTCTTGCTGATCGTGGATCTCGATGTGAGCGCCGGCCCGTACGGGGAGTGGATGAGGGCGGATCTGCCCAAATACGATCCCGCGGCGGTCGAAGCGTTCTTCGAGGCTCAAGGATTCTCGCTCACGCGCGTCGAGACCCGGTGGGAGTTCGAGAATCGAGACGATATGCGGCGGGTACTCGGAATCGAGTTCACCGAGAAGACTGCCGAGCGTGCGTTCTCGCAAGTAACGGGATTGGGCTTCACGGTGCGATACCGGATCCATGTTCGGTCCAAACCACGATCACTCGAACTTGCGTGAAGGCGGGCTCAAAAGACGAACGTCAGGCGCTCCGACTTGAGCGCCTGACGTTTTCTGCACCGATTCAGTAGTAAAAAAATCAGTGATCGGTGGGGATGTGGAACAGGGTGGCGAGCTTGTGAATCTTCTTCGCCTTGGCGAGCTTGGGCAGGTCGCTGCCGTCGCGCACGCGTGAGCCGTCTTCGCCGAGATCGTCGATGACATTCTGAGCCCAGATCGCGTCGGCCACGGAGGGACTCAGTCCCGCGTTGACGGGGGCAGTCTGCGCGGTGGTCATGCAGAGTTTGCCGGCCATGCCGAGTGACAAGGTGATCGCACAGTCTCGGGCGAGCAGATCCAGATCGGGGCCGAGCGTGGGACCGTCGATCGGCGGAGCGATGCGTGCCGCGCGGCTGGCGATGGTGAGCCGCGAACGCGGGTACGACATCGACGTGGGGGAGTCGTCCATCCCAGTGTCGCGCCGGAAGTCGCCGCTGCCGAATGCGAGACGGAAGATGCCGTCAGTGCGTGCGATCTCGGGCGCAGCCTCGAGTCCCACCGCGGATTCGACGAGAGCAAGAATCTTGGTGCCGTCGGGAAGTCGCTCGGCCGTGGCGTCGGCCTGCTGACCGCTTTCGGTCTTTGCGAGCATGACACCCTCGAGTCCGGGGAGGCCCGCGAGTACGGCCAGATCCTCTTCCCAGAACGGTGTCGTGGCGTCGTTGATCCGAACCCAGGCGTGATTGTGTTCGCTCAGGAATGCGGCGACATCGCGGCGGGCAGCTGGTTTGTTGGGTGCGGTGACGGCATCCTCGAGGTCGAGAATGACGGCGTCGGCCGCACTCGCGAGTGCGGCGTCGAAGGTGTCCGGTTTGGACGCGGGGACGAGGAGCCAGGATCTTGCCTGCTGCGGGGCAATTCGCGAGGTCACAGGTCTCTCCATGTGAGTAGTCACATCAGGGCCTTTCCGGTGATTTCCACGACATCAATGATGCCTGCTGGCCCATCGATCGACCCAATTGCGTAACTAGATTTCAGTCACATCTGCCGCTTCGCTGCGCGCCGGATCTGAATGATGCGAACGCCGCCTGCCAACGCCATGATCAATGCGCCCGCGATGGCGGAAAGCAGGATCGTGATTCCGAGCGGAAAGTCGATCTGCCAGGCGAGGATCTTGACGGAGACGCTCTCGAGGTTCTGCAGGATGAACACCAGCAGTAAGATCAACACGATTGCACCTATGACCAGGCCAACCCAGGTCGTGGCGGCTCTGGTTCGGTCGGTGACCGACGTTCCGGTCGGCACCGGTTCAGGCGTCGGTGTCGGTTCCGGATCGTGTTTTTCCACTGCCTTGTTCTCGTCCACCTTCGGAAGTTCCGGATCGGGGCCGAAACCGTCGGCTGGGCCGTACACGGGGGAATTCGACGGATCCTCTGGTGTGGTTGACATGACATGATCATCACTCAACCTGCGCGAAGTTGCACGGGTAATCCGGCCACAATCGGGTGGCAGTGGGGTAGCACCCCAAAACAATGGGACAATGGTGTAACTATGGCTGCCTCTCTTCCCCTCGTTTTCACTGCACCCAAGCGCGGAATGCCTCCACGGCACCTCGCCGATCTCGATTCCGCCGAGCGCAAAGAAGCGGTGAAAGAGCTCGGCCTTCCGGCTTTCCGGGCCGATCAGCTGGCGCGTCAGTACTACGCGCGGCTGGAAGCCGATCCGGAGAAGATGACCGATCTCCCCGCATCGGTGCGCGAGAAGGTAGGGGAGTCGCTGTTCCCGACCTTGTTGACCCCGATCAAGCACCTCGCGTGCGATTCGGGCGACACTCGCAAGACCCTGTGGAAGGCACATGACGGAACGCTGCTCGAAAGCGTCTTGATGCGCTATCCCGACCGGGCAACACTTTGCATCTCGAGTCAGGCAGGCTGCGGAATGGCCTGCCCGTTCTGTGCGACGGGTCAGGGCGGCCTCGACCGCAACCTCTCGACCGCCGAGATCGTCGATCAGGTTCGCGAGGCAGCGGCCGCCATGCGCGACGGTGAAGTCGCCGGCGGCCCCGGACGCCTCTCGAACGTCGTGTTCATGGGTATGGGCGAGCCTTTGGCGAACTACAAGCGTGTGGTGGCAGCGGTACGACGGATCACCTCGCCTGCACCCGACGGCCTCGGCCTGTCTCAGCGGTCCGTCACGGTCTCGACCGTCGGCCTCGCTCCCGCTATCCGCAAGCTCGCTGACGAAGGCCTGAGCGTCACGCTGGCGGTATCGCTGCACACACCGGACGACGAACTGCGCGACACTCTTGTCCCGGTCAACAATCGCTGGTCAGTGTCGGAGGTACTTCAGGCTGCCCGGTACTACGCAGACAAGACCGGTCGCCGTGTGTCCATCGAGTACGCGATGATCAAGAACGTCAACGATCAGCCGTGGCGCGCGGACATGCTGGGCAAGAAGCTGAAGAAAGCACTCGGCGGGTTGGTGCACGTCAACCTGATTCCGCTCAACCCGACTCCGGGCAGCGAGTGGGACGCGAGCCCCAAGGACGTCGAGCGTGAGTTCGTGCGTCGGGTCATCGCCCAGGGCGTCTCGTGCACGGTGCGCGATACGCGCGGTCAGGAAATCGCCGCAGCCTGTGGCCAGCTGGCAGCCGAGAACTGAAACGTTCCAGGCCTGAAACACGTAAAGAGAAGGCCTCCACGAACTTTCGTTCGTGGAGGCCTTCTCTTTGTCAGGTTTCTAGCGCGGGCGGCGACGGATGACGATGTCGCGGACCAGAATGAAGATCATCAATCCGGCGGTGCCGATGAGCCACAGATCCTCGACCTTGCCGTGATGGTTTCCGATCATCATCAGAAGCAGGAATATTGCGAAGAACCATCCGAGGAAACGGAAAAACTTGAGTCCTTCACCACTCCACCCCCATGCGGCAGAGGGAACCTCGGCCTCATCGACGTGCGAGACCACGACGGGGGCGCTGGACTTGACGTCCAACTGGGTATCGGCCACGGTCGATCCTCCTGCTCATTCGGTTGCACTACTGCCCAATATGGTGACATACGACTGCCTGTCGTACGTAGTTGGGCGTCGATAAGGTTGTTCTCAGGTGTTATCAGGAACAATGGGCGAGTGCAGGAAACCACACGTACCCGCGTCCTCCTCCTCGGCAGTACCGGTTCGATCGGTACCCAAGCGCTGGAGGTCATCGCTGCCAACCCCGACCGTTTCGAAGTAGTCGGTCTTGCAGCGGGCGGCAACAACGTCGAGTTGTTGGCCGAACAGATTCGTGCAACCGGCGTCACGGACGTCGCCGTCGCCGATCCTGCAGCGGCATCGGCGCTGGAATCGGTAACCGCCCGTTCGGGACCGAGCGCCGTGACGGAACTGGTTCGGGACAGCGGTGCCGATGTTGTCCTCAATGCGCTCGTCGGTTCTTTGGGACTCGAACCGACACTGGCGGCTTTGAACTCGGGAGCGCGCCTGGCGCTGGCGAACAAGGAATCGCTTGTCGCCGGCGGAGCGCTGGTGACGAAAGCCGCCGCCCCCGGTCAGATCGTGCCGGTCGACTCGGAGCATTCGGCGCTTGCCCAGTGCCTACGTGGTGGAACAGGCGACGAGGTGGCCCGGTTGGTTCTCACCGCTTCGGGTGGGCCGTTCCGTGGCTGGAGCGCCGAGGATCTCGAAAGTGTGAATCCAGCTCAGGCAAAAGCGCACCCCACCTGGTCGATGGGGCCCATGAACACCCTCAATTCGGCAACTCTGGTCAACAAGGGCCTCGAGCTGATCGAGACGAACCTGCTGTTCGGGATCGACTACGACCGCATCGACGTCACCGTGCACCCGCAGTCGATCGTGCATTCCATGGTCACCTTCTTCGACGGGTCGACGCTGGCGCAGGCAAGCCCGCCGGACATGAAGCTCCCGATCGCTCTCGCTCTAGGCTGGCCGGACCGCATCGAAGGTGCTGCGTCGGCATGCGACTTCACCACCGCCTCCACCTGGGAATTCGAGCCGCTCGATTCGTCGGTGTTCCCCGCCGTCGATCTGGCGCGAAGCGCGGGCAAATCCGGCGGTTGCTTCACCGCGATCTACAACGCGGCCAACGAAGTGGCGGCTCAGGCATTCCTCGACGGTGTCCTTTCCTTCCCGGCGATCGTCCGCACGGTGGCCGCTGTTCTCGACGATGCAGGTCAATGGTCCGCGGAACCGGTTACCGTGGACGACGTTCTGGCCGCAGACGGCTGGGCACGCACACGAGCGCGTCAGCTCGTGAAGCAGGAGGGCTAGAGCTTCATGGTTTTTGCACTGGGCGTAGTGCTGTTTGCCCTCGGCATCGGCGTGTCCATCGCCCTGCACGAAGCCGGTCACATGTGGACGGCCAAGGCTTTGGGAATGAAGGTTCGCCGCTACTACATCGGCTTCGGACCGAAGATCTTCTCGTTCCGTCGAGGTGAGACCGAGTACGGCCTCAAGGCGCTGCCGCTGGGCGGATTCTGCGACATCGCGGGCATGACGGCCCTCGACGAGATGACGCCTGAAGAAGAGCCGCACGCGATGTACAAGAAGGCGGCGTGGAAGCGCGTCGTCGTCATGTCCGGCGGTATCGCGATGAACTTCATTCTCGGGTTTGCGCTGCTGTACGGGCTGGCTCTCGGCTGGGGCCTGCCGGATCGCAGCGGGGATACGTTGGCGAAGGTGGGCAGTCTGTCGTGCGTCGCACCGACGCAGTCCGAAGACGGAACTCTGGCGACCTGCTCCGGTGACGGTCCGGCGCAACGGGCTGGGTTGGAGCCGTCGGATGTGATCACAGCCGTTGATGGGCAACCGGTGTCGACATCGGCCGATGTGGTGGCCAAACTGCAGCCGGTCACCGGTACTGCAGTGCTCAGCGTCGAACGCGACGGGCAGGATCTAACGATTCCAGTCGTCGTAGAACAAGCGCAGCGGTGGGTGACGGATCCGGCAACAGGTGATTTGCGTTCGGCGACTGTGGGCGCGGTCGGAATGAGCCTGGGTACCGTGTCGCCACCCCTGCTCCAGTTCAACGCTTTCAGCGCAGTTCCGGGCACCCTGAGTTTCACCGGCTTCACTCTGGTCGAATCGGTCAAGGCCATGGCTGATCTGCCGGCAAAGGTCGGTGCGTTGTGGGAATCGGTGACAGGCGGCGAACGCGCCCAGGACACACCTATCAGCGTGGTCGGTGCAAGCGTTATCGGCGGTGAAGCGGCGGACCGTGCACAGTGGGCGACGTTCGTCGGACTGCTCGCATCGATCAACTTCTTCCTCGGTGTTTTCAACATCCTGCCGCTGTTGCCGCTCGACGGCGGTCACATCGCGGTGGTCTTCTACGAGAAGATCCGTGATTGGTTCCGCGCCCGCCGAGGCTTGATTCCCGGCGGCCCGGTCGACTACACCAGACTCCTTCCGATTACTTACGTATTCATCGTGATCGGTGGCGCGTTCATGTTGCTGACACTCACGGCTGACATCGTCAATCCGATCAAGATCTTCTGACCGTGTGAGAAGGGTGACGGTTGCCGCGCGGTAGTGCGGCGATCGCCCGGCTAAACTTGCAGTGAAGCTATGAAAGAAGGCACAGACGTGACCATCCCTATCGGACTGGGAATGCCCTCGGCACCCGCAGCGATTCTTGCTCCTCGACGCAAGACACGGCAGCTGCAGGTCGGCACGGTAGGTGTGGGCAGCGATTTCCCCATCTCGGTGCAGTCCATGTGCACCACGAAGACGCACGACGTCAATGCAACGCTGCAGCAGATCGCGGAACTGACCGCGTCCGGTTGCGACATCGTTCGTGTCGCCTGCCCGCGTCAGGAAGACGCGGACGCGTTGTCGATCATTGCGAAGAAGAGCCAGATCCCGGTTATCGCCGACATCCACTTCCAGCCGCGCTACATCTTCGCGGCAATCGATGCGGGATGCGCTGCGGTGCGCGTCAATCCGGGCAACATCAAGGAATTCGACGGCCGTGTCAAAGAGGTGGCCAAGGCTGCCGGTGACGCAGGCATTCCGATCCGTATCGGTGTCAACGCGGGATCGCTCGATCCTCGGTTGATGGAGAAGTACGGCAAGGCGACGCCCGAAGCGTTGGTCGAGTCCGCGCTGTGGGAGGCCGGGTTGTTCGAAGAGCACGGCTTCGGTGACATCAAGATCTCCGTCAAGCACAACGATCCGGTGATCATGGTCGAGGCTTACCGCCAACTCGCCGCCAAATGCGATTACCCGTTGCACCTCGGCGTCACGGAGGCAGGGCCGGCGTTTCAGGGCACGATCAAGTCCGCGGTCGCCTTCGGTGCGCTGCTCGCGGAGGGGATCGGCGACACGATCCGGGTTTCGCTCTCGGCCCCGCCGGCCGAGGAAATCAAGGTCGGTAACCAGATTCTGCAGTCTCTGAACCTGCGTCCCCGCAAGCTCGAGATCGTCTCATGCCCCTCGTGTGGCCGCGCACAGGTCGATGTCTACACACTTGCCGACGAGGTCTCCGCCGGCCTCGAAGGCATGGAGATCCCGCTGCGCGTGGCAGTCATGGGTTGCGTCGTGAACGGACCGGGCGAAGCGCGTGAGGCCGACCTCGGTGTGGCGTCCGGCAACGGCAAGGGCCAGATCTTCGTCAAGGGCAAGGTCATCAAGACGGTGCCCGAGGCGCAGATCGTCGAGACGTTGATCGAAGAGGCGATGAAAATTGCCGAAAGCATGGAGGGTGACGCCTCGGAGGGTGCGCCGGTCGTCACCGTGAGTTGAGTGATTGCCGGATGAATCTTCCCCGTCGGTGTCAGGTTCGTGGCAATCTGAGTGCATCATGATCGGGTAGTGATATTCGTGGACGCGCAGTCGAGTCGAGGGGGTTGACGGATGCTCAAACTCCTCGGAGCCAAGCAGGTCGGAAGTCGAGATCTCGAAGACGTCCGACGGGTACTCGACGCCGATCCGGTGGCGGCCTGCATGATTGCCGCGCGCGTCGAAGAATGCGGCGTCGACCCACGAATGATTCACGGCGAGCTGTGGAGTCGAGGCGGGCCGTTGTCCTCACTGTGCTTTGCCGGGGCGAACCTGGTTCCGCTTCGAGGCGATCCGGATGACATTCGGGCATTCGCCGACCGTGCCTGTCGGATTCCGCGCATGTGCTCGTCGGTGGTCGGCCGCGCCGAACTGGCGTTGCCGCTGTGGGAGATGCTCGAGCTCGACTGGGGAACTGCGCGGGAGGTGCGCCCCGAACAGCCGTTGCTCGCGGTTTCCGAGCCGCTGGCGTGCCCGTCGGATCCACTGGTCCGGCAGGTTCGCTCGGACGAACTCGAGATCTATCTGCCTGCCGCGATCGCGATGTTCATCGAAGAGGTCGGAGTCGACCCGCGTGCCAACGACGGTGGGCGCGGATACCGGCACCGTGTCGCTAGCCTGATCGCCGCTGGTCGAGCGTGGGCGCACATCGAGGACGGCCAGGTCGTTTTCAAGGCGGAGGTCGGTTCGATGTCTGCTCGCTGTGGCCAGATCCAGGGTGTGTGGGTCAACCCGGAATTTCGTGGGCAGGGCTTCGGCGTGACCGGTACAGCGGCTGTAGCGGAGTCGATCATGGCGACCGGTCGCATTGCGAGCCTGTACGTCAACAGCTTCAATACGATTGCGCGGTCGACCTATTCGCGGGTGGGGTTCCGACAGGTCGCGACCTTCTCGACGGTGCTGCTCGACTGACCGTACAAGCTGCGTGCAATGGTCGCGCCTACGCTGGGTGGAGCATTTGTCGCCCTACTATGGGGCTCGATGAACACTCGGCATTTCTCTCGTAGTCGCTCGGCCCAACTGTTGGCCTCCTGCACCGTGATTCTCTTGGCGGTGGGGATCAGTTCGTGTACTCCGAAACCCGCCGGCCCCGAGCCCGTCGCGCAGCAGTTCCTGAGTGCGTTCGGTGACAGGGATATCGACGAGGCAGCAAAACTGACGGACCGGCCTGACTCCGCGGGTCCTGTATTGAGTGACACCTGGGATGCGCTCCAGGCCGAGTCGATGACTGCCGAGACCACGTCGGTGAAGATGAACGGTGACACTGCGACGGTCGGCTACACCTACGAGTGGCACCTTCCGAAAGACCGCGTGTGGACGTACGACGGCGAGCTGCAGATGGGACGCAAGGACGGTGACTGGTCCGTCCGGTGGAGTTCGACGGACGTTCATCCGCGCCTCGGTGACAAGCAGACGATGTCGTTGCGGGCAACCGCGGCGCCGCGAGCGCGGGTCAACGAGCATTCGGGCACGGATGTCCTGGTGCCGGGAATTGTCTACCGAGTGAAGTTCGATCGCTCCAAGAGCAACGACATCATCGGTTCCGCGAACAGTCTCGCAAGTGTTCTCGGTCGGTTCGATTCTTCGCTGACGGGTCAATCGATCGCCGAATCCTCGACGGCCGTCAAGGGCGACTATCTGGTGACCCGCCTGCGCAGTGACGACTACGACCAGGTATCGGCGCAACTGGGAGCCATCTCGGGAGTATCTGTCTCGGACGAATCGGATCTCGTCTCGACGGACCCGGAGTTCGCGCCCGACCTTCTCGGGCAGATCAAGAAGACGATCATCGACGAGGTCGACGGCAAAGCCGGCTGGAGTGTCGTCACGGTCAACCAGAACGGCGTCGACACCGATGTGCTGACCGAGACTGCGCCGCAACCTGTTCCGTCGTTCAGTATCAGTTTGGATCGCAACATTCAGATCGCTGCTCAGCGTGCCGTGAACGTGAACAAGGATCAGGCGATGATGGTGGTCATCGAACCGTCGAGTGGGGCGATCCTGGCTGTCGCACAGAACAAGGCAGCAGACCGCGACGGACCGGTCGCGACGATGGGTCAGTACCCGCCCGGTTCGACGTTCAAGATCATCACGGCAGGCGCCGCAATTTCGACCGGTCAGGCGACCCCCGACACGATGGTGCCATGTCCTGGCCGGATCGAGATCGGTGAGCGCAGCGTCCCCAACTACAACGAGTTCTCACTCGGCACGGTGCCGATGGCAACGGCCTTCGCGCGTTCGTGCAACACGTCCTTCGCCAAGCTGGCCAGCGAGATGCAACCAGACACGTTGACCACTGCCGCAGCGCAGTTCGGCATCGGCCAGGACTACAACGTGGTGGGATTGCCCATCGATTCCGGTTCGGTGCCGCCGGCGTCGGACCTGGTGCAGCGGACCGAAGACGGGTTCGGTCAGGGAAAGGTCGTGGTCAGTCCGTTCGGAATGGCGATGGCAGCGGCGACGGTCGCGAACGGTTCGACTCCGGTGCCGCAACTGATTTCAGGGCGCGAAACCACCATCGACGGTGAGCGCCCGGCGATCTCGCCCGCCATGGTCGACGGCCTGCGCGGCATGATGCGACTCGTGGTCACCAGCGGTACTGCAGAACGCGTCGAAGATCAGGGTGAGGTGTACGGCAAGACCGGTGAAGCCGAGGTCGAAGGGGGATCGCACGCGTGGTTCGTCGGCTATCGCGGGAACCTAGCATTCGCGACTCTGGTTGTGCGGGGCGGAAGTTCGGACAACGCCGTCGCAGTCACCCGCGACATGCTCACCGCCCTGCCTGAAGGCTACTGACCCGTCAGGGGAGCAGTCCCAACCTCCGGGCGGTCACCACGGCTTCGTGGCGTGAGCTCGCGTCCAGCTTTCCCATCGCGCTTCGCAGATAGCTCTTGACTGTTTCCGGGCGAAGGGAAAGCCGTTGGCCGGCTTCGATGTTGGTGCAGCCGAGTGCGACCTGAGAGAGAACGTCCACTTCACGCGGGGTGAGCGTGACGTCGGATTCGGCGTCGGCGGTAGGACGCAGCAGGTTGGCCAAACGCTGGGAGAGTCCGCGGAGTTTGGTCTGCAAGTCGGTGTCGGTGACGGTCTGGGCGACACTGCGTAGTTCGGCGTGGACTCCGCGGATCTCTTCCGAAGACATACCGTCGGCGGTAGTCGCGGCGGCGGCCTGCAGTAGTTGCAGGCGACGATCGACTTCGTCGCGGATGGCGAACTCCATCCCGAGACGCCGGGATGCGCCGACCATGACGTCTGCTGTGCGGTCACCCAACGGAGCGGAATCGCGGATCGCGGCGTAGAGCACAGCGCGCGATTTTCCCGAAACCATGACCGGAACGGCGATGATCGAATGCAGGCCCTCGCTGAGAACAGGACGGTCGAAGTGATGAGTGATGGACTGCGAATTGCCGTAATCGTTGACGGTGATCGGTGAACCCTGGGCTACGACGCGCCCGCCCATGCCCGAGCGCGGCGGGATGGCCAAGCCCTTGAGGTTGTTGGTGCGGGTGCCGACGAATTCGCTCAGGTGCAGGGTTCCGTCCTGGACCTCGCCTCCGAACAGCACGGGAACAACGCCCTGAGCTGCGATTGTTCGGAGTTCACCTCGCATTGCGTCCCCGTCGCGGGGGCGCAGAAGTGACGAAGCATGTCGGTTCACGCAGGTACCCCTTTCTGGGGGTAGTGAAGTTCTCTTGTGAGCTAGATCATAGGGGGTGAACAGTACGTATGACGAGCCGCCAACGTAACCGGTCGGGCCAACCATACGACGATCGATAAGGAGCAAGTTGATGAGCACCGATCCCACCGCACGGGTGCGCGAGCTGCTGGACCAGTACGACACCCCGCATGCCAGCGCCGCAGAATTGCTCTGCGATCGGCATCCCGCGGATGGCGTTGCATTCACCGTCGTCGAGGCAGACCTTAGCTCGGTGGACCTCACTTACGGTCATCTACGTGAGCAGTCGGCGCGTTTCGCGGCAGCTCTGGCCGACCTCGGAGTCGAGCCGGGTGACAACGTCGCGACCTTGATGGGTAAGTCTGCGGACCTGGTGGTCGCGCTCCTCGGAATCTGGCGCCTAGGAGCAGTCCACGTGCCCTTGTTCACGGCGTTCGCTTCGCCGGCCATCGCTTTCCGCTTGACCGCCAGCGGCGCGAAGGTGGTCATTTCCGACGCCAATCAGCTCGAGAAGCTCGCGCCGGGAGAGGACATCCCCGCCGACGCAGCGTGGCAGGTCATCGTCGCGGGCGGCGCGGCCGGTGACGAGTTGGACTTCGACGCACTTGTCGCAGCTCAGGATGCCGAAGACCCGAAGGGCGCTGCTCAGGCAGTCGGCGGTAACGCACCGATGGTGCAGTTGTTCACCAGTGGCACCACGGGAACACCCAAGGGCGTGCCGGTTCCGGTGCGCGCGCTCGCCTCGTTCCACGCATACCAGGAGTTCGGCCTCGACGTCCGAGAGGACGACGTGTTCTGGAACGCCGCAGATCCGGGCTGGGCGTACGGGCTGTACTACGCGTTGCTCGGCCCGCTTGCCGCCGGCACGCGAAGCCTTCTGCTGCACGCCGGATTCTCCGCGCCGCTGACGTGGCAGATCATCGAGAAGTTCGGTGTCACCAATTTTGCCGCCGCTCCGACCGTCTACCGCAGTCTGCGTGCCGACAAGGCTCCCGTTCCGGAAGGCATCTCGCTGCGCCGCGCTTCCTCGGCCGGTGAGCCCTTGACTCCGGATGTTGTTGCGTGGTCGAAGAACTCGTTGGGCGTCGAGGTCCGTGATCACTACGGCCAGACCGAGCACGGCATGTTCATCGTCAACGCCTGGGCCGACGGACTTCGCGACGATGTCCGTCCCGGATCCATGGGCCGTCCGTTGCCGGGTTGGTCTGCCGCTGTGCTGGAAGACAATTCGGATGACATTGCACCGGCCCGCACTCAGGGCCGCGTGGCGATCGATACTCACAACAGCCCGTTGATGTGGTTCACCGGGTACGTCGATGCGCCGGAGAAGACGAAGCAGCGATTCAGCGAAGACGGCCGCTGGTACATCACCGGTGATGCGGGAATGACGGACGAGGACGGATTCTTCTTCTTCTCCTCGCGCGACGACGACGTCATCATCATGGCGGGCTACCGCATCGGTCCCTTCGACGTCGAGAGCGTGCTGGTCATGCACGAGCACGTCATCGAGGCCGCCGTGGTGGGCATGCCCGACGAGTTGCGCGGTGAGGTCCTCGAAGCGTTCGTCGTACTTCGCGAAGGCGTCGACGGCGACGACGAACTCGAGAAGGAACTGCAAACCCTGGTGAAGAAGAAGTTTGCAGCGCACGCATACCCGCGCACAGTGCACTTTGTTCCGAACCTGCCCAAGACCCCGAGTGGCAAGGTTCAGCGGTACATCTTGAGGAAGGGATAAACCCTGCTGTGCGCCTTTATTAAACCCCCGCGGGTAATAAAGGCGCACCCACAAGGAAACCACCCCCAAATAATACCCCCCCCCACAAAGCGCACCCCGGGAGAGAAAGCAACCCTGGAGGATT
>NZ_JAQGFI010000001.1:0-756519 GCF_027854095.1 Rhodococcus sp. C-2 | reverse complement strand
AACTCATTTCACCACCCCCAAAAATTCGTGTTTCTTACGAAGGAGATCCTGAACCACCCGCTCTGCTGTGCGCCTTTATTAACCCCCGGCGGTTAATAAAGGCGCACAGCAAGGTCAGCGCCGACGAATTCTGCCGACCACCATGAGGGCGACCAGGGTGACTGCAAGCAGCAGTGTCGTATTTGCTGCGGCAAGAAATACCTGGCCACGGTCGGTGAGTCCGAAGATGCTGACCGGCAAGGTCTTCCATGTCGCCGGGTAGACCATGACCGTTGCGCCCAGCTCACCCATCGACAGTGCGATGGAAAGCCCGGTGGCCGCACCCAACGCTGGGAGCAGCAGCGGTAGCGTTACCCGTGTCAGCACCCGCACCGGGCCGGCGCCGAGTGATTCGGCAGCTTGACGGTAGGCGGGATCGAGCCGTTCGAGCGCGGCCGATACGGAACTGAAGGCAAAGGCAAGCACCAAAACCGTGTGAGCGAGAATCACGATCCACTTGGTGCCGCCGAGCAGTAGCGGGCGCTCGTTGAAAGTGATGAGCAGACCCAAGCCGATCGCGACCGACGGAACCGCAATCGGTAAATGGAATACGGCATCGGTGATGCGCCGCAGCCACATCGGTGCCTCACGCGCGGCCAGCGCGGCCCACGTTCCGACGATCAATGCCAATGCCCCCGCGATGAATGCAGTCTGCAAACTGACGATCAGGCTGGCGAAGTTCTCGTCGGACAGCGCCGTGGAGAAGTTCTTGCCGCCGAGATTCGACGGAAGTGGACCGGTCCACGATCCGGCCAAGGCAGCCGCGACGACGGTGGCGATGGGCGCGACAAAAACCACCGCGACGACCAGGGTGAAGAATCCGAGTACGAGGGCCCTAGAGCTTCGTGTCCACAGCAGCACGGCTGCCTCCCATCAATCTGTTGAAGGTGAATCGGTAGAGGCAGTACAGGCCGAGTGAGAGTGCGACCTGGACCGTCGCGATCACTGCTGCGCCGGGCAAGTCGAAGGTGACAATGCCGCGGGTGTAGATGAGGACCGGAAGAGTTACGACGTCTTTTGCTCCGGTGAAGAGCACGATGCCGAATTCATTCAGTGTCATCAGAAGTACGAGCGATCCACCGGCCAGGAGGGCCGGCCACGCTTCCGGCATCACCACCTGTCGCAGAACTCGGACGGGTGACGCGCCGAGACTGGCTGCCACGTCGAGTTGTTCACGCGGAATCTGGGTGAACGCTGCCAATAGCGGACGCACGACAAAGGGTGTGAAGAAAGTGATTTCGGCCGCGATCACACCGAACGGAGTGTTGAGGAAATTCAGTGGGCCGCTCGCATCGCCGGTGATGCGGACGATCAAGGCGTTGACGGCGCCGGCTGTCCCGTACAGGAACGTGAACGCCAGCGTGATCAGGAAAGACGGCAGGGCGAGCACCGTGTCGATCAATCGCCCCACCACCTTGGATCCGGCGAACGGAACGAAGGCAAGCACCAAGGCGAGGAAGGTGCCCAGGATCAGGCAACCCAGGGTCGACGCCACGGCGATTTGGATGGTCCGCCAGAGCGCGGTTCTGAACAGTTCCGAACCGACCACCGAAGACCACGTGGACAACCCTGTGCCATCTGCGGTGCTCAGAGATTCCGTGAGGACACGTGCGGTGGGATAGACAGCAAACACGAGGACAAGAAGCAGTGGTGGCAGCGTCCAGCCGATCCGGCGCCACGGGATCGGGTCTTTGTGCTGGGGCGCAGCGGTTTCGGGGCGTTCCAGGGTTGTCGTCATGGGTGGCGATCCGCCGGAACCAGGACACTGCCGTCCGTGGGCAGGACGACGCCCACTTCGGTGTCGACCGGTCGTTCGTCGTGCCCTGGAACATCCGCGTCGACGCGGACATCGTCGAGGCCACGTACAGCCAGCGTCAGACGCGTCGTGGAACCGCGCCAGACGCTCGAGACGATGCGCGCCGGGAATGATCCTCGTGCGCCGACACCGGTTACGGCTACCGCGTGTGGACGAACACACAGGTAGGCGTCCATGTCGGACTCCCATTCGATGTGCCCGATCTCGGGCTGCGGGGCGTGAGCAGTGAACGGCGTGCCACCGATCGAGACCAGCGCGGAGGTGCCGATGACGCGTGTGACGGTGCAGGGCAGCAGGTTGGCACCCCCGAGGAACGCCGCGGTGAAGCTGGACGGCGGACGTTTCCACAAGGCCTCAGCGGTGTCGATGTCCGCGAGTCTGGCGTTGCGCATCACTGCGATACGGTCTGCGAGCGCCAGGGCTTCACTCTGATCGTGCGTCACGTAGAGCATGGCTGTGTCAGGTAGTGCTGCGCGCAGTCTCGCCAGTTCGCCGAGCATGCTCTCGCGAAGTTGAGCATCCAGGGCGGCCAACGGTTCGTCGAGGAGGAGTACTCCAGGGCGAATTGCCAACGCTCGGGCAATGGCGATTCGCTGCTGTTGACCGCCGGAAAGTTCACGGGGAAGCCGCTTTCCGTACGCCGACATCCCGACCATGTCCAGGGCTTCGGCCACGCGAGTGCCGATCTCCGACCGCGGCACGCGATGGGCTCGGAGTCCGAAGGCTACGTTTTCGGATACTCGCATGTGCGGGAAGAGAGCGTACGACTGAACGACGACGCCGATACCGCGTTGTGCGGGAGGCAGATTGGTGATGTCTCGGGTGCCGAGCTTGACGGAACCGGACGTGGGGCGGACAAATCCCGCGAGGGCCTTCAGGGCGGTCGACTTGCCGGATCCACTGGGCCCCAGCAGTGCCACAGTTTCACCGGGTGCCACTCGCAGATTGAAATCGACGAGTGCATGGGTTGCGGTCTTCCCGCGGCCGTAGGCGACGTTGACGCGATCGAAGGTGATGGCCGGAGCAGAATGTTCGATCGCTCCGTGAACACCGACGGTCTCGGGGAGCGTCCGCCCCAGTCTGGTTCTTGCCATGATCAGCTCCCGGTGGCTTTCTGGTAAGCGGCGATGTCGGCGTCGAGCGAGCTGAGGACGTCGTTCCAGTTCGGGGTCCACACGTTGACGCCCTGCAGAACTCCGGAAGGCGTGTTCTTGTCGGTGGATTCACCGGCAGCGCTTCGGACGTCCTCGCGGACCGATACGCCGAGTGCATCGGTGGCGACGGTCTTCTGGGATTCTTCGGAGAGCAGGAACTCCATCAACTTCTTGGCTTGTTCGCTGCTCGGTGCGCTCTTGGCGAGGCCCATCACGTAGGGCAGTGCAATGGTGGTGCGAGTGCCGTCGGCTCCAGCGGGGAAGAAGATGTCGAACTTCGATCCGTCGTCGGCGATGGAGGCGAGGTTCATCTGGACGTCACCGTTGGCGACCAGCAGCTCTCCGTTACTGACCTTGGGCTGGAGCTTTCCGGTGGAAGACGAGGGTCCGACGTTGTTGGCCTGGAGCTTTCCGAGGTAGTCGAGTGCTCCTTCCTTACCCATCAGGTGCTGGAGCAGCAAGAGCACCGCGGTGCCGTCGCCGGCCTGGCCGGGCGTGGAGTACTGCAACTTGCCCTTGAACTGGTCAGTGAGCAGATCGTCCCAAGATTGTGGGGCGGGTGATGCAGTCGGATTGGCGATGAACGAGAGGTAATTCTCGACGACGGGCACGTACTTGCCGGCGTCGTCCTTGTCTCCGGCAGGAACGGCGGAGGTGTCGATTCCGCTGGGCTCGAGCAGACCTTGGGCGTCGGCCTTCTGGATGAACGGGGGCAGCGTAATGATCACGTCTGCCTGTGGGTTGGACTGCTCCTTTTCGACGCGGGAGACGACCTCTCCGGATCCGGCTTCCACGAGGTTGACGGCGATACCGGTCTGCGCGGTGAAGGCGTCGAATCTTCCCTTGTACCAACCGGACAGACCGTCGGCGCTGTAGACGGTGACGGTGTCGGTATCTGATCCGGCAGCAGTGCCGGTGCCACCGCAGGCAGTGGTGAACGAAAGGACGGACACGGCGAGAGCGGCCGCAGCGATGCTCGGGCGTAGACGCATGACGATTCCTTTTTCGGAGGTGAGATCAGGAGTGGGTGAGGAGTTCGGCGAACTCCTTCACTGACGGGACGATGTGGGTGGCTCCGGCGTCGCGAAGCTGTTGCTCGTCGTGTGCGCCGGTCAGAGTTCCGGCGACGATGGATGCGCCGGAACGAATGCCGCTGAGCACGTCGTTGGACGTGTCGCCGAGTACGGCGATCTGGTGGACGTCGTCGATCGAAAGTTTGAGCAGGGCAGTCAGAATCAGGTCCGGGTACGGTCGACCGCGACCGGCCTCGGCGGGGGAGAGGGTGAGATCGGCGAGGGTTTTCCAGCCGAGCGCGACGAGGAGTTTGTCCTGGGTCGATCGGCTGAACCCGGTGGTCAAGGCAACTTTGATGCCGGCCTCGCGCAAAGTGGTGATGGCTTTCTCGGCGCCGGGGATCGGTTCGGCCAGGCCCTGGTCGATGAGGGAGTCGTACGTGGTTTCGAAGGCGGCGTTCGCGGCCTGGGCGCGGTCTTCGTCACCGAAGATCGCCCGGAACACGACGATCTTCGACTGGCCCATCGTGTCGAGGACGTACTGGCGAGCGGCGTCGGCTTCCGGGCCTTCGGCGGGCAGTCCGCCGGCTTCAGCGGCGGCAGCGAAGGCGCGAAGAACCAGTCCGTCGTCGGCGACGGTGGTGCCGGCCATGTCGAGAACGGCAAGGGTGATCGGAGACATGAGAAGTCTTTCTTGTCGGAGAGATTCAGAGACCGAGCTGGTCGGCGGTTTGTTCCGCCAGTGCCGGGCCGAGCGTCATACCGCGGCCACCGGGGCCGGCAACCACCCAGACGTTGTCGGCGGCTTGTGCGCGGTGAACAAGTTGTGAGGGGTCGATGCACTGGCTGTAGACGCCCGCCCAACGCTTGACGATTGGCGGAAGATCGCGTCCCAGAAGTGTTTCCACGACTCCGGACAGATGGCGATAGGGCGCCTCGTCGACATCGAAGTCGAAGGGTTCCTCGTATTCGTGGGTGTCGCCGATGGTCAGCCCGCCGTGCAAGCGCTGCACGCACAGGAGTTGCATGCGGTGCTCCTCGGCAGTCGGTTCCTGCGGCTGTACTGTACGGAGGTGATCGAGGGCAGATCCGGCGAAACCCGGGTAGTAACGGAAGCTGTCACCGTCAGCGATTGCGGTGGTGAGCTTTTCGCCGAGTGGGGCGCTCTGCATCATCTGCAGGCGCACACGGCGCAACGGGAGATCGCCGGCGAGATCGCGAGCCAATCCGCCGAGTGTTGCTCCGGGGCAGACGATCACGAGATCGGCGTCGAAGCTGCGACCGTGGTCGTCGCGGATGTGTGCGCCGGAGGTGGTCGTCGTGATCTCGCGGGCTTCCGTTCCGGCGTGGAAGGTGTAACGGCCGGTGGATTCGAGGTAAGAACGGATGGCGGGGAGCGCTTGCCGTGACTCGACAGCGGCGTCCAGCGTGCAGTGCAGTCCGCCGAGAAACTTGCCCCGGAGCGCGGGGTTGACGACGCGAACGGCGTCGGGATCCAGAAGCGCGAACCCTCGGTTGTCGGCGTCCGGCCGAGAGAACGCTTCCTGCGCGACCGCGACCTCCTCCTCGGTGCGCATGAGGGTGATGGAGCCGGCTGGGCGGTATCCGACGCCGGGGACACGGGCGGCAAGGTCTGCCCACAGTTCGCGCGAGCGCAGCGCAGCTTCGAGTTCGTGCGGGGCTCGCCCGGATACCCAGACGAGGCCGAAGTTCCGTACCGTGGCACCGCGGGCTTCGGGCTCACGTTCGAGATGGATGACGTCGTGTCCCCGACGGATTGCCTCGTCGGCGTGCGCCGTTCCGAGGATCCCTCCGCCCACAATCAAAATTCGCATGTAGAGATAGTGACGTTTGGTCTAGACCAATAGGGGGAATCGAGACGAACTCCAGGTTAACAATTGGTATAGACCGAATTCTTGTACGCTTGCGCCATGAATCAGCAGACGTCCACCGGGCCGGGGACCTCGAGCGTCGTGATCGAACCGGAGTTGAAGTACTACCGGGTGCGCACCGAGATCGAGACCATTCTCAGTGGGCTCGAGGAGGGCGACGCAGTCCCGTCCGAGCGGGAATTGGCGGCGCGGTTCACAGTCGCTCGCGAGACGGTCCGTCAAGCGCTTCGTGATCTTCTTGTCGAAGGGCGAATCGAGCGGCGGGGGCGGGGCACTGTCGTCGCGAGTCCGAAGTTGGTTCAGCCGCTATCGATTCGTTCCTATACCGAAGGTGCTCTGAGCGCTGGGCGAGTACCCAGTCGTAAGGTTGTGACCTTCGAACGAATGTCGGCCGACGACGGTCTCGCCACGGAATTGGGTATCGAACCAGGTGACAGCGTCGTTCACCTCGAGCGTGTTCTCTTCGCCGACGGAGAGAAGATCGGACTCGAATCAACGTTCCTGCCGGACAGCAGGTTCGGTGAGATGCTCGACGCTTTCGATGCGACGACGTCGCTGTACGCGGCTATCCGTTCCATCGGCGTGGTCTTTGCCTCCGCAACCGAACGGATCGAGACGGTGCTCGCTTCACCGCGGGAGGCAACCCTCGTCGAGTCCACCACCTCGATGCCGATGCTTCTATTGCACCGGACCTCCGTCGATCCGGACGGTGTGCCGATCGAGCGGGTTCGCTCGCTCTACCGCGGCGACCGCATTGCCTTCTTGACGACGTTGCGGGAGTGATGGCCGTGGACGACGCAGGCGACATCACACTCGCGAGTTATGAGGCCGGTGCGAATCTGTATGCAGCTAGACCGTATGTCATGGGGGAGGCGATGGTCCGGTACCTCGCCCGGATCGCCAAGCTGGTGGACGGAGGGACGATTCTGGAACTCGGCAGTGGTCCCGGCCGTGATGCCGAGTACCTCGAATCTCTCGGAGTATCGGTGGCGCGCACTGACGGCGCACTCGCCTTCGTGGAAATGATGAGGGCAGAGGGTTTTACAGCTGAGGTTCTCGACATGCGAACTGGGCAGTTCAACGGAACGTACGATGCCGTGGTGGCAAATGCAGTCCTGCTTCATTTGCGACGCGACGAGTTCGAATTCGTCGCGAGAAAGTCGCGAGGTGTAGTCGGGGCAGAGGGAATTTTCGCGTTCACGGTCAAGAGGGGCGACGGAACCAGTTGGAGCAAAGCGAAATTGGGGTTGCCGCGCCACTTCACATTTTGGCAGGAGGACCAACTTCGTCAGGTGCTCGGCAGAAGCGGGTGGGAAACTTTGTCAATCGACGCCGTGGTCGGTCCCACTGCCGATTGGTTGCATGTCATTGCACGGGCGAACTGACAATCAGGCAACGGCTCCGGTCACGCGTGTGAGGTGAACATGTCCACGAGCCCCTGGGGTGCGTTCTCGCCGAAGCACATGTCCAGTCCATCAGCGGACTGTTGTGCCGCCGCGGCGCTGCGTGGGAATAGGCGCTCTTCGTAGACAGCTAGCCCTTCCTCCGTGCTGCTGTGCGACGCGATCGCCTGGCCGAGTTCCGCGCCGTCGAGCATTGCCAGGTTCGCACCCTCTCCGGCAAACGGCGACATGACGTGTGCCGCGTCCCCGAGCAGAGTGACCCCGGGAGTACGGCTCCAACTGTGGCCGATGGGAAGGGCATGGATGGGGCGAGGGGTCAGCGAGCTGTCGGCTTCGACGATCAGTGAACGCAGTGACTCGTCCCAGTCCGAGAAGTGTTCCAGCAGAAACTTCTTCGCGATGTGATCGTCGGAGAAGTCGACACTCGCTGCCCAGCTCTCGGGAACTCGCAGGGCGGCATAGATGTGCAGACTGTTGTCGGTCTCACGGTGGGCAAGGAAGCCCTTGTCGGCACTGAGTGCGAACATCATTCCGCCGCCGACGGTTTCAGCGGCATCCACGTGCTGGTTGTCGGCGTCGTGAAGGTCGAACTCCACGAATGATATTCCGGTGTACGCAGGAGTGTCGTTTGAAACCAATGGACGGATTTTCGACCACGCACCGTCGGCGCCGACCAGGAGATCGGTGGTGAAGTGGGTTCCATCCGCGAGGTGAACTTCGTGTCGACCATCCGGCAACGGATGAGCACTGCGGACCTTGGCTCCCCAGTGGATTGTTTCCTTCGGAATTGAGCTGAGCAGTAGGTCACGGAGCTGGCCGCGGTCGATTTCCGGGCGGTCGCCGTCTCCGGTGTCCTGCTCGCTCAGGTGCACGACGGCATTTCGATCGAGGACGCGTGTCTCTTCCCCGCCTTGATGAACGAGGGCGCGGAACTCCTCATAGAGGCCGGCGGCACGAAGCGCGATCTGACCCGAGTCTTCGTGGATGTCGAGCATCCCGCCTTGAGTTCTGGCTGTCGGTCCGGATTCGAGATCGAATACCGCCGAATCGATTCCGCGGAGATGGAGGACTCGGGCGAGGGTGAGGCCGCCGAGGCCGGCGCCGATGATTGCGATGGGGTAGTGGTTCATGGTGGGTTCCTAAGAAGTGAGTGGGGTGTTCTCGATGCCGGTGATGAGCGTGCGGAATCCCCAGGAGAGGCGCGCCGAGGGTTCACCGGCAAGTAGAGCTGTTGCATGTCTTGCGACGAGTGGGTGCGTCTGCGGGTTTGCGTTCTGGATTGCGTCGGTCAACGCGCTCCATCGGGCATCCGCGTCGGCGGAATTGTTCGGCGCCGAGTGTTCGGCAGCAGTGGACGTCGCGTACTGCAGTAGCAAGTCCACGCCCCACGCGGCCTGACCTGGAGGGACTTCGCCTTCGTCGAGCAATGCCAGCAGGCGCTCGAGCAGGCGTACGTAGTGAACTCCGCTGGGTCGGGAAACGAGTGCCGACTGGGCGAGACCGGGATGATCGAACAGCACGGCCGTGTACGAGGTCAACACCCGTTCAAGGCGAGCTTGCCAAGTGCCGGAGGAATTTTCGGCGAGGTCAACCACTCCGAGAAGTGTGTCCAGAACGGCGGCGTGCAATTCGGCGGTATTGCGCACGTACACGTACATCGATGCCGGCCCGGTGTCGAGTTCGAGGGCGAGTCGACGCATGGTCAACTTCTGCAACCCCTCCGATCGCAAGATTTCCACCGCGGTACTGACGATGCCCTCGCGTGTCAGAGCGGGTTTGGCCGGACGATTGCGTCGGCTCGATGGACTTGCTGGCTGGTTGGGCATGTTTTTACCGTACACGAACATGTTCGTAACGAACATGTTCGTTGGATCACGCACTGAACGTCCACCGCTGTGCGGAGCCATATCGGGAGCGGTGGGTTACATGCCCGTACCGCCGGAGAGCATTGCGATCGTCAGCAGGATGCCGCCGACTATGCCCACGAGCGGGCTATCGCTGTCGAGAAGCCAGTCGTTCAACGATCCCATGAGTGCCTCTTTCGGGTTTCGATCTGTCGACGGTCGAGCCTATCGACAGATCGAAACCCGAGATGTCACTTTCGTCCGAATTGTGGATCGGACCCGAGGTGATCAGCCGTAGACGTTGCCCGGGCTGATCAACTTGGTGATCGGCACCATCAAAGCACTGGTCAGGTCGGTCTCTCCGTCGATGTCGGTGTTGATGAAGACGACCAGGGTTGTGTCCTTCTCGGGCAAGTAGACCGAGACTGTCTTGTAGCCGGGCAGGCTTCCGTTGTGACCGATCCAGCCGCCGCTGTTGAACAATCCGAGTCCGTACCCGGAGTTGTCGTCCCCTTCGCCCAGGGGCTCGGTGTGCAGGCGCTGCTTCTGAGTGTCGTCGGCGAGGAGATCGCCCTTGGCCAAGGCCGGAACCCAGATGCGCATGTCGTCCAACGACGAGATCATTGCGCCCGCGGCGCCTCCCCACGACGGGTTCCAGTCCGTTGCTGCGGTCACGGATTCGTCGAGTGTTTGGTTGGTGTATCCCTGTGCGTGGGGGTTCGGGAACGCGTTGGTGGTGGGAAAGCTGGTGTGCTCCATTCCGAGTGGTGTGGTGATCTTGGTGTCGATGACGTCCGACAGCGTTGAGCCGGTGACCTTCTCGATGACCATGCCGAGCAGAAGGGTGTTGGTATTCGAGTAGTCGACAGTGGTTCCTGGTCGAATTTGGAGTGGGAGGTCCTTGACGTATCCGAAGAGCTCTTCGGATGTGAATGATCGGCGAGGGTCGGAAAGAACATCCATGACAAACTGTTCGGACGTCGTGTAGGCCACGAGGCCGCTGCGCATCCCCGCCAGCTGGCGCAGGCTGATCGCATCGCCTTCCATGACGCCGTCGACGTACTTGGAGATCGGATCATCGAGACCGATCTTTCCCTCGTCGACCAATTGCAGCAGGGCGGTCACGGTAAATGTTTTGGTGACGCTACCGATCCGGTGGTAGAAGTCGGTTTCCATCGGCGCTTTGGTTGCCGTATCCGAGACTCCTGCAACCTTGACGTAGTTGCCGTCGGGCCCCCAAATGCCCACCATCGCACCGGGAATCCCGGTCGAATTCACCGCTGCGTCGACGATCGAATCGAGCTGGTCGGTGATGGTCGAGTCCATGATCTTGTCGGATGTGTCTGTGGATTTGTCCGTGCTGCAGCTGATTACAGCTCCAACCATGGCGCTGCACAGGCCGACAAGCAGGATGCGTCTTGCTCCGGTTTTCATGAGTCGAACTCTGCCTGCCCGAGGGCACTCACACATCGACCCCGGGTACGGCAGACGCAGTCCCCAGGTACCTCCTCAACCGGTACCGGGGGACTACGGAACCCTGGCCTGAACCCTTGACTTGGGTCAGAGTCCGCCGTTGAAGAACGCCGCCAGCGCGGGTGCCGGGTCTGCCGCGGTGCCCATATTTGCTACGCCGACAACGATCAATCCCAGCGTGAACAGTGCAGCGAGAAGACCGATCGACCCCGACACGAATCTCGTCCGTCGCTCGGATCGCGCCGTTCTCGCGAAGCGTGCCCACACGACCACAGTCACGATCAGTGATATTGCTGCCGCGATCAGCGCGATCACCGCCATGGCCAAGTGATACCGCGCGAAGTCGCTGATCATCAGTTCGAGGACAGGGCTTTGCTGGTTTCCGGTGCCCGTCGACTGAGCGAGCTGTTGGCGGACCTGCCCGACAGTGTCGCCAGGTGCCCCATCCGCCTGGGCCACGGGCAACATCGAGATCAGCGAAGAGAAGGGTGCAACGGCACCTTGGATATTTGCCATCACGAGTACCGAGGAAAACATCGCGAGGAGCGTGACCAGCCCTCCCGCCGAGACGAATGCGAGTTTCTTTCCAGCCGTCAGAGGGCCGGCGTTCACGAACGACGCCTTGAGCATCCGGCCGAGTGCGAGCAGAACCGTCAGCAGGATTACCGCGATCACGGCCTTGGCCACGTGGTACCGCAGCCAGTAGTCGACAGCGGACTCCAAGCTCGGCGAGAAGGCTTGGACACCGGAACTCCAGTATTCGACGAACGCGGCGCGGACCGTCTCGACGAGTTCTCCCTGGTCTGCGTACCCATCACCCGGCCTACTCGTCAGCATGCCCGGGGCGAGAACGAAGGCAGCGGAGAAACCGGCGACCAGCGCGATCAACGCGGCGATCTTGCGACCTGAGGACTGCGTCGAGCGCGACGGCCCCGCAGTGTTGTGCCGTGAAGAATTGTGCAGTGGGATTCCTCCAGCGTGATGAGCGATCATCTGGTCACCGTCCACAAAGTCATGTCACCGAGTGTAGAAATCGGTACACCGGACTTCATCGTTCGAGAGGATGATATTTCCGGCGACGGCGTCCGCCCGCCCTCGCCGCTGCCGTCGACATCCTCCTCAGCACTCGACGACATTGACGGCGAGCCCGCCTTCACTGGTTTCCTTGTAACGCACGGACATGTCGTTTCCGGTTTGGCGCATGGTTTCGATGACGGTATCGAGGCTCACCACATGCGTCCCGTCACCGAGGTATGCGAGCTGAGCTGCGGTGACTGCAGTCGAGGCGGCTACGGCATTTCGTTCGATGCATGGGATTTGGACCAGGCCACCAACCGGATCGCAGGTCAGCCCCAGATGGTGTTCCATGGCAATCTCAGCTGCATTCTCGATTTGTCGTGGCGATCCGCCCATGACAGCGCACAAGCCGGCTGCCGCCATCGCGCAGGCAGCTCCGACCTCGCCTTGGCACCCCGCCTCCGCGCCCGAGATCGAGGCATTCGCCTTGATGATCGATCCGATTGCGGCAGCGGTGAGGAGAAAGGTTCGAACGTCGTGAACACCGGCGCCCGCCGCACGTATGTGGTGGTATAGCACTGCCGGCACGATGCCTGCGGCACCGTTCGTCGGAGCCGTTACCACGCGGCCACCTGCTGCATTTTCTTCGTTGACCGCCATGGCGTAGACGGTCAGCCACTCGCGTGAGGAGGGTGCGCAGTTACGTTGTTCCAGTTGAATGTTCGCAGACCGTGCTCTTCGGCGAACTCCGAGACGCCCGGGCAATACACCTTCGGTCTGGGTGCCGCGTTCGATGCATGCGCGCATCGCGGACCAGATCGCGTCGATGCCGGTGAATGCCCGATCCTGGCCGTGCATCGCGATTTCGTCCGACAGTGCCAACTCGGCGATAGTTCCGGAGCCGCATTCCGCCAGTAGCTCTTTCGCGGTTCGATAGCGTGAGTTGATCGAATGCGCGCTTGCTTGCGTCTCCGTTCCGGCGCGCAGTACGAATCCGCCACCGATCGACAGATATGTACTCGTACAGACGATTTCGCGACCGCTGAAGGCGGTCAGTGTCATCGAGTTGGGGTGCCCGTGACGGCGAACGAGCGGCTCGAACACCATGTCCTCGTGAGTGAACACAACGTGCCCGAGTGAGCCGCCGACGAGCTTCACCGATCCGCCGTCCGAGAGCTCGGCCCAGCGCCCGTGAACGTCGTTCGGCTCGCACGTTTCAGGATCCAACCCACGAAGTCCCGCGATCACCGCGTCGGGAGTGCAGTGCCCTATTCCGGTGGCGGCGAGAGAACCGTGCAGATTGCAGCGAATTCGGTCGACCGACGCGGTCAAGCCGGCGTCGGAGAGCTCGCCGACAAAAGTGCGGGCGGCTCGCATCGGACCGACCGTGTGTGAACTGGAGGGCCCGATGCCGATGGAGAAGAATTCGAGCGCGGAAACATAGACGCCGGTGGTGCTCATTCGGCGCTCGTGACGGTAGTCGCTCCTGACTCGCGCTGGGCCGCAATCGTCAGGAGGTTGGAGCGCGAGTCCCCGGTGGCGGCTCGGATCACAGTGCGTGCCATTGCAATTGCTCCGTGCAAAACAGCTTCGTCGCCCGCTGCGGAGCGGGCATCAGCGGCAAACTCGATCGTGTGAGGAACTCCGGTAACGCCGCGTAACGCGATCATCGGGTGGATCGAGGGAACCACCTTCGACACGTTGCCCATGTCTGTCGAGCCGCCGGTCAGGGGAGTTCGGGCGGCCGCGGTGCGGCCCAGGCTCGCGATCTCCTCGTCCCAGATCGTCGCCAGCACGCGATGTTGAACAAGCTCCTCGTAGCGCGGTTCGGCGCGTTCGGTCGACCAGGAGCAGTCGCTGGCCACAGCTGCGCCCTCGAAGCAGGCGAGCATACGACGCTTGGCGTCCAACAGCACGTCGAGTTCTGCGGCCCGAACTTCCGCTCGCACCAACGTCGAGGCCGGAATGATGTTTGTTGCTTCGCCGCCGTGCTCGACATAGGCGTTGAGCCTGACGTCGGACGGAAGTTGTTGACGGAGAAGTCCGATGGCGACCAAGGCGATCGTGGCGGCGTCGCCTGCGTTGATGCCCTTGTGTGGCGCAGCGGCCGCGTGTGCGGCTCGTCCGGTGTAGGTCACGTCGAACCGGTCGACTGCCTGCGTTCCGGTGACGGTGCAACTGACGTCTTCACCTGCAGCGCCGTGGACCATGATCGACATCGCCGCGCCCTCCCATGCGCCACGTTCGAGCAGCAAGACTTTCCCGCCGCCATGTTCTTCGGCCGGCGTACCGAGAAGGACGACGGTCAGGCCGTGTTCCTCCGCGACCTCTCCGAGCGCGACAGCTGCTCCCAGTCCGGCAGCGGCGATGACATTGTGTCCACACGCATGACCGATGTCGGGAAGGGCGTCGTACTCGGCGCAGACGACGACGCGGAAAGGGCCGGAGCCCCGCACCGCTTCGAATGCCGTCTCGAGGCCGTAGGCGGCGCGAGTAACCGTGAAGCCGGCTTCCTGCGCGGCGTCCGCCAAGAGGGCCGACGCATGATGCTCTTCGAATGCCAACTCTGGGTGAGCATGGATGGTGTGGCTGACGTCGATGAGGCGTGATGCCCACTTCTCGATCGTGCTCGAAACGGAGTCCGTGGGGGTGCGGGTGTCAGCGATGGACATGGGTATTGCTTCCTTTCAACATCTTTGGTTCTCTGTGTCTTCGGATCGCGGTGTCTTCGGTTCTCAGCGTCTTCGGGTGCAGTTCTAGTGCCAGAGGCCCAGCGCGAACTCCGCGACGACCACGGAAAGTAGGTAAGAGGCGAGGATCGCGACGATTCCGACGGGCACGATCTTCCAGCCGATCGTCTTGAGCAAGGGAAGGTCCTTGCCGAGGCTGAGACCTGCGACAGTCAAGGTGAGGGTGCAGATCGAGAGAAAGTCGACAGTCCCGACGGTGCTCGAGACGAAATCACCGATGGGGGACCACGGTGTTGTCGCCAAGGCGCCGATGGTGATGATGGCGATCATCGCCGCGATCTTGCCGCGGGTCAGGCGGGCCACGCCGACGCCCAGGAGCAACAATCCGGTGAGGATCAAGTAACCGACGATGATCGATCGAGATACGCCACCCGCTGCGATCGAAGAGACGATGACCCCACCGACGAACAGAATCGGAACGATGGTGGTCAGCGGCACGGTGACGCTCGGCGCAACCGCTCGTGGGGCAGTGTCGGCTTTCCGTTCGCTGGTCGTCTTCGAGCGCTTGGTGAGTGCGCCGTAGATTCGATCAGCAAGGGGGAGTGCGACATACATGCCGACATACACGCCGAGGAGGCCGGTGATGATGTTGGATGTGGCCGCCACGGCGAGTACCTGGTCGGCCATCTCGGGGTGCGCCGAAACGACGCTGGCGGCAGCGGCAGCCATCATCGAGCCGGATCCGACGCCGGCACCCATCGCCAACGCGAGGGGGTCGAAGATGTTGAAGGATGTAGCCAGTGACGCAATCAGGCTGATCAGCACGGCACCGAACAGAGTGCCGAAGACGTACATCGACAGGACTCCACGGTACTGGTCGGAATCGGGGCCGTAGCGTTCGCTGACCATCGCGAAGGAACCCTCGCGGTCGATGGAGAAGGTTGCTCCGACGGTGGCCGGCCCCATCCGAAGGAGTACCGCCAGCGGGAGTGCGAGAGCGATAGTGCCGAACAAGTGCCCCAATTCCTGCAGTAGCAGTGCGGGGCCCGCCTCGAACAACAATTGGATGTTCGGGCCGATGGTGAAAGACAACCTTGCACAAAGCAAGAGAACAGCCAGGCCCATGATTGCCGAGGCTGCAGCCTGAAGGTCGAGGCCGAGTGGTTTCCACTTCTGGCTCGAGACGACACCGCCGACAATCAGTCCCCACACCATGGGCAGGATCGTGATGGCGGCAGCGCCGACGGGAATCACTGCGGGGCCGATCAGTTGCGCGCCTGCCGCAAGCCCGAGGAGCAGAATCACCACGATCCACAGGCGTGGCGACCGCATGGCAAAAACGACTTTTTGCGTCGCGGTTTGATCGCTGACTGGGGAATCGTCATGCGAGACAGGGAATGCTTCGGTCATGTCGGTGTCTTTCTCGAGGGGGCGAACGAACGCAAGAAGTAAGGGTTCTCGAGGCTCAGGATTTGGTGGACTATTGATGTGATGAAGTTAGGATCGACGCGTTTCGATCCTGTTTCGGTGCAGCATTCTTTTGAAAGTGAGGTCCTCGGTGCAGGATCAGATGCTCAAGGACGACGATCTTCGGCTGTTGAACGCACTGCAGATCAGGCCGCGAGCGTCGTGGTCCGAGCTTTCACGCGCGATCGGTTCCGACCCGGTCACCCTGACCAGGCGTTGGGAGCGTCTGCACTCGCAAGGCATAGCGTGGATCGCTGCGTACCGTGGTGGACCCATCGTGTCGGCGACCGCACTTCTCGAGATCGAATGCGCACCGGCACAGACCATGAGCGTTGCCGAACAGATCGCGCACGATCCCGAAGTTCTCACAGTCGATCTCACAACCGGCAATCGGGATCTGCTCGTCACGCTCACCTGCACTGACCTCGATCAATTGTCCAGGTACGTGTTGGAGCGAACACAATCCCTGCCGATGATCACCGCGATGCGAACTCAGATCGTGTCCTCGGCGAACTCCGACGCGAGGAACTGGCGTCTACGTGCTCTCGATGCGGATGAAATTGCCGCGCTCGAGTCGGCCCCGGCGGGAAAGATTCGTGGTGTACGCGCCGGCGAAGAGGAACAGTCGCAGCTGTTCGACATTCTTTCTCGCGAACCACGTGTCACCGTCTCGGCACTCGCTGCGGCCCTCGGAGTCACGCCGGCTCGCGCTGGGGCGCTCCTATCTCACGAGCTGTCGACGGGGCGACTGGTCGTCCGCACGGAGATTGCTCGGCCCTACTCCGGCTGGCCGGTCTACGCCTGGTACTTCTTACGTCTCGACGGGCGAAAGGAGGCAATTGCTCAGCGCCTTTCGCACCTGCGTGAGGCGAGGCTTGTTGCTTCTACGATCGGCAGCTACGACATCGCATTGGCGGTGTGGCTGCGCTCGATCGACGACGTGCAGCGTCTGGAAGGTTATCTCGCCGACCAGTTTCCGGGCGTATCCGTGGTGGACCGGTCGATCGTCCTGCGTACGCCGCATCACCTGCATCGGACGATCGATGTGTCGGGTCGAAGCATGCCGAAGCACGGGTGATCCGCAACGCGTTCGCTCGGGTCGGGTGCTCTCCGACTAGTTGGGGATCGCCACGTCGACGATCAAGCCGAAGTGATCGGAACCTTCGATCTCGATCCGGTCGAGTGACTTCGCCTGTCCGCCCCGCAGAAGTACATGGTCGATGCCGACGATCGCGGGAAATTTCTTGTCCGCCGGATAGGTGCGCACGATGCCTACTCCCAATTGGTCTGCGGCATCGGAGTAGCCGACATCGAGGAGGTCACGGAATTGCTTGTGCGTGAATGTGGTGTTGAAGTCGCCACTGACGATGACGGTTTCCTCGGCGGCAGCAGCGTCGAGCGCGTTTCGCAAAGTGCTCAGCTCGGCAGTCCACACGTCGGGCGGGGTCACGTACGCCGGTCCGGGGTGAACCGCCAGAAGGGTGAACGGGGTCGAGAAGCCCACTTCGGCAACAAGATTGGTCGGTCCGAATCCGTTCAATTCCCGAGTTTCCGTCAGCGGATAACGGCTGTAAATACCGGCGCCACCCCCGCCGGCCTCGTCCGGTACCAAGTAGTGATGCGGCAGCAGTTGCTCGAGTCCTTGATCTCTGAGAGAGCCTTCGAGTGATGTGGTCAGTTCCTGAACCGTCAGGACGTCGACTGCCTTCTCGCGCACCGTCGCAGTCAAACTGGCGGGATCTGCCTGCCCGAAGAGAAGGTTTGCTTGCATTACGCGCAGAGTCGGCCCGTCGATTTCGGAACTGTTTGCCACATACAGTGGACTGATCACCGACGCGCCCACCGCAATCAGTACCACCGAGATCGCCAGCAGGATCCAGCGGCGAAAGACCAGGCATATCAGGGACGCTGCGAGTGTGACCGTAAGCAGTATCGGGACGAAGGAGGCCACGGCGATCAACGGGTTGATCGGCTTGGTGGAGTACAACGCGATCAGCGAGACAACGCCGACGGCGATACCGCCCACGCCGGCGACCTGAGCGATACGGCGTGCCGGAACATTGTCCGTCGTGAATCCCATACCAAACGGTACCCAATGCAGCCACGGCTCCCGACTGCCTGGCGTTTGTCAGTCGTCGGTTCGGGTGCGGAATGCGTTCACGGCGGCTTCGACGGTCGGGTAGAAGTGCGTCGAATCGAATCGATCCCCGACTCCGAATCGGATGAGTCGATCCTTGATCGGACCTTTCATCTCTGCGAATGCCAACCGAATTCCTTTGCCTTCGAGGAATGTATCCAGATCGACGAGTTCGTCGACTGCCGTTGTGTCGAGTCCGGTGATCGGTTCGGCGGCTATAACCACCCAGTCGACCGGATCTGGCGCCTTGGCGACGACGGAGCGAACGTACTCGTCGAAGATCTCGCCGTTCGCGAAAAACAGTGGCGCGTCAAACCTCACCAACACCAGGCCGGCGATGCGATGCCCATCTGGATGGCGTTCGATGTCGTGGAATCCGGCGGGTTCGCCCGTCTCGACGAGTTCGGTTCGATGTGGCTGCCATACCTGCGCGATGACCGCTGCGAAGGACAGTCCGATCGCAACAAGGATGCCTTGTAGCACACCGACCAGGGCGACGCCCAGAAACGCCGCGACGGCGAGGCCGAATTCCACGGTGCTCATGCGCCACATGCGGACCATGCCGCCCACGTCGATCAGTGCACACGCGGCGACGATGACGACGGCGGCCAGTGTTGCATCGGGCAGATATGCCGTGAGTCCGGGAGCGACGAGGACGAACACCAGGACCGCGAGCGCCCCGACGACGCCGGCCAATTGTGTGTGCGCCCCACTCTGTTCGGCTACCGGAGTTCGTGACCCGCTCGCCGAGATCGGGAACCCGCCGAACAGCCCGCCGGCCACGTTCGCGACACCGATCGCCTTCATTTCGGTACTGCCGTTCACGTCCTCGCCGTGGCGGGCGGCGAAGGTGCGCGAGAGAACGCCGGTGTCGGCGAAGGCAATCAATGCGATACCGGCGGCGGGCCCGATCAGATGGCCGACGTCCTGCCACGTGACTCCACCGACGGAAGGGATGGGGAGTCCTTCCGGCAGTGCGCCGACCATGCCGATGTCATCGGTGAGACCGGCGGCAGCGGACAAGACTATGGCCGCGACAACGGCCACCAGAACGCCGGGAACAACAGGTACCCAGAGCCGGAAGGCGACTATGACGACTAGCGAACCGACACCGATGGCGGCAGCGAGGGGGTCGACGTCGCCACCCACCAGGGCCTTTGAGATCCCGCCGATTTCACCGAGTAGACCGGACGCGTCGACGGAGAATCCGAGCAGCTTGGGAATCTGACCAACTACGACGACGAGTGCAATGGCATTGAGGTAGCCGAGACGGATCGGTTTCGAGAGGAGTTCGGTCACGAAGCCGAGACGAAGGAATCCGCCGATCACGAGGATGAGTCCGACAAGAATGGCGAGAACACCGGCTAGTGCAAGCGCATTCTCCGAATCGCCGACCACTGCCAGCGGTATGACCGCGGCGGCAATCAGCGGCGCCAGTGACGAATCAGGTCCGAGTACAAGGATTTTCGAGGGCCCGACTACCGCGTACGCGAGCAAAGGCACGATGGTGGCGTACAGCCCGGCGTACGCAGGCAACCCGGCGGCCTCGGCGTAGCCCATGCCTGCCGGGATGAGCAGGGCAGTCAAGACGAGTCCGGCAGTGACGTCTGTTCGCAACCACTCGCGGCGATACCCACGGGCAGTCGCGACGCCCGGTAGCCGACCTAGACTCTCCGCCCACATCATCGTTTGATTGTCCTCCCTCAGTGGAGCGAACGGGCGCGCTCGGAGGCAACCGCGGTGGTCGCAGGGAGGGGCGCAGGTGCCTGTGCGAGGCGGCGGCGTCGAATTGCCTTGTCCAACTCGACGACAACCGGGATGATCAGCGACCAACCCAGGCAGGCGAGCCACTGGGCGCCGGTCAGTGAGGTTGTCATGAGGAGGTCCTGGAGGACGCCCGCCTCGACGGCGAATACGGTCACGACCGTGGGGATCGTCAAGATCTTGATGGCACCGAGCACCGGTGGAACCACGCCGGACTCGGGATCACGCCGCATAGTCAGCCCCGCGAGAATCGAACCGAGAGAGAGCACTACGAATGCTGTGGTCATGGGAACATTCGCCTCGGAAGTACTCATTTCACCGGGTGCGAGAAGCATCGCCGCGAGTGTCACGGCAAATTGCAGGACACCGTACGCGAGCCACTGAGCGACTGCGCTTCGATGTGCGATCGGCATCTTGGGATCGCGCGGAGGCTTGTTCATCAGATCCGGTGGCGGCGGGTCGAGCATGATCACGGCGACGGGGAACAGTGTGATGAAGAAGTGCTGGAACAGCACCATCAGTGGCGTCAGTGCCACACCCTCGTTGATGTTGAAGATGCTCGCAGCGAGGAAGAGGAGAACCAAGGAGAAGAGTTTCGACATCTGGTACCGGATGTATGAGACGATTTTTCCGTAGATGTTGCGGCCCAAAGTGATCGCGGTGATGAGGGTACCGAAGTTGTCGTCGGTGAGCACCATCTTGCCCGCCTGTTTGGTCACCTCACTGCCCGAGCCCATGGCGACGCCGATGTCTGCCTTCTTCAACGCGGCGGCGTCGTTGACCGCGTCTCCGGTCATCGCGACGACGGCGCCACCGCTCTGCATGACATCGACCAAGCGAAGTTTGTCCTGCGGAGTGACGCGGCCGAACACGTGCAGGTTCGGCAACGCGGTCGACAGTTCTTCATCGGTCATCGCTTGCAACTCGCCGCCGCCCACCGAGCCCGGGCCGAGTCCGAGTTCGGCACCGATCGCTGCGGCGGTGATGGCATGGTCGCCGGTGATCATGCGGACCTCGATGCCGGCCCGGTGTGCGGTTCGCACCGAATCGACCGCCTCCGGACGCAGCGGGTCGATGATGCCTGCCATACCGACAAACGTCAGGTCCTCGACAAAGGACATGGGGTCGGCCACGACAGCGTCTTCCCGTCCGTCGAGGCGTCTGACCGCGAATGCCAGCACCCGAAGACCCTTTTCGGACATGGACTGATTTGCTGCCGTGAGTTCGTCTCGGACTTCCTCGATCGGGACCTGCCGACGGCCGGGGAGAAAGGCCGAAGAACACCGAGTGAGGACGACATCGGGTCCGCCTTTGACCAATCCGACGAACTGACTTACGCCGTCGACTTCGAGGTGGTGGTACGTGGCCATGAACTTGTACGCGGAATCGAACGGAACCGTCGCCACCCGCGGGTAGGTCCGTCTGGTGAGTGGGGCGTCGGCACCGATCTTTGCCGCGAGCACCACGAGCGCGGCCTCGGTCGGGTCGCCGACAACTTCCCCGGAATCGGAAACCGTTGCATCGCTGTCGAGACACAGTCCGTATGCGAGAAGGGTGAAGTCGGGTGGTGCCTCGCCGGCAACCTGCGTGATCCTTCCCGCTTTGGCGTAGCCTTCGCCGTCGACCGTGTACCAACGGCCGTGGACGTACAGCGATCGGACGGTCATCTGGTTCATGGTCAGCGTGCCGGTCTTGTCCGAGTTGATTGCACTGGTCGCGCCGAGTGTTTCGACGTCGGTCAGGTTCTTCACGACGGCCTTGGCGTCGGCCAGTTGACGGGCACCGTAGGCCAGCATCGCCTGGACGAATGTTGGCAGGCCGGTCGGAATCGCGGACACTCCCATTGCGATACCAAGGAGCAGAAGCGTAGTCAGGTCCTGCCCACGAAGGAGCCCGATGACGACGATGACGATCACTGCCGTCCACGCGATGATTCCGAGAAGTTTGGTGAGAGAGTCCAATTCACGTTGAAGTGGCGACTTGCCAGGGGCGACCGCCGACAACATCGACGCGATCTGGCCTATCTGCGTCTGCATCCCGGTCTCGGTGACCACCATGGTCGCCGTGCCGCGGGTGACCGAGGTGTTCTGGAAGACCAGATTGCTGCGGTCTCCGAGCGGAATATCCGCGTTGTTCAGCGTATTCGGGTCCTTCGGTATCGGCGCGCTTTCCCCGGTCAATGCGGCTTCCTGCGTCTCCAGGGTGGTGGTGGCGAGCAACCGTCCGTCGGCAGCGATGATGTCTCCTGCCTCGACTTGGACGATGTCACCCGGCACCAGTTCGGTAGCGTCGAGTTGAATCAGGTTCCCGTCACGAATGACCCGTGCTTGGGGCGTCTGCATCTTGGCGAGGGCGTCGACGCTGGCCCGTGCCTTCAACTCCTGTCGAGTTCCGAGGACGATGTTGAGCACGACGAGCACCGCCACCACGATTGCTGTCGGCACTTCACCGATGGCGATGCTGACCGCGGCCACGGCGACGAGCATCAAGTTCATCGGATCTTTCAGCTGCAACAGCGCGATCGACCACGTCGACGGCGGTGGCGTCGAGGTGATTTCGTTCGACCCGTAGCGTCGTCGCCGTTGGTCGGCCTCATCCGACTGCAGTCCGCGCTCCGGGTCCGACTGCAGTACGGACACGACTGATTCGCCACTCTGCGCATGCCACGGCGTGGGGCTCATGACCGCACATCCTTTCCTTGGCGATCGTCAATACCGGGTCGGAATCCAGTGCAGCGGTTGTTTGGGCGTCTGGTAGCCGTGAGCCTTCTGCCGTTTCGGCAGGGTGATGTCCGTGGATTGCACGGGCTCGTAGGGGATCTGACTCAGAATGTGGCTGATGATGTTGAGTCGTCCGCGTTTCTTGTCATTGTTGTTTGCGACATACCATGGCGCCCAGCCGGTGTCGGTGAAGCGAAACATCTCGTCGCGGGCACGCGAGTAGTCGTACCAATGACTGAACGACTTCAGATCGAGATTCGACAGCTTCCAGATCTTTCGAGGGTCGTCGATCCGGCTCTGCAGACGTAAGAGCTGCTGTTCTTCGCTGACCTCGAGCCAGTACTTGAGCAGAATGACTCCCGATTCGACGATCGCGCGTTCGACGGTCGGAATGAGCTGGAGAAATTGATGTGCTTGTTCTTCGGTGCAAAAGCCCATTACTCGTTCTACACCGGCACGGTTGTACCAACTTCGGTCGAAGATGACGATCTCACCGGCAGCCGGAAGATGCGGGACGTAGCGCTGGACGTACATCTGCGAATGCTCTCGCTCGGTCGGGGCGGGTAACGCAACGACCCGGAACACTCGCGGACTCACTCGCTCGGTGATGGCTTTGATGACACCGCCCTTCCCCGCGGTATCTCGACCTTCGAATACGATGCAGACCTTGGCTCCAGACGATTTGACCCACTCCTGCAAAGCCACGAGTTCGCCGTGCAACGGCTTGAGTTTGCGGCGGTACACCTTGTTCTTCATCGGCTTTTCTGCCACGGGCGGCGCGTCGTCGGTAAGGGTCGACGGGGTGTCGTCGTGAAGAATCCGAGCGTTCTTTCCCACTTCCACTCCCTGGCATCATGAGCGCAACGCGAGCGCGCGGGGAACCGTCCGCCCTTATGTGTATGCCCCATATTCGGTGAACCTATTCTCTTCGCAATCGAGACCCGAATCGTGTTGTTTTCGAACCCTTTCCGAGTCTTGACGTGCTCGGCTGGACGGACGACCATTAATGGATGACTGGCGACGAAGAGTTGCTCCACGTCGAGCGGGTGATCACTCGCCTGATTTCCCGCTATCCCGCCGTTCCTCCACCGGAGATCGAAAACAGAGTGCGAACAATTCACCAGCGTTTTGCGGGATGTCGGATCCGCGACTTCGTGCCTCTTCTGGTCGAAAAGGCGGCCAGACAAGAGATCTCGGATCGGAGAATCGTGATTCCGATAATGGATGAGCGGTCGGCGAGTCTGAACTCTCTCGAGCTGTAGCCGGAACGGGGATCGTCGGCGCATACTGAAATGACCTTGGACCAGGGAGTTCTGGCCGAATGCAGGAGCTCAGGCGCGGAACGTCAGCCTCCCGAACTCCTGATGTGTAAAACCGAGTACAGGGAGCGTTGACATGGAAGGCTTCTGGGAATTCTTCTGGTTCATCTTCGTCTGCTTTGCCTTTGTGGCGTACTTGAGCGTGTTGTTCTCGATCATCACCGACTTGTTCCGTGATCACGAGACTTCAGGCTGGGCCAAGGCGTTGTGGATGATATTCCTCTTCGTCATTCCATTCCTGTCCGCGATGATCTACGTGGTCGTCAAGAATGACGGAATGACGAGGCGGTCGATGGAAGCCGCTCAACAGCACATACACGCGCAGAGTGATTACATTCGAAAGGTCGCCGGGAAATCGCCGACTCAGCAGATCGCCGACGCCAGAGAGCTTCTCGACTCAGGCGCGATCAACGAAGAGGAATTCCAGGCCATCAAGGCAAAGGCGCTGGCGTAGTTTTCGTATCTTCTGCCCCGGGCCTGGCGTCGTCGGTTCCGCCGTCGTCAGGCGCGGCGTCCTGCGCGGCGGCGCGTGCGGGACGAACCAATACTTCCAGTGCGACGAGAGCAACGAGCGCAATGACGACGATCCAACCAACGACCAATCCGGTGGGGTAGCGCCAGAAGAGCAGCAACAGTGCGGCGATGCCGATGATGGCACAGCGCAGTGGGATACGAAGCTGATTGGCCCACCGCTCCACCTGATTCGGCGTTCGGCCGCTTGCAGAATGCCGGACGAAGTCCAACGCCTGCCCGTAGCCTCGACGAACGGCGATCGCCGACGACGACCCACCGATCAGGTAGGCGCCGAGCCCCACCACCACACCGAGGAGCGCAACCGCGCGAAGGCTCGTCCGAAGCGGAACCAGAACTGTGTCGATGACAGCGGTGGCGGCGTCTGGCGAGAGGATATCGGTAGGGACACTGTCGAGGTAGATTGCACGTCCGATCAGAATTCCGATCGCAAGAACAAGCATTCCCAACGCAATCGACAGACCGACCAGGGACAGCGTACGAAGCCTGCGACCGGTTGGCGCAACGGCGACAGCGGCTGCTGCGCAAGCGATTCCCAACCACGGCAGCACCGCCGAGACCTTGTCGAGTGCCGAGACGGCTCGCTGCGCCTTCACCAGCTCGGGGGACTGGAAGAGAACAAACTCCTTGTCCACGGACGGGATTTTGTCTGCGAAAGCGAAGCCGCGGTCGGTCAGCGCCGTTTTCACCCGGTCGATGATCGTGCTCAGTGAAATGCTGACCGTTCCGCTCTGGTCGACCTCGACCGAGTCGGGTCCGTAGTTTCCGGTCATGACGGCGACGAGGGAGTTGTGCGCCGCTCGGTTCGCCTGAATCCAAAGGTCTTCGAACTGCTGCGTCCGAACGAGCGAGGCCACTGTGTCGTGGACGAAACTCTTCGCCTGGCCGGCGATCACCGGTGCCAAACCCACCAACGCCTGGTCCACGCGAGGGGCGTTGGCTTCGAGATTCGACACGTCCGTCAATGCTGTGAGTGCCTCGGTGGTGAGCCCTTCGACGTCGACGCGATCGAAGATCTCGTCCGTGACTTGATTCGTGATCTCCGCTTGCACGGCTGGATTCTCACCCAGTGGCGCTACCGTGCTGACGTAGCGGTCCGTGTCGAGGATCTGACTACGTACGAAGCGGGTGGTTACCGACAAGACTGCGAGCAGTGCGACCAGCACCAGCAGGATTGTCACCGCGGTCCACCGCAGCCCATGTCGAGGTGGTCGGGAGACTTTCTCGACGGTCGTTTCGCGGGCGCTGGGAGTCTGCTCGCGAAGTGTTGCTACCTCTTCGCGCAACCGGGCTAGTTCGGCACGTTCGTCCTCCTGGAGTGGTCCGTCGCTCGTGCCGTTTGCCATGATGGTCCTCCCGGGACGGAAACTACTGGCGCACAGTTGAAATGCTGAACTGCGAAGATGATTCGGCGGGTGACCTCAGATGACCTCGGGATTCCAGGTCGCGACGGCCCAGATGACGAATACGTCGAGCGCGATGATGATGATCGACCACCACGGCGAGTGGGGTAGCCACAGGAAATTCGCGAGGATCGACAGAGAACAGATGACTATCGCGCCTACCCGTGCCCACGTCGCGCCGGTGAAGAGCATGATTCCGACAGCGGTGACGAGCACACCGAGTACGAGGTGGATCCATCCCCACGAAGTGAGGTCGAATTGGTACGTGTATTCCGGGCCGACGACTGTCACGTCGTCCTCCGATATCGCCGAGATGCCTTGGAGGATTTCGAGCACGCCGACTGTGATGAGGAGAACGGCTCCGCCCAGCGCGCTTCCTTTTGCCACACCCTGCTTTACCAGTGAATCCTCGGACATGACCGCCCCTAGATTTCAAGCGCGAAATAGCCTGGCATATTTCCCTGTCCCGACCTTTTACGGTGGTGAAGTAGCCCGTCGGAGGGCAAATCAAACATTGAGCGCTGCACAGCATTGCGATATTCATTCGCCTACGAATTCGAAAGAACCTACCGTGACGGCATGGATATGGCGGACGTAGGTGTGGCGATGAGGCCTGCACCGGGTGTGATCCGGACGGACCGGCTGGTGCTCCGTACCTACCGCCCAGGCGATCACCGGGATCTTCTCACCTTCTACGGGCGCAGCGACGTATGCCGGTATTTGCTCAACGAACCCTGGAGTCTCGCGGAGGCTCGAGAGGCCGTGCAGACCAGAATGTCTCGCCGCGACCTGGCATCGGGCGCGGTGGCACTTGTTGTCGAGTACGGGGGCCGGGTTGTCGGAAGCGTGAGTGCTTGGCGAGTCGAAGAATCTGATTGCACAGCCGAAGTCGAGCACACCGCCGAACTCGGGTGGGCATTTTCGCCCGAGTTCGGCGGCCGAGGATTCGCGACGGAAGCAGTGACCGCTCTGATCGACCTCGCGTTCGCGACACCCCGATTGCGCCGCGTGGTCGCGCGAATGGATTCGAGAAACGAATCCTCGGCGCGACTCGCGCAGCGGATCGGTATGAGGCGAGAGGGACATTTTCGGCAGAACGCGTGGATCAAGAACGAGTGGACCGACACCGTGGTTTTCGCGACACTTCGCGGTGAGTGGCCTTCAGTTGCTTGATCAGACCGAGCGGGCTGCTATTTTGCGACCAGTTCGGTCAACTGTGGCACGAGTTCGTCGGTCGCCCACGGAACACTCAGAAGGCTGACGTACATTGTCGCTGCAGTCAGGCGATTGTCGGTGATCCACAGGTCCTTGCCGTTGGCGATGACCGGCCACCGCGAGAACAGAGTGTTGGCCAATGTGCTGTCGACTTCCGACTGATCGCTTGCCCAACCGAGATACACGTCGGTGTCGATCGTGTCGAGCTTTTCCATACTGATGCCGAAAAGGAACGAGTCGCCGGCAAAGTTCTTGGCGCCGTTCACCACGTCGGGAGCGACTGTGAGCCCGAGGTTTTCGACAAACTTGACGCGCGGATCGTCCGGACCGTAGATGGCGGTTTCGGTTTCTCCTTCACGGATGTAGGAACCGAAGGCGAAAGTGACTCCGTTGAATTCGGGATGACTCGCCTTCGATTCCTGGACCGATTCCTCAACCGACTTGATCAGCGCCGCGGTCTGAGCGGGACGCCCGAGTGCCTTGCCGACATCGGTGGCGAGGTTTTGCCACGAGCTGGGCTGATACGGCTTGGTGTCGTACGGGAGGGTCGGGGCGATCGAGCTCAGGCGCTGGTAATCCTGCTCGGAGAAGCCCGAGTACGGGGCAAGAATCAGATCAGGCGCGGCATTGAGAATCTGCTCGAACAGTAGCTCGCCGCTGTCGGAGTAGTACGGCGCAGGCGTGGGCAGCGTCTGGCCCGACTTTTCGAGTTCGGCGCGGGTCCACGGCAGGAACCCGTCGGCGTCGCCGGCCCAAGAGTCCTTCTGCATCGCGATCGGAGTGACACCCAGGGCGATGACCGTGTCTGCCGCTGCGGAATCGAGGGTGAGGATCCGTGTCGGCTCCTTGTCGATGGTGGTCCCGCCGAAAGCGTGCTTGATCGTCACGGGATAGGCGCCGTCCTCGACGGCGGATGCCGATGAATTGTTTTCCTGGGCGTCCGATGACGACTGTGTGCAGGCGGTCAGAGGCAGTGCCGCCGCCAGCATGAGCGCAACAACGATTCGTCGCCTCCGCTGGGGACGAATTCTCTGACGGGCAGATCTGAACACGCGAAACTCCTCGGGATTGATCAGGGAAGTGCTTGCACGACTCAGCGCAGTACGCACGTGAGAGCAGGCTTACCTAAGTGAATGTAGGGCGCGTGCGTGTAGCGAAGGGGCCAGCCGATGTCGACAACAGGTCAGGCTCGAGTCAGTTGACAGCGGCGAGCGCATTGCCGGGGGTGTAGCCGACCGTCTTGCGAAAAGCGGCGATGAAGGAACTCGACGTCCCGTAACCGACACGGCGGCTGACGGCGTTCACACTCATTCCGGTTCCGAGCATGCCGAGGGCCGTGCTCATACGAACCAGAGTGCGCCACTGCGCAAAGCTCAAGGCGAGTTCCGCGGCAAAAATCCGGGTGACCGTACGTCGGCTGAGATTGAGAACGTGAGCCCACTGATCGAGTGATCGATCGTCGGCGGGATCCGACAGCACTTTGTCGACGAGCATCCGTAGCCGCGGATCTCGGGGGATCGGTACGTCGAAGTGAGGTGCCGATGCCGGGGTGAGGAGATCGACACAAACCTGCTGTGCCCGAAGGCGTTGTTCTGCAGGCATTCCGGTGTGGGCGAGGTGTATCAGCAGTGCCCGGGCTGCCTCACTCAGTGTCACGATGCACGGTTCGTTCCAGGCGGGAGTCCACAGCTCGGGGGTGAAGAGCGTGGCGCGGAATGCGACGTGGGGATTTGCCTGACCTTCGTGGAGGACCCCGCGGGGGATCCACAGGCCGACGCCGGGCGTGACGGTCCAGAGTTGATTGTCGATGATCATGTTGACGACACCGCGGTCGGACCAGATCAGTTCGTGCTCGACGTGAGCGTGCTCTGGCCACCGGGTGATGTGGTCGGTCTCGACGATGTACGTCGTGAGTTGGAACGGCGCCGGGACAGCGCGCGCCATCGGAGTGTGGCGGTCGGATTCCCGTAAGTGGGAATCGTCGTCCAGCTGTGGACCGTCGGCGATTTCACGAAGGGCAGGGATCAGCACCGTGGACTACCTCCAGAGCAAAGTTAGGTAAACCTTACACTGATGTGTGCAGCGATCAGTGACTCGCACCGAGTTCGATGAGAAGCACGCCTGCCGCGATGAGGCCGATCCCGACCATCATGAGCCTGGTCAGCGGTTCGCGAAAGAGAATGCGGGATGCGATTGCCGTCAACGCCACTCCACATGCGGTCCAGATTCCGTAGGCGACGCCGATGGTGAGGCCCGCGTCGAGCGCGAGGGTCAGGAAGGCGAACGCGGCGAGATACCCCACGGTGACAACCGCGAGCCATCGTTTGTCGCTGCCGTCCTGCGACGCCATCCGTAGTGACAACGTCGCGGTGACCTCGGAAATAATTGCAGCGATCAGAAATACGAAGGTCATGCTGGGTCCGCCGGCCCGCTGTCGGCGGCAGCCTGGGAGCCGAGTTCGACGCACAGCACTCCGCCGATGACCAGTGCAATCCCGACGCCCATGGTGGCCGTCAGAGGATCTCCGAAAAGGGCCGTTGCGAATACTGCGGTCAGGACAACTCCGGTTGCGCCCCAGATTCCGTATGCAACACCGAGTCCCATGCCCTCCCGCAGGACGAACGACAAGGCGGTGAATGCTGCGAGATATCCGCCGACGACCACGATGTACCAAGCCGGGTGATCGAGGGCGGCGCGCAACGACAGCGTCGCAGACACCTCGGTGAGGATCGCGGTGATCAACAACAGCCATTTCTTCACGGTTGGGATTCTGTCAGGCTCCACCGATTCCGGTCGCGCACTACGGTTGAGACATGACGTGCGTACTGCTCGGTGGAATCCGCAAAGGTGACATCCGCCACGACGCGTCGGGTGGCGATGTGGCCGCAACTCCGATCCTCGACTGGGGCCACGACGACGTGGCCCGCCTCTACGAGGACATTGCAGAAGGTGCGATCCAGTCGGCGCAGGAGTTCCTGGTGTCGGCGCATCGCAGCGTCGTTGCAAATATTCGGCCGGTGTACGGCCTCGACGACCGGCAACCCGTCTCGGTGACATTGAGTCGAGAGCGCGGATCCTGCAGTCAGAGACTGGCTATCGTCGAAGCGTTGGCTCGCCGCCGAGGTATCGCCACCCGAGTACGCGGTCTCGTACTACGCGGGGAATTCTGGTACCCGAGATTTCGGCGTCTACATGCGGTGATTCCGAAGTCAGTGCTGCTGGCGTGGCCGGAATTTCTGGTCGACGGACGCTGGCAGGACATCTCCGAGATCGTTTCACCTGCGGTGGTCTCAGCGCTCGAACCGTTCACGAATACCGGCGAGGAGACACTGTTCGACGCGATCGGACGCGCTCCGATCAGTTGGGGCAAGTCTGTTTCGTGTGATTGCTTGGACTTCTCCGAATTCGTCGACCGCGATCTGGGCACCTTCGAATCTCGCGACGTGCTCTTCGAGGAATTCGGACAGACGATGTCGACCCCCGTCAGAATTCTCGTCGACCCGGTTTTCCGGAACTGGAGTACATCCGGCTGACGCGCGACGCGAGGTCTAGGCTGTTCTGCATGTCTGTGCGTACCCCATTGGTCCCTGGAACCGTCTCTCCCGTCCTCGCTGTGCCCTCGAAGATCGAGCGGCCCGAGTACGCGTGGAAGCCGACCGCCAAAGAGGGCAACGAGCCCTGGGTTCAGACGCCGGAAACGATCGAGGCGATGCGCATCGCCAGCAAGATCGCTGCAGGCGCGCTGCAGGAAGCCGGCAAGGCTGTCGCTCCCGGTGTCACGACCGACGAACTCGACCGCATCGCACACGAGTTCATGCTCGACCACGGTGCATACCCGTCGACGTTGGGCTACAAGAGCTTTCCCAAGTCGTGCTGCACGTCTCTCAATGAGGTGATCTGCCACGGAATCCCCGACTCGACTGTGATCCAGGACGGCGACATCGTCAATATCGACGTCACCGCGTACATCAACGGGGTACACGGCGACACCAATGCGACATTCCTCGCCGGTGACGTGTCCGAAGAGAACCGCTTGCTCGTCGAGCGCACACACGAGGCAACGATGCGGGCCATCAAAGCCGTCAAGCCCGGCCGCGCGCTCAACGTGATCGGACGTGTCATCGAGTCCTACGCCCATCGGTTCGGGTACGGCGTCGTCCGGGACTTCACCGGACACGGAATCGGCGAGACCTTCCACAACGGCCTCGTGATCCTGCACTACGACGAGCCCGCGGTCGAGACGATCATCGAACCGGGCATGGTCTTCACGATCGAACCGATGATCAACCTCGGTGGTATCGACTACGAGATCTGGGAGGACGGCTGGACCGTCGTCACCAAGGACCGTAAGTGGACGGCGCAGTTCGAGCACACCTTGGTGGTCACCGAGACCGGTGCAGAGATTCTCACCCTGCCTTGAGTTCGGAGATGCGCGGCGCTCTGCTGGTAGCCGGCACAACGTCCGACGCAGGCAAGAGCGTTCTGGTGGCCGGATTGTGTCGCATGTTGGCGCGTCGAGGCGTCCGAGTGGCGCCGTTCAAGGCGCAGAACATGTCGAACAACTCCGTGGTCACGCTGGACGGCGGAGAGATCGGCCGTGCGCAGGCACTTCAGGCGCGGGCATGCGGTCTGGAGCCGAGTGTTCGATTCAATCCCGTGCTGCTCAAGCCTGGAAGTGACCGCACTTCGCAACTGGTCGTTCGGGGCAAGGCGATGACCACAGTGGGTGCTCGCGACTACATGCAGCATCGGCAGTGGCTTCGCGCCGTCGTGGCCGAAGATCTCGAATCGCTTCGATCCGAGTTCGACGTCGTGATCTGTGAAGGCGCCGGTTCACCGGCCGAAATCAACTTGCGCGCAACGGATCTTGCCAACATGGGATTGGCTGAGGCTGCGCGGATTCCGGTCGTCGTCGTCGGTGACATCGATCGCGGCGGCGTCCTGGCCCATCTGTTCGGGACCGTTGCTGTGCTCTCGCCGAGCGACCAGGCATTGATCGCGGGATTTGTGATCAACAAATTCCGCGGTGACGTTGCACTGTTGGAACCCGGACTGGAACAACTGCGCAGCCTCACCGGTCGACACACTCTCGGAGTGATCCCGTTTGCCGACGATCTTTGGCTCGACGCCGAGGATTCGCTTGGCGTCACCGGCAATGCCCCGGTAGGGCGCCCGGGCCCACCCGTTGGTTCGGCCTGGCTCACCGTTGCTGCGGTTCGGCTCCCGCGCATCTCCAACTCCACGGACGTCGAGGCACTGGCATGTGAACCGGGCGTGGCAGTTTCGTGGGTGACCGATCCGTCGCGAATTCGCGACGCGGACCTCGTGGTGATCCCCGGTAGTAAGTCCACCGTGAGTGACCTCGAGTGGTTGCGAAGTACCGGCCTGGCCGACGAGATCGTCGCGCGAGCAGGTCGCGGGCAAGCAGTCCTGGGAATCTGCGGCGGTTACCAGATGCTGGGTAATTCCATCGTCGACGACGTCGAATCAGGATCAGGGACCACCGCGGGACTGGGTCTGCTGGACCTCGATGTCGAGTTCGCTCCGGACAAGGTGCTGGCGCAGATGACCGGTACGGCAGACGGTATCTCGGTGTCCGGGTACGAGATTCATCACGGACGCGTCGTGCGCAACGGGGACCACCCATTGCTGGCGGACTCGAGCGGTATGCCGGAAGGCAGTGTGCGAGGGCCTGTTCGAGGGACACACTGGCACGGTCTCCTGGAAAGTGACGACTTTCGGCGCAGCCTGCTGCGTGAGCTCGCGGTTCCCGGTTTTGTTGCTGCACCCGACACCGCGGTTGCCGCGGTGCGAGAACAACAACTCGACCTTCTCGCTGATCTCGTCGAGCAGCACCTCGATCAGGATCTACTCGAGAAACTGATCAACGGTGGGGCGCCTATCGGGCTCCCCGTCATTGCTTCCGCACTCGAAGCCTGAGAGCGCTCCTGCGGGTGTCGACGTGGACGCGGTAGAATAGCCAGGCCTCACTCCCGCGACGGCTCCCTAGTAGGAGTGTGCGCGGTGACAGATCAATTCGACGGCTTGCTGACCGACTTCAGTGACGAGGTGCTGGTCGACTCGGCAATGCTCGGCGATCACGCGGCCTTCGACGTCATCGTCCGCCGATACGGCCCGCACTTGTATCGATTTGCCCGTCGACTGCTCGCGAGCGAGAGTGACGTCGACGACATCGTCCAGGAAACCTGCGTCGCTGCGTGGCGCCAACTTCCGGGGTTTCAGCGGCGCTCGAGCACCAAGACCTGGTTGTTCGCGATCTGTTCTCGCAAGATCTCGGATTTCTATCGAAAAGTCGGCTCCTGCGCCGCCGATCTGGACGAACTCCGGGAAGAAGCTGATCCCCGTTTGCGTGATCCGAGCGAAGAAGTCTGCGGCACAGCATTTCTCGACGCTCTTGAAGCCGAACTCGATCGTCTACCGCTGCGTCAGCGCGCCGCCTGGGTCTTGCGGGAAGTGGAGGGCATGACGTATCCACAGATCGCAGTTGTCCTGGAACTAAGTCCGGACGCGGTTCGTGGCCAACACACTCGGGCGAGGCGGAATCTGGGTCTCGCGCTCGACCGATGGCGATGACGACTCGGCGGTTTGCCGGGTTCTGTCACCGAACTCACTCTCCTGACGGCCCGGGTAGCTGGAAGAATGCTTCGTCGTGGATACCGCTTTCGACCCCAGAGGCTTCGACCCGAGAACCGAGGATTCGGTGCCGTCGGTACTGCCGGACGATGCGACGGCATCGGGTGCTGACGTCGCCGTCGAGGCTGCGGAAACTCGGCTGACGGCACGTGCGGTCAGAGAGTTGCTGGCAGCGCTCGGGGGAAGTATCGGCGACGAGGACGAACTCGTGGTTCTGCTCCAGCGCGCCGTCGAAATCGCGAACGACGCCATCGACGGCGCCGACAGCATCGGCGTCACCATCGATCTTGCCGGGCAGACCTACACCGCCGTTCATACCGATTCGCGGACCCTGCGCGTCGACATCGAGCAATACGACGCCGGCGACGGACCATGTCTGCACGCGGCTCGAACCGGTGAAACCGTAGTCGTCGATGCCGAGACCAGCGCAGAACGCTGGCCGCGGTTCGCGGCTGCCGCGAAGGACGAAGGGATCAAGTCCTTTCTCGCGGCGCCGCTCTTCACGCCGGATCAGCGACTCGGTTCGTTCAACCTGTACGGACGTGCCCCAGCGGCCTTCGACAGCGTCGATGCGGAAGTCATGGAGATTCTCACGACAACAGTCTCACGCGCGATCGGAGACTTCTCCCGTTTCAAATCTGCCAAGGCGGTAGCTGACGCCTTGCAGCGCGCGCTCGAGACTCGGGCGCCGATCGAACAGGCCAAAGGCATGCTGATGGCCATCCATCGGATCGACGCCGACACCGCATTTCACATGCTGCGCAGGCAGTCTCAGACCACGAACACCAAGTTGCGTGACGTGGCAGCCGAGATCGTCGAGACGTATTCCGCGCCGCCCACCGCGGTCTAGTTCGACGGAGACCGACGTACGGCCTCGAGCGCGACGACCACGCTCGCGGCGACAACCACGTGCATCAGCGCGAGCGTGACCGTGCTGGCGGCGTCGAAGTCCGCGGCAATGGTCAAAGCGATGGTGCCGAGCGCCACGACTGCACCCACGATCTGGGCGATGCGGATGATCGGCTCCCACTTCAGTGAGATCAACATTGCGAGCGACAAACCGACCAGCAGTGGCACCACCGTCAATGTGATGACCCCACCAGGCGCGACGCTCGCCGGCTTTCCCTGATCTGTCATCTCGAAGGATCCGCCCAATGCGAGGCCGATCAACCACAGGATCAGATTGACGACGAGAGCAATTACCGTGGCGCCGAGTACGGCACGTGGCTTGGTGAGGTGGAGGTTGTGTGCGGTTGACGTGATTGCAGACATGGTGTTCTCCCGGCTCGATGCGATGGTCTTGTGACGTCGCTCTGGTGAATAGACCCGCCGGCGGGGAGAAACTCATCGCTGAGGTTGACTATTGCCCGTCGACGACGGGCACTGCGGTGCCGGTGACCGAGATACCGCCGTCGACTGGGATGTCGACTTCGAGCGCACTGGGACGCCCGACGTGTCGGCCCTGGTGGATGGTGATCCGCCGCGGAGTGGCCGCGGGTTCGAGTTTGCGCAGGTAACCGCCGGTCGATGCCGCTGCGGACCCGGTTGCGGGATCCTCGACGATGTTTCCCACCGGAAACAGATTTCGGGCTTCGAAGGTGTTGTCGTCGAGGGGATGCAGGATCGTCACCGTGCCGGCCCACCCCTGCGCGTCCATCAGAATTCGCATTGCGGATGGATCGAAGGTGAACTCGTCGAATGTCGACTGATCACGAAGTACGACGATCGGGTGAGTGTTGCCGGCGTACGAAAGCATTGCGGGATACCGCGCGTCGAGCGCAGACGAATCGACGCCGATGAGCCCGAGCAGCGCTGTCAGCACGGCGTGATCGATCGGCGAGACCGACGGTTCGACGCTGGTGAAGGTCGCGGTGGACCTTCCGTCCTCGTCGGTCGCCGTGTCGATGGATACCGGTCCGATCGGTGTTTCGAATGTGAAGGTTCCCTCACCGTCTCGCTCGGTGAGAGCGATGGCCGTCGCAATAGTGGCATGACCGCAGAACGGTACTTCGGCGATAGGGGAGAAGTACCGGATCCGGCTGTGGCGCGGGTTGCCTCCGAGTTCCGGTTCGATGAGGAACGCCGTCTCGGCATACCCGACTTCGGCTGCAACGGATTGTAATTCGGAGTCGTCGAGTCCACGCGCGTCGAGCAGCACGCCGGCGGGATTACCGCCGGCCGGATCCGAACTGAACGCAGTCAGTCGGAGGATGTCGTGAGAAGTTGCCATGTCGACCATCTTTGTCCGCTGTCGTCCATCGGGGGAAGAGACATCGCGCGATTGCGGTCCGCGATCTTCGAACTGGACTGCCTCCGGAACAAACCGGCCGCACGGCGTCGTTGGTGCAGATATGAGCAATGACACAGACACCGACGACGCGTTGTTCGCACTCGTGGCCGAGGGAAAACAAGGTGTGTTGGCAACCGTCAAGCGTGACGGCCGCCCACAGTTGTCCAACATCATTTACCGCTGGGACGTCGAGTCGAAGACGGCTTCCGTGTCCATCACAGCTGATCGCGCCAAGAGTAAAAATGCGATCCGCGATCCGCGGGTTTCCCTTCACGTCAGCGCGCCCGACTTCTGGAGCTACGCCGTGATCGAAGGACTTGCCGAGGTGACACCCGTCGCGGCCGATCCTCACGATGAAGTGTCGGACGCCCTGGTCGAGCTGTACCGGGACATCAGCGGTCAGGAGCATCCCGATTGGGAGGAGTACCGCGAAGCGATGGTTGCGGAGCGTCGACAGATCCTCACGGTGCGCGCTGATCACGTCTACGGAATGACGAGGCTCCCCAAACCGTCCGGTACCTGAACTGCGTTCGTTCAGGTAGGGAGATAACGTTACGAGTTAATATGTAATGGTGAAAACCGAGTCTCCCGCCCGTATCGGACGACCACGCGACCCAGGCAAGGACGAGGCTGTGCTGCTTGCAGCTCGCACACTGCTGGCCGAAGTCGGGTACCAGCAGACGACCATTTCGGCGATTGCCAGGACTGCCGGTGTCAATACGCCGGCCATCTACCGTCGCTGGCCGTCACGGGAAGCCCTGATCGAAGAAGCAGTGCATGGACCGGGCGGACATCCGTTGCCTCGGTCGACCGGTGATTTGCGGGTGGATCTGACGACGTGGGTGCACATCTTCCTGGTTCGCGCTGCCCGACCCGCGGCGCGGGCCGGAGTTCCTGGCCTGCTTGCTGATTCGCGGACGGTGGAGGCGCGACAACGTCTGTTGGCTATCGGTGCACCGGTTCGTGCAGCTTTTCAGGATCTGCTGGACGACGCGGTGAGGCGTGGTGAGATCCCGGCAGGTGCGGATGCGATGTTCTTGTTCGACCTGCTGGCCGGGACGACGACAATGCAGGGGTTGACCCGTGGGCTCGAGGGTCAGGACCGCTTTGTAGATGCCCTCGCACGATCTCTGTACGTCCTGGCTGCGCATCCGGCCGATGCCGTCGGGACGGAAGCGGTGGGGCAATGATCTCGGTTTCGGTGGACGGCGGCGTTGCCGTCGTGACCCTCAACAGGCCTGACAAACGGAATGCCTTCAACAAGCACATGGGTCGAGACTTGGGGCAGGCGTACCGAAAGCTCGACGAAGACGATTCTGTTCGCGTGATCGTGCTGACCGGTGCGCCACCAGCATTCTGCGCGGGTGCAGATCTTGGCGACGGCGCCGGCACCTTCGATTCACCTGACGGCGAGCAGTTTTCGTCATCACCGGTGGAACCGCCGGCGTTCGAGTTGCGAAAGCCGGTCATCGCAGCGGTGAACGGACATGCGATCGGAATCGGCCTCACCATCGCGATGCAGGCCGATATCAGAATCTTTGCAGCTGACGCCAAGTATGCAATTCCGCAGGTTCGCCTCGGTGTGTTGCCGGATGCGATGGCGCATTGGACGGTTCCGCGCGTCGCCGGAATGGCTGTGGCTGCCGACATCCTTTTGACTGGAAGGACGTTCGACGGAGCCGAGGCAATCGCGCTCGGGTTGGGTAGCCGTTGCCTGCCCGCTGACGAAGTGCTTTCGGTGGCGTTGGTGATCGCCCGAGACATTGCGACGAACACTGCACCGATGTCGGTGGCACTCTCGAAGCGACTGCTCTGGCAGAGCCAGAGCAGCAGCTGTCGACCAGAGACGGTGGCGGCCATCGAAACGGACCTGCATCTACGCGTCATGGGGAAGCCGGACGCGGTGGAAGGTGTTCGTGCATTCATGGAACGGCGCACGCCTGTGTGGGTTTCGCGCTTGTCCGCCGAGTGGCAGGAAATCCCGTCGGAATGATTCGGGAGCCTTGCGGAAAATCGCACGCGGACGACTACGCGTCTAGCAGCAACTGTTCGAGACGATGTTTGCAGAACGCGGTGATATCCGTATGTTCGCCGAGTTGGAGATGCGTGGACAGGCGCAGGAGCGGAACAGCGAGCAGAACCGCAGCGAGTACCTCGTTGAACAAAAGGTTCTCGACCCTCCAGCCGGTCAGTTCCTCGTAGCGGGCAATGGTCTCTTCTCGGCTGGGAGTGCCTGGCAAAGGTGTGTGTCCCTCGAATTCGCTACACGCCCAATCGAGAAACAACAGCCAGGCGAGGTCGGCCTCGTGATCGCCGAGGTAGGCCATCTCCCAATCGAGAACCCCGGCGATCGACTGGTCCGGGCCGTAGAGAATGTTCGACATCCGGGCATCGCCCCAGCACAGTGTCACATGTTCGGGTTGGTAGATGTTCTCCCTCAGCCAGGCCAGTGCTTTGTCGAATATCGGCGGTAGGTCCGGCGATGCCCAACGAACGGCCCAGTCGAGGTAGTTTACCGCCTGTTCGACCGGATGGGTGCCGAACTTGGGGTAGGAGAGGAATCCGAGCTCGAGCTTGTCCAGGTCCAAGCGATGAATCTGCGCAATCGTCTCGACGCATCCCCACCACATCTTCGCTCGGCCTGCCTCATCGGCTTCGAAGTAGGTTCCGGCACTGTGATACGACGGAAAGTCGCTGGGCGCCTCGGCATTACCGATGCGGTCCATGACGTAATAGGGGCTGCCGAGTGGGTTGTCGCCGCTGTCGATCCACCGAACGTGGGGGACTGCGAGGTCGGACTTCGCGAGCCTTTGTGTCACGAGGAACTGGCGGCGGAGATCGTAATCGGGGAACAGCGAAACCTCCGGTGGACGCCGGAAAACAAAACCACTCGACTCGCCAGTGGCGCCATCGAGGTCGAACAGGTATGTCTCCGTCGAGAATCCGCGTTCGGTGCGCTTGAAATTGACGATCTTGGCGCCTTGAGTACCCGGAATATGCTCCCGGACAAGTGGTTCAAGGGCGGGTGCGATGTCTTCTGCGGCTGTTCGGTCAGTCATTGTTCGTACCTGTCCGTGTGTTGCTCCAATCGGTGTACCCGTAGCGGGGATTCACGCCCATGAAGACCATTTCCACGAGCCCGTATCCGACTTTGTCTCCCATGCGGACCTCGCACAGCGTCTCGCTGAGCATGCTCACCTGCCGGATTTCATCGAGGTTCGTGATGTCGACGGTGAAGCTGTCGCTGAAGTCCTTGCCGCGGTACATGCCGGAGGCGTACCCCCGGTACTCGTCGTAACCGGCCAGTCCGGGCCAGAAATCGCACACTGGATTCACCTCGATCACGTCGGTGGTCCGGTCCGCTCGGTGCACGGTGAAAGTGCCGGATTCGACCACCCGCATGTCGTCACGGAATTTCAGGTCGTGCTCGACGTCGATGATCGGTAGCGCGTCCTTGCCGGAACCGATCGGGAAGAGCACCTCGCCCTCGAACTGCCAGCGCGCGCCGGTACTGGTTTCGCGCTGCGCGAAATGCACTACCTCGTCGTCGAATTGGAATATCCCCATGTAATAGAGGACTCCGTCCGGAACCTCGGACGGCTGCAGGTTCGCGCCCTCGGACAGACTGCCGCCGCCACCGCCGTGTCGTACGCCCCACGAGTGATCGCGGCCGAACCACCAGTTGTCGGGATCGATGTCGATGCGGGTGCCGTCGATTTCGATCCAACCCGTGATGGTGCCGTTCTGGTAGAAGCGTCGGGCGTCTTCGCGAACGCGGCCGCGCGTGCGATGGAACGCTGCCGTCTGCTCGTACACCGGGAAGTCGCCGTGGAAGTCGAGTTGCAGGCTCAATCCGTGTTCGTTTGCGTCGACCGTGGAACGTACCTGGCGGAGTGGTTCGACGATTTCATAGGTGTACGGCCCCACATTCCACGCTGCCAGTCCTCCGGTCTGAGGGTTCAACTCGGTGGACAGGCGCACCACGCGGGCTTCCTCACCCTTGCGCGTCACCATCGCGTAGGCGTCGAGGACGTTGCGGTTCGGGTATTTGGCCAGTCCCGTCATGATGCTGATCTCGCCCGTTTTGTCGAAGCCGTACATCACGATGCGTTCGGTCCAGCGCAGGTCACTTTGGGAGACGTGGTCGAGTGTCGTCGGGAGTTGATGAATGAGTAGTTCGTCGTGCGGTGTGATCACAGTCGGTCCTTGTGTCGACGGAGTGGGGTGTTCACAATCTATTACGGAGCGCTACGCAACGTAATGGTTTTCGGCGAAACCGGTCGGGTACTGTCCGCAGTTGTGGACGAACGCAAAGATCGACGCATCGGCACCGTCGGAGTCGGGCGCCCTCGAGATCCGCAGGTGGACGACGCCATCCTCACCGCCGCCCGCGAGTTGCTGGCGGAGCAGGGTTACCAGAAGACCACGATCACAGCCATCGCGCGAAGGGCCGAACTGGGCACTGCCGCAATTTATCGGCGCTGGGCGACCAAGGAATCCATCATCGAGGATGCGGTCTTCGGAATGCAGGATGCGGCGCTACCGGTGACCACGTCGAATTTGCGTGACGACATGCAGGCCTGGACGAGATGGTTCCTCGCGAGAGTTGCCGAACCGGCAACGCGCGCAGCGATTCCCGGCCTGCTGTCGGCCTACCATCAAGAAGACGGCGCCTACGAACAACTGGTTCGGAGATCGGAAGACCCGGCCCGGCTTGCGCTCGCCGAGCGCGTGCGTGTCGAATTTCCCGAGCGGTCCGACGCGGAAATCGTGTCGACGGCCGATGTGGCCTTCGACATTCTCGTTGCAACCACCATCGTGCGGGGCCTCACGAGTGGCCTCGCCGACGGTGACGCGTTCTGCGCGCGCACTGCGGACGCATTGGTTCTGCTGGTTACGTCGACGGGAACCGAGATCAGCCGGCAATGAGGGGCTGACCGAGGCGCTTCCTCCGGTCAGGCTGGCGGGGCCTCGGCCTGCGTCATCGCCGTCAACAGCGCAAGAAAGTTCCGGAAGGCCGCGGGCATATCCACCTCGTCCGGCGCCAAGAGCCACTGAATTTGGATACCGTCGATCACCGCGATGAGCAGTGGCGCGGCTTCCTCAGGGGTTAGCCCACCGGCCAATCGGTCACCGAGTTCCGCACGTAGCAACGCGGCCATGCCCTCTCGGACCGACGCGTAACGCTCGGTGAAGAACTCACGCGCCGGGTGTTGCCCGGTCGCACTCTCGGCTGCGAGTGCGGTAAAGGTCTGGACAACTCCGGGCCGTTCGGCATTGAATTCCACGATTTGTTCGAGGTGGGACAGTCGCACGTCCGTCGAGGTCGCGAGGAGGGCCGCCGCATCCCACCGGTCGCGCGCTTCGAGCACTCCGATCAGGAGGTGCTCCTTACTGGGAAAGTGGTGCAGCAGTCCGGGTTGCGTCAGACCGACACGCTCGGCGACGGCAGCGAGTGTGGTGCCTCGGTATCCGCGTTCCGCGATCTCGGCCATCGTCGCGTCGAGGATGGCCTCGCGCCGGGCCTCGGCTTTGACCGCTCGTCCGCCACGTTGTCGCTCAGCCATGAAGTGAGCCTAGCGACGGAGGAGTATCTCATCGCGTCTGGGTGAGGAGCACGGCGATCAGTCCCGCCTCTTGACTCTGAGCCGCCATGATGTCGCGCGCTGCTTGTTTGACCGGCCCGTCGGCCATCAGTTGGTCGGCTGCCTGTGCCATTTCGACGCCGCCGAGGTGGTGGCGATGCATCAACTGGAGGAACATTCCTTCCGCGTCGTGGCCGCGGGCGGATGCGAGACTGTCGAGTTCTGTCCTCGTAGCCATTCCGGGCATGAGCCCCGGCGATGTGTCGGGTCCGGGCGAGTGAGTTAAATGCTGGTGCAGAGCAGCGGAATCCGATGTCATCCACGACATGGGTTGCCGGTTGACCGGTGGCGCCTCGGCGAGGCGAAGCCAGCCGAGAAACATGCCGATCTCCGCCGTTTGAGTATCGCGAATCTGTTGGGCCAGCGCTTCGATGCCGGGTTCGGCACCCGGATCGAGGCGCTGCACGATTTGTATCGCTTGTTGGTGATGGGCCGCCATGTCCTGGATGAAACCGATCTCAGTGGCGTTTAGAACCGGTGGTGAGAGCGGCGGGGTCACCGGTGCGAATACCGGACGCATCGCTGCCCCGATCACCACCAGCAACACGGCAAGCGACGTGAACGCAATCCCGCGCACGGCGGCAAATCGTGTCATGACCCGATGGTCGACTGCTGGTTTGCGGGCGGGCTGTATACGTCGTTGTCGAGACGCAGTGCAAGGAAACCGTTGTCGGAGCAGGTTACCCAGAGTTCGTTGCCACGCCACTGCGGCGGTGAGAAGCACCAATCCGTGGACAGGTCGCCACCGGTGAGCATGCCGGTACGTGGCGTCAGAGCTTGGGCGGGATCGAACTGTCCGCTCTGGGTTGCCTGCAACACGGAAGGCACGGCGAGTATCGGGAACCCGAGAATCGACGCCAACGCGTGCGGCGAGTTCCAGCGTTCGAGGTTGCGACCCGTCATCGCGGGCGGATTGAAGTAGGCAATCTCCCGGGCGGCGAACGGATCCCGTACGTCGAAAACCCGGATGCCCGAGGATTCCCAACCGCATGCCAGAGCCGTCGGATTCTCAGGGCGATCCGCGGTGCAGTAGTGCGCGTCGTAGGCGAACGCTGATCCGCCTGAGGCCGAAGCGATCTGGCTGTCGATATTTTCTGGGAGGTTGATCTCGAGTTTGATGCCACCGACGATCCGAGGGGCCGCGTCATCTGCGACGTCGATCAGTTTCACTCCGCCGGAACCGGCTTCGTCGACGGTGAACAGGTAGGGGTGGCCGTCGTAGGTCACCGGGATGCTGTGCTGCGTGGCCAATCCGTCAGTCCACGTCATCTGGGCAAGGACGGGCACCTGGGGGTTCGCGTCCCGACGCTGCACCGCGCTCGTGTCCAGGACTCTGAGTCCTCCGGCATTGTCCGACAGGTACATTCGGTTGCCTTCAGGGCTGATGCCGAAGCCGTGGGATGACGGACCGGACATGCCCTGCCAGATCACGCGCGGGTTGGTGGGATCGTCTAGGTCGACCGCGCTGACCAGGCCCGGGGCTACACCGGACGACCAGTAGGTGCGGCCGTCGGGGGAGAAACCGCCCTCGTGGGATGTTATGGGCAGCGGCATCTGCAGGTTGGTGCCGGCTCCAGGATTGAGAAGCCGCGGATGTGCGCAGTCGGAGATGTCGTACACGGAGAGCAATCCCGACCCGGTCAGTGCCGGCACCCCGTTGCCTACCAGCAGTTTCCGGCCTGGATGGACCTTGAGACTTTCCCAGGTACCGGCGAGCATCGCGGGTTCGGTGAGGTTGACGGTGGGAACCGGGTTTGCCGGGTCCGAGACGTCGAGGACTTGCACGCCTGGTGCCGGCCCGAGGAGGTTGCCGGGGAAGATGGTGCCGAGATATGCGCAGTGGTCGAACCCGGCCGAGATGATGCCGGCGCCGCGGCCGGCGAACCCACCCGTCAACGAGAGGTTGCAGCTGTAGCCCTCCGTACTACGTCCGCTGTTCCGGTCGGCCGCAGGGACGTCGCCCTGGATGCCGGTCTCAGGACGCGATCCCGGTCCGCAATCGGCCGACGCAGCGACGCTACGGCTGACCTCGTGCGACTCGATGACTACACCTGAGGTGTCTGTTCGAGGTTCAGCGGAACTGACCACAGGCCAGAGCACTGCCAAGGCGACCGCTCCGGCGATGACACGAAAGGTACTCGAAGACTTCAATTTTGCGCCTCGATGCGTAGGGCGAGCCTGCAGTCGGCCGACGAGGCGCCGACGTGAACATCGTAGGATCCGGGTCGGTAGCACCAGTTACCGCTCTGCTCGTCCCAGATCTCGAATGCACGACGCGGCAGAGTGATTGTTGCCGTTACAGTTTCACCGACGTCTGCCGAGACGCTCGCGAAGCCGGCAAGTGCGCGACTCGGCCGGGACGGGTCGACGCCGACGGCAGCAAGGTACACCTGAACGACCTCGCGTCCTTGTCGCGACCCGATGTTGCGGATGCGAACAGTGACAGTCTCGCCGTCCCGTTCAACACTCTCGTAGCCCCACGTGGTGTAGCCGAGGCCATGCCCGAACGCGAATGCGGGTGCGATGTCACTTCGGTCCCAGGCGCGATAACCTATGAACAGGTCCTCGGAATAGGTGAGCTTGCCGTCGACAGGAGTCACGCCCGTGACGGGGCAATCCGAAAGTGTTGCGGGCCAAGTGGTCGGCAGTCGGCCGCCGGGTTCGGTCAGCCCGACCAGGACATCGGCCAGTGCGGCGCCAGCTTCCTGGCCGGGGAACCAACTCAGCAGTACCGCCGCGACGTCGCCTCGCCAAGGCATCTCCACCGGTGAACCCGAGTTCACGACAACGACAGTTCGTGCGTTCGCGGTCGCCACGCGTGAGACCAGTTCGTCCTGGCGCCCCGGCAGATTCAGTGTGCTGCGGTCGAAACCCTCCGATTCGACCTGGTCGGTGGTCGCAACGACTACGACGGCTACGTCCGCCGCCTTCGCGGCCGCGACTGCCTCGGCTATCAGCTCTTCCGGATCTCGTTGCGGCCCCTGGTGTCCCAGACTGAAGCTGAGGATGTCGATCGGTGAGTCCTCCATCTTCGTCGGAGTGTGCTGCAGGGCTATTTCGATGGATTCTCCGGCGGTCAGTTCGACTGAGCCGCGGTCCTTCGGGGCGCCGAAGAACAACTCGAAGGGATCGAAGCTTTCCAACGGCTGGTCGCCGTCGAACAGAGTGTCACCGCCGACAGTCAAGGTGAACGCGCCGAGACCCTTGGTGCCGAATCGATGCGCGCCACTCTCGCTCGGTGTGAATGTGCCGAGGAGTTCGATGGTGTGCAGCGCCTGAAAGTCGATACCTTCCGGGAGGATTCCCATCCAGGTGATCATCCCGTTGGGCGGGTCGATTTCTCGAAGCAGCGTTCCGTCGGCGTCGTAGCACCGGGCGCGTAGCTCGAATCCTCGGTCGGCAGCACCCATCTGGTCGGTCAACGCCGCGCCGATGCTGTAGGTGAGCGCGCCCTCGGGTAGCGCTGCCGTCAGTCCGTCGAGAGGGGACACGACCGACTCGGGGAAGACCATGGCGGAACCGCCGCCGAGGACGCGGGCATCGCGGGCGGCCAGTCCGATCAGTGCCACGGTGGTAGTGCTCGGATCGATCGGCAGGATCGCCTCACCGCCGATGGGAGCATTGCGGGTCAGTACAAAGGAACGACCGGCGATCTCGTGCGCAAGTGCGCGCCCGTCCACCGGTGCGGGAAATTCGGTCACGGCAGGATCTGCGTCGTCGAGAAGTCCCGCGCGCGCCGCGAGCAGCAGAACACGACGCACTGCGTCGTCGACTACCGACTCGTCGACCTCCTCGTTTCTGACCGCCTCGGCCAGAAGCTCTCCGTAGACGGAGCGCGGGCCGGGCATCGCGATGTCGAGGCCACCTAGAATGGCGCCCAGGGTCGAGCGAGTTCCCATCCAGTCGGAGACCACACAACCGTCAAATCCCCACTCGCCGCGCAGCACTCCGTTGAGAAGTTCGTTGTGCTCGCTCATGGTGGTGCCGTTGACGCTGTTGTATGCGGACATAATTGCCCAGGGGCAGGAGTTCTTGACGATGTCCTCGAAGGGCGCGAGGTAGATCTCCCGGAGCGCGTTCTGGGAAACGATGTTGTCGACGGACATACGGTCGGTCTCGGCGTCATTGGCAACAAAATGCTTGACGGTGGCGCCGACGCCACCGGACTGCACCCCGCGGACATAACCGGAACCGATTGCGCCGGTGAGCAAAGGGTCCTCGGAATAGGCCTCGAAGTGCCGACCACCGACGGGCGTGCGGTGCATGTTCACGGTGGGTGCGAGCAGCAGGTGCACGCCCTTGCGCCGGGCTTCCTGCGCAAGCAGTGCGCCGGCGCGCTCGATGAGGTCAGGATCCCACGTCGCGGCCATGGCGGTGGGCGAAGGCAGCAGAATCGATGGATCGTCCGGCCCCCAGAACACTCCGCGTACACCCACTGGCCCGTCTGACATCACCAGTGAACCGAGCCCGATATCAGGGAGGGCCGGCAGAGTCCACATGTCCTGACCTTGGAGCAACTTCGCCTTTGCATCCAGATCGAGCTTTGCGAGCGCTGATTCGACCGCCTCGAGTGTTGATTCCTCGTGCACTGTGTACTCCTTCACCATGGGGCGCATGTCGGGTGAACCGTCCGATGGGTGGTGATGGTGCCATCGCGCCTTTCAGATGGTAGGTAATGTTACTAAAATGTTATATTGTTAGAGTTTGTAGGAAACGTTTCACGAAGACGTCTATGCGGCAGGGCAATTCGCCATCATAACAGTTAGGTAACAAAACCTAATCTATATTAGGTTCCCTGGTTAAGGTGCACCTCATGAAAAGTCTGATGGGCAAAGGTGTCGTGCTCCTCGCAGCGGCAACGATGATCGTGCTGGGATCGGGCGCGACAGCGCAGGCGGGTGGAACGAGCGAGCCCGTCGAGACCGGCGTAACCGTCGACGCCACGTACTCCGAGCGCGGGCCGTGGGAGGTGACCAGTCAGCAGGGGTTCGGTTGCTGCGATTCCGCCGGAAACAAGTTCGACGTCTGGTACCCGACCGATCTCGGTACAAACGGGGACCGTCATCCGATCATCACGTGGGGTGACGGAACGTGGGCGCATCCATCGCAATACGACTATCTGCTTTCTCACCTGGCGTCGTGGGGCTTCGTGGTGATCGCGGCCGACAACACCAATACGGGCTCAGGCCAGGAAATGCTGCAGGCCGTGGACTTCCTCCGACTACAGAACAGTGATCCGTCGAGCATCTTCTACCAGAGTTTGGACACCGGCAATGTCGGCGCGATGGGGCACTCCCAGGGAGCGGTCGGCGCCCTCAATGCGGCCATCAGTCCCGGTGACGACCTGAAGACCGCTGTCCCCATCGAGCTTCCGGGTCAATACATGTGCAGCCTGCCCAAGCCGGATCCGGCGATGAACATCTGCACCGACCCGCGGGCGCTGACAACGGGTTCCGTTCTGTATGTGAACGGCTCCAACAGCCCGATTTCGCAGTCGACTCAGCCGTTGCCCTGGGACCTGATCGGAGCCCAATCCGCGGAAGGCTATTTCGGGGCCACGCCGGACTCCGTGCAGAAGGTGCGCGCGACGTTGAACGGTCCCAACCACAACGACATTCAGGGGCAACCTGGCTGCCCGGCAAACGATCCGGGTTGCGTCGACGGTGTGCGAGGGTTCCTGGGTGTTCTCACGGCATGGAACATGGACAAACTCCGCGGCGATGAGCATGCGCACAGTGCCTTCGTTTCCGGTTCCGGTGAGCTGTTCGGACTCCCGGGGTGGAGTAACCAGGCGAGCAACATCACGAGCTGAGGTAATGCACGGCGGGTGCCTGTGCCTGTGCCCGTGCCTGTACCGAGGCCTGAGCCCGACCGCCCGACCTCCAACCCCGCAACCCGAGCGAACGGTACGTCCGTCGCCTCAGATGCGCCGAAAGCCACTTTCGCTCCGAGTGGAGGCGGTACAGAGCGAACAAATCGGGCCCGCAGCGGCGCGTGAATGTATGAGTGGTCATACTTCTGTCGACTCCAGGGTCCTCCACTGTGTGGATCGCGTACCGTTTCCAGACATGGAATTGACTCGAGTAGCGGTGGGCAGTGGTTCGTGCACCGTTCGGATCGACGGGCCGGTCAGCAAGCATGCGGTACTCCTGCTCCCGGGCAAGGGCGACCCCGTCGACTTGTACGACGATGTGTGTGAGCGACTGCATCATTCGGACCTGCGGACCGTCGCGGTGGAATCGATCGAGAATCTCGACGAGACCTCGGCAGTGGTACTTCTGGACGAGTTGAACATCGCCTGGGTGAATCTGGTCGGTCACCGGGAGGGCGCCGATCTCGCGTGGCTGTTGGCTGCACGTCAGTTCGGCCGCTTCGCGAGTTTGATCGCCGTGGACCGTGGACATCCGTCGGCCAGCGATGTTGCCGGCGTTCCGCCGGTCGAGGTTCCGACCACCGTAGTCGTGGGCAGTGGAGGTCGGGCCATCGCCGACGCCAGCGGTCGTTTCGTGTACTCCGACTTCCGCGTGACGGAACTTCCGGGTGTCGACGACGTCGTGAAGTCGGCACCGGCCGAACTCGCAACCGAGATCGTGCTGCGTACCAGCCCCTGGTGAAACTCTGACCTACGAAAAGGCGGGCATTCCCATTGCGAGGAGTGCCCGCCTTTTCGGCGTCATTGGGGCGGCGGGGCTCAGATGTCGAGGCCGAGCAGCGCGTTCTCGACCACTTCGGCCAGGGCCGGGTGGATCCAGTACTGGCCGCGCGCCATGTCCTGAGCTGACAAACCGAAGCTCATCGCCTGAATGAGCGGCTGGATGACGGTCGGAGCCTGCGTACCCATGACGTGGGCGCCGAGGATGCGTCCGGTGCCGCGCTCGGCGATCACCTTGCAGATGCCCTCCTGATCCTCCATCGCCCAGCCGTACGCGACGTCGCCGTAAGCCTGCACCTTGACGGTGATGTCGAGCCCGGCGTCGCGAGCCTGCTTCTCCGTCATTCCGACGTCGGCGATCTGCGGGTCGGTGAACACGGCTGCCGGTACGAAGCGGTGATCGGTGCTGCGAAGCCCGGACGTGTCCTTCCACGCGTCCTGGAGCAGGTTGTGCTGAACAACGCGCGCTTCATGGTTGGCGACGTGCTTGAGCTGGTACGGCGAGGAGACGTCACCGAGTGCGAAGACGCCCTCTGCGGTGGTGCGTTGGTACTCGTCGACCACGATCGAGCCCTTGTCGTCGAGTTCGACGCCCGCCTTGTCGAGACCGAGTAGGTCACCGTTCGGCTGACGACCGACCGCGACGAGGAGAACGTCACCGGAAACGACTGTGCCGTTTGCCAGTTCGACGGCGATGTTGTCGCCGTCGCCGCGTACCGACGTGAGGGGGGAGCCCAGATGGACGTCCCACTTCTGTTCGGCCAACTCGGTGAAGCGCTCGGAGATCTCGTCGTCGAGGTGCCGCAGCAGTCGCTGGCTGCGACCGATGATCGACACGCGAGAACCCAACGCGGAGAACACGTGTGCGAACTCGGTGGCAATGAATCCTGAGCCGACGATCACGAGGTGCTCGGGAAGTTCGGGCAGTCGCATGATGTCTTCGTTGGTGTAGTACTTCACACCGCTCGACGCGATCTCTTCCGGGATGATCGGACGCGAACCGGCAGCGATGACCACCTGGTCGGCGGTGATCGTCTCGCCGGTTCCGGTGTCGATCGTCTTGTCGCCGGTGAACGTGGCGTGGCCGCGGTAGACGGTGGTGTTGGGACTGTCTTCGCTGCGGTACCGCTCACCACCTGCAGAAATGGGATCGATGCGGCCGAAGACGCGCTTGACGATGTCGGACCAACGAACGCCGTCGAGCGTGGCGTCGACGCCGTACTTCTCGGCAGTGGTGACGGTGCGTGCCACCTCGGCGGCGTAGACGAACATCTTGGTCGGGATACACCCGACATTGAGGCACGTTCCGCCGAAGGTGCCCTCTTCGAGGATTGCGATCTTCTTGCCGTCGAACCGCTCGTCGGGCAGCGAGTTTCCGGATCCGCTGCCGATGATTGCAAGGTCGTAGTGCGTCACTGCGCGATCTCCTGTGTGTTGCTTGCTGTGCTTGCCGAACTTTCTGCGGCCGGGGTGAGGTGGCCGTCGAGCCACTCCAACCACAGGTCGAGTTCGGAAAAGGCTGTGGCCAAGGGCTTCTCGGTCGAAAGGAACACGTCGTGACGGGCGCCGTCGATCGGGACGATGGTGGTGCGATCGCCGAGGCAACCGGCCCAACGTGCGATCTGCTTGACGTCGAGCACGGAATCGGCGAGGTCGACGCTCGGGTTGTACGCCTTCGCGAACTGCGACTTCTTCGAGCGCAGAATCAGCGCGGGCACTCCGATGTCTAGGCCGCGGTGAAGTTTTGCGTGACCCGCTCGGACGGCCCGCATCCAGCCGAAGGTAACGGGGCAGCCTGCCAGTGGCTTCCAGTCGAGGTTGTAATCCCAGACGCCGTTGGCCGAAACATGAAGACTGGAACCGTAAGTCGGTATCCCAGTTCCCGGGATCACCGTCTTCGCCGATACCCGTCCGAGCGCATCGATCGCCGTAGTACCGACGTTGCGCACCACTGAGGGACCCTGAAGGTCGAACCAGGGGCTGTTGAGTACCAGCCCGCAGATTCCGGCGCCGTCGCTGCCACCGGGCTTGCGCTGCAAACGGTTCAGCCAGAGCGGAACGATCAGACCGCCGGTGGAGTGCGCCATGAGCAGCACCTCGCTGCCCTCGGTCTCGCTGCGGACGATGCGCAGCGCTTCGTTCAGTTCGGCGTCGTAGAGCGCAAGGTCGGAGACGTAATGAGCTGTGTGCCCCGGTTTGAGGGAGCGGCCGCACTTACGCAGGTCGAGTGCGAAGAAGGCGTAACCCTGCTCGGCAAAGTGCTCGGCGAGGTGCTTCTGGAAGAAGTAATCGGTGAAGCCGTGCACGTACAAAACGGCACGGTGTGTCTTCACCGCCTCCTTCTGCGGTTGGTAGCGGACCAGTGTTGCGTCCACCTCGCCTTCGCCGTCCGGATCCGTTCCGAGCGGGATCGTCAGCTGCTGATATCCGTCACCGAGGACGTCTGGAACCCAAGTAGTCACAAATCACAATCTAATCGTCGTTTCGAGTGCGCGTTGTAGAGCACAATTGGGGGTGGTGAACCGCGCGTGTACGCACGGGTAACCTATTCGGCGTAACACAGCAGGCGGATGCGCGCACGGCTAATGACAAGGAAGTCGATTCTCCAGTGTCGAATCAGAACGCGGTAGAGACGAAGACGGATGTAGTGCTCGTGGGCGCAGGCATCATGAGCGCCACGCTGGGTGCATTGCTGCGCCAGCTGCAGCCCGATTGGTCGATCTCGACCTTCGAGCGGCTCGATGCCGTCGCAGCCGAGAGCAGCGACCCCTGGAACAACGCGGGAACCGGTCACTCAGCCCTGTGTGAGCTCAATTACACACCTGAGAACTCGGACGGCACGGTCGACATCAAGAAGGCCGTCAACGTCAACGAGCAGTTCCAGGTGTCACGCCAGTTCTGGGCACACGCGGTAGAGCAGGGCGTCCTGACACAGCCCAAGGAATTCATCAACCCCATCGCGCACGTGAGCTTCGTTCACGGTGAGGCCAACGCCAAGTACCTCCGTGCTCGTTACGACGCACTTGCCGGCCACACGCTCTTCCGCGGTATGGAGTACATCGACGATCCGGCCGAGTTCAGCAAGCGTTTGCCGCTCATGGCCAAGGGACGCGACTTCTCCGATCCCATCGCCCTGAACTGGAGCCAGGACGGCACCGACGTCGATTTCGGAGCGCTCACCAAGCAGCTCATCGGCTACATCGGCAAGACCGGCGGCAAGATGTACTTCGGCCACGAGGTCACCAACCTGACCCAGAACTCGGACAAGTCCTGGACCGTCAAGGTCACCAACCGTCGCACCGGTGAAAAGCGCACCGTTCGCTCGCGCTTCGTGTTCGTCGGTGCCGGTGGCGGCGCCCTGCACCTGCTGCAGAAGTCGGGCATCAAGGAAGCCAAGGGCTTCGGTGGCTTCCCGGTCAGCGGTGCGTTCCTGCGATGCACCAACCCCGAACTCATCGACCAGCACAGCGCCAAGGTCTACGGCAAGGCTGCCGTCGGCGCCCCGCCCATGTCGGTGCCTCACCTGGACACCCGTGTCATCGGCAACAAGCCGGGTCTGCTGTTCGGTCCCTACGCTGGTTGGTCGCCGAAGTTCCTCAAGCAGGGTCGCGTCACCGACCTGCCCGGCTCGGTCAAGCCGAACAACATCCTCTCGATGCTCGGTGTCGGTGTCAGCGAGCTCGGCCTGGTCAAGTACCTGGTCAGCGAGCTTGCCAAGAACGAAGCCGGTCGCATCTGGGATCTGCGTGAGTTCGCGCCCAAGGCGCAGGCCCAGGACTGGGAACTCATCACCGCGGGCCAGCGCGTCCAGGTGATCCGCCGCGCCAAGGGCAAGGGTGGTGTCCTCGAATTCGGTACCGCTGTGGTCGCCGCTGAGGACGGTTCCATCGCCGGTCTGCTCGGTGCTTCGCCCGGTGCGTCCACGGCCGTCCCGGCGATGCTGGACGTACTCGAGCGCTGCTTCCCGACCGAGTTCCAGGGTTGGAAGGGCAAGCTCCGCGAGATGGTTCCGTCCATCGGCGTCAAGCTCACCGACAACGAAGGCCTGTTCAACCAGGTCTGGGATTGGTCCTCGAAGGTTCTCGAGCTCGATTCCGCCGGTGCTTCCGAATCGGCTCCGGTCGCGGATACCGCCGCGACTGTGTGATAGTCCAACCCATGACGGCAACAGCAGCTTTGAAGCGTTCATGGGCACTCGATCTCGACAACAAGACGTTCTACGAGTTGTTGAAGCTTCGAGTGGAGGTCTTTGTCGTCGAGCAGGCTTGCCCGTATCCCGAGTTGGACGGGCGGGACCTGCTGACGGAAACACGCCACTTCTGGCTCGAGCAGGACGGCCAGGTGGTGTGCACGCTCCGGCTGCTCGAAGAGCACGACGACGGAAACAAGAGCTTCCGAATCGGACGCCTCTGCACGTCGCGTCAGGCTCGCGGCCAGGGCCACACGACCCGCCTCCTGCAGGCCGCACTTGCCGAGGTCGGCGAAGCGCCGTGTCGGATCAACGCCCAGACCTACTTGGTCGAGATGTACGCCAAGCACGGATTCAAGGCTGACGGCGAAGAGTTCATCGAAGACGGCATCCCGCACACCCCGATGCGTCGTGGTGGGGGAGAGCCTTTCGTGGCCGTCAGTTAGTTTGTCGGAGAATTGACCCTGGTCGGCTCGTGGGAAAGCGAGCCGACTAGGGTTTTTTCGATACCGAATGTTCGCGGGGAAGTCCTGTTCGATCCAGGCGCGGTCCCGCCACTGTGAAAGATCTCTCCTCTACCGATAGACCGGGAGATCTCAGCCAGGTTGCCGCGACATTCGAGTGCAGCCAAATTCTCGGCGAGGAAACCGAGAGGTGGAGGGATATCGACGTGCGAAGTGAAGAAGATCGACCAGTGGCGGGCTTCCCGTTCAGTGCTGTGGTCGGCCAGGATCAATTGCGATTGGCGCTGATCCTGTGTGCGGTGCATCCAGGGATCGGCGGGGTCCTGGTCCGCGGTGAGAAGGGAACTGCCAAGTCGACGGTCGTGCGCGCGCTGACTGCGCTGCTGCCCGCGGTCGACGACGCCGGAACGACACGACCGGCCCGCTTGGTCGAACTGCCCGTGGGCGCCACCGAAGACCGGGTGATCGGTTCGATCGACTTGGAGAAGGTTCTGCGTGACGGTGAGCGCGCATTCCAACCTGGACTGCTCGCCGCCGCTCACCAGGGTGTTCTGTACGTCGACGAGGTGAATCTGCTTCACGACCACCTGGTCGACGTGCTTCTCGACGCCGCGGCGATGGGCCGGGTTCACATCGAGCGTGACGGCATCTCCCATTCGCATCCGGCCAAGTTCGTACTCGTCGGCACGATGAATCCCGAAGAGGGAGAACTGCGTCCGCAACTTCTGGACCGTTTCGGTCTGGCTGTCGACGTCGCCGCGTCCCGCGACGTCGACATTCGCATGGAAGTGGTGCGTCGCCGACTCGACTACGAGCGTGACCCCGAGGCATTTGTCGCTCGGTACGTATCCGCCGATGAGGAGTTGGCGTCCGAAATCCTCACGGCGCGTGAGAAATTGGACTCGGTCGAGCTGAGTAACCGCGAACTGCGTCGTATCGCCTCGCTGTGTGCGTCGTTCGACGTCGACGGTATGCGCGCGGACTTGGTGCTGGCGCGCACCGCGACGGCCCACGCTGCCTGGCGCGGCGACAGTGAAGTCACTGCGGAGGACGTACGAGTAGCGGCGGAACTGACGCTGCCGCATCGCCGCCGCCGCGATCCGTTCGACGAGCCCGGCTTGGATCAGCAGCAGTTGGACGATGCGCTCGAGCAGGCCGATCAGGATGCTCAGTCGCAGGTAGAGGACGACGCGCGCGACGGAGAGCCCGAACCTCCCGAAAATCACGAAGACCGTGGCCCGGAAGATGACGGCGGTCCCGGAGACGAAGGGCCGGACGACGACGGGCCTGATGACGACGGCCCGGACGACCCAGACGGACCTGGTGGGGGAGTACGCGCCACCGATCGTCCCTCGGCGCCACCGGCCGGCGAATTCAAGGCCAAGCTCCTCGAAGTTCCGGGAGTCGGTGAAGGTGCACCGGGACGACGCTCGCGGTCCATGTCGTCCCGTGGACGAGTTGTGCGGTCCACGCGGGAGCGTGGGCACGGATTGCATCTGACGAGCACGGTCTTTGCCGCAGCCGAGTCTCAAGTTGCCCGTGGTCGCACTGCTGGACGGTTGCGGCTGGCACCGGCTGACCTCCGCGGCGCGATACGTGAAGGGCGAGAAGGCAATCTGATCGTCTTCGTTGTCGACGCGTCGGGGTCGATGGCAGCACGCGACCGCCTCTCCGCGGTCACCGGTGCGGTTGTCTCGTTGCTCCGCGACGCCTATCAGCGCCGCGACAAGGTCGCCGTCATCACTGTCCGTGGTCGTGAAGCGGAGCTCGTACTGCCGCCGACATCTTCGGTGGACATCGCTGTCCGTCGCTTGCAGTCGATGCGTACCGGCGGCAAATCCCCACTCGCAGAGGGATTCCTGCGTGCTCGCGAAGTGGTTCTGCGTGAACGACTTCGTGACCCGCAGCGTCGCGCCCTCGTCGTCACACTCACCGACGGCCGGGCTACCGGCGGCAAGGACGCGCTGCACCGCGCCCGCGTCGCCGCGCATCTTCTCGCCGACGCGTCCGTCGCGTCCATCGTCGTCGACTGCGAGACCGGCCTCGTGCGTCTGGGGCTGGCGGCCGAGTTGGCGCGAGAACTACGTGGCGGATACGTCCGCCTCGCCGAATTGTCAGCGCAGCAGGTCGCGGGTGTCGTCCGCGCCGCAGCCTAGATCCCAGCTCAGGAGTTCACGATGCCCAAGGGTGTTCCCGAGACAGTTCCCGACGACGGTCTGACCACGCGTCAGCGTCGTAACGCGCCGGTACTTGCCGTGCACACCGGCCCGGGAAAGGGTAAGTCCACCGCCGCTTTCGGCATGGCGCTGCGTGCCTGGAATCAGGGGTTCGACATCGGCGTGTTCCAGTTCGTGAAGAGTGCCAAGTGGAAGGTCGGAGAGGAAGCCGCGTTCCGCGCGCTCGGAAACCTGCACGACGAAACCGGCGTCGGTGGGCCGGTGCAGTGGCACAAGATGGGCGAAGGTTGGTCATGGACACGCAAGGCCGGTAGCGAGGAAGATCATGCTGCTGCCGCTGCGGAGGGTTGGCAGGAGATCGCGAGAAGGCTTGCGAGCGAGGAACATCGATTCTATGTCCTCGACGAGTTCACCTATCCGCTCAAGTGGGGCTGGGTCGACGTCGACGAGGTCGTGCAGACACTGCGCGATCGTCCGGGCAACCAGCACGTTGTCATCACGGGACGCGACGCCCCGCAGGCGTTGATCGACGCCGCCGACCTCGTGACCGAGATGACCAAGATCAAGCACCCGATGGATGCCGGCCGAAAGGGCCAACGGGGCATCGAATGGTAAGTCCTTCCACTCCGGCCGTGGTGATCGCCGCTCCTGCCTCGGGTAGCGGAAAGACCACGGTGGCAACGGGATTGATCGGCGCGCTGCGACGGTCCGGTAGCAGCGTTGCACCCTTCAAGGTGGGGCCGGACTACATCGACCCGGGTTATCACGGACTCGCGGCAGGGCGGCCCGGACGCAACCTCGACACTGTTCTGGTGGGCCCGGATCGCATCGGACCGCTCTACCGGCATGGAACCGCTGGTTGCGACATCGCCGTGGTCGAAGGCGTCATGGGTCTGTTCGACGGGAAGATCGACGAGGCAAACTCGCAGCCGTCGGCGGAGGGATCGACGGCGCAGGTCGCGTCGATCCTCGGTTCGCCGGTAGTGCTCGTGATCGACGCCCGTGGGCACAGTCAGAGTCTGGCCGCCGTACTCCACGGCTTCGCGACCTACGACGCAGGTGTGCGCATCGGCGGCGTCATTCTCAATCGCGTCGGGAGCGCTCGTCACGAGCAGGTGTTGCGTCATGCGTGCGACAAGGTCGGCGTCGCAGTGCTCGGAGTTGTGCCACGGTTGACGGAACTCGAAGTTCCCTCCCGGCACCTCGGCCTGATTCCGGCGGCCGAGCACGGCGCCGCCGCTGTGGCCGCAGTGGACGCTATGTCCGATTTGATTGCCTCGCACGTCGATCTGGGTGCTGTTCGCGCACTGGCCGCCTCGAACGTGAGTGCAGCTGCATGGGATCCGGTTGGCGAGGTCGGCGCACACGCGGAGTCTCGGCCTGTGGTTGCCATGGCGGGTGGCCCGGCCTTCACCTTCGGCTACGCCGAGCACCGGGAGCTGTTGACTGCTGCCGGCGCGGACGTGCAGGTGTTCGACCCGTTGCGGGACGAGCTTCCTGCGGGAACTGCCGCTCTGGTCCTTCCCGGTGGCTTCCCGGAAGAACACGCGGTAGACCTTGCGGCCAATACCGTACTGCTGCAGCAGGTTCGCGATCTGGCGGACGGCGGCGCACCGATCCACGCCGAGTGTGCCGGTCTGCTCTACCTCGCTCGCAGCTTGGACGGTCACAGCATGGCCGGTGTTGTCGGGGTGGATGCGACATTCGGGAAACGCCTGACCCTCGGGTACCGCGAAGCAGTGGCGATCAGCGACTCCAGCCTCTTCGAAGCAGGCTCCCGCGTCACCGGTCACGAGTTCCACCGAACGTCTCTCGTCTCGGCAGACGCGGACGGTTGCGGAAGTGCGTGGGGGTGGCGGCCCTGGGACGGCGGCAGTGTCCGCGAAGGATTTGTTCGCGGCGGCGTCCACGCGTCGTATCTCCACACTCATCCGGTGGGGCAGCCCGAATCGATCGCGAAGTTCGTCGATGCCGCACGGCGATGACCTCTGTATAGGCGTGGGATTCACGACGAGTGTCACCGCGAAGAACATCGTCGCTGCGGTGAAGGCTGTGCCGGCGGCGCAAGGGAAGATCGTGGTACTCGCCACTGTGGCGGCAAAAGCTGAGTCTTCGGCTCTTCTGACAGCGGCCCATGAACTGAACGTCCCGATTGTGAGTTTCGCCCCGGACGTACTTGCGCGAGTTCAAGTTCCGTCACCATCGCCTCGCGTCGAGAACGCCGTCGGAACGGCAAGCGTCGCGGAAGCGGCTGCGATCCTCGCGTCCGGGGGCGGCCGACTTGTGCTGGCCAAGACTGCCAGGGATGGAGTGACCGTGGCCGCGGCCCGTAAAGTTCCCTCCAGCTTGACCAATTCTGACAACGAAACGGAGTGCGAGTGAGCGAGTCCACCGCAGACGAGACCAACTACCTGGTCGGCCTCAACCTGACCGATCGACGCGTGGTCGTGTTCGGCGGCGGCACTGTGGCTCAGCGCCGACTCGGACTGCTGGTCGCCTCTGGTGCCCGCGTTCACGTCATCAGTCGCGCGTTCACTCCAGCCGTCGAAGGTATGGCCACTGCCGGTCAGATCACGGTCGAAGAGCGCCCGTACGCCGACGGCGACCTCGAAGGTGCGTGGTACGCCATCGCCTCGACCGACGAGCCGGAAACCAATGCGGCGATCGTCGCCGAAGCGGAGCGTCGCCACATCTTCTGCGTGCGCGCCGACAACGCGAAGCACGGCACCGCCGTCACTCCCGCGAGCGCCGAGTACGACGGTATGAGCATCGGAATTCTGGCGGGCGGCGATCACCGCCGTTCGGCAGCAGTCCGCACCGCCGTCGTCGAAGGTCTTCAGTCGGGCGTGCTCGCCGATACGGCCGAGCCTGCCGCTGCGGGTGTTGCTCTCGTCGGTGGTGGCCCCGGTGATCCCGATCTGATCACCGTGCGCGGACGCCGTTTGCTCGCCCGCGCCGACGTCGTCGTGGCCGACCGATTGGCTCCGCCGGAGTTGCTCGCCGAACTGGGTCCGGACGTAGAGGTGATCGACGCCGCGAAGATCCCGTACGGCCGTGCCATGGCTCAGGAGGCCATCAACGCCGCGCTGATCGACAACGCGAAGGCAGGCAAGTTCGTGGTCCGCCTCAAGGGCGGGGACCCGTACGTCTTCGGACGGGGATACGAAGAACTCGAAGCGTGTGCCGCTGCCGGCGTTCCGGTGACCGTAGTGCCCGGAATCACGAGCGCGATCTCGGTCCCGTCGGCCGCAGGCATCCCGGTCACCCACCGCGGCGTCACCCACGAGTTCGTCGTCGTCAGTGGGCACGTGGCTCCGGATCATCCGGATTCGCTGGTCGACTGGTCGGCGCTGGCCAAGTTGCGCGGCACGATCGTGCTGCTCATGGCGGTCGAGCGCATCGATCAGTTCGCGAAGGCACTCGTCGACGGTGGACGCCCGGCAACCACGCCGGTCACCGTCATCCAAGAGGGCACGCTGCGCACCCAGCGTGAACTTCGGGCCGATCTGGCGACCGTTGCTCAGCGCGTCAAGGACGATGAGATCAAGCCTCCGGCGATCATCGTGATCGGGCCGGTCGCGGGCTTTTCCGTCGACGCTGGGTAACGTGAAGTCTTGTGTCTGACTCCCCAACATCTGAAACCGCTTCGGCGAATGCCCCGGTAGCGACTCGAGTCATCGGGCTTGCCATCATCGTCCTGAGTGGTTTGCAGATGATGGTGGTGCTCGACGGTACTGTCGCGAACCTCGCTCTGGCGCCATTGCAGGCCGACCTCGGGCTGAGCGACAGCGGCCGCAACTGGGTGTTGACCTCCTACGCGCTTGCGTTTGGTGGGCTCATGCTCCTCGGTGGTCGGCTCGGCGACGCGTTCGGACGCAAGAAGATGTTCATCGCGGGAGTCTCGCTGTTCACGGTGGCGTCGTTGCTCTGTGGACTCGCCCTGAACGAGGGCATGTTGATCGCAGCGCGGGCGCTTCAAGGTGTCGGCGCAGCCGTGGCGTCGCCCACTGCCTTCGCCCTTGTTGCCACGACTTTCGCCGCGGGTCCGGCTCGTAATCAGGCCATCGCGATTTTTGCCGCCATGACGGGCGTCGGATCGATCGCCGGTCTGATCATCGGCGGCGCATTGACCGAGGTGTCGTGGCGTCTGATCTTCCTCATCAACGTCCCGATCGGCATCGCGCTCGTCGGCATGGCGTTCCGCGCCCTTCGCGAGACGAATCAGACGCGTCTGGCTTTGGATGTCCCCGGCGCGATCCTCGCGACCCTCGGTTGTACCGGTGTTGTTTTTGCTCTCACCGAAGGCCCGGAAATGGGATGGGGGAGCATCGCCGTCATCGGTGCATTGGCGGCCGGATTGGTCGCCCTCGCCGCCTTCCTCTTTGTCGAGCGAACTGCAGACAACCCGCTCTTGCCCTTCTCGTTGTTCGCCGATCGCAACCGTGTCGCGACGTTCCTCGCCATCTTCTTCGTCGGTGGCGCGATGTTCAGCATGACGGCCTTCGTCGCGCTGTTCGTGCAGGACATCATGCAGTATTCGCCGTTGCGTGCCGGTATCGCGTTCATTCCGTTCGCGTTCGGATTGGGCGCCGCCGCGTCGGTTGCTTCCAAGCTCGCCGTGAAGGTTCAACCCCGCTGGCTGGTCCTCACCGGCGTCGTGATCATGATCGTCGGACTCCTCTACGGCTCTACTCTCGATTCCGACTCCACCTACCTGGCCAACTTGTTCGTGCCCGTGATCGGGATCGGATTCGGTATCGGCCTCGCGATGGTGCCCTTGCCACTGTGCGCGATCGCCGGTGTCCCGGAGACCGAGATCGGCCCGCTGACCGCAATCTCCCAAGTTGCCCAGACGCTCGGTGGACCATTGGCGCTGTCGGTGATCGGTGCAATGGCGACGTCCAAGACGCTCTCGCTCGGCGGCACTTCGGGCAAGGCAGCGGACATGAATCCGGCGCAATTGATTGCACTCGGAGAGGGGTACACCTTCGCACTTGTGGGCTGCGCGGTCTGCGCCGTGTTCGCCGGTATCGCGGCGCTGTGCATCAGGTTCACACCTTCTCAGGTAGCCCAGGCTCAGGCTGCGGAGAAGGCAGCTCAGGGAATCGCCTGATCAGTCCTGTTTTTCCGCTTCGCTAGCCGATACGATCGTTGCAGGACGTGCCGAGAGTCTCGACGGATCGGGGTGCCGTGATGCGGATCGCGGACATATTGCGAAACAAGGGCAACAGCATCGTCACGATCGACGCCCACACGACGGTCAACGGGCTGCTGTGCGATCTTGCCCGCCACAACATCGGAGCCATGGTGGTGGTCGACGACGATGCGGTGGTCGGCATCATTTCCGAACGCGATGTCGTTCGACGCCTGCACGAGCGTGGCCCGGACCTTCTCGGGATCCAGGTTTCCGAGGTCATGACCGCTCTGATGTACACGTGCGTTCCGGCAGACGCAGTGGACAGCATTGCCGCGATCATGACCGAGCGTCGAATCCGGCATCTGCCGGTGATCGAGGACGGCAACCTCCTCGGCATCGTCAGTATCGGTGACGTGGTGAAGAGCCGCATCGACGAGCTCAAGAGCGAACGCGATCAGCTCGAGTCGTACATCGATCAGGGCTGATCGATAGGTTGTCGCACGGTGACTACTCTCGTGTGATGGCCGCATTCCAGGAATCCACAGCAGACACGGTCACCATCGTGGCCGGCCTCGAGAGCACGTTCGCCGACGAACTCGGCGCTCTGACGGTGCCGTGGCAAGGTGCTGCCGCCCCTGACCCGCAGTTGCTCGTGGTGAACGAGCAGCTGGCTGCGTCGTTGAGATTGGACGTAGCAGCGCTGCGAAGTGTGGACGGGATCGGCGTCCTGTCCGGGTCGACGGTGCCGGACGGGGCCACACCGGTGGCGATGGCGTATGCGGGTCATCAGTTCGGTGGGTATGCACCAATTCTCGGAGACGGTCGGGCGTTGTTACTCGGCGAACTCGTCAGCAGTGCCGGGCAGCGAGTGGACTTGCATCTGAAAGGCTCCGGGCGCACACCGTTCTCTCGGGGCGGCGACGGGTATGCGGTCGTAGGGCCGATGCTGCGCGAATATCTCGTCAGCGAGGCGATGAATGCCCTCGGTGTCCCCACTACGCGCGCGCTGTCGGTGGTGGCGACGGGCCGAGACGTTCGCCGCAACGGCGCAGAACCCGGTGCCGTGCTTGCACGGATCGCGTCGAGTCACCTACGCGTTGGGACCTTCGAGTTCGCGGCCCGGCAGGGCGAGGTCTTGCAGCCGCTCACCGACTACGCGATCGCCCGGCACTACCCGGAGCTGACCGAACTTCCGTCAACGGGTACACACAATCGCTATCTGAGGTTCCTCGAGGCGGTCGTCGAGGCGCAGGCGTCACTGGTGGCGAGGTGGATGCTCATCGGTTTCGTGCACGGGGTCATGAACACCGACAACACGACAATTTCGGGAGAGACCATCGATTACGGTCCGTGCGCCTTCCTCGACGCATTCGATCCGGCGGCAGTGTTCAGCTCGATCGACCACGGGGGCCGCTATGCGTTCGGCAATCAGCCCGCTGTACTGAAGTGGAATCTGGCGCGCTTGGCAGAAACACTGTTGCCGCTGATCGATTCCGCACCCGACAATGCGATTTCCGCGGCGTCGGCAGTTCTCGAGACCTTCGACGAGCGCTACGAGGGACACTATGCGGCCGGTCTCGCGGCAAAGATCGGTCTGGCCCAGCCGTTTGTCGATCGGGCGCTCGTCGACGATCTGCTGACGTTGTTGGCGGAACACGGAGCTGATTGGACAGGCAGTTTCCGCGCACTCGCAGACGAATTGCGCGGAAATTCGGCGCCTCTCGACCAACTCGTGCCACGGGAGCACATCGCGCCCTGGTTGCAGCGGTGGCAGGGAGCCCTGACCGAAAACGGACAAGGGGCCGCGGAGACCGCGAGCGCGATGGATCGCGTCAACCCGCTGTACATTCCGCGTAATCATCGGCTCGACGCTGCCCTGCGCGCCGCGACCGACGGCGACCTCGCTCCATTCGAGAAGCTGCTGGAGGTTGTCACGCATCCATTCGACCGACGCGACGAGTGGGCTGACTACACCGAGGCGGCTCCGCGGTCTTTCAGCGAGACGTTCCAAACCTTCTGCGGCACTTGACAGACGAAGCCATCAATCCGTCAGGATGATCAGTTCACGCTCCGACGCGATTTCCACCCGCAGGCCGGCCTTCGACGCCACCCGCGCGACACCCTTGATGTCGGTCGGTTCGGCACGCGAGACCACCAGCGCACGGGCGAGCAGACCCTTGTGGTGCTTGTTGAAGTGACTGACGACAGTGCGGGTGCCGTCCGGCTTCTCGGTGAGGACCGTTGCGATCAGTGCGTCTGGAACCGGTCCGAGGTCTTGGTAGGTGCCGGACCGTAGATCGATGACAAGGCCGTCGGCTTCGGCCGCCAAGGCCTTCGGCAACTCCGGCTTCCACAGTGAGCGGAGCGTGCCCATCCCGGGCAGCTTGGACCCGCCGGAAAGGCGGTAGGCGGGGATCAGATCTCCCGCACGGACTGCACCGAACAGAGCGGAGCCGATCGCGATCCGATCGAGAGCCTTGGCCTTCTGGGCGCGGGTGAACGACTTTGCGTCGAGGGCGTCGAAGAGCACGCCGGTGTAGCGCTGCAGTGCGGGCCGCGTCGCGGACACCCACAGCTTGGCATTGCGCTCCACTTCGTCTGCTTGCGTCGGGCCGAGCCCGAGCGCTTCGCATGACGCCTCGACGTCAGCGGCCAGATCGACCAGCGTCTGAACCAGCAATTCGCGCGTTTCGGTCAACTGGGGCATCGACAGTTCGGCCAGATCGAGGGGCGCATCCTTGCCGCCGTCGGACTTGGTTTCTGAGGGAGGCAGCAGTACAAGCACGCTGTAACCGTACCGAGGCCCGCTCGGCCGACTGCGGCGACTATCCTTACACCTCGTGATTACCCGTCTGTCCCACCTGTTCCTGCGTACCCTGCGTGACGATCCCTCGGACGCCGAAGTTGCCAGCCACAAACTGCTGGTTCGTGCCGGCTACGTGCGTCGTATCGCTCCAGGCGTCTACTCGTGGTTGCCGCTGGGATTGCGGGTGCTGCGCGAGGTAGAGCGTGTCGTCCGTGAAGAAATGAATGCAATTGGCGGACAGGAAATCCTGCTGCCGGCGCTGCTCCCGCGCGATCCCTACGAAGCGTCGAACCGCTGGACCGAGTACGGCCCCAACCTGTTCCGCCTCAAGGACCGCAAGGGCAACGACTACATGCTCGGCCCGACCCACGAGGAGCTCTTTGCTCTGACGGTCAAGGGTGAGTACAACTCCTACAAGGACTTCCCGGTCACCCTGTACCAGGTGCAGACCAAGTACCGCGACGAAGAGCGTCCGCGTGCCGGCATTCTGCGCGGCCGCGAGTTCTTGATGAAGGATTCCTACTCCTTCGACCTGACCGACGAAGGCCTGACGGAGTCGTACCAGGCGCATCGCGGCGCCTACGAGAAGATCTTCACGCGTCTGGGCGTCAAGTACGTCATCGTCTCGGCCACCTCCGGTGCGATGGGCGGCAGCGCGTCCGAGGAGTTCCTTGCCGAGAGCGAGATCGGCGAAGACACCTACGTCCGCTGCCTCGAATCCGGCTACGCCGCCAACGTCGAGGCCGTCAAGACTGTTGTTCCCGATTCGATTCCGTTCGACGGGCTGCCCGAAGCCAAGGTGTACGACACCGCGAACACACCCACCATCGACACCCTGGTGGACTGGGCGAACGGCGCTGATCTCGGCCGTACCGTCACCGCCGCCGACACACTCAAGAACATCATGGTCAAGACCCGCCTGCCCGGCGGGGAGTGGGAACTGCTCGGTATCGGCATCCCCGGCGACCGTGAGGTCGACGAAAAGCGCCTCGAAGCTTCGCTCGAGCCGGCCGAGTTCGTGATGATCACCGAGACCGACTTCAAGAACAACCCGTTCCTGGCCAAGGGTTACATCGGCCCGAAGGCTCTGCAGGCCAACGGCGTTCGCTACCTTGTCGATCCGCGCGTCGTCGACGGCACCAGCTGGATTACCGGCGCCGACGAAGACGGCAAGCACGTGGTCGGCCTCGTTGCCGGTCGCGACTTCACCCCTGACGGAACCATCGAAGCCGCCGAGGTTCGTGACGGCGACGCCTCTCCCGATGGAGCCGGCACGCTGGTCTCGGCTCGCGGTATCGAGATCGGGCACGTCTTCCAGCTCGGCCGCAAGTACACCGACGTCTTCACCGTCGACGTCCTCGCCGAGAACGGCAAGCCCGTCCGCCCGACCATGGGTTCGTACGGCGTCGGCGTCTCGCGTCTGGTGGCCGTCATTGCCGAGCAGCATCACGACGAAAAGGGCCTGCGCTGGCCTGCCGAGGTTTCACCGGCCGACGTCTACCTCGTCATCGCGAATAAGGACGAGACCGCGCGCGAAGGCGCCGAAGGCCTCGCCGCGCAACTCGACCGTGCCGGACTCGAAGTAATCCTCGACGACCGCAAGGCATCGCCGGGCGTGAAGTTCAAGGACTCCGAGCTGATCGGCGTTCCGCTGATCGTTGTCGTCGGCCGTGGTTGGGCCGACGGCAAGGTCGAAATTCGCGACCGCTTCACTGGCGAGAGCCGTGAGATCGACGCCGACTCGGCGATCGAGGAGATCATCAGCGCAGTTCGCGGCTGATTCGAATAGTCGTCTGGGCCGCCGCAGCCACCTTCCGAGGTGTCTGCGGCGGCCCTTCTTTTCTGCCACAATCGTGGCTATGGAACGCGAACCGGATTGGGCAGAAGTCGACGGTTACCTTGTCTCCACGTTGGTAGGTGAAGATCCGGTTCTCGACGCGGCACTCGCCGCCAACTCCGAGGCCGGTCTCCCGCCCATCGACGTGGCGCCGAACCAGGGCAAGCTCCTCAATCTTCTGGCGCGAATGTGCCTGGCGCGCAATGTTCTCGAGATCGGAACGCTCGGCGGATACAGCACGATCTGGCTCGCTCGCGCGGTCGGCCCCTCGGGCCAGGTCATCACGCTGGAATTCGATCCCACCCATGCGGATGTCGCTCGGGCGAATATCGAGCGCGCCGGCTTGGCTGACCGTGTCGACGTCCGCGTCGGGGCGGCGCTCGACAGCCTCCCGTCGATCGCGAAGGAAGAGTTGGGACCTTTCGACTTGGTCTTCATCGACGCCGACAAGGAGAACAACACCGAGTACGTGCGGTGGGCGTTGGCCCTTTCGCATCCCGGAACCGTCATCATCGTGGACAACGTGGTGCGTGGGGGACACGTGTCCAACCCGGATATCGACGACGAGCGCGTCAAAGCGAGTCGAGCGGTGTTGGAGATGATCGCGGCCGAGCCGAAACTCGACGGCACCGCCATTCAAACCGTGGGTTCGAAGGGATGGGACGGGTTTGCCGTTGCAGTAGTGAACGAGTGAGCGCAGACTCGAAGCGGTGAGGATGCTGGGGGCAGCAAAGGCGGCATGGCGATGGGTGCGCAGTGCTCCCGGTACCTACGTCTGGTTGCTGGCCCTGCTGTTCACCACACTGTTCCTGCGGCATCTGCCTGACAATGTCGAGGAGCGTTTTCTCGGCAAGCGCTCGACCAATCTGCATCACCTGGCCGAAGACCCGCTACGAGTCCTGTTCTCGAGTGCCTTCTGGCTCGAAGGTGGCGGTTGGTTGGGATACCTGGTTCTCTTCACCATCTTTCATGCAACGGCTGAGCGTTGGCTCGGGACGTGGCGGTGGTTGTGTGTTGTCGTCATTGCCCACGTCGGAGCCACGTACATCAGCGAAGGTGTTCTGTACGAAGGTATTCGGCACGGATACGTGGCGGAGTCGGCGGTCAACACTCTCGACGTGGGAGTGAGCTACGGTCTGGCCGGCATCATGGGGATTCTGGTGTACCGCATCGTCGATCCGTGGCGATACATCTATCTCGCGGGGTTGCTGCTCTTCTATGGTGTACCTCTGATTTTCGCCACCAATTTCACCGCCATCGGCCACATGTCTGCGTTGTTGCTCGGGTTGGCGTGCTACCCGATCACGCGCGCTCGGGCCGGCACGTGGAATCCGATGGACCTGTGGCATTCGCGAAGAATCGCAGGTCTTCCATGAATCGCACCGCGGAAAGTTACCCGCTGGTAGTTTAGCGTCATCGACGAAAGGTAATGACGTGTCTGGCACCGATGGATTGCTCTTCAACCCCCATACTTACGACCCAGCTCAGTTCGATCCGGAGACCCGCCGTTTGCTGCGAGCCACCATCGAATGGTTCGAGAGCCGCGGCAAGAAGCAACTTCTTCAGGACGACCTCGACGCCGTGTGGGTCTCCGACTTTCTCGAATTTGTCGGCAAGGAGAAGTTGTTCGCGACGTTCCAGACTCCGGCGGCATTCGCCGACGGTGACGAGAACCGTCGTTGGGACGGTGCCCGCAACGCAGCTCTGAGCGAGATCTTCGGTTTCTACGGGCTGGCGTACTGGTACGCGTGGCAGGTCACGATCCTCGGACTCGGACCGATCTGGATGAGTGACAACGACGCTGCGAAGAAGCGTGCAGCGCAGGAACTTGCCGACGGTGGTGTCATGGCGTTCGGGCTGTCCGAGCGCGACCACGGCGCCGACGTGTACTCCACCGACATGCTCCTCACTCCCACCGACGGCGACGTCGCCTTCCGCGCGAGCGGCGAGAAGTACTACATCGGAAACGGCAACGTAGCCGGAATGGTGTCTGTGTTCGGGCGTCGTACCGACGTCGAGGGCCCCGAAGGCTACGTGTTCTTTGTCGCCGACAGTGCACATCCGAACTATCAGCTCGTGGACAACGTCCTGCGCGGGCAGATGTATGTCAGCAATTTCCGCCTCGACGATTACCCGGTGCGCGAGGAAGACATTCTGCACACCGGCGTCGCCGCATTCGAGGCCGCGCTCAACACGGTCAACGTCGGAAAGTTCAACCTCTGCACCGGCTCCATCGGCATCACCGAGCATGCGTTCTTCGAGGCAATCACTCACGCGCAGAATCGAATTCTGTACGGCAATCCCGTCACGGATTTCGCCCACGTTCGCGCCGCCTTCGTCGACGCGTACTCACGTCTGATCGCGATGAAGCAGTTCAGTGCGCGGGCGGTCGACTACTTCCGCAGCGCCAGCCTCGAGGACCGTCGCTACCTGCTGTTCAATCCCATGACCAAGGCCAAGGTCACCTCCGAAGGTGAGAAGTTGGTCGGGTTGCTGCACGATGTGATCGCAGCCAAGGGATACGAGAAGTCCACGTACTTCCGCGAGGCAGCGCAGATGATCGGCACGCTGCCCAAGCTCGAGGGCACCGTCCACGTCAACGTCGGCCTGATTCTCAAGTTCTTGCCGAACTATCTGTTCAACTCGGCGCAGTTCCCGGAGATCGTCACGCGCGACGACGCCGCCGACGACGAGTTCTTCTGGAACCAGGGGCCTACCCGCGGCGCTGCGAAGATTCAGTTCCACGAGTGGAAGCCCGTCTACGAGAAGCACTCTTCGATTCCGAACGTCGCCCGTTTTTACGAGCAGGCGATCGCGCTCACCGAATTGCTCACTGCTGCAGCGCCGGACGCGCAGCAGCAGAAGGACCTCGATTTCATGCTCAACGTCGGGCACCTGTTCTCTCTCGTCGTCTACGGTCATCTGATTCTCGAACAGGCCGAGATCAGCGGGCTCGACGCCGACGTTGTCGATCAGATCTTCGACTTCCAGATTCGTGACTTCTCGGGATACGCGATCGCACTGCACGGAAAGCCGTCGTCGACACCCGAGCAACAGAAGTGGGCCCTGGCCGCGGTGCGGAAGCCTGTTGTCGACAGTGAACGCTTCGACCGGGTGTGGCAGCAGGTCAAGGCGTACGACGGTGCATACGAGATGCGCGCATGACCGCGCCAGTGACGCGCGAGCAGTTGATGGCCGTCGTGGAGGGATCCCCGAAAGCCGTCGGCGCGCATGACCGCTCGACCTGGGTGGCCCTGTTTGCCGGCGACGGACAGGTCAACGACCCTGTAGGTTCACGTCCGCACAACGGTCAGGCGGCGATCGAGAGTTTCTACGACACGTTCATCGCCCCCAATTCGATCACCTTCCATGTCGAGCGCGACATCGTGTGCGGCCGGACGGTGTGGCGCGATCTGGGCCTCGCTACCGAGATGTCGACCGGAGTCGTTCTCGACGTTCCGATGCACTTGCGCTACGACTTGGTGGGGGAGCCCGATTCCTTGCGGATCGGAACCCTCTACGCGCATTGGGAATTGGCGACGATGTTGAGCCAGCTCGCGACTGCTGGTGTGGCGGGGGTGAAGGCGGCCGCGAAGTTGACGCCGCAGTTGCTCTCGAACCAGGGGATCGGCGGGGCGCTCGGGTTCTCGCGCGGCATCTTCGGCGTCGGAGACAAAGGCAAGAAGGCAGCGTCGCGGTTCCTCGATGCGGCCGCTGTCGGCCGAACGCCGCCGGTACCCGTCGAGCTTCCGGCGGGGACGCAGTTGTCCAACGCTGATGTCAACGCTCTGCTCACCGGCGTGACGAAGAGCAAGATGCTGGTTGCCGGTCGCACCGTGACGGCGAGCGTCATCGTGTGCGGGGAACCGGCCATCGCATTGTTCGGCTTCGAGGCGAGCGGTCATCGACTCAATCGGGTGCGTTTCTTCACCGAGAGCTGACATAGAGCCCTCCACATGCAGGTCAGGCTCGGCGCGCCACTCCGGCGCGCCGAGCCTTCGCTTTTCTGAGAATTGTCAGATCGCCCCGAGATCCGCAGACAGCCAGTGCTGCGGATTCATGTAGATCGCTACCTGTTCGCCCAACTGCGATCGCGCGAATTCGAGATACCCGTCGACCTTGTCCGGAGCCAGGTAACGCCGCGAGACTTCGACCAGCATCTCGTCGGTGCCCGGAACGATCTTGTCGACGGATCCGCTGACGCTGACGTAACGGATTGTCGGATCGAGCCTTTCGGCCATCAACGAGAAATGCCCGGCCGACTCGATGAGTCGTGCCTTTCGCGAATCCTTGCCCGTGAGGATCCATGGTTTGCCACCGGGTGAGTACAGGTACCAGATCGGGACGGTCAACGGACCGCGCTCGGTGCCGTCCGCCACGGACAGCGCCCCGATGTGGGGTTCGGCCAGGAACTGTTCACGCTCATTTTCGGAGAGTGCCATTCCTCGAGATTACCGCGACGTTTGACATGGCGTTGTGACTCCGTACACAATCGATGTGCTCATTATGAACAGGCGTTCGTAATGCGAACACGTTTCGATCCGAACTACTGGATCCCAACCGGTCGCGAACGCCCACAAGCAGTGAATGTCGAGGATCCGATGACCGCACATATGCAGTCGAGTTCAATCACCGGTTCGCCTGGGGCGCGTGCCGCAATGTGGGTAGCACCGTTGTGTTGGATCGCTGTGCTTCTGGACGGACTCGACCTGGTCGTACTCGGCGCGGTCATTCCTTCGCTTCTCGACTACGACGCGTGGGGTTTGAGTACCGGCACGATTACGATGATCTCGACCTTCGGGCTCATCGGCATGACCATCGGCGCCCTCGTCATCGGCACTCTCACTGACGTCATCGGTCGACGCCGCGCGCTGCTGTACGCCGTTGCCGCATTCTCGATTCTGACTCTGTTGTGCGCAATTGCGCCCAATCCGTTCATCTTCGGGCTGCTGCGCTTCCTTGCCGGTGTGGGGCTGGGTGGCGCCCTACCGACGGCATTGGCTCTGGTCAACGAATTCTCGAAGAAACAAGGCGGTGGATCTGCGTCGACCATGCTGATGACCGGCTACCACGTCGGCGCCGTTGCCACCGCAGCGCTGGCGCTCGTCGTGATCGAACCTTTCGGTTGGCGAGCGATGTTCGTTGTCGGCGCACTTCCTGCCGTCGCCCTGATTCCACTCATGTTGCGGTATCTGCCGGAATCCCCGTCGTACCTTCTCGCTCACGGAAAGCGTGCCGAAGCCGAGGAAATCGCTGCCCGTTACGGAGTCGAACTCGAGATTGCGCCCACGTCCGAAGTTGAGCGCGCCGAAGCCGCCAATCCCGTTCGCGCACTGTTCTCTTCGAAGTTCCTGCGCAACAGCATCGCCATCTGGATCACCAGTTTCATGGGCTTGCTGCTCGTCTACGGATTGAACACATGGCTTCCGACGATCATGCGTGAGGCCGGTTACAACCTCGGGGCGTCGTTGACGTTCCTTCTGATCCTCAATGCCGGCGCCGTCGTCGGGCTGTTGATCGCCGGGGGCGTCGCGAACAAGATCGGCCCGCGGACTGCAGCCATCGTGTGGTTCGCCGGAGCTGCACTGTTCCTGGCGCTTCTGAGTGTGAAGGTGTCGTTCGGAATCTACGTGATGGTCTTCCTCGCCGGATGCTTCGTATTCAGTGCGCAGGTATTGGTCTACGCCTTCACCAGTGCCAATCACCCGCCTCAGATTCGCGCGACCGCGCTCGGATGGTCGGCAGGTGTCGGCCGGGTCGGTGCGATCTGTGGCCCGATCCTGGGCGGAGTCCTTCTGGGTGCGGGTTACGCCGTGCCGTGGGGCTTCTACGCTTTCGCGCTCGTCGGACTGCTCGGAGCAATTTCGATCTCCTGCACACGGGTGCGCACCTGAAATACCAGTTTCGCTGGTTGGCGTGCTGCTGCTATCGTAAAACATGAGTATGAAGAGTAGCGCTATCGTCGCGCCGCAGGCACCGCTACCGATGCCATCGTCTCGATCCGGTTTGTGGTGGGGCTTGCTCGGTGTGCTGGCGTTCTCGTTCACCGTTCCGCTCACGCGGGTCGCCGTCGCGGATCTCGACCCCCTGTTCGTCGGCGCGGGCCGCGCCGTCGTTGCCGGGGCCCTTGCGATTGTGATGCTGTCGGTTACTCGCGCGACGCTTCCGACGCTTCGGCAGTGGTTGCGCATCGCACTCGTGACTGTTGGTGCGGTACTGGGGTTTTCACTGTTCACCACGTTTGCGTTGCAGACATCGCCGGCGAGTCACGCGGCAGTCGTGATCGGGCTACTTCCCGCTGCGACCGCGGTATTTGCGGTCGTCCGAGGAAAAGAGCGTCCCAGTAAGGGATTCTGGTGGGCAAGCGCCGCCGGCGCGGTATCGGTCGTAGGGTTCGTGGCGATTGCAAACGGCGGACTCGGCTCGTTTCATCTCGCTGATCTTCTTCTGTTCGCCGCGGTTGTGTGTGCAGCGCTGGCATATTCGGAAGGTGCGTTGCTGGCCCGCGAGATCGGGTCGTGGCAGACGATTGCCTGGGCATTGATTCTCGGACTGCCGGTCACGATTGCGTTGACGGTGGCGTCCATGGCCCAGGCTCCGGTCTCTGCCGATGTGAATTCGTGGCTTTCGTTTGCCTACCTGGGATGCGTGAGTATGTTTCTCGGGTTCTTTCCTTGGTACCGGGGTCTGGCGATCGGTCCCATTTCCACTGTGAGCCAAACACAGTTGGTTCAACCGGTGCTCAGCATTGCCTGGTCGGCGCTGATACTCGGTGAGACGTTGTCACCCTCGATCGTGGCCGGCGGTGTCGTCGTCATCGGGTGTGCCTGGCTTGCCCTGAAGGCTCGAGTGGCAGCGCCGCGTGCTGTGCCGGCACGCGACGCGACCACTGCTACTGATGAATCAGAAAAGCGGGCCGCCACCGAAGGCACTGCGGTGTGACGCCGGTTGTTTCCCGTTGGCGTCGGTGATTCCGTACTCGACGGCCGTCTCGGCGGTGATCAGTGTGTGACCGCTGCGCGCGTTCACTTCTGGATCGTTGGCCAATGCAGTGATGACTTGGCCGACGAATTCCGGGGTTTCGGCCTCGGCCAGTGAGAAGCCTTCGAAGCTCTCGATCCCACTCGCCTCCATGCGTTCGTTGCGGATCAACCCGAGCCAGAAGGAAAGTGCGGTGACGCCGGTCCCCTTCAATTCGACAGCCATGTCCGCGGCCATCTTGTCCAAACCTGCCTTCGACATCCCGTACAGGACAGAGTGCAGGTACCCGCGGGTGCCGAACGACGAGATGTTGCCGATCACTCCACTGCCCCGGGGAACCATCAACTTCGCCGCTTCCACTGAAGCAACGTAGTGGGCGCGCAGTCCGATTCCGATCAGCGAATCCCAATCGTCGATCGGCCTCTTCCAGAACGGATCGGCGAAGCCGGCATAGCCCGCCGGGTTGGCCCAGACGTTGTTGACCAGAAGATCGAGGCGGCCTGACTGTTCCTCGGCGATGCGTGCAAACAGGTCGACGATCTGTTGATCGTCGGCGTGATCGCACTGCACGGCAATGCCGTGACCACCGCGCTCGGTGATCTCGGCTGCGGTGCGATCGAGTGGGCCGTCGTCGCCGACGGTTCCTCGGGCCGTCACGTACACCGTCCACCCGTCGCTTCCCAGAGCGAGGGCAATGCCCTTGCCGACGCTCCGGCTGGCACCGGTTACGAGCGCAACTTTTCCGTTCGTCGTCATCGCGGCCCACCCAACGAACCCTCGGCGATGTCAGCGTCCGGGGACAGGGGAGTGGTGATCGACCACGTCTCCGTGAAATGGCATTGACTCATTTTCCACACACCGTCCTCGATTACGTACTTGTCGTCGTATTCCCCGGTCATCAACTTCTCGGTGCGTCCGACGGTGTCGACCTGGCGGAACTGCAGAGCCCATCGCCCCACCGCCGACGTCTCCGAGGTCAGTGTGATGTCGGGATGCAATCCGTGATGCATGTCGAGGACCGCGTACCGGCCGTCGACCTTGCGAAGAGCGATCTTCTCGAAGATGTCCGCCATCGGCCCCGCGTCGTCGAAGGCGCCGAGGCGGCCGTAGTCGATCGACGCTCCGGAACGGATGAAGCTGTTGCGGAACCCAACTGGATCCTTGGCATCACATGCTCGCCAGTAGCCGTGCTTGAGCTTCTTGATTTCCTCGATCTGTTCGAGCGCGTCGAGGCGTTGTGCGAGATCCAACGTCGGTCCTTTTCGTCTGGGTTTCCCGGAGACATGTCGGATCGACTGTAGGGTGTCCTCAGTCACATGTGTGTAGTTTTTCCCAGTGACCGGTCAGGAATCGGTGTCGGTTTCGCTCGAGGATCCGTCGCCGGTGAGCGTGATCGCAGTCGAGTCGCTGAAGACGCTGCCCCAGAGCTCGCCGAGGGCTGGATCTTCTTCGGCGTGTTCGGGCGCCATCATTGCGAGCAGATTGTTGATCAGCATCCCGTTCGCGATGAACAAACGCGCTTGCTCGGGTGTGCAACCGGTGCGCTCGCGCAGCAAGGTGTAGATGCCGGACATGGCGTTCCGGGAGACGGCGGCGACATCATCGGTGCTGGTGGCGAAGCCGTGCAACATGACAAGCAGTAGATCTCGGTCGAGAACCAGCTCGCCGTAGGCGGATCCGAGTTCGGCCCAGAACTGCGGATTGCTCGGATCGATCGTGACCGTATCCAATTTGTCGTTGAAGGTGCGGACGATTTCGTCGAGCGCGCGCGTGAACACTGCGTGGAACAAATCTGCCTTGGTTCCGAACATGCGCACGACGTAGGGCTGCGAGACACCGGCTTCCTTGGCGACGGCGTCCGTACTGGTCCCCGAGTATCCACCCTTTGCGAATGCTCGCGTTGCCGCGGCAAGGACCAACGCGCGACGTTCCGGTGCGCTCATCCTGCGGGTACGTGGTTCAGCTGCACCGATCGACATGTTGACACGTTATCACCGGATAGCTTAGTTTCGACCTAAGTAATCATTCGATGCCTTAAGGCACCTTCACTCGAGGAATCACGATGACCGTTTTGACGAAGTCCGGATCGGACGCCGCATCTGGGTCGGAAAGCAGTGGAGGACGTAAGGTTCCGATCGCGATAGCGATGGTTGCTGCCTCTCTGCCCATGTTCATGGCCACCCTCGACAACCTCGTGATGACGAGCGCGCTGCCGGTGATCGAGAAGGAGCTGAATGCGTCCGTCGGGCAACTTCAGTGGTTCATGAATGCGTACACGCTCTGCTTTGCGACGCTGATGCTTTCGGCGACGACGCTCGGCGATCGGTGGGGGCGCCGCAAGATGTTCGTGTTCGGGATCGGGCTGTTCACGGCGGCGTCGATTGCTTCGGCGTTGTCGACGACACCAAGCCTGCTCATCGCGGCCCGAGCCTTTCAGGGCGCCGGCGCTGCCGCGATCATGCCGCTCTCACTCACTCTCCTCGTGGCAGCGGTACCGGAAGCCAAGCGTGCCATGGCAATCGGCGTGTGGGGTGGCGTCTCCGGCCTGGGGATCGCGATGGGTCCCGTGGTCGGTGGAGCGGTAGTCGACGGGTTCTCGTGGCAGGGGATCTTCTGGATCAACGTGCCGGTTGCGATCGTCGCTGTTCCTCTCGCGTTGTATGCGTTGCGTGAATCGACCGGTCGCACACAGCCTCTCGACCTTCCCGGTGTCGCACTCGCCGGACTCGGTGTGTTCCTGGCGGTGTGGGGGATCGTTCACGGCAACGACGAGGGCTGGGGGTCGCTTGGAGTAGTTGCGTCGTTGGTCGGTTCCGCAGTCGCGTTGGCACTGTTCGTGCTTCGCGAGATGACGACCTCGCATCCGGTCATGCCCCTACGTCTGTTCCGCTCACGCAGCTTCTCGATGGCGAACGTCATCGGCTTGACCTTCTCGATCGGAATCTTCGGGGCGGTGTTCCTGCTCTCGCAGTACCTCCAGATCGTGATGGGCTACAGCCCGTTCCAAGCAGGCCTGCGGACGCTTCCGTGGACGGCAGCGCCGATGATCTTCGCGCCTCTCGCCGGTTTTCTGGCGCCGAAGGTCGGGCTGCGTTCGCTTCTGCTGACCGGTCTGTTGCTCCAGGCCGGAGCATTGTTCTGGTTGGCAGCGTTGATCGGTCCCGACGTGACGTACGGGTCGCTGGTTCCGGCTCTACTGATGGCGGGAATCGGCATGGGCCTGACCTTCGCGCCGAGTTCGACGGCGGTACTCGTCGACATGGACGAGCCTGATCACGGAACGGCCAGTTCGACCAACTCGACGCTTCGTGAGATCGGTGTTGCATTGGGAATCGCGGTTCTCACTGCGGTCTTCCTTGCCGCCGGCGGTGCCCTCACGCCACTCGGTTACGGAGATGCGCTGACACCTGCACTGCGCGTCGGCGGTTGCTTCGTATTGGTTGCGGTTGTCGCGGCGTGGTTCGTGCCCTCGCATCGCAAGGCCTGAGCCGCTGTGCGCCTTTATTAACCGCCGGGGGTTAATAAAGGCGCACAGCAGTTACGAAGTCGGGTCCCCCGGGAACGCTGAGGTGGCCGGAGCGGTTCCCAGCGCGGACCGCCATCCGGCGCCGCGGATTGCCGCATCGGTCAGGCCGTCGATTCCGAATGTGCGGAGTTGGTCGGTATCGACCTGTTCGACGAATGCCCGGTAGGTCACGGCGGTGTCGGATTCGATCTGTGCTGCCAGTTGTGCCGCGGTAACGGCGTCCGTCACCGGAAACGGGATCTCGTACGCTGCCGCGGCTGTCGGCGGGGTTACGCCCGCGTCGGTCGACAGGGCAACCAGCGCATCACGTCGTGCGCGGTGCGCTGCTGTGTGCGTGGCAACCTCGTTGACACGGGCAGGATTCGAAAACGCGGCAACCACTCCGTAAGCGAAGATCGCGGCATTCTCTGATTCGATTGCGGTCAGCAAGGCAGAACTCTCGGATCGACGGGTGTGCGAAGTGATCACGGAAGCAACACCGCAACCTGAGTCGAGCACGACGCGCTGATCGAACCGAGCAGGCCCGCGCGATAGCCGGACATCGTCCGAGCGAGATCCGCGGCACTGCGCGCCGAATCGGCCAGCGAGGTACTCAAGGTTTCGACGCCCGTAGGAGCGTTTGCGACCGAGGTCGACGGGGGCGCTGTGGTCGCAGAGGCGCCGCTGCCCGCTGCTCGCGCAATCTCGGCGTCGAGTTCGAGTGCATGCGCTGTGCGTTCGGCGCTGATCGTGGTCAGTGATGCCGACTTGTCCGGCGCGAGAGCGATGGCGGCGGTTGCGGCTGCCGCGTCGGAGCGGGCTCGATCGGCTTGGGCCGTCAGCTGGTCGACTTCTGCAGCCGCCTCCGCTGTGCCGTTGTCGGTGCAGGCGGACAACGAGAAGGCCGCAGCGCCCAACGCTGCTGCGGTTCCCGTCATCTTGAGCGCACTCCGCCGGGAGAGTGGGGTAGTAGTCATGGGCGTCAGCACCAGTCCATCGTGCCAGGTGGTCGGCCGATCGTTCGAATCCGCGTGACGTGTTCAAGTGTGACGTGCGTCGGGCACTCTGGTCACGGAGACGCGCAATGAGCGGTACTCTTGGATGCTTGCAGCATGTGGCACCTGGTGTCTTTTCATGCTCGCAGCCGCCCACGTCGACAGTCGACACAAGTCGGACAATCGACGACAACTGAAATGAGGAGTTCGCGAGATGCCGGTGCCATCCAGGGAGAGGGTGATCGAGCTGATCTCCGAACTCGTGCACGCCCAGGGTTACGACGTCGAAGACGTTGTCGTGACCAGTGCGGGCAAGCACAGCGCGGTGCGCATCATGGTCGACAGCGATGCCGGGATCGAGCTCGATGCCGCCGCGGAGATCAGCAGACTCGTTTCGGAACTTTTCGACACCCTCGAGGAAATCGGTGAAACGCCGTACACCCTCGAGGTGACCTCTCCGGGAATCGATCGCCCACTGACGCTCGATCGTCACTGGCGTCGGGCTCGCGGACGTAAAGCGCGAATCGATCTGGCCGGCGAGACCGTGGTGGGCCGTATCGGAACGTTGAACGGCGATTCCGTGGCAGTTGTCATCGGTGGCCGTGGCGGACTGACCGTGCGCGAGATTGCACTGGGCGACGTCCAGAAGGCTGTAGTTCAGGTGGAGTTCTCGAAGCCCAGTGAGGCGGAGTTGGAACTCGCGGGCGGCATCCCGGAGGGGCGCGCAGTTCCCTCCGATGCGGTTGACCTCACCGAGGACTCGGGCGTGGACAGTGTCGAAGACGACGAAGCAGAATTAGAAGACGTAGGAAACGAAGAAGGGTTCGACAAGTGAATATCGACATTGCAGCGTTGCGAGCGATCGAAGCCGAAAAAGGTGTCTCGATCGAAACTGTGATCGCCACGATCCAGACCGCACTGCTGACGGCGTACCGCCACACCGAGGGGCACAAGCAGAACGCTCGGATCGATGTCAACATCAAGACCGGTTCGGTGCGAGTGATGGCGCACGACACCGATGCCGACGGCAACATGATCGGGGAGGAGTGGGACGACACTCCCGAGGGATTCGGACGCATCGCGGCGACCACCGCACGCCAGGTCATCCTGCAGCGTCTGCGCGACGCCGAGCACGAGCGCAGTTTCGGTGAGTTCTCGACCCATGAGGGTGAAATCGTCGGCGGTGTCATTCAGCGTGACACGCGTGCGAATTCCCGCGGAATGGTCGTCGTCCGAATCGGCAGCGAATCCAATGGCGCCGAAGGATTGTTGCCGCCTGCAGAACAGGTTCCCGGCGAGAACTACGAGCACGGTGAGCGCATCAAGTGCTACGTCGTCGGAGTTGCTCGCGGAGCCCGCGGCCCACAGATCACCCTCTCGCGGACCCACCCGAACCTGGTTCGCAAGTTGTTCGCACTCGAGGTTCCAGAGATCGCGGACGGGAGCGTCGAGATCATCAACGTCGCGCGCGAAGCGGGACATCGTTCCAAGATCGCCGTTGCCTCACGTGTGCAGGGGCTCAACGCAAAGGGTGCATGCATCGGCCCGATGGGTCAGCGCGTCCGCAACGTCATGAGCGAACTCGCGGGGGAGAAGATCGACATCATCGACTTCGACGAAGATCCCGCGACGTTTGTGGGCAACGCACTTTCCCCGTCGAAAGTGGTCTCCGTCACTGTCGTCGATCCCGAGGCTCGTGCGGCCCGTGTCATCGTGCCCGATTTCCAGCTTTCGTTGGCCATCGGAAAAGAGGGTCAAAATGCCCGCCTGGCTGCGCGGTTGACGGGTTGGCGTATCGACATTCGGAGCGATGCGGCACCCGTTGGCGACGCGTCCGACCGGCCCGCCACGTCCAACGGATAACAGTGGAATGCAGTGATCGAGACGGTTCGGCGGTAGAGTGGACAATGGTTCGACGTGAGTCCTCGGATTCTGCGCGCGTGAAACCCGGTTCGCCGGTCAGAACGTGTGTGGGATGCAGGGAACAAGGGTCGGCTGTCGATCTGTTGAGGGTCGTGGTTGGTGAGCAGGGGCCGGAGGGTTCCCCGCTCGTCCCCGACGTATCGCGAAGACTCCCCGGTCGAGGTGCATGGCTGCACCTGGATCCGAGTTGTCTGAGCCTGGCAGAGCGGCGCCGAGCATTCAGCAGAGCACTGCGAGTGTCCGGAAATCTGGACACGTCCGCTGTCGACCAGCTGGTCGACGCAGTTCACACAAAAGCAGTACCTCTCGAGAAGAACAGGCACAAGCACTCATGAGCACACCGTGAAGCACCAACGATGAACGTCCATCGGCGATAACCCGAGGTCGTGCGGGACCCACATCTGTGGGATGCCTCCTGCTCGACCTCATCAGTGAGGAGAGCAGTGGCAGGCAAGGCCCGCGTGCACGAGTTGGCTAAAGAACTCGGTGTCACCAGCAAGGAACTACTCGCAACGCTCAAGGAGCAAGGCGAGTTCGTGAAGTCTGCGTCATCCACAGTGGAGGCGCCCGTCGCCCGTCGTCTGCGGGAGTCATTCCCGTCGGCAGGCGGAGCAGAAACCAAGTCCGAGACCGGCGCAGCCGCTCCGGCGGCTCGCCCCGCGGCAAAGCCCGGCGCACCGTCGCCGTCGGCTGCAAAGCCTGGCGCACCGCGTCCCGGCCCCAAGCCGGCCGCACCCGCACCCGCACCGGCTGCTCCCGCAGCTCCGGCCCCGGCAGCCCCCGCGGCTCCCGCAGCCGCTGCTCCGGCAGCACCGTCAGCGCCGGTCCCCACCCCGACGTTCAACGCTCCGAAACCAGCACAGCCGGCACGTCCGGCTCCGGCTGCTCCCGCAGCGTCGGCACCGGCAGCCCCCGCGGCTCCGGCCGCACCGTCCACCGGCGCAAAGCCCGGCGGACCGCGTCCGGGACCGAAGGCACCTCGCGTCGGTAACAACCCGTACTCCTCGGCACCCGCCGAGCGTCCGGCACCTCGTCCGGCTCCCGGCGCACCGCGTCCGGGCGCAGGTCAGGGCGGTTCTCGTCCGGCTCCGGGTCAGGGCGGTCCCCGTCCGGCTCCCGGTCAGGGTGGACCTCGTCCGGCTCCGGGTCAGGGCGGTCCCCGTCCGGCTCCCGGTCAGGGTGGACCCCGTCCGCCGGCAGGTCAGGGCGGACCCCGTCCCAGCCCCGGCTCCATGCCTCCTCGCCCGAACCCGGGTGCAATGCCTGCTCGTTCCGCTCGTCCCGCGCCCGGTGGCGGCGGACGTCCGGGTCGTCCCGGTGGCGCTCCCGGTGGTCGTCCGGGTGGCGGCGGCGGTGGATACCGCGGTGGCGGCGCTCCCGGCGCCGGTGCCGGTGCAGGTGCTCCCGGTGGAGCAGCTCCGGCCGGTGGATTCCGCGGTCGTCCCGGCGGCGGTGGCCGTCCCGGTCAGCGCGGCGCAGCGGCAGGTGCATTCGGTCGTCCCGGCGGAGCAGTTCGCCGTGGACGTAAGTCGAAGCGGGCGAAGCGCGCCGAGTACGAAAGCATGCAGGCTCCCGCAGTCGGCGGCGTCAGGCTGCCACGCGGCAACGGCGAGACCATCCGTCTCGCTCGCGGCGCATCTCTGTCGGACTTCGCGGACAAGATCGATGCGAACCCCGCAGCACTCGTGCAGGCGTTGTTCAACCTCGGTGAGATGGTCACGGCAACTCAGTCGGTCAACGACGAGACGCTGGAGCTGCTCGGCGGCGAAATGAACTACGTCGTGCAGGTCGTCAGCCCGGAGGACGAGGATCGCGAGCTGCTCGACAGCTTCGACCTCACCTACGGCGAGGACGCCGGCGGAGAAGAGGACCTCGAGTCCCGTCCGCCTGTGGTCACCGTCATGGGCCACGTCGACCACGGTAAGACCCGTCTGCTCGACGTGATCCGTAAGGCGAATGTCCGTGAGGGCGAAGCCGGCGGCATCACGCAGCACATCGGTGCCTACCAGGTGCTGACCGAGCTCGAGGGCAACGAGCGTCTCGTGACGTTCATCGACACCCCCGGTCACGAGGCCTTCACGGCCATGCGTGCTCGTGGTGCCAAGGCCACCGACCTCGCGATCCTTGTTGTCGCAGCCGACGACGGCGTCATGCCGCAGACGGTGGAAGCGATCAACCACGCCCAGGCGGCCGACGTGCCGATCGTGGTCGCGGTGAACAAGATCGACAAGGAAGGCGCGAACCCGGACAAGATCCGGCAGCAGCTCACCGAGTACGGACTGGTGGCCGAGGAATACGGCGGAGACACCATGTTCGTCGACATCTCGGCGAAGCAGGGTCTCAACATCGACGCACTGCTCGAAGCAGTGCTGTTGACGGCCGACGCTTCCCTGGATCTGCGCGCCAACCCGGACATGGACGCGCAGGGTGTTGCCATCGAGGCGCACCTCGACCGTGGCCGCGGCCCCGTCGCTACCGTGCTCATTCAGCGCGGAACGCTGCGGGTCGGCGACTCGATCGTTGCCGGCGATGCTTACGGCCGCGTCCGCCGCATGGTGGACGAGCACGGTCAGGACGTCCACGAGGCACTGCCTTCACGTCCGGTCCAGGTCATCGGCTTCACGTCGGTCCCCGGTGCAGGCGACAACCTGCTCGTGGTCGACGAGGACCGTATCGCTCGTCAGATCGCGGACCGTCGCAACGCACGTAAGCGCAACGCGCTTGCAGCGAAGAGTCGTAAGCGCATCAGCCTCGACGATCTCGATGCAGCTCTGAAGGAACATTCACAGCTGAACTTGATCCTCAAGGGTGACAACTCGGGAACCGTGGAGGCCCTCGAAGAGGCTCTCCTCGGAATTCCGATCGACGACGAGGTGCAGTTGCGCGTCATCGACCGCGGTGTCGGTGGCATCACGGAGACCAACGTCAACCTGGCTGCTGCGTCCAACGCGATCATCATCGGCTTCAACGTCCGCGCCGAAGGCAAGGCAACGGAGCTGGCGAACCGCGAGGGCGTCGACATTCGCTACTACTCGGTGATCTACCAGGCCATCGACGAGGTCGAGAAGGCACTCAAGGGTCTGCTCAAGCCGGTGTACGAAGAGGTCGAGCTGGGCAAGGCAGAGATCCGCGCCATGTTCCGTTCGTCCAAGATCGGCAACATTGCCGGTTGCTTGGTCACGTCGGGCAGCATCCGTCGCAACGCCAAGGCACGTCTCATCCGCGACAGCAAGGTCATCGCCGAGACGGTCACCATCTCCTCGCTCAAGCGGGAGAAGGAAGACGCTACCGAGGTTCGCGAAGGCTACGAATGTGGTTTGACCGTCACCTATTCCGATATCAAGATCGGTGACGTTCTCGAGTGCTACGAGCTTCGCGAGAAGCCGCGCGACTGATTATGTCGACACGGGCGTTGGGGCGGACGCACGTGAGTACTAGCTGACATGGACTCTCTCGGACTTGAACATACAAGTCCGAGAGAGTCCATTCGGCTCTGTATAGGGGGAAAATGTTTGTAGGGGCACTGGAGTTCGACATCCTTTTCGGCGATGTCCACTCACTCAAGGAAAAGCGTTCGATGCTGTCGCCGATCCTGACGGAACTCCGTCGATTCGGTGTGAGTGCAGCGGAGGCGGGGGAGCAGGGACGCCTGCGTCGTGCGCTCGTGGGAGTCGGTGTGGTCAGTTCGTCCGTCGATCACCTGCACGACGTTCTCGATCATTGTGAGCGGGCGGTCGCCGAGCGTCCGGAGATTCAGTTGCTGGCTGTGCGAAGGCGAATCTTCGGCCCGGAAGACTGAGCGTCATCGGGCGGTGTCGATGAGCCACGCTTCCAGACGGCGTACCGAATCGAGTTCGTCGGCAAGGGATTCGGTGGCTTCGGGACCAACTGTGGCGGTGTTTGTGCTCACGCTCGACGCATGCGACAACTGTGGAGATCGACGACGGGCCTGGCGGCGGTGGCTCGTGGTCGAAGACCTCTACCGATGGTGATTTGGTTGCCGGGTAGCCGATGGACGAGACTGTTGTCGGTAATAATTCTTGTTAACCAGAACTTTGATCGATCGAGTCACCTCGATTCGAGTGGCCAGGTAGAGGAGACTGACAGTCATGGTAGATCCAGCCCGGGCACGCAAGTTGGCAAAGCGTATCGGAACCATCGTCGCGACCGCGATCGATCACGAGATCAAGGATCCGCGACTCGCATTCGTGACCATCACGGACACCAAGGTCACCAACGATCTGCACGACGCGACGGTGTACTACACAGTCATGGGCGAGAAGGTTGATTCCGCACCCGATGTGGAAGCCGCCGCCGCAGGTCTCGAGAAGGCCAAGGGTGTTCTCCGCTCGAAGGTCGGTGCCGGAACCGGAGTTCGCTTCACACCGACTCTGACGTTTGTCGCCGATACCGTTCCCGACACCGCGCGTCATATGGAAGAACTGCTGGCCCGTGCCAAGGCCGCCGACGACGAGGTCGCCAAGGCGCGTGAGAATGCACAACCGGCCGGAGATGCAGATCCGTACAAGGAGCCGCGAGTGGCTTCGGACGAAGACGAGGCGTCGCCAGATGTTCGTGAAGCCGACTGACGCGCACCGAGAATGACGATCACCGCACTTTCGGACGTCGACCCCTGCGAGGCGAAGTTCGCTCAGGTGGCCGAGGTTCTCGAATCGGCACACACGGTGACAATTCTCTGCCATGTGCAGCCGGATGCGGACACGATCGGCAGCGGACTTGCGCTCGGTCTCGTTCTCGAGCGTCGGGGCATTTCGGTGCAGGTCGCGTTCAGTCGGCCGTCGGCGCTGCCCGAGTCGATGCGCGATTTCCCCGGTCTCCACTTGCTCGTGGCGCCCACTGATGTTCGGGAAAGTGTCGATGTACTGGTGACGGTGGATGTCGGCAGCGAGGGCCGTCTCGGTGAGTTGTCGAGTCGACTCGCCGGCGCGAATCGCACGATCGTCCTTGATCACCATCGCTCCAATTCCGAATTCGGAAGTATCAACGTCGTCGACGAAGCCGCGGCTTCGACGACGGCGCTCATCGCACGATTCTTCGATGCGTGGGGAGTCGCGATCGATCGCGATATCGCGCACTGTCTCTATGCCGGACTGGTCACCGACACCGGCTCCTTCCGGTGGGGAGGTCCGCTTCCGCACGTGCTCGCGGCGCGTTTGCTGGCGACCGGCATCGACGGCGACGCGATTGCGCGAAAGCTGCTCGACACCCATCCGTTCGGGTGGTTGCCGATGCTGGCTTCGGTACTCGGGTCCGCGGTGCTGGTCCCGGAAGCCGCGGACGGCCGTGGGCTGGTGTACGCGGTCATCCGACGCAGTGACATCGGCGATCTTCGCTCCGAGGAGATCGAGAGCGTCGTCGATATCGTGCGAACCACATCGGAAGCCGAAGTTGCCGCAGTACTCAAGGAGTCGGTTTCCGGAAGCTGGTCGATCTCGTTGCGTGCAAAGTCGGCGATCGACGTGTCGGCGGTCGCTGAAAGTCTTGGTGGCGGCGGACATCGGCTGTCGGCCGGATACACGTCGACCACTTCCAGCGACGAGATTGTTGCCGCGCTCGTCGCGGCACTCGGCTGAATCCGCGGCATTGAGCGAATCTGACGCCACCTCGGCGGGATCTTCGGCAGCTGATTTCGACGTCACTGGGCGTCGAATCTTTTCCCTGGCGTTTCCGGCACTCGGGGTACTGGCGGCCGAACCCCTCTATCTGTTGTTCGACATCGCCGTGGTCGGCCGACTCGGGGCGCTTCCGCTGGCCGGATTGGCAGTCGGTGGTCTGATCCTGTCGTTGGTGAGTACGCAGCTGACCTTCTTGTCGTACGGCACCACGGCGCGGGCCGCACGGCTGCACGGAGCGGGGCGCGAGCGTGATGCGGTGGGCGAGGGTGTTCAGGCGACCTGGCTGGCGGCCGCGATCGGCCTGGCCTTGGTCGTGATCGTGCAGGTGATCGCCGGCCCGCTGACTTCGGCGGTGGCCGGGACTCCCGACATCGCCGCGGCTGCGGAAAGTTGGCTCCGGATAGCGGTGTTGGGTGTTCCACTCATCCTGGTGGCCCTGGCCGGCAACGGCTGGATGCGCGGGGTTCAGAACACGGTGCGACCGCTGCGGTTCGTCCTTGTCGGCCTGGGTATTTCGGCGGTGTTGTGTCCGATTCTGGTGCACGGCTTGCTCGGTGCTCCGCGTCTGGAACTCGAAGGATCAGCTGTTGCGAATCTGGTGGGCCAGAGTGTTTCGGGTGTGCTGTTCGCCTGGGCGCTCTTTCGTGAACCGGTTTCGGCTCGACCACATTTTGCGATCATGCGGGCGCAGATGCTGATGGGCCGTGACCTGATTCTGCGCAGCCTCGCATTCCAAGCGTGTTTCGTTTCCGCGGCTGCAGTGGCGTCGAGGTTCGGTGCGGCTGTAGTCGGTGCACACCAAGTCGTCCTCCAATTGTGGAACCTGGTTTCGCTCCTTCTCGATTCCTTGGCGATCGCAGCTCAGACGCTGATCGGAGCGGCGCTCGGCGGTGGATTCGCAGCCGCGGCGAAAAGGATGACCTGGCGGATCACCGCTTGGTCGACGGTATTTGCCGTGGTGCTCGCGATCTTCTTCGCCGCCGGCCACTCCGTGATCCCCGGACTCTTCACGTCCGACGCCGAGGTGCTCGGTCAGATGTCGATCGCATGGTGGTTCTTCGTCGCGATCATGCCGGTGGCGGGAATCGTCTTCGCACTCGACGGTGTTCTACTCGGCGCCGGGGACGTGGTGTTTCTGCGCAACGCGACCATCCTCTGCGCAGTTCTCGGGTTTCTGCCCGCGATCTGGCTCTCCCTCGCCTACGACTGGGGTCTGGCCGGAATTTGGGCAGGGCTTACCGTGTTCGTAGTACTTCGGATGGTCGCGGTGTCGTGGCGAGCGTTTTCCGGCAAGTGGGCAGTGACAGGTCCGGCGACGGCGAGGCGCGGAAGTTCAACTGAGGAAGCAGAGGGATCGTGGCAGCAAAGTTGATGGCGGTGAGCGACATTCATGTCGGTCACAACGGCAACAAGCCGATGACGGAGGAACTGTTCCCGGATTCGCCTGACGACTGGCTCATTCTCGCCGGAGATGTTTCCGAGAAAACTGACGACATTCGGTGGGCGTTGAAGCTCCTTCGCAGCCGATTCGCAAAGGTCATCTGGATTCCTGGCAACCACGAACTGTGGACGACCGCCAAGGATCCGGTTCAGATTCACGGAGCGCCGCGGTACGAGTACCTGGTCAACATGTGCCGCGAACTCGACGTCATCACGCCCGAGGACCCGTTCCCGGTGTGGGAGGGAGTCGAGGGCCCGGTCACGGTCGTCCCGATGTTCCTTCTCTACGACTACTCCTTCCTGCCGGAAGGCGCGCGAGACAAGGAACACGGGCTCGAGATCGCGCGGGACAAGAACGTCGTCGCCACCGACGAGTTCCTGCTCTCGCCGCAGCCGTATGCAACGCGCGACGCGTGGTGCCGGGCGAGAATCGAATACACCCAGGCACGGTTGGACGCGCTCCCTGAAGGCACAAAAACCGTTCTCGTGAACCATTTCCCGATGGTCCGGCAGCCGACGGACGTGCTCATGTATCCGGAGTTCGCGTTGTGGTGCGGAACCACCGCGACCGCCGACTGGCATGTGAAGTACAACGCGGTGTGCTCGGTGTACGGGCACCTGCACATTCCTCGAACCACGTACTACGACGGCGTCCGCTTCGAGGAAGTCTCACTCGGATACCCGCGCGAGTGGCGTCGGCGTGGACTGCCGGAGAAGTTGTTGCGTCAGATTCTTCCCGTTCCGGAGTACCCGCCGGGAACGCTCAACAAGTGGGGTGGCCACTTCAAGGTCACGCCGGAGCAGGAAGCCGAAGTCGAGCGCATGCGCGCCGGACGCTGAGAGGTATCGCTACGTGATCGAACAGATTCTTCCCGGTGGAGTTGCGACGGCCGAGGCCTTCGTGGATCCGCCCGGTCTGGTTCCGCACCCCAGTGAGGAGGCGTTGATCGGCCGCGCGGTCGAGAAGCGTCGTCGTGAGTTCGTGACTACCCGGCACCTTGCGCGTCAGGCGATGGGCAAGCTCGGTGTTCCGTCTGCCGCTGTCATGCGCGGCGAGCGTGGTGCCCCACTCTGGCCGCAGGGAGTGGTCGGGAGCCTCGCCCATTGCGACGGCTACCGCGGCGCTGTCCTGGCGTACTCCATGCAGGTCCGCTCACTCGGTATCGACGCCGAACCGCACGGCCCGCTGCCGGACGGGGTATTGCCCGCGGTCAGCATCGAGGCGGAACGAACGTGGTTGGACACTCAGGAAACCGGCGGTCCGGTGCACTGGGATCGAGTGCTCTTCTGCGCGAAGGAAGCCACGTACAAGGCGTGGTTTCCGCTCACCGGGCGCTGGTTGGGTTTCGAGGACGCCCACATCACGTTCGAGGCGGAGTCGGAAACGTCCGGCATTTTCAACTCGCGTCTGCTGGTCCCCGGTGAGGCGACGTCCGGTCCGCCGCTCACTTCTTTCGACGGCAGGTGGTTGGTGTCGGACGGGCTCATCCTGACGGCAATTTCGGTGCAGTGAGCGCGACTGGCAGAATCGGCACACGTGTCAGCTCGTGAAAAGCCCTCCTCCGGTCTTGTCGGCGCCGGAATTCTGATTGTCGACAAAGAGGCGGGTATCACCAGCCACGACGTGGTCGCTCGGTGCCGCAAGTTGTTGAACACCCGCAAAGTGGGACATGCCGGGACGCTGGATCCCATGGCGACAGGCGTCCTTGTTCTCGGTGTGGAGCGTGCGACCAAGTTGCTCGGACTCCTGGCGCTGACCACCAAGGCGTATTCGGCGACCATTCGCCTCGGTGCAGCGACGGACACGGACGACGCCGAGGGTGAGGTCCTGACTTCCACAGACGCATCGCAAGTGACGGACGCGGAGATCGCGGCGATCGTGGCCACGCTGACCGGAGACATCAAGCAGATCCCGGCGAGCGTGAGCGCTATCAAGGTGGACGGTCAGCGCGCACATGCTCTGGTGCGTGCGGGAGAAACCGTCGAGCTGGCGCCGCGTCCGGTAACGGTGTCGACTTTCGAGGTTCTGGCTCGGCGAGATGTCCCGGGTGGCTTCGTCGATCTGGACGTCGACGTGGAGTGCTCGTCCGGTACGTACATCCGCTCGCTTGCCCGCGACCTCGGTCGTGAATTGGGCGTCGGCGGTCATTTGACGGCATTGCGCCGCACCCGCGTCGGGCCGTTCACTCTCGAACATGCGCGCACGCTCGAAGATCTCGCGGATCAGCCGGGTGTGAGCCTCGACATCGATCAGGCCGCGCAGACGGCTTTTCCGCATCGGCAGATCACGGCGGAGGAAGCCGAGGCGATCAGCCAGGGGCGCTGGCTCGAGCCGATCGGGATGAAGGGGATCTGTGCGGCGATCGATCCCACCGGTCACACGATTGCGCTTCTGCAGGAGAAGGGTCGACGCGCCAGTTCGGTGATGGTCGTGCGACCGGCGACGCTTCGCGGGTGATCGTCCGCGAGCGTGTCGACGGCGACCTCGACGGTTGCGTCGATGCGCTGGCACAGGTCCACGAGTGCGACGGATATCCGAACACGTGGCCGCAGAACCCGCACCGCTGGCTCAGTTCGCCCACGGTGGTGAAGGCGTGGGTCGGTGAGAGCGACGGTCGTGTTGTCGGTCATGTGGCCGTCGACAGCGAGGTCGCAGGTGCGCCCACAACCGCGGGATCGATAGCCGTGTCGCGATTGTTCGTTCATCCTGGCTCACGTGGAAACGGCCTCAGCGATGCGCTACTCGATGCCGTGACGGATTTCGCAGCCGAGAGTCGGTTGGAACTGGTGCTCGACGTCGTCGACGACGCTCTGCCGGCGATCGCACTGTACGAGCGTCGAGGGTGGGTGTACGTCGACGAGAGGCTCGCCGACTGGACCCGGACCGACGGCGTCCGGCCCGTGGAACGCCGATACCGACTGCCGCTTTGACTACCTCGGCTAGACGAGCCAAATTGCTTGAGCGACTGGACTTCCCAAGTCGATGGTGTTGGGGCTGTCGCCGAGTCGAACGGACACTGTCCCGGCGAAATCGCGGCGCTCCTCGACGGTGATCTCGACATCGAGACTGACGCCGACGGAATCGAAGTACCGGAGCATTTCGGGATCGGAATCGGAGATCCGGGCAACGCGGCCCCGCTCACCGTTGGCGAAGTCGCTGAGCTGGCGGGCCGGGGGTGTCGGCACCGAACCGTCGGTGGCGGGAATGGGATCACCGTGCGGGTCACGTTCGGGGAAGCCCAGTTTGGCGTCCATCCGAGAGATCATCAGATCGGAAACGGCGTGTTCGAGGACTTCGGCCTCGTCGTGGACTTCGTCCCAGCCGTATCCGAGTTCCTGAACCAGATAGGTCTCGATCAACCGGTGGCGCCGGACCATGGAGACGGCGGCGGCGCGGCCGCTGTCGGTCAGGGCGATGGATCCGTAGCGGGCGTGATCGACCAGGCCCTGGTCCGAGAGTTTGCGGATCGCCTCGGAGACCGTCGAGGCCGAGACGCTCATTTTCTCGGACAGGAGCTTGGTGGAAACCCGCTCGTGGGACCACTCCTGGATAGTCCAGATGACCTTGAGGTAGTCCTGGGCCACCGACGAGAGTGCGAGCGTGTCGATTGCCGCGTCGTGCGCCGAAGTGCTGTCGCCATCCGACGTCGATGATGCTTCCGAGGTTCCGGTCTTGTGAGCTGCCACAACGCTTAGCTTAGGCTACGAAATCCGGAACTTCCGTACGTGAGCGGCAGCACAGCGGTGATTCGCTGGGCGGGTCCGAACGTGACCCGCCGCCGGTGGACCCGTAGGCTGCCAATCGTGCTGAGATGGCGTGGTCTCGACGAAGTTCCGGCCGATTGGGGTCGTTGTGTGCTCACTATCGGTGTGTTCGACGGTGTGCATCGTGGGCATGCCCAATTGATAGCGAGAGCGGTTACCGCTGCCCGCAAACGTGGTGTTCCGAGCGTGTTGATGACGTTCGACCCGCATCCCATGGAGGTTGTGCGGCCGGGTAGTCATCCAGCCCAGTTGACGACGCTGCAACGGCGTGCGGAATTGGCTCAGGATCTGGGCATCGACGTGTTCTGCGTGATGCCGTTCACCGCTGATTTCATGAAGCTGACGCCGGAGCGCTACGTCCACGAGATTCTCGTCGAACGTCTACATGTCGCCGAGGTCGTGGTGGGGGACAACTTCACCTTCGGCAAGAAGGCGCTCGGCAATGTCGATCTTCTTCGTGAAATGGGCGCTCGCTTCGGCTTTGCCGTCGACGGCGTCCAGCTGCTCGCCGAGCATGCGGTGACGTTCTCGTCGACCTACATCCGCTCGTGCGTCGACGCAGGCGACATGGAAGCGGCTACCGAAGCTCTGGGCCGTCCACATCGTGTCGAAGGTGTGGTCGTCCACGGTGACAAGCGTGGACGCGAGTTGGGGTTCCCGACGGCCAACGTTGCACCGCCGATGTTTTCGGCGATTCCGGCCGACGGCGTGTACGCGGCGTGGTTCACGGTGCTCGGTGCCGGCGAGGAACTCGGAACCGTCGTTCCCGGTCGCCGATACCAAGCCGCGGTGTCTGTGGGTACCAATCCGACCTTCTCCGGCCGGACCCGAACCGTCGAGGCATACGTTCTCGACACCGAAGCAGACCTGTACGGACAACACGTCGCGGTCGACCTGGTTTCGCGGATTCGCGGTATGGAGAAGTTCGACTCGATCGAGTCGCTCATCACGGCGATGAACCGAGATGTCGAACGCGCACGCCGGATTCTGAGTGAGGATGCAGAACGTAGCGTCGGTTGAGTTCCTCCTGTGTCAGTGGCGGCCGCCACATTCGCTCCAGGTGGGCGAGAGCGCCTCATTGCTGCTGGTAGGATCTTCTCTCGGTGCGTGCTGCGGTTTGCGGTGGCCGCGCCCGATCTAGTTCCTTTCACGCAAACGTCATCACAGGAGTGAATCAAGTGGCATTGACCACGGAAGAAAAGAAGGCCGTTCTCGGCGAGTACGGCTTGCACGAGACCGACACGGGATCGCCTGAAGCTCAGGTGGCAATGCTCACCAAGCGCATCACCGATCTCACCGAGCACCTCAAGACCCACAAGCATGACCACCACTCGCGTCGTGGACTGCTCTTGATGGTCGGTCGCCGTCGTCGTCTGCTGAAGTACGTGGCAAAGACCGACGTCGCTCGCTACCGCACGCTCATCGAGCGTCTCGGCCTGCGTCGCTAGATTTTTCTCACGACGCTGATCGAAAGCAACACGGCATGCTTCGGTTTGCCGAACACTCCGTCAGCCGGCGAAGCCACGCATATACTGGGCTTCGCTGGCTTTCGGCGTTAGCTGCCGCAAGGCAGTTTCCGCTGTCGGCGCTATGCACAGTTGTCTAGGCGCAGTTGTCTATGCGCAGTTGTGCAGTACGCAGCCAGCACACCGTATGCACCAGAGAACGTGGTGTCGGTTGTCGGTAGTGGTTCTCCGGACCGGGCAAGAGCCCGAAAGCTCCGGCGGACTTCGATCGACGGCCGCCCGAACGTCGTGACGTCCCGAAGCAGAAATCGCTCGCATCGCAAGGAGCGTCTGCAATTCAAGAGGGGGACGTCCCTCGGTGCGCAGTTTCCACCAGGAGGGTGGAAACGCCCGCGCGGGTACGGCGAAGACGAGAGGGAAGTGAAGAGAAAAGAATGACAGAGAATTCCGTAGTAGAGGTCGACGAAGGCGTGTTCGAATCCACCGCCGTGATCGACAACGGGTCCTTCGGTACCCGCACCATCCGTTTCGAGACCGGACGCCTTGCTCAGCAGGCCGCCGGCGCCGTCGTTGCTTACCTGGACGACGAGACCATGCTGCTGTCCGCCACGAGCGCCAGCAAGCACCCCAAGGAGCACTTCGACTTCTTCCCCCTGACGGTGGACGTCGAAGAGCGCATGTACGCAGCGGGCCGCATACCCGGTTCGTTCTTCCGTCGTGAGGGACGCCCCTCCACCGACGCGATCCTGACTTGCCGCCTCATCGACCGGCCGCTGCGCCCGTCCTTCGTCGACGGTCTCCGTAACGAGATCCAGGTCGTCGTCACGGTCATGAGCCTCAACCCCCAGGATCTGTACGACGTCGTGGCCATCAACGCCGCTTCCGCGTCGACGCAGATCGCCGGCCTGCCGTTCTCCGGACCCGTCGGTGGCGTGCGCGTTGCACTCATCGTCTCGGACGAGAACAAGACCGGCCAGTGGGTTGCATTCCCGACGGTCGATCAGCTCGAGAACGCCGTCTTCGACATGGTCGTCGCCGGCCGCGTCGTTTCCGGTAGCGGTGACAACGCCGACGTCGCGATCATGATGGTCGAGGCCGAGGCCACCGACAACGTCATCGCGAAGATCGCCGACGGCGCTCAGGCACCGACCGAGGCCATTGTCGCCGAGGGCCTCGAGGCCGCCAAGCCGTTCATCGCACGCCTGTGCGCTGCACAGGCAGCACTTGCATCCAAGGCTGCAAAGCCCACGGGTGACTACCCGGTCTTCCCGGCGTACCAGGACGACGTTTTTGCTGCCGTCGAGGCTGCTGCGTCCGAAAAGCTCAATGCCGCACTGACAATCGCCGGCAAGCAGGAACGCGACGACAAGACCGACGAGGTCAAGGTCGAGGTTCTCGAGCAGGTTGCACCCAACTTCGAAGGCCGCGAGAAGGAACTGGGAGCAGCGTTCCGCTCGCTCACCAAGAAGCTGGTTCGCCAGCGCATCCTGCGCGATCAGTTCCGCATCGACGGCCGCGGCGTCACGGACATCCGTTCGCTGTCCGCCGAGGTTGCGATCATCCCGCGCGCACACGGCTCCGCACTGTTCGAGCGTGGCGAGACCCAGATCCTGGGTGTGACCACTCTCGACATGGTGAAGATGGCTCAGCAGGTCGACTCGCTCGGTCCCGAGACCACCAAGCGCTACATGCATCATTACAACTTCCCGCCGTACTCCACCGGTGAGACGGGCCGCGTCGGTTCGCCGAAGCGTCGCGAAATCGGTCACGGTGCACTCGCCGAGCGCGCTCTCATGCCGGTTCTGCCCAGCGTCGAAGAGTTCCCTTACGCGATTCGCCAGGTCTCCGAGGCTCTGAGCTCCAACGGTTCCACCTCGATGGGCTCGGTGTGCGCGTCCACGCTCGCTCTGCTCAACGCCGGTGTGCCGCTTCGCGCTCCGGTTGCCGGTATCGCCATGGGTCTGGTTTCCGACCAGGTCGACGGCGAAACCCGCTACGTCGCGCTGACCGACATCCTCGGCGCCGAAGACGCCTTCGGCGACATGGACTTCAAGGTCGCAGGTACCAAGGACTTCGTCACGGCCCTGCAGCTGGACACGAAGCTCGACGGCATCCCGTCGCAGGTCCTTGCCGGTGCACTCTCGCAGGCGAAGGACGCACGGACCACGATCCTCGAGGTCATGGCGGAAGCCATCGACACCCCGGACGAGATGAGCCCGTTCGCTCCCCGCGTGACGGCCATCAAGGTCCCCGTCGACAAGATCGGTGAGGTCATCGGCCCCAAGGGCAAGATGATCAACTCCATCACCGAGCAGACCGGTGCCAACATCTCCATCGAAGACGACGGCACCGTGTTCGTCGGCGCCACCGATGGACCGTCTGCACAGGCCGCGATCGACATGATCAACGCCATTGCCAACCCGCAGCTCCCCAAGGTCGGCGAGCGGTTCCTGGGCACGGTCGTCAAGACCACCGCCTTCGGTGCCTTCGTTTCGCTCCTGCCGGGACGCGACGGACTGGTGCACATCTCGAAGCTGGGCAGCGGTAAGCGCATTGCCAAGGTCGAAGACGTGGTCAACGTCGGATCCAAGATCCGCGTCGAGATCGCCGACATCGATGCTCGCGGCAAGATCTCGCTGATCCCGGTCGAAGAGGGCAACGACGAGGCTGCCGCTCCGGCCGCCGACGAGGCTGCTTCTGAGTAGATCTCACTTCGTACTCTGATGCGGCCCCGCGCGGATTTCCGTGCGGGGCCGCATCTGTACTGTCTGTAGACACAGAGCCTGTAGATACCTGATTGACCACTTGCACCGAGGACTGCTGAACCTTTTCATGGCAAAGACCACTCCCAACACCACGCGCAGCCGCAGCGCTGTGCTGAAATCGCCGATCGATGCGACTCCCGAATCCGGAGTACAGCGCACGGTCCTTCCCGGCGGCCTGCGCGTCGTCACCGAGTTCATTCCCGGTGTGCGTTCCGCCTCCGTCGGTGTGTGGGTCGGAGTCGGCTCGCGCGACGAGCAGCCGAGTGTGGCCGGTGCCGCGCATTTTCTCGAGCACCTGCTGTTCAAGTCGACGCCGTCACGGACGGCGTTGGACATCGCGCAGGTCATGGATGGTGTGGGCGGCGAACTCAATGCATTCACGTCGAAGGAACACACCTGTTTCTACGCGCACGTGATCGACGACGACCTTCCGATGGCGGTTGACCTTGTCGCCGACGTCGTGCTGCGAGGGCGTTGCAGAACCGCGGACGTCGATGTCGAGCGGCAAGTAGTGCTCGAAGAGATCGCGATGCGTGACGACGATCCGGAAGACTTGCTCGGCGACGCGTTCCTGACCGCGTTGTTCGGCGATCATCCTGTCGGCCGTCCGATCATCGGTAGCGTCGAATCGATCGAGTCGATGTCGCGCAATCAGTTGCATTCCTTCCATGTTCGGCGTTACACACCGCAGCGGATGGTGCTGGCCGTAGCGGGAAACGTCGACCACAAGCAGGTTGTGACGCTCGCTCGCCGTGCATTTGCCGGACATCTCGAGCGCGGGGTCAAGCCGGCGCCGCGGCGCGAAGGCACTCTGCGTTTGCGAACGATGCCTGAACTGAGCTTGACCCACCGCGACAGCGAGCAGGTCCACCTTGCGCTCGGGGTACGCGCGTTCGGCCGGCACGAGGGCCATCGCTGGGCGCTGTCGGTGCTCAACGCCGCAGTGGGCGGTGGGCTGAGTTCTCGTCTGTTCCAAGAGATTCGGGAGAAGCGCGGGCTGGCGTACTCCGTCTATTCCGGCGTCGACACCTTCGCGGACACCGGAGCGTTCTCCGTGTATGCAGGTTGCCAGCCGGAGAACCTCGGGGAGGTTGCCACGGTTATCCGCGAGGTACTCGCGAACGTGGCGACGGACGGAATCACCGATGCCGAGATCGCCCGCGCCAAGGGATCGCTGCGCGGCGGATTGGTTCTGGCACTGGAAGATTCAGGCTCACGCATGAACCGTATCGGTCGCAGCGAACTGAACTACGGCAACCATCGCAGTGTTGCGCAGACGCTCGCGACCATCGACGCAGTCACCTCCGAAGAGGTGCTCGAGGTGGCGCAGGTGCTCTTGACGAGGCCGTTTGCAGCCGCCGTCGTGGGTCCGTACAAGCGGGTTCGTGACCTCCCCGCGTCGGTACGCGGGATCGTGGGCAAGTAGTTCGAACTATCGAAATCGGGGTGTGCAGTTGAAGATCCGTGGTGCAGTGCTCGAAGAGATCGGCCGGAAGCGTCCCTTCGCAGAGTCGACTCCGATTTCGATTTCGGAACTCGACCTCGAATCCCCGGGCCCGGGTGAGATCCTGGTCAAGATCGAAGCTGCCGGGCTTTGTCACTCCGACCTCTCCGTGGTCGACGGCAATCGGGTACGACCCGTGCCGATGTTGTTGGGCCATGAGGCGGCAGGTCGAATCATCGAACTCGGCGACGGAGTTGATTCGTTGTCGGTGGGCACCCGCGTCGTGATGACTTTTCTTCCACGGTGCGGTGAATGTGCGGGATGCGCCACTGACGGCCGGATGCCTTGCACGGTGGGTAGCGCTGCCAACAACGACGGCAGTTTGCTCGGTGGCGCGCATCGACTGCGGCGCTCCGGCGAGAACGTCAAACATCATCTCGGTGTTTCGGGTTTCGCGACGCATGCTGTGGTCAACGCCAAGTCGGTTGTTCCCGTCGACGACGACATCCCGGCCGAAATTGCAGCCGTACTCGGTTGTGCGGTGTTGACCGGTGGGGGAGCGCTCCTCAACGCGGCGAAGCCTCGCCCGGCAGACACCGTGATGGTGGTCGGCTTGGGTGGCGTCGGGATGGCCGCAATCCTGACGGCGAGGGCACTCGGGGTCGAGAACGTCATCGGTGTCGACGCACTGGAATCCAAGCTGGCTCAGGCGCTGGAACTGGGCGCGACCGAGGTCTTCACACCGTCCGGCCTGTCCGAGAGTGGCGTTCGCGCAGACATCGTCGTCGAGGCCGCGGGAAATGCTCGGGCCTTCGAGACAGCGGTGGCTGCGACGGCAGCGGGTGGCACGACCGTCACGGTCGGGTTGCCGGCGCCTGACGCGCGCTCGTCGATCTCACCTCTCGGACTGGTCGCCGAAGCGCGGACCATTATCGGCAGCTACCTGGGATCTGCGGTCCCGTCCCGCGACATCCCGATCTACGCGCAGTTGTGGCGCGACGGGAAGCTGCCGGTCGAGAAGCTCATTTCCTCGCGAATCGAATTGGCCGACATCAATTCGGGTATGGACGAACTCGCCGACGGAAAAGCAATCCGACAGGTCATTATCTTCGACGCGGAGTAGGTGCACGTCGGTGTTATGCAGCGGAAATGAGGCGTTTGCGCTCCCGATTCCCTCCCGAGTCGCCACGGAAAATCGTTACCCGTTGTAACGCTCCTCTCGTACTGGACGACTACTCGAATGACGTTGCGTGACGCCCCGGGGGTCGGTCGTACGTTTTCCAAAAGTTGATTGGGGAGAAGATATGCCGGTTCGTGGGTTCTTTTCGCGACATCGAATACTGGCGGGTGCAGTAGCGCCCGCAGCGCTCGGCGTGGCCGCACTGGTCGCGGTTGCGGTCGCTGTGGACTCTCCGGAGTCACGCACGATCGAGACACAATTGACGTCGTCGGTCACCGAGTGTCACGACATGGTCAGCATCGCGGTTGCCGGTCGACACGACACACCGGACGCTTCGACGGTGAAGATGTTGCTGGGAGCCGACGGGAAGCCGCTGCCGGCCGCCCTGTCCGGTGACTACAAGAGTGAACGCGTCGACCAGGTGATCAACCCGGCAGGCTCCGTCAACGCGAACAAGCCCGGCTCGTACGCGGCTGTGTATATCGCGTACCCGGCCAACATGGCGTCCTACGAGGATGCCGTCGCTGCCGGCGCTGCAAATACGCAGTCCGTGATGAGTGCCATCGCCAAGGAATGCCCGAAGACTCAGTTCTCGATCGTCGGGTACAGCGAAGGCGCCGATGTGGTGCGTCGCGTCGCGATGGACATCGGTACGCAGGAGAACAACGAGTTCGGGGTCGACCCGGACAAGGTTGTCGGTGTGGTCATGCTGGCGGATGCAGGCCGTGAAGCGGGCGACGGCACGTTCCTCGGTGCCACGAATCCGTTCACGAACCCGGATAACTTCAATACGAAGTACCAGAACGGCACCTCCGCGACACCTGGCGAAGGTGTACTCCCCGGCACTGCCGGAGGTTTCGGCAAGCTGAACGGCAAGGTCGCGTCCTTCTGCTCGGACGGTGACTTCACCTGCTCGGCTCCCAGCAACATCTCTCTGTTGATCTTGGCGGCAAATGTCGGTCGGCAGTTGAACATCGACCAACTCGAAGCGCAGGGTCTGAACCCGGCCACCGGTCAGGACGTCGCGGTGGTGTTCGGCCAGATCGTCTTCGAGGCGTTCGCAGACATTTCGTCCAATCCCAACTGGATGCAGAGTGACGAGACATTCCTTCAGGTGATGCTCAAGGTCTCGGATCCGGAGTACAAGCCCGGAAAAACACCCGCGCCGGCGCCGGTAGCCGAGGGCGAGACGGTGTCCACCGACAAGGTGTCTCCGCTGGCATATCTGCCGCAGAAGCTTTTCAAGGAGATTGTCGGTCTGATTGCTACCAACCAGAACACGATTCCCGTGATCTTGAGCGACCCCTACCAGCAGACACTCGCTCCAGACGTCGGACACCACTTCGATTACTGGCGAGATGCGGATGCGGCCAACGGCAAGCCGTTGACTTCAGCTGAGTACGCAGCGGCCTGGCTCACCTACCTCGCCCAGCAGGCGAAGGAAGGAAAGCCCGTCGACACAACTGCGAAGCCGACCCCGGAACAGATCAGTGCCGCTGTCGATGCCTACATGGCTGACGGCAATGCTGAGGGCGACGCCGCGGTGGCTGAAGGCACCGGAACCGGTCAGGCACCGGCCGGGACCACTGGCTCCACGGGATCTGCTGGAGCGCCCGCAACCACGTCACAGGTGCCTGCGGCAGGATCGGCGTCGGTCACATCGGGAGCGGTTGCCACTCCGACGGGTTCGGCGGCAGTGACGCCGACGTCGACAGTTCCGACCACACCGGTAGCGGGAACGGATGCAACGACGGCCCCCCCGACTACGACAGTGACGTCGACGACCACGACGACGAAGGTGCCGGTTCCGAACCCGTAATCCTTCTCGCCGGCGTTCGTCACACGAATAACGCTGTCACAGGCTGCGATCCGCAATTAGTTGCGGATCGCAGCCTGTTTTCGTGTACGGGTTACGCACAACGACCGTTGGTGCTTATCGTGGAAGGGAGGTTTCCGGATCACGAATCGTGGGTTTCACCGTGCACGAGCTGTCCATTGCGCAGAGTGTGGTCGAAGCCGTGTGTGAGCGTGCCGGCGAGCGACGAGTATCGAGCGTGCGGCTTGAAGTAGGGCAACTCTGCGGGGTGGTTCCACACTCTCTGCTGTTCTGCTTCGACGTCGTCACCGCGGGTACTCACGCCGAAGGTGCCAGCTTGCACATCGATGAGATTGCAACCAGCGCGCGATGCAAAAGCTGCGGCGTGATGTTCTCGCCGCCCGACATGTTCTTGCTGTGTGAATGCGGCAGTGCTGATGTCGAGGTGCTTGCCGGCCGAGAGTTACGGATCCTGTCGATGGAAGTGAGCTGAGCATGTGCGCGACGTGTGGGTGCGGGGACACCACAGGACCTCGGGTGTCGGTAGTCGCAGACGGAGAACACGAGCAGGAACACGACGATCATGGGCACGGTCACGAGCATGACCATGAGCGCGGCCACCCCGACCACACCGTGATTCTCGAGCAGCAGGTGCTCGCCAAGAACGACGGCATTGCGGTTCACAATCGTCAGTGGATGCGGAGCCGCCGAATCACGGCGCTCAACATCATGAGTTCCCCCGGCGCGGGGAAGACGACATTGCTGGCGCGAACCATCCGGGAGCTCGGATGTCAGCGACCGATAGCCGTGATCGAAGGTGACCAGGAAACCCGGCTCGACGCCGAGCGGATCCGAGAGACCGGCGCGTCGGTGGTGCAGGTGAATACCGGGGCCGGATGTCACCTCGATGCCGCGATGATCGACCGCGCACTGCGCGCCTTGGATCCCGCTGAAGAATCGCTGCTTCTGATCGAAAACGTCGGAAACCTGGTGTGCCCCGCGCTCTTCGACCTCGGCGAGGAAGGCAAGGTTGTCCTAATTTCGACGCCGGAGGGGGCAGACAAGCCGAAAAAGTACCCACACATCTTCGCTGTCGCGGACCTCGTGGTGATCAACAAGATCGACTTGCTCCCATACGTCGAGTTCGACGTCGATGCCTGCGTCGAGCAGGCGAGAATACTCAATCCTGCTGTGCGCGTTGTTGTTTTGTCTGCCACGACAGGTGAGGGCATGGGCGAGTGGTACGAGTGGATCGGTAGTCGTTCGGCGATTTCTCCGGTGGCCGTTGACAACTGATCTGCTCGGGTAGTTAATGAAATGAGTGGGTGCCACGCAAGTGGGCCGAGGTTCGACTCCGGTGGCGTCAGCGTTTCGGTGCCGCGGCAATTCGAGGCCACAGAGTCTTGAGGCCATAGCGTGTCAGGCCAGTCGCGGCGCTGAGAGTCAAGGCGCAAGTGCACCCGTGAAAGCGGCTGACATGGACACACAAAAATCGACTGCTGGCACCACGGCGGAACCTGCCTCCGAAAGCGCAGCTACCCCCGCAAGCGCAGCGGCCAAAGCGGAAGAAACTCTGATCCACGTGCTGTGGATCAATGCCGGTCTCAGTTGCGACGGAGATTCGGTGGCGCTCACTGCAGCCACGCAACCCAGTATCGAGGAGATCGCGCTCGGCGCCTTGCCCGGCCTGCCGCAGGTAGCGGTTCATTGGCCGCTCATCGACTTCGAATGCGGACCGCAGGGTGGCGCTGACGATTTCCTGGAGTGGTTTTGGAAAGCCGACCGCGGAGAACTGGAACCCTTTGTTCTTGTTGTCGAAGGATCGATACCGAACGAGAAACTTCACGACGAGGGGTATTGGTGCGGCTTCGGGAACAATCGCGAAACCGGCCAACCGGTCACCACGAGCGAATGGCTCGACAAGCTGGCACCGAAAGCCACTGCGGTAGTTGCGGTCGGTACGTGTGCGACCTACGGCGGCATACATGCGATGGCCGGCAATCCGACCGGTGCGATGGGTGTGCCGGACTATCTCGGGTGGACCTGGAAATCGAAGGCGGGCATCCCGATCGTCTGCGTTCCCGGGTGTCCCATTCAGCCGGACAACCTCTCCGAGACCCTGACTTATCTTCTGTACATGGCCACTGACCAGGCGCCGATGATTCCCTTGGACGAATCCCTGCGCCCGCAGTGGCTTTTCGGTGCCACCGTTCACGAGGGCTGTGACCGTGGTGGGTACTACGAGCAGGGTGAGTTCGCGACGGAGTACGGGTCACCGAAGTGCATCGTCAAACTCGGATGTTGGGGACCGGTCGTGAAATGCAATGTCCCCAAACGTGGTTGGATCAACGGAGTCGGCGGGTGTCCCAACGTCGGCGGGATCTGTATCGGGTGCACGATGCCGGGGTTCCCCGACAAGTTCATGCCGTTCATGGATGAACCACCTGGCGGCAAACTCTCCACCAATGCGGTGGGAATGTACGGGTCCGTGATTCACAGTCTGCGCCGGATCACCGGTCACACGTTGGACAAGGAACCGCACTGGCGCGAGCGCGGGTCGAAATTACTCACCGGTGCAACGCGTACGTGGTGACCGACCGGATACATTCAAATCAGTTCGTGAGCAACGTCTCTGGGAGGCACTGCAATGACGGCCATCGTTCCCGAACCCACCTCGACTGCAGACCGCGACGGTCTTGTCGAGATGGCGTGGGACCCCATCACCCGAATCGTCGGCAGTCTGGGCATCTACACCAAGATCGACTTCGCCAATCGCGAAGTGGTGGAGTGCCACAGCACGTCGTCGATCTTTCGCGGGTATTCCCTGTTCATGAAGGGGAAGGACCCGCGCGACGCGCATTTCATCACCAGTCGTATCTGCGGCATCTGCGGTGACAATCACGCCACATGCTCGTGCTACGCACAGAACATGGCGTACGGCGTCAAGCCGCCGCATCTGGGCGAGTGGATCGTCAATCTCGGCGAGGCCGCCGAGTACATGTTCGACCACAACATCTTTCAAGAGAATCTTGTCGCCGTCGACTACTGCGAGAAGATGGTCTCCGAGACGAATCCCGGTGTGCTGGCGCAGGCAGAGAACACGCGCTGCCCGCACGAGGAGCAGCACGGGTATCGCACGATTGCGGACATCATGCGGACTCTCAATCCGTTCACGGGTGAGTTCTATCGCGAAGCGTTGCAAGTCTCGCGTTCGACTCGCGAAATGTTCTGCTTGATGGAGGGAAGGCACGTTCACCCGTCGACGCTCTATCCCGGCGGCGTCGGCACCGTCGCGACGATCGAACTGATGACGGACTACATGTCGCGGCTGATGCGGTACGTCGAATTCATGAAGAAGGTCGTGCCGATGCACGACGACCTGTTCGACTTCTTCTACCAGGCGATGCCTGGTTACGAAAAGGTTGGCCTGCGGCGGACCCTGCTGGGTTGTTGGGGATCGTTCCAAGACCCCGAGTACTGCAATTTCTCCTACAAGGACATGACCGACTGGGGCCGGAAGATGTTTGTCACTCCCGGTGTGGTTGTCGACGGAAAGTTGGTCACCACGGACCTGGTGGACATCAACCTCGGTATCCGGATCATGCTGGGCTCCTCGTATTACGAGGACTGGAGTGATCAGGAGATGTTCGTCAAAACCGATCCGCTGGGTAACCCGGTCGATCGCAGGCACCCGTGGAATCAGCACACCAACCCTCACCCGCAGAAGCGGAACCTCGAGGACAAGTACAGCTGGGTCATGTCACCGCGATGGTTCGACGGAAAAGACAACCTTGCTCTGGATACGGGCGGGGGAGCATTGGCTCGTCTGTGGAGCACCGCTCTGGCCGGCCTGGTCGACATCGGATACCTGGAGTCGACCGGACACAGTGTGAAGATCAATCTTCCGAAAACAGCACTGAAGGGTCCTGTCTCGCTCGAGTGGAAGATTCCCGAACATGGCAGCAATACCCTCGAAAGAAACCGCGCGCGAACGTATTTCCAGGCATACGCAGCCGCGGCTGCCCTTCATTTCGCCGAGAAGGCGCTTGTCGAGATCCGGGCCGGCCGGACCAAGACGTGGGAGTCGTTCGAGGTCCCGGACGAGGGTATCGGTTGCGGATTCACCGAAGCCGTCCGCGGAGTTCTCTCACACCACATGGTGATTCGTGACGGAAAAATCGCGAACTATCACCCGTACCCACCGACACCGTGGAATGCGAGCCCGCGCGACAGCTACGGAACCCCCGGCCCGTACGAGGATGCCGTGCAGGGTCAGCCGATCTTCGAGGAGAACGATCGAGACCACTTCAAGGGCATCGACATCATGCGGACCGTGCGTAGTTTCGATCCCTGCCTGCCGTGTGGTGTTCACATGTATCTCGGCGGTGGCAAGACCCTGGAGAAGTTGCACTCTCCGACGCAGTCCGTGACCGGGGAGTGATCGATGGAGCAATCGGCCGACTACTGGCGCGGAGCAGGTGAGCGCATCGAGACGTTGTTGCAGGCCAACGCCGGCGCAGGCCCGGTGGCGAGAGATCGCGCCGAGCAACTGGTGCGTGAGGTCGTGCAGTTGTACGGCGCAGCACTCGAACGCACCGTCGCTCTGGCAGATCCGGCCACGATGGATGCGATGGTTCGCGACGATCTGGTGTCCAGCCTGCTACTGGTGCACGGACTTCACCCGCACGACGTGGAGACCCGCGTCCGCACTGCGCTCGACAGCGTGCGTCCGTACCTCGGTTCGCACGGAGGCGACGTCGAACTGATCGAGGTGGCGGACGGCGTAGTGCGACTACGGCTTCTCGGAAGCTGTAACAGTTGCCCTTCGTCCTCGGTGACCCTCGAAACCGCGGTCCAGGACGCGGTGCAGGCGGCGGCACCCGAGACCACCGGAATCGACGTCGAAACACCGGATTCGCATGAGCTGAAGTCGGGTGTGATTTCGGTCGAGTCCCTGTTCTCGCACGTTCACGCCGACGGGGGAGGTACGCACTGGGTGGAGGTCCCCGAATTCGCCGAAGTCGAGGTGGGAGAGGTCGCGGGCTTCCGCGTGTCGGGCACCGATCTGTTGGTCTGCCGCTCCGGTGACGATCTGTACGCGTATCGCGACCGTTGCCCGGTGTGTGAGCACTCGATGGCGGGGGCTGTGCTCGAACGCATGATGGGCCGTCCTGCCCGAGACGCCGCTGTCCTCACCTGTCCGACGTGCTCTGCCCACTTCAGTGTGTACGGGGCGGGAGCGCGGGTGGGCACCGGCTCCGAGCACCTGGCGCCTGTGCCGGTGCTGATTCGCGACGGAGTGCTCTCGGTCGCGCTTGCTGACGATTCTGTGATACCGGTGACCTAGCCGTGAACGCAGCCCGGTCATGAAAGTCACTGTGGGAGAGGTGCTCACACGAATTGCCTCGTCGCGTGTCGTTCCGACCGGACCGAGGTGTGAGATGTGTGCGGCGGGCATAGGCGACGAACACCAGCACGTCGTGGACGTACAGGTCCGGAGCCTGATGTGCGTGTGCCGACCGTGCTATCTACTCTTTGCACCGGTCGACGCGGACCTTCGATACAAAGCGGTTCCCGATCGGTACCTCGAGTTTCCGGACTTCGACCTCGGCCCTGGCCGGTGGGAGTCTCTGGAAATCCCCGTCGGCCTGGCATTCTTCTTCCGCAACTCACTCCTCGACAAGTACATAGTCTTCTATCCGGGACCGGCCGGAGCTACCGAATCCGAGTTGCCCATCGACTCGTTCGAGACTGTGCTCGAGGAGAATCCGGGGCTCGCGCAGATGCGGGCCGACGTCGAGGCGTTGATCGTGTCGGTGCCCACGTCAGGACAATCGCCGAGATGCTTCGTTGTTCCCATCGACGCCTGTTACGAACTGGTGGGACGATTGCGCACCGTGTGGCGCGGATTCGACGGTGGCCAGGATGCCGCACGCGCAGTGGACGAGTTCTTCGGGCGCGTCGAGGCGCGAAGCAGGTCGGCATGACTGTTCTCGACTTCTCGATCGACAACATGGAGGTGGAACCGTACGCGGTTACGCCGAATCTGACGGTGAGATTGAGAATGTCGGAATCCACCGGCACGACCGTCCGTGCGGTGGCTCTGCGCGCGCAGGTACGAATCGAACCACACCGCCGACCGTACTCCGACGCCGAAGGCGAAGGTCTGCGCGATCTCTTCGGTCCGCGGGAGCGTTGGTCGAGTACGCTGCGCACCTTCCTGTGGATGGAATGTTCCACGGTCGTTCAAGGATTCACCGGAACAACGGTCGCGGCCTTGCCCATGGCGTGTACGTACGACTTCTCGGTGACGGCGTCGAAGTACATGCACGCACTCGGAGACGGAACGATTCCGATCGTGGTTCTACTGAGCGGCACGGTATTCACCGACGGACCGCGTGGTTTCTCCGTGCAGCAGATCCCGTGGGACAGATCTGCTGCCTACGAATTGCCGGTCGACGTGTGGAAACAGCTGATGGCTGCGCATTATCCGGCGTCTGGTTGGGTACGCCTCGACCATGAGACGATTGCCGATCTCGTGCGGTTCAAGGCAGCGCACGGCCTCACGGACCTCGATTCAGCCGTGCGGCAGTTGCTGACGGCGAGCCAGGTGCCGCGATGACTCGAACGGAGATGGATCACGACGTTCGGGCCGTGGCCGACGCCGTCCTGTACGAGGGATATCTTCTCTATCCCTACCGGGCCGGTTCGGCGAAGAATCAATCCCGTTGGCAGTTCGGGGTTCTCGGACCGCCCGGCGCCGCCGAGGTCGGAGTCGGCGAGGAACCGTCGATGTCCGCGCAATGTCTGCTCGGCGAATTCGAGCGGAACGGCGTCGAAGTTTCTGCGACTGTGAGATTTCTGCACCACCAGTCGCGGACGGTTGAACGACTCGGCGCCGGCGGGGCGTGGATCCCGGTCGATCGGTTGGTAGTCGGCGAGCGGGAGTCGATCTCGTGGGACGAAGCCACCGAGTCCGAGATCGTGTTGGGTCCGTGGGGTCTGGACGAACTCGAGGCCGGCGTCGAAGAAACCTTCTGTGCGGCCGGAGTTGTCGAAGGAGAGACTTTGTCGGACTCTCGGGGCAGGGTGGTCGGACGGATCGTTCGGACACGGCTTCCGGTGAATGGCCTCTTGGCAGTGAGCGCCTCCGCCGGGGACGGACGCACGGTGATTTCCGTGGAGATCATGAACGCCACGAGCGTCGACGCACGGGACAAGGGCACGGCCACCGCGCAATCGATGCTGGGGACTCACGTCATTGTGAACTGCACAGGCTCGAGGTTCCTGTCGTTGTTCGAAGAAGCAGATCACTCGGAGCAGTTGCGGCAAAATCGCTGTTATCCGGTGCTTGCGGGGACCGAGGACCCCACTCACCCTGGCACATCTCCCACCGTTCTGGTGTCACCGATCATCCTGTACGACTTTCCCGAGATTGCGCCGCAGAGCGAGGGATCTCTCTTCGACTCGACCGAGATCGACGAAATTCTCACCCTGAGAATCCTTGCCATGACCGACGAGGAAAAGGCGCGGGCGCGAGCTACCGACTCCAGAGCTGCCGACATCATCGACCGATGTGAGCGATTGACGGACGACGATCTAGCCGGCCTGCACGGTGTGCTGCGAAATCCGCACGCCGGTTCTGATCTGATACCCGAGGTGCCTGACGGTGTGGACTGGTGGACCCCGGAAGCCGACACCAGTGTCCAACCACGCACCGACGCAGTTCTGATCAACGGCGTCCGTGTCTCTGGTGGAAGTACAGTTCGGCTCCACCCCTCACGCCGCGCTGATGCTCAGGACCTGTTCTTCGACGGCCGGATCGCCCACGTCGCCACCATTCATGAAGACGTGGACGGCGACATTCATGTTGGGGTGACACTGTTGGACGATCCGGCCGCCGATCTGCACAACTGGTACGGCCGCTACCTGTACTTCGCGCCGGACGAGATAGAGCCGATGCCGCGCGACAGCGCGTGACGTACTCACAGCTATCGAACTTCACAGCTATCGAGAGGAGAACTCGCCATGAGGAGCATGGGATTGCTGTCGACGGCACTTCTCGGCGCCACCGCGATCGCAGCCGCGATCGTCCTGGTGGTGTCGATGCCGGACATCCAGCGCTATCTGCGAATGCGAAAGATGTAAAGCGCTGTGCGCGTGCTGATTGCAGGTGTCGGAAACATATTTCTCGAAGACGACGGATTCGGCCCCGAAGTTGTTCGGGCGCTGCAGCATGAGAATCTCCCATCGGGAGCTCACCTGGTCGACTACGGGATTCGGGGCGTGCATCTGGCGTACGACTTGTTGGAGTCGTGGGACGCCCTGGTCCTGATCGATGCCTTACCGGCGACCGGAGTCCCGGGCAAGCTCGCGATCATCGAAGTGGACCCCGAAAGTGAAGGCCCGCAAGGAGGTTTCGACGCGCACTCGATGCATCCGAGTTCGGTGTTTGCCAGCCTGCAGGCCCTCGGCGGAACACTCCCGCGGACGTTCGTGGTGGGGGCACATGCGAAATCGATCGGCGACGGAATCGGATTGAGTGCGGAGATGCGTGATTCGGTAGGGCAAGCCGCTTCTGCGGTGCTGGCACTCGTCCGGTCCATCGACGTGGACTGTGATGCCACCACACTGGGGCCGGAGGTGTGAGTCATGTGTCTGGGGATTCCGGGACGGGTACGCGAACTACTGGACGGATACGGCGGTCAACTCGCTCTCGTCGACGTGGAGGGGGCACCACGCAAGGTCAACATCGGAATGCTCGACGAAGGCACCGTCACGGCAGGTGACTGGGTGGTGATCCACATGGGCTTTGCAGTCGAGAAGGTCGACGAGCAGGGAGCTCGCCATGCTCGGGCCGGCCTCGAACTGATGGGCCGTGGTGGCCACGACGGTGAGGTAGTCGACTCCGATACTGGTAACGGCGAGGTCGGGACATGAAGATCGCCTGCCGTGTCATCGTTCGTGGCGTAGTCCAGGGGGTGGGCTTCCGGCCGTTCGTCCATGCGACCGCCACCGAACTGGGACTGTCGGGTTCGGTGGGAAATTCTGCTCTCGGTGTCGTGATCGACGTCGAAGGCGACGGAGAGACAATCGATGCATTTGTCGCTCGGGTGCGAAACCGCCCCCCACCGCTGGCACGGGTGGAGTCGGTAGAGCGCGAGGACTCGCGGCCGGTTGGTCGTGAGGGGTTTCGCATAGTCGAGACGGATGCGGGGTCGGTCGGGCGAACCTTGGCGCCGGCGGATGTCGGGATCTGCGACGACTGCCTCCGGGAACTGACTGATCCGAGCGATCGGCGATATCGTCATCCATTCATCACCTGCACCAACTGCGGTCCGCGATTCACGATCATCGAATCGCTGCCCTACGACCGGGCCGCTACGACGATGAAGCGATTCCCGTTGTGCTCGAACTGTGCGGCGGAGTACGTGGATCCCGCCGACCGCCGGTTTCATGCGCAACCGATTGCCTGCCCGCAGTGCGGTCCAACGCTATCGTTCGTGGAAGGGGACGCGCCCGCCGTGACCGGTGAGGGTGCACTGCTACGAGCCCGATCCCTACTGCGAGACGGGAAGATTCTTGCTGTCAAGGGAATCGGAGGATTTCACCTGGCTTGTGATGCCCGCGACGACCGCGCGGTTCACGAGTTGCGTGAACGCAAGCATCGAGCAAGCAAGCCGTTGGCGGTGATGGTGCGCGATGTGCCAGAAGCCGGAGAGTTGGGTGTGGTCGGTGATGCCGAGGCTGATGCCATGTCCTCGCGCGAGCGCCCGATTGTGCTGGTTGCCAAAGCGTCTGGATACGCGCTTTCCCCCTTGATTGCCCCCGGCATTCCGGATATCGGAATCATGCTGGCCTACAACCCGATTCAGCATCTTCTTCTGGGTTTGGCCGGAGAAGAGGCGGGCCCAGCGGTGTTGGTCATGACATCGGCGAACATCGGCGGTGAGCCGATTCTGTACTCCGACAACGATCTCGAACGATTGGGTGACCTGGCCGACGGGGTATTGACCCACAACCGTCCGATCTTGATGCCGTGTGACGACTCGGTGACGCGAATAGTCGGCAGTGGAAGACAGTTGCTTCGTCGCTCGCGCGGATATGCTCCGCTGCCCGTCACCGCGCCGTTCGACGTACCGCCTACCTTGGCGGTCGGGGCCGACCTGAAGAACACCTTCTGTCTTGCCGAGGACGGATATGTGTGGCCGAGTCAGCACATCGGAGACATGGGCGACCTCGCTGTCATCGACAGTTTTGCTGCGTCGGAGAGTCACTTCGAATCGATCACGGGGGTGGTGCCGCACCAGATCGCCTGTGACGAGCATCCTCGGTATCGCTCGTCCTCGTGGGCTCGCAGTCGTAGTGGTGACCGACCGGTGCGCATCGTCGGGCATCACCACGCACATGTGGCTTCCGTGATGGGGGAGAACGGCCGGGACGGGAGCGAACCAGTTCTCGGAATAGCGTTCGACGGCACCGGCTACGGGGCGGACGGCGCAGTGTGGGGAGGGGAACTACTGCTGGCGACGTACAAGGGTTATCGCCGTCTCGCGCATCTGGGATACGTACTGCTGCCCGGTGGCGATGCCGGAGTGGAACGGCCGTACCGAATGGCGCTCGCCCACCTGTGGCATGCCGGGTTGGACTGGGAATCCGACCTCGCGCCCGTGGCAGCCTGTCCGCCCCGAGAGCAGTCGGTCCTACTTCACCAGATGGAAACCGGTTTCGGGTGTGTGGACACCTCGAGCATGGGGCGGTTGTTCGACGCAGTCTCCTCGCTGACCGGGGTCCGTCAGAGGGTCGACTACGAAGCGCAGGCTGCCATCGAGTTGGAGGGGGTGTCGAGGGGAGTCGACAGCGCCGGTTCGCGGTACACCTTCGATTGGACGCAGTCGGACGACGATTCGTGGACAGCAGATCCGCGGTCGGTCATTCGGGCTGTTGTCCGCGATCTCCGGGAGAAGTTGCCCGCTGAAGTGATCGGCGCCCGTTTCCACGAATCCGTAGCGCACCTGGTGCTCGAGTGGGCAATTCGTGGCCGGGAACTGGCGGGAGTGGACGAGGTAGTACTCACCGGAGGTGTCTTTCAGAACCCGCTACTGCTCGTTCGGGCGTGTGCTCTGCTCTCAGACGCTGGATTCACGCCGTTGACAGGACTGGAGTTGCCGCCGAACGACGGCGGTCTCGCCTACGGCCAAGTGCTGGTGGGGAGTTCGTCATGAGGTCAGGAGTTGTGTCATGTGCCTAGCCGTACCGGGACGTATCGAGTCCCTGGAGGAACGCGACGGAACGACGATGTCGGTGGTGAACTTCGGTGGCGTCCGAAAAGAAGTGTGCCTCGAGTACATTCCGGGCGCCCAAGTCGGCGAGTACGTCGTGGTGCACGTCGGATTTGCCATCCAGCGACTCGACGAGGAATCCGCTCGCAGCACGCTGGCGGAATTCGAGCACCTCGGCGTACTGGAAGAGGAATTCGGTGACGGGTTCGAAAGGGCTGCCCGGGCCGCGGGGATCGAACCGAAGGAGACGGAATCATGAAATATCTGGACGAGTTCTCCGATCCGGAACTGGCCGGCAAACTGCTGGATCAGATCCGTGCGCTGGCCACACGGCGATGGGCGATCATGGAAGTGTGTGGTGGTCAGACACATTCGATCATCAGACACGGCATCGATCAATTACTTCCCCAACAGATCGAGATGATCCACGGACCCGGATGCCCGGTCTGTGTCACCCCGCTCGAGATCATCGACAAAGCTCTCGAAATCGCGGCAAGACCCGATGTCATTTTCTGCTCCTTCGGGGACATGTTGCGAGTTCCGGGGAGTTCGTCGGATCTGTTCCGCATCAAGAGCGCCGGCGGTGACGTGCGGGTGGTGTACTCACCGTTGGATGCACTGACTATTGCCAAGGAGAATCCGGGCCGGCAAGTGGTGTTCTTCGGGATCGGATTCGAGACCACCGCGCCGGCCAACGCCATGACCGTCTATCAGGCCAATCGCCTGGGTATCGAGAACTTCTCGCTACTCGTCTCGCACGTTCTGGTCCCGCCGGCGATGGCCGCGATCATGGATTCGCCAGAGTGCCGCGTGCAGGCATTTCTGGCGGCCGGGCATGTATGCAGTGTGATGGGAACGTCGGAGTACCCGGCGCTGGCCGAGAAGTACAAGGTCCCGATCGTCGTCACCGGATTCGAGCCGCTGGATCTGCTGGAGGGCATCAGAAAGACGGTGCTGCAGTTGGAATCGGGTCGATACGAGGTCGAAAATGCTTACGCCCGTGCCGTCACCGCGCAGGGCAACACCGCAGCGAAAGCGATGCTCGAGGATGTGTTCGCCGTGTCGGACCGGACGTGGCGCGGCATCGGATCGATCCCGGACAGCGGTTGGCAGCTGGCACCGAAGTATGCGTATTTTGATGCCGAAGAGCGTTTTTCGGTGACCGATATCCATACCGACGAGTCGAGCGTCTGCCGTTCCGGAGAAGTGTTGCAAGGTTTGATCAAGCCACACGAGTGCAGTGCCTTCGGGAAGGAATGCACTCCACGGAATCCGCTCGGTGCCACGATGGTGTCGTCCGAGGGGGCGTGCGCCGCGTACTACCTGTACCGGCGCCTGGAACTTCAGGAGGCGGGTCATGCCGGCTGAGGAGACCGCTGTCGTGGACTTGTCGGCGTGGGTCTGCCCACTGCCGCTGCGTGATTCGCCGAACATCGTCATGGGGCACGGTGGTGGAGGAGCGATGTCCGCCGAGCTCATCGAGCACCTGTTCCTGCCCTCGTTCGGAAGCGCTGCCGATGCAGAACTCGGTGACTCGGCCGTATTCGACGTCGGCGGGGTGCGGCTCGCGTTCTCGACCGACTCGTATGTCGTCAAACCCATGGTGTTTCCCGGCGGAACGATCGGCGATCTCGCTGTCAACGGAACGGTGAACGACCTGGCGATGGCGGGAGCGCAGCCATTGGTGATGTCGACGGCATTCATCCTGGAAGAAGGAACGGCGCTGACCGACATCGCGGGAATCGCGAAGGCGCTCGGTGAGGCCGCGCACGTTGCCGGCGTTCGGCTGGTGACGGGTGATACCAAGGTCGTCGATGCCGGTCACGGCGACGGAGTCTTCATCAATACCGCAGGAATCGGGATTGTCGCAGACGGGGTGGACATCAGCCCCACTCGCGCACAAGTGGGTGACGTCGTGATCGTCAGCGGCGACATCGGCGTTCACGGCGTGGCCGTGATGAGTTGTCGCGAAGGTCTCGAATTCGGGACCGAAGTGCGCAGTGATTGTGCGGCCCTGAACGGCGTGGTGGCCGACATGATTGCCACCGGCGTCGACATCCACGTCCTGCGCGACCCTACGCGGGGCGGAGTCGCCGCGACCCTCAACGAGATCGCTCAGGCGTCGAACATCGGGGTTGCGCTGGTGGAGCGAGATCTGCCGATTCCCGCTGACGTGCGCGACGCCTGTGGGCTACTCGGCTTGGATCCGTTGTACGTCGCAAACGAGGGCAAGTTGATCGCTTTCGTTCCACGCGAAGATGCCGCCCTGGTTCTGGAAGCGATGCACGGCAATCCACTGAGTGTGGGAGCCGCCGTGATCGGGGAGTGCGTGGCCGAACATCGCACAATGGTGGTGGCGCGTACGGCATTGGGAGGCAATCGGGTAGTGGATTTGCCGGCAGGTGAACAACTTCCTCGGATCTGCTGATGACTGCCGTCGGTATGAACGGGCCGGCATTGTTTGCCCGCTACGCGTATCCGCCGAACGAGTTGGGTTACTGCGGACCCGACGATCCTTCAGTGCTGCTTCGTCTGGCCAGCGGCAACTCGGGCAGCGGCGACCGTGATCACGCTCGTCAATTCGACGGTGCGTGGCCGTACCTCGAGGCATTGGCTGTAGGAGCGGGCATCGACGACCCCCTGGATTCGCGAGTGATCGAAGCCTATTGGGTGGGAGGTGATCTCCTCGACGCTCTCGATTCGGGGAAGTTGTTACAGCACTTGAGGGGGGCATTCGGTGAACGCGAGAACACCGGGTTCCTCCCCGTCCTCGGGGGTCGGGACCGCGCGCTCGCGCACCACAGTTTTCACGTATTTCTGGTGTATCCGTGGGTCAAGCTTCTTCGGAAGCGCGGTGCGGTCCCACTGTCCGTCCTCCAGAACTGCCGGATCAGATGGGGAGTGGTCGAGGACGTCGGCGAGGAGCATGCATTGGTGGTTTCGTCCCCGCTCGAGTTCGACGGTGAGCAACTCGCACGCGGCCGACCGGCAACGCAGAGAGTGCGGTGGAGGGTCGAGGGCAACGCGCTTGCGGCGATGCCCGTCCCCGGCGCTGTGGTGACGATGCACTGGGATTGGGTGTGCGACAGGATAACGGCAGAGCAATCACGTGCATTGGATGCCGCGGAAGACTCGGGATTGCGGATCGCGAACCGAATGCTGTCGACCGATAGTTGATCGTCAGTTCCCCTCCAGGACGGAGGCTACGGTGAATTGGGGTAGCGCGGTAACGGACAGCGCACTGTGGTTGGCAGAGGCATATGCGATCACGGTAGCGGTTCTCGTCGTCACCGCGCTGCTGCTAGCTCGGTATACCCGCTGGGGCAACCAGTTTCGGCGAATGGCTTGGCCCTACTTCGATCCCCGGCGCACCGTCATTCCGCTGTCGATTCTCGCGTTACTGCTGCTGCTCACGATATTCGGTGTCCGCGTGACGGTGTTGTTCTCGTACTGGTACAAGGATTTCTACGACGCCATTCAGAACCTCGACGAAACCGCTTTCTGGCACTACCTGCGAGTGTTCGCGATATTGGCCGCAGTCCACGTCGCCAGCTCACTCGTCGTCTACCTGGTGGGCCAAACACTCGATATCAATTGGCGCAGTTGGCTCAATGACACATTGACCGACGATTGGCTCGACGGCCGCGCCTACTATCGCGGAAACTTCCTGGAGAACCCCGTCGACAATCCGGACCAACGTATTCAGGCAGACATCACCGCATTCGCGACGTCGTCCCGCACGTTGTCCATGGGCGCCGTCGCCGCAATGGTGTCGATCGTCAGCTTCACCAAGATCCTGTGGGATCTGTCCGGGCCGTTGACTGTTTTCGGTGCCGAGATTCCGCGAGCGATGATCTTTCTCGTCTACATCTACGTGTTGGTGACCACGGCACTCGCATTCTGGATCGGCCGGCCTTTGATCATGCTGAACTTCTTGAACGAGAAACTCGGCGCCACCTTCCGGTACGCGTTGGTTCGACTACGGGAGTACGGCGAAAGCATCGCCTTCTATCGCGGAGAGAACGTCGAACGACGCACGCTCGGACTACGTTTTGCTGCAGTGATCCGCAATATGTGGGCGATCGTCTTCCGGACGCTCAAGTTCAGTGGCTTCAATCTGGCAGTGGATCAGACAGCGGTGGTGTTTCCGTTTCTGGTCCAGGGATCTCGATTGTTCAGCGGGCAGATCACTTTCGGCGACGTGATGCAAACTGCTCAAGCATTCGGCCAGGTGCACAATTCGTTGTCGTTCTTTCGAGAGTCCTATGCCGATTTTGCAAGTTTCCGGGCCACACTGATCCGTTTGACCGGGCTCGCCGATGCCAATCGTCGTGCCCGCGCACTTCCCGTGCTCGACGCGTTCTCCGCTGGCAGTCATTTGGTTGTTCGGGGACTCGACGTGCGCACGCCGGTTGGTGAGGCGTTGATCTCCGAACTCGACATGTCACTGGGGCCCGGCGATGCACTGCTGGTGAAGGGTCCGTCGGGTAGCGGCAAAACCACGCTGCTCCGCAGCATCGCGCAGTTGTGGCCGTACACAAACGGTTCCGTGACCACCCCGGTCGGAGACGTCCTGTTCCTCTCACAACGGCCATACCTACCATTGGGTTCTCTGCGCGCGGGTTTGGTATATCCGGACCAGTTGCCCTCAGGTCAGCCGAACACCGGGCGCTCGAACTTCGACGACCGCAGGCTCCACGACGCGCTCGCCGAGGTGCATCTCGCACATTTGATCGGTCGGCTCGACGAGCCGGCTGATTGGACTCGAATTCTGTCGCCGGGCGAACAACAACGGTTGGCGTTCGCCCGAGTCCTCCTGATCCGACCGCGAACCGCATTTCTCGACGAGGCGACATCCGGAATCGACGAAGGCCTCGAGTACACGCTCTACGACATCCTTCGCCGTGAACTGCCCGACAGCATCATTGTCAGCGTCGGGCATCGCAGCACTCTCGACGTTTTTCACAATCGACAACTCGAACTGCGCGGTGCGGGACACTGGACTCTCGCTGATCACGAAGGCTGAGAAAACTTTCGACGGTCGGATTCTTGCGACAGGATTCGGCCGGGTTACCCGCCGCGCCGCGATCGATCGAAGACACCGACCGTCACGAGGTCGAAGGGTTGCGGAAGTCGTTTGTGCGCTGGAGCACCCAGGCCGCAATCCTGGTGCGCGAGCCGTACCCCAGTTTGTTCAGTATGTGATCGACGTGGCCGTCGACAGTGCGCTGAGAAATGACCAGCTTGTCCGCGATTGCTCGGTTTGTCAGGCCCTGTGCGACGAGTTCGGCCACCTGCTGCTCCCGCGGAGTCAGCACTTCGTCGGCCGCCGATTTCGGTGATCCACCGGGCGGTTGCTCTCTCAGCGCGCGGGCCGCTGCGTCGTCGAGAGTCAGAGCTCGTCCATGATCGAATGCTGTTTGAAACACCCTGTCTCCGAGCCGGTTACGAGCCTCGGTCACGCTGTTTTCGTGGTACGGGACCATGCTCCTGAAGGTGTCCATCGGGCTGCCCGTGGCGGTGAACAGCGTGTCGGCAGCTCCCATCAGTGTGGCTGCCAGCTTTGCGTCCCGGTCGACAAGCGTCCACGCGATTTCCTCGAGGCACCATGCACATCCGAACTGGTTACCCAGCCCTCGCAGCAATCGGAGAGAATCTTCGAGTAGCTCGATACCGCGAGCGTGGTTGCCATGACGCCACAGGGCGGATCCGTAGTCCGACATCGTCATCGACCGCCACAAGATTTCGCCGCGCGATTCGGTGAGGGCCAACTCCTCCTCGTAAATACTTGCAGCCCGGTCGGTTTCGCCGAGTGCGTCGACGACGAAGGCGAACCAGTAGAGCGCGGGTACCAGACGGGCGATGTCGTCGTTTGCCCGGAATGCTGCGACAGCCTGCTCCAGGTACTCGGCGCCGCGCACGAGATCGCCGTCGGCGACCGCGACGAATCCGAGCGTGTACCGCGCCAGTATGCGTCCGTCGTCGTTCCGCTGCATCTCGGCCTGTCGCCGAGCCTCTTCGGCAATGCTTGTCGCCGAAGCGATATCTCGTTGGAGGGCTGCCAGCAGTGCGCCTGTCGCGGCGGCCTCGACTACCGCGTCACCGAGAGTGCCCTCGGTCAGTTCGGGCACCTCGGCCAGGGCGCGACCCAACCAGTAGCGACCTTCGTTGAATCGACCACGTGCAAGCCAGTAATCATGCAGAGCACTTGCGGTACGCAATGTGGCTTCGACCGAGTCGGGTTCGGTCAGACCGAATTCCAACGCGGTGCGCACGTTGGGTAAGTCGCGGTCGATCCGCGTCATCCAGTCGATTTGGTGCGGCCCCGTCCAGTCGACTCCGGCGCGGAAGACGAGTTGCCTGAACCACTCACTGTGCCTGCGCTGCAGCGAGACCCACTCGTCGACTGACACCAGTTCACGCCCGTAGTCGCGAAGAGTCTCGAGTAGGCGGTAGCGGACGTACGAGCCGTTTTGTTCACGGATGAGGATCGACTTGTCGACAAGGGACATCACGAGATCGCCCAAGTCGTCGTTCTGTGCTTCGTCGGCGAGAATTCCTTCGACGGACCCGAGATCGAAGCTACCCGCAAATACGCTCGAGTTCGCCCACAACGACTTCTCCGGCGGCGTACACAGATCGAAGCTCCAGTCGATACTCTGTGCAAGCGTCTGTTGACGCGCTGGAGCGTTCCGGCTGCCCCGCGTCAGCAGTTGGAAGCGGTCGTCGAGTTTTTGCAGGATCTGATCGACCGACATCGCCCTCAGTCGGGCAGCCGCCAACTCGATCGGCAGCGGTAGTCCTTCCAACCGGCGGACGATCTTCTCCACAGCCGCGCTGTTCTCGCTGGTGATGCGGAAGTCCGTCACGGAGGAACGTGCCCGCTGCTCGAACAGCATCATCGCATCACCATCACGGGTGTCGGTTGGCGACGGCGCCTCGTTGGGAAATCGCAGAGGCGGCACCCGTAATACCATCTCGCCGGGAATGTCGAGCGGTTCTCGGCTGGTCGCCAGAAGTGCCAATCGGGCACAGTACCGGAGGAGTTCGGCGGCGGTGTCGGCCACCCAGCCGATGAGGTGTTCGCAATTGTCCAGAACAAGCAGGACACGTTCGTCGACGAGACGGCCGATCAGTACCGATCGCGGTGACCGCGTAGATCGGTCTTGTACTCCGAGTGCGGCAAGAATCGTCTGATCGAGAAGTGCCGGCTCCCGCAGTTCGCTGAAGTCGACGAACCAGACGCCCCCCGGGGAACGCACGGGAGGAATCATCGGCGGCACGGAGCGCCAAGCGGGTTTTGCCGACCCCACCCAGGCCCGTAAGGGTCACGAGCCGGTAGTCCGACAGCAGGCGTCGGACTTCTTTGGCCTCGGACCGGCGACCGACGAAACTGCTCAGTTCGATCGGTAGGTTTCCTCGTTTTGCCGCCATGAGAATCGCGCCGAATTTGTACGTGCTGAGTGGATTGACCCCACACAGTGTACGCGGAATCGCGTGTGTGAAATCTGTCAACGCACCACCGGTGTTCGCCCGTGATTGCCGTTGGGTCGAAGCTTTTCGGTGCATGACGCGGAATAGCGAACACTTTCCACCGACGTAGTTCGCGCCTCATTCGAAAGGGATGAGAGGCGCATTTCATCTTTCTGGCGCACTTACGATTCGGGCATGAAACGTGTGTGGGAAGGTGTGCGGCGCTACGGCAAGACACTGCACTCGGTCGGGTTGTCGTTCGGTCTGGTGTTTTTCGTCCTCTCGATGAGCCCGTCCCTCTTACCGCGCGCGTGGTACCTGCAGGGCGTGGCAACCGGTATTTCCGTCGCCACCGGGTACGGCATCGGTGTGAGCGTGGCGTGGATGATCCGCAAATGCGGAGTCGAACCGAGATGGTCGGACCGGACCAAGCGGATCGGTTGGGCCGTACTCGCCGTACTGGCAGTGATATTGGTGCCTCTTTTTCTGATCTTGGGTTCGTGGTGGCAGCAGATCGTCCGTGATCTGGTCGAGGCGCCTCGCGTGAACCGGGCGAACTATCTTCTGGTGCTGCTGATTTCGCTGGTGGTGTGGTTGATCTTGTTGGAGGTGGGTCGCGGTCTGCGGCATCTCACCAGAGGACTCGCTGCCGTTGCTCTGCGGTTTGTTCCCAAGGAAGCAGCGAAAGTCGCGAGCTTGGTCGTCGTCTTCGCGTTGGCGATCTTCGTCGTCAACGGTGCCCTCTACAACGGGCTCATCGCTTTTGCGAACTGGAGTTTCTCCGGCGCGGACAACGACACGCCCGATGGTATCGACCAGCCTCTGATCGCCGAACGCAGTGGTTCACCCATGTCTGCCGAGGCATGGGATTCGCTGGGCAAGGAGGGTCGCACCTTCATGGGTAGCGGGCCGTCTGCGGTGCAGATTTCCGCGCTGACCGGCCGGGACGCGAAGCAACCCATCCGCGTGTACGCCGGCCGTGAGTCGTCGGATTCCGTCGACGGTGTCGCGCAGCGGGTCGTCAACGAACTCGAGCGCACCGGCGGCTTCGACCGTGCCGTCCTGGCAGTAGTGACCACCACCGGCCGCGGCTGGGTGAACGACGACGTGGCGTCCGCTTTCGAATACGTCCAGGGCGGCGACACCGCCATCGCGGCGATGCAGTACTCGTTCCTTCCCAGCCCTTTGGCATTCATCGCCGATCGCGAAACCCCGATGGCCGCAGGCCGGGCGCTGTTCAACTCTGTCTATGCGAAGTGGATCGATCTGCCGCTCGACAAGCGCCCCAAGCTTGTCGTTTTCGGCGAGAGCCTCGGATCGTACGGGGGACAGGCCGCGTTCGCGGGAGCACAGGACATGGCGACGCGGGTGGATGGGGCGTTGTGGTCGGGGACTCCGAACTTCACCGCTCAATGGCAGGAGATCACCAGCAGTCGTGACTCCGGCTCACGGGAAGCCGTGCCGGTGATCGACGACGGGCAGTCGATTCGTTTCGCTGCCTATCCGGAGGATCTCGAACTGGATGCGCCGTGGAACGACTCACGTGTCGTGTACTGGCAGCACGCCAGCGACCCAATTGTCTGGTGGTCTTTCGACCTGCTTCTGAACAAGCCGGACTGGCTTGCCGAGCCTCTCGGCCGTGATGTCGATCCGGGAATGACGTGGATACCGTTCGTGACATTCTGGCAGGTGACACTCGACATGGTCTTCTCGGCGGACGTTCCGCCAGGTCACGGGCACAACTACGGTGCCGAGGCGGCGGACATGTGGGCGCGGATCCTGCACCCCGACAACTGGTCTCAGTCGGACACCGACGCGATTCGCCGCGCTCTGACGAACGACTTTCAACCCACCAAGTAGTAGTGCGGAGTGCGGACCTCGTGACGGTCTCTCGTCGTTGGACGGGAGTACTCGCTCTAGATCGTTCTATCACTGTTTGTCAGCTATCTAACAAGGAGCGCGATGCATTCATCAAGAACACTCGTAGCTGCGGTGGCGCTGAGCGCGATCACTGTATTTGCCGGGGCTGGGTCCGCGGTTGCCGCGCCGGCGGTCGGATCTGTCGATTTCGGTTCGTCGAGCGGATCCGGATCAGGAACCGGTTCGGCTAGCGGATCCGAATCTGGTTCTGTCGATTTCGGATCCGGCGGACCGGACGTCGAGCATCCGGTGTCGACCTGCTTCTGGTCCGTGCCGATCAATCCCGAGCGCGCGGACCCACAGCTCAACTACGCCTTTCCTGACACTGCGGCGATTTACTGGGCTGCGCAGTTCACAATCCCCGAGAACGCCGAGTTGGTTATCCGAGGGCAGTATGCGCATGCTCGCTATCAGTCGTTGAACTCGTACAACGCGGCAACCGCGATGCCGACCGCCGTCCTCAATGACATTTCGACTGCTCCGGACGCAGGCTCGCGCAATACCTATCTTCCCGGTGCCGATCGATCGAACGAAAGTGCCAGGTCGTACACGGCTTCCGTCCTCAACGAGGCCTCGCCTGCTGAGCCGAAACCCAACACCTTGTATGCCGGTGTGCCAGGTCAGGACCGGATAAGCCTGCTTTATCGCATCTACCTGCCGGACAACGGGCGTGATCTCACCGGCGGCGTTGGACTGCCGGAGCCAGAGCTGCACCTTTCCGGTGGTCAGGTGTTGCGCGGGCAGGATCTGTGTTCAGCGGTCGGTGCGGACAACGGAATCTTGAAGCCGGCTTCGCTGCCGCTGGACACGTACAAGGCATTGCGTGACCAACCGGGCAAGCCTGCGACATTCCCTTCCGAGCAGACACCAGTCTGGCGGGCGTACTACAGCGCCGAGTTCACGCTCGGCTGTACCTATCTCGGCAAATGCGATGGCACACCCCAGCGGGTGGGCGGGCAGTACTCCAACATCGACAACAGCTACGTCACCGCTGAAGTCAACCGTGGGTTCGGCGAAGTTCTAGTACTTCGGGGAGAGTTGCCGAGGACTCCGAAGACGACAGGCGGCGCAAAGAATCTCGACAGCGCAGTCGACATGCGGTTCTGGTCGATGTGCAGCAATGAATCGCTGGCAACGACGAAGGTAGCGACGTGTCTGTTCGACGAGCAGATGGCCACTGATGCGGATGGTCGCTACACGATTGTCGCGTCGCTCCCTGAAGACCGACCCGCAAACGCTACGAAGGAATGTGGGGTGTCATGGCTTTCGCTCTCGCCGGCCGGTGACGGCGCAGGGCACCCCGACGATTCCCTCTTGATCATGCGGAACATGCTGCCGGCCAAGGACTTCAGCCACGCTGCACACGACACCAAGACGCCCGGTGACGAGAAGGCAGTGATGGGAGAGTATCTGCCGGACGGGCAATATACGTCCAAGCTCGCGTTCGAGGGCAGTGGCTGCGCGAAGTAACCCGTCTTTACGCGTGAGGTCACTACTCGAGATTGTGTCTGGTGATCCTCCTCGATGATGTCGGCTGCGCTCTGCTGCGAGCGCAGCCGACACACCGTTGACCAAGTCTTTTCGCGATCTTCGGTGGGGAATCGGGGCCTGCGGTTCAGGCACTCATCCCTTTCGAATGAGGCATCAACTACGCAGGCGCTCGCAGTGTCAGCATTGTCGCGCAGCGGTATCGGCTGTGCTCTGTTGTCCGTCGTGGCGGACAGGGGCGGCTTTTCTCGCCTACCGCCTATCCTGCTTGCCGCAATCAGAAATGAGTTTTGACATGGGTTCCGTTGTCGGAGAACTTCTCCCGTTGGCCGTCGGTGTCGCCGTGTCGCCGGTGGCCGTCATCGCCACCATCTTGATGTTGCTCTCCAAGCGAGCGGGTAGCACCAGCGCCGGGTTCGCGGTGGGCTGGTTACTCGGAATCTTCATCGCTACAGTTCTTTTCGTCATCTTGTCCAGTGTCGTCAGCACGTCAGACGACGGACCGTCCGCCACGGTTTCGTGGATCAAACTAGCTCTCGGTGTCCTCCTGTTGGCCGTCGGGGTCAAGCAGTGGCGCGACCAAAGCGTCGAGCACGAAACACCGAAGTGGATGCAAGCCGTCGACGAGATGACCGCGGCCAAGGGATTGGGCCTTGGATTCGCGCTCGCCGCGATCAACCCGAAGAACCTGCTCATGTGCATCGCGGCCGGAGTGTCGATCGGCTCGGCGTCGTTGGCGACCAGCGGAGCGATCACCTCGATTCTCGTATTCACGGTCATCGCCAGTTCAACTGTCGCGATCCCGGTCATCGGATACCTGGTGGCTGCTGATCGCCTGCGAAAGCCATTGGCCAATCTCAAAGTCTGGCTCGAGGACAACAACACCACGGTGATGAGTGTGTTGATCTTGGTCGTCGGAGTTGTTCTGATCGGCAAGGGAATTGGCGGAATCTTCTGATACCCGCTCTTTCGCGTGGTGTGAACGCGCGATTCCCGGATGATCGTTCGATCAGGCGCGCTTGACCGCGTAGTCGCCGTCGGCGTGACCGATCAGTTGCCATCCGCCCTCGATCGGGGACAGTCGGACGTCGGAGAGATTCGTGGTCTCGAGCTGTGGCCGGTCGGTGCCGGGGTACCAGGCCTCGACCCGTCCGGTGCCGCTCCCGTCAAACCCGTCACGCGATACCTCCGTCAGCGTGCCGGGCGCTGCCCGCGGATACGCTCGCGAGAGTGGCGCGGCGAATCCCTCTACGAGCCCGAGTGATTCACCGGACGGGCAGTCGATGCGATTCAGATTTCCCTGTGGCTGGTGGGTATTGCCGTCGCGAACCGGGTGGGGGTCACCGCACGCTTGTGTCCACGACCACCACGCGCCGCCCATCCGGTACTTGTCGGTGGCATCGACGAAGCGGTCGACGTCTGCTCTCTGCTCGTCGGCGTCGCCGAACCAACCCCATTCACCCGTCCACAACGGTGCGTCGTACCAGGCGGCAGCGAGGTCGGCGATCTTGAATCCGTCTTCGATTCCGGGAAATTCGCTACTGACCGTTATCGATTCGCTGTAGAGATGGGGCGAGAAGACCACCAGGGGATCGGTCAGGTAATGGCGTGGAGGCAGCGCGTCGAGGCCGAAAGCCGACCAGATCGCGCTGGGCTCGAAGAACACGAGGTGTGGAAATCCTCCTGCTTCGGCCTGTCTGATGGCGTCGGTGGCCCGCTTGTAGAACTGCCCGATCTGATCAGCTGCCGTGAATGGATCGCGCAGGCCGGGGTTCGGTTCGTTCAACAGGTCGTATCCGGCTACAGCTGGTTCGTCTTTGAACTCGGCAGCCAACCGCGCCCACGTCGCGACGAGGCGACTCTGGATTCCTTGCTCGTCGTCGTAGAACGCCTGGAAGGCATGGGCGATCGCGGGTGCGGCTTCCCTGAGCCCACCGATGTTGCAGGTTGTCCATCCGCCGGTCAGGGTTGCCCACTCGGGTGCGCCGTCCCAGCCGACTCCCGGCCGCATGAATGACGGGCACGACTGGTCGCTCGGAGTGCCGACGTACGGGCCCCATGCATCCTGATGCATGTCGAGAACGGTGTAGATGCCGTGGTCTTTTGCATCCTCGACCGCTACTCGAACGCGGTCGACGTACGCAGTGTCGAATGCACCGCGGGTCGGTTCCAGGAGGGACCACGCGACGTTGAGCCGGACGACGTTGAAGCCCAGCGCTGCCATCTGCGCGAAGTCCGTTCTTCCCAGCGGCGTAACGGTGGGTAGACCGGTGCCGTTGGTTGCGTAGTCATTGAGACCGTTGGCGTTCACGCCGCGGAGCAACACCGTTCGTCCGTCGACGTCCTTGATCGTTCGATCTGCGACGGTCAGTTGGGGGAGAGTCCAGCCCGGATCCGGTGGTGCAGCGTTCGCCGCCGGAGTTGCAATCTGGAGGACCAGGATTGCGAGGGTGGCAAGCAACAGCGCACGCATCCATCGACCTTTCTAGACAAACGTCCAATTCCGAGTCGAGGCTAGCGTGAGAAGACCTCTTTCCGGCGCGGTTTGCTCATACCTGTCACGGCCCCGCGTTGCCGAGAACACGTCGGACACGTGCTCCTGCTGGAGGTGTCATCATTGTCGACAAGTCTCGACCCGAGGGAGCCCTGGTGAAGCTTGCATTGACTGATCTGATCGAACAAATGCCTCGTGACGATTTGGCGAGTACGCGAGCGTTCTATGCGTCGCGGCCTGCCGGTGTCGGTCCGAGTTCCCTGCAAGAACTGCTTGTGGTGCGAGCATCCAGGGTGGTTGATCCCACGGCGAGCCGGGCTGTTGAACACACACTCGACATCGAGGGCCGATCCGTTTCGGTGCGCGTAGTCACTCCGAAAGACGGCGATGTCAACGGGGTCTATCTGTATCTTCCGGGTGGGGGTTTCTACATGAGTTCAGCGGCCAGCGCTGACGCCCGAAGCATGAGACTTGCCGACGAGGTCGGGGTGGTAGTGGTTACCGTCGATTACCGGCTTGCACCGGAATTCCCTTGGCCGGCAGCGCCGGACGATTGTGAGGCGGTCGCCTTGTGGCTGCTTGATGTCGCTGCCGAACGGTTCGGGACGACCAGGCTCGCCATCGGTGGCGTGTCGGCGGGAGCAACCTTGGTGACGACGACGTTGCTGCGCCTTCGTGATCGAGGTCTGGCCAAGGCATTTTCGGGTGCGGTGCTGGAAGCGGGCACGTACGACGTCAGTGCCCAGACTCCCGCGGGCCGCACCATCAGCGACGAATACTTCATCGAAGCCTACGTCGGCCATGTCGATGATCGCACTCTTCCGGATATTTCTCCGACATTCGGCGACCTCAGCGGCCTGCCGCCGACCCTCGTTGTCGTTGGATCAGAAGACGTGGTCCTGGCAGAGAACCTTGCCATGGTGGCGCGACTGTCGGCGGCCGGAAACGACGTCGACTTGCGTCTCTATCCTGATGTCCCGCATGGATTTACAAACCACCCAACGCCTGTTGCCCGGCGTGCTGCGCTAGATATGGGTGCTTGGCTTCGGAATCGACTCGACTCCGACCCCGCGTGACAAGCACGGGCGCGGTTCAGTGTGCCGAGGAAAAGCGGACTGTGTTCGGTGTCAGATCTTGGCGAGCGTTTTACGATGAAACAATTCGAGGCTCACCATGGATTTCATCAGGCCGTCGAGGGTTCGCGCATCCCATCCAGTCAGATGCTGCCAGCGGTCGAGTCGATAGGTGACAGAGTTCGCATGTAGGTGGATGTCACGGGCGGCGGCGCTGACAGAGAACCCGCTTCGCGCGAAGGCGCGGACGGCGTCCATCAGATGTGAGTGCTCTTCGGCCACAGATGCCCCGGCCTGTAGAAGCGGCAGCAGCTCGTCCTGGTGGGTGGCAAGAGTGGCGATGAGCCATTCGTCGGCAAAACTGACCGTCGTGCCCGGCGCTGTCGCCAACTGCAATGTGCGCTCGGCGTCGGTGATGCTTTGAGCTGCGCCGACGAGCCCGACCCGGGGCATCCCGATACCTAGTGACGTTCGTGGATGATCTCGCATGATTGCGTGGATGACTTCGGTTGGTTCGCCCTGACACATCACGATTACTCGGGAGCCATGTCGACTGCAATGCGCGACAACATGCACGGAATCCAGGGTTCGTTGCAGGTGTTCCACTTGTGCTTCTGACCATTCGTCCTCGACGGCCGACAGTGCTTGGAACGATTTCTGTGTATCGAATCCGAGGGTTTGTGCCAGCTCTCGGGCGTTGCTCAGTTCCATATCCGTTGCACTGTGCAGTGTTTCGAAGAATCGGTATCGAACGCCGGCGCGGATGGCCTGCTCGCTGCGCGTTGCCTCGGAGTGTCCGACTGCGACTGCGCTCGTCGCGGCGTGAACGAGGTCCCAGAGTTTGCCGCCTGCTTGCAGCAGCTCGTGTGTTGGTTTCGTGGACCGCTGGACCATCGTGTCCCAGAGCTCACGAGATGCAATGTGATAGGTCTCGATGACATCGGAGAGGGGGAGCCCTTGCATCGCGCGACGGCGCCCGAGTTCGCGGTTTCGGTCGGTGTCTTCTGTGGTGATCGTTTCGTTCTCGGCGACGGCACACAGCATTGCGGACAACTGTTTGCGGATGTAGTTGCCTTGCTCGGCCACTGGTACCGCGGAGTAGGCCGGGAGTTCGCTGCGAATCTGTTGTACCGCGCGCTCGGTGAGCGCTTCGAGCTCGTCGGAAACCTCGCGACACAACCGTCGGATCGTGTCTTCTTCTTCGACGTCGGTTACGTCCACGGGGTTACTCCTTTGTGCGTGCTTGGTCTTGCGTCCCGTGAATTTCACGAACGAGCGTCGTGGATTCCGGGGTTCACCCATGGTCCCGCCATAGTGACGGGAGGCACACTCAACGCTAGACCGGACGACGATTCGACGGCAAAACGCCCCTCGCCTCATCTGCTCCGGATCGATCAACGGCTAAGGAGCCACAATCATGTCCAACGAGGCGAAGAGTGCCTTGCTCGCAATCGGAGTTCCGTTCGTCGGGGTGCTGGGCGGGATAGTTGCGCTCTCCGGATCCGAACTGACTGTTCTCGGATTTCCCATTTTGTTCGCGTGGCTTTTCCTGTGGATGCCGCTGACCTCGTTGTGTCTCCACATGGCATGGAAGTTCTTTGACCGCAAGGACTTCGAGGAAGCGGAACGAAACGAACTGGCTCAGGCCAAGACCGAGATCGGGGATCCGACATGATCGCTGCAACATTTACGCTCGTGCTACTCCTCGCGCTCGGCGCCGGAGTGCTTTCACGCCGTGGAAGCAAAAAAGAGATCTCCGACTACCTAGTGGGCGGGCGGTCTTTCGGTCCCGTGCTGGTTTTCATCCTGGGAGCAGGTGAGGCCTACAGCATCGGCACGCTCATTGGATTTCCCGGGGGTGTGTACGCCCACGGGGCAAGCTACGGCGTCTGGTTCATCGGATACATCTTGCTTGCCTACCCGATCGGATACTTCTTTGCGCCCTATCTCTGGCGGGCAGGCAAGCGGTATAACGCGATGACGCTGCCCGATGTGGCAGGGCGGCACTTTCGGTCGCGCGGGTTGGAACTGACAATCGCGATTGCCTCGGTAGTCTTCCTCATTCCCTGGGGGCAGTTGCAGCTTGCCGGCCTCCAGGTCGCACTGAGCGGACTTGGCATCACCATCAACCCGACGGTGGCGGTTTTCGTCGGCGCTGCGCTTGCTCTGCTCTTCCTCCTGCTTTCGGGTGTGCGTGCACCGGCGTTCGTGTCTTACGTCAAGGACGCAGCTCTGCTGTTGGGAGCGATCCTGATCGGACTGGCCGCCACGGCCAAATCGGGCGGTATCACGAAGCTCTTTGCCGATGCGGCATCCCATGGGGCCGGGCAGGCCTCGCAATCCACCGTCACCGGTTCGTCGCTGACCTTCGTTCTCACCACAATTGTGTTCCAGTCACTCGGTTTTTTCGTTTTCCCCTTCATCGTGCAAGCGGTGCTATCGGCGAAGTCCGAGGCAACCCTCAAGCGAGTCGCCCGATTCAACCCGCTGTACATGCTCATGTATCCCTTCCTCGTCGCTGCTGCCTTCGGCGCAATTTCATTGCTGCCCAACAAGCTCGAGGGCGCAGAGTCCAATGAGGTGCTCCTGCAACTGTCCCGTCTCGTGCTCCCGGACTGGCTGACCGGAGTGGTGGCGGGTGGTGCGGCACTGTGCGCGATCGTTGTTCTGTGTGGCTCGGCGCTGGGAATCGGCTCGATCGTCTCGCGAAACATCGTTCCTGGAATACCCGAATCACGTCAGAGAGTGTGGGTGCGCGGGGTCATCGTCGCCTACCTCGGCCTGTCGCTGATCCTCACCCTCGCCGCACCCCAATTGCTGCTGACGCTGGTGAATACCGCGTATTACGGGGTGACCCAGGCCGTGGTGGTGTTCGCGACGATGATCTTCGGATGGAAGCTGCGACCGGCAGCGCTCGCGATGGGCGTGGTGCTCGGCGACGTGCTGGTGCTCTGGCTGTACCTCGACACACACGGCACGGTATCGATGTGGTTGGCGGACAAAGGCATGAACATCGGTGCCGCAGCGCTCGTTCTGAACGTGTTGTTCGTGTCCGCCACCCGAGTGATGTGGCCTCCTGTCGAAGCGGTTTCGGGCCTCCGTGCAGAAAATCGATCGGCACCAGTGCCTTGCCCCGCAGCCCCGACCACGAAGGCGGATATCCGATGACTCGGACACTACTCACCGCAGATGCAATCCTCACCCAAGACGCAGCGTCACCCCAGGTTGAGGCGCTCGTCCTCGATGGAGGCCTGGTTGTCGCCACCGGAAGTCGAAAGGACATGGGGGAGTACGCCGGACCGGAAACTCGTCGGCTCGATCTCGCCGGCGCTACTGTGATCCCGGGGCTGATCGAGTCACACATTCACCCGACCTACTCCGGCTTGACTGACGGATGGGCCGATTGCCGGACGCCACCGTGCGCCTCGATCACGGATATCCAAGGGGCTCTGCGGAACTCCACTCCCACTCACGGCTGGATACGTGGATGGGGGTACGACGACACACAACTTCGAGAAGGTCGCCATCTCACACGCGATGACCTCGACGCAGTCTGCACCGACCGCCCGATCATCGTTCTGCACATCTCGGGGCACTTTGCGGTGGCAAACACTGTTGCGCTTGCAACTGCAGGCATCGACGAATCGACGGTGGATCCCGGGGACTCGCAGTTTCCGCGTGGGGCGGACGGGAGGCTCACAGGGATGGCCTGGGAAATCGACGCCGTGGCACGGTTGAGCGGCGCGATACCAGACCTGACACAGGCAGAGGTGCAGACCGCGTTGCTGCGTAGCTTGACACTGGCGCGTTCGCGAGGAATCACGACCGTCCACGATTTAGGGGTCGGCCTGTCGGCGGGCATGCAGGAGTTGGCCGCCTATCGTGCCCTGGACACCATGGGCGAGATGCCCGTGCACACGGTTGGCTTCCTTCGGGGTGATCTCGCGATCGCAGAACTGGAGGAAAGGAACATCGCTTTCACGGCTGCACCGGCCCCAGGGTCACGCTTCCGCCTGGCCGGCGCCAAATTCTGGGCGGATGGGTCCATTCAAGGATTGTCTGCAGCCTTGCGAACTCCGTATACCTGCAGCCCGAACCATCACGGTGATCTGCTCTATCCGCAGGAGCAACTCGACGACATGGTTCTCCAGGTGCACCGCGAGGGAGGTCAGGTCGCGGTGCACGCCAACGGCGATGCGGCTGTAGCCGCCGCCATCGCGGCGCTGCGCAGTGCGCACCGCAGTGACGGACGTCGAGCGCGGCACCGTATCGAGCACTGCCAGGTGAGTAGGCCTGCGGATCTCGAGGTGATACGTGATGCCGAGATCGGGGTGAGCTTTTTCGTCAACCATGTTTTTCATTGGGGCGATCGTCACCGTGACCGTTTCCTCGGTCCTGAGAGAGCCGGCAACCTGGACCCGCTGGCGTGCGCCGATGACATCGGCTTGAAATTTGGGCTGCACTCGGATTGCCCGATAACGCCGATGGATCCCCTCCAGACGATTAGGACTGCTGTGAATCGGCTGACCATGGGCGGTGCCGTGCTTGGCGCCCACCAACGGATCGGAGTGCAGCGTGCAGTGCAGGCCATGACTGTGGACAGTGCGTACTTGGTCCATGACGAAGGACGGGTGGGGATCTTGGCGCCGGGTCGTCGTGCGGACCTTGTCGCGCTCGACGGCACTCTTGCTGCTCTCGCAGACGCTTCGTCCGACATTCCTCAGCCTGCACTGGTCATGGTCGACGGCAGGTAGCGCATGAGATTGATTTCGTCCCAACGGTTACCAGCTCGAGGTGGAGATTCGTGCAGTTGCTCGACAGTGAAGTTGTTCGGCGCTGTGCAGTTACGGCTGCCGCCGCGGCCGCGGTCTGTCGTTCGAACGGGCCCGGCGTGGTCGATGGCGACGCAGTGACGGGCAAGAGTTTCTTCCTGCAGGATGGCGGCTGGCCGGGCACCTGAACACATGTCCGGTTTCTGGAGCAAAGTCGGGACGAGGAGCGTGCCACCCTTGTAATCTCGCACGGGAGTTTGCGGGGCGCGGGGTATCCCGCACAGCGAATGAGAGGATGAAGGTGACAACTGTCTACACGCGCCGCCGAGGGGCGCGCCCTTTCGGAATCGCCCTCGCTGCGCTGGTCGCCATGGGTGCGGCCCTGACAGGCCCCACACTCGCCTCCGCCTCGAGCGGCGACCTGCAATTGGGTTCGAGTCAGTTCGGATCGTCCGGGGAGCAACCGCCGCTGCCGGAGATCCCACCGCCGTCCGCGGCCGAGATCAGGCTCGACGAGGCGCGGAACTTCCGCGACATCGGCGGGTATCGGACTACCGATGGCAGGACCGTCCGGACAGGCCTGGTGTTCCGTTCCAACAAGCTCAGCTCGCTCAATGAGACTGATCTGGCAAAACTCACCGCCGCGAACCTGACCCTCGACGTCGACCTGCGCAACGCCTCCGAACGTGCGGAGGATCCCGATCGGATCCCCGCCGGGGTCACCTACCAGGTCGCCGACGTCGTCAGTATCGAACACGGCATCGCGTTCCACGAGTTCGTTCCCTTGACCCTCGGTCGCGCGTTGATCGACGGCGCAGTCAAGGGAACCTCGAACATCGGCCAAAGCATCGGCTACCCGTTCATGGTCAACTACCGTGGTTCCGATGTCGCCTTCCGTGACCTGCTGACTGCGATCGCGAACAACTCCGACGGCGCAACCGTCTACCACTGCAGTGCAGGGAAGGACCGCACCGGTTGGGGTACCGCGATCCTGCTGACCATTCTGGGTGTCCCGCGTGAGTTCATCAGTGCCGATTTCATGGCGTCGAACACGTACCTGGGCCGGGACGACGCGGTGGACCTGTCGTGGCTCGATGCGGCGTATGCACAGGTGGACCGGCTCTACGGCGGTATGGATACTTACGTACGGGAGGGCCTCGGCGTCGACCAGGGCACTGTCGACTCTCTGCGCGCCAAGCTTCTCCTCTAAGCGGAGCTCCACGCCCGGCTTCTTGCCTACTCGGACCTTCTTCTGTCCCAGTGCGACCTGTGGTTGCGGGAGCGCGCGATTGTGTGGCGCCGCTCCTGGGGTGGGCCCGAGGTTTCTTGGCCGTGTGCGATCACCAAGTGGCGCAAGAACTTGGCGCGCAAGAATCACGCCTGGTCATGGACTCGACGCTGGCCAATTGGTCAGCATCGAATCGAGAGCCTCGAGGGTTCTTGCCCAGCTTTCGGCGCTGTCCGGTGCACTGTGGCTGAACGATCCACCCAACTCGAGGCTGGCGTACCCATGAAAAACGCTGCCGAGCAACCGAACTGCGTGGGTCTGATCGAGATCGGTGAGGTTGTACCCGCGCAGAATCGATCGCATCATCTGCGAGTGTCTGAAACCCGCGCTCGCGGCCGCGGTCTCCGGGGTGAGGCGCATCTGTGACGCGGCGTACCGACCAGGGTGTGACCTCGCGTAGTTGCGGTACACGTTCGCGAAGGCGGTCAAGGCGTCGCGGCCGGACCGACCGGCCACGGCGTCGGCAGCCTGGTCGGCCATCTCTTCCAAGGCAAGCAGCGCGATTCTGGTTTTGAGGTCGTTCGAACTCTTCACGTGGGAGTACAGGCTTGCGACCTTGACGTCGAACGCTCTGGCGACCGCCGATACGGTCACCTGCTCGAAGCCCACCTCGTCGGCCAATTCGGCGCCCGCCACGGCGAGGCGTTCGGGTGTCAGTCCTGCGCGAGGCATGTCCGTTGGTCCTGTTCGTCGAGAAGTGAAACCGCTTGCCTAAATAGTATAGGCAAATTACTGTGTGCTGTAGTTAAAACCTTCGCAACTTATCTACAGGTGAATGAGATGAACAGCCAGAGCAGCTGGATTACTACCGCAATTTCCGAGGAAATCGTGCGCGGAGCCCTCGAGCTCGAGCGGACCGAACGCGGTGTGCTGACACACCGTCTGCCTGCCAGAGCTCGCACGCAATTCGCTGACGGGCAGATGGCAATGGCGCAATCACAACCGTCCGGAGTGCGGCTGGTGTTCCGAACCAGCGCTACGGCCATCGAACTCGACACTCTGCCCACGAAAATGATCTACATCGGTGCTCCGCCGAGGCCGCAAGGGGTGTACGACCTGATCGTCGACGGCGAACCAACCGGGCACGCAATCGCTGAGGGTGGCAACACGGTGACGATCGACATGGCGACCGGTACCGCTCAGAGACAATCCGGACCCGTCAGCACCATCCGCTTCGCGGACTTGCCCGCGCGATCCAAGACCGTCGAGATCTGGTTGCCGCACAACGAAACCACCGAACTTGTCGCATTGCGAACCGACGCCCCGCTCGAACTCGCAGTCGGCACGAAGCGTGATGTGTGGCTCCATCACGGAAGCTCGATCAGTCAAGGCTCCGGCGCTGAAAGTCCCTCCCGCACTTGGCCTGCTCTCGCAGCCTCCCTCGGCGGCGTGGATCTGATCAACCTCGGGTTCAGCGGCAGCGCTCTGCTGGACCAGTACGTCGCCCGCGCTATGCGAGACACTCCTGCCGACCTCATCAGCATCAAGATGGGCATCAATCTGGTCAACTCCGACGTGATGCGCCTGCGGGCCTTCACGTCGGCAATGCACGGCTTCCTCGACACGGTCCGCGACGGTCATCCAGTGGCTCCACTGCTGGTCGTCTCGCCTGTCTATTGCCCGATTCACGAAGACACGCCTGGACCTGGTGCATTCGATTTCGACGCGCTTGCCAGAGGCGAAATGCGATTCGTTGCTACCGGCGATCCCGCCGAGCGCGCAGCCGGAAAGCTGACGCTGCGCTCTATTCGGGAAGAGTTGGCGCGCATCGTAACCCAGCGATCGGCGGATGATCCCAATCTGCATTACGTCGACGGGTGCGATCTCTATGGTGCGGCCGAGAACGAAGAGTTGCCGCTTCCCGATCAGCTCCATCCGGACGCTGCGACGCACCGTCTCATCGGCGAACGCTTTGCCCAACGGGTATTCGCAGACGACGGCGCATTCGCACGCTCGGTGTGATCGCGCAATCTGGTTCGATCGGATTTCACACGATTTGACCCTGACGTAGCGTGAGGGCTCACGATGACTTCATGACCGATACTTACCCAGCATTCGACATCAGCCCCGTCCCTGTCCCCGCTATAGACGCCGTGCCTCCGGAACAGTTCCGAGGTCTCTACGGAATGCCCATGTTCGTGTCGGTTCCGACATCGGATCTGGCCGAATCTGCCGACTTCTGGATCCGTGGGCTCGGTTTCTTCGACCTCTTTTCGGTACCGGATCGACTGACGCACCTGCGACGCTGGGCATTTCAAGACGTTCTGCTCGTGCCCGGCGAATGTGCAGATTCACCACCGTCCGTCAGTGTGAGCTTTGCGTGTGTGCTGAGTCAGATGGACCAGATAGCACAGGCGTGTGAGGAATTGCGGCCCGGATGCACCAGCGGTCCACATCTGAAGCCGTGGAATTCACTGGAGTTGGAGATTGTGACACCGGAGAACGCGCGCGTGATCATGACGGCCGCTCGTCCGTACGACCCGAACAGTGCCGAGGCCGAGCATCTGCGAGGGATGGGAATTGACGGACCCGACGACTGAACCGAGGTCTGACGCTGTGGCCTCCCGAACCGCGTCTGTCAGACTGGATCACGTGACGGACCAACTCTTCGGAGACGAGGCAGACAGTGCTCTCACTGTCGGTGCTGCCGCATCACGACTAGGCATAACCGTACGTACCCTCCATCATTGGGACGCAATCGGTTTGGTGCGTCCGTCCGGGCGCAGTGACGGGGGCTACCGGCAGTACACCGACGCGGACCTCGGCCGCATCGGCCGGGTGCTTGTCTACCGTGACGTGGGTTTGTCGCTCGACGAGATCAGGATATTGCTCGATGCGCCCGCAGCCCACGTGGACGAGACGCTGCGTGGGCAGCGCGCCGAGTTGCGGCAACGGATAGCCGACTTGGAGGAACTGGGCGAGTCCTTGGATCGCATCATCGATGCCAGGAAGTCGGGTGTGCTGTTGCCGGCACACGAGCAGGTCTCGATCTTCGGCCGACACTGGCAGCCGTCATGGGGACCTGAGGCGCACGAGCGTTGGGGTGACAGTGCGCAGTGGGCGCAGCACGCGGAACGGTCGGCGGGTAGGACCGCTGAGGATTGGCAGAAGATCGCCGACTGCGTCGAGACGCTCAACGAAAATCTGGCGCTGGCCTGCCGATCCGGTGTCGAACCGGGAAGCGCCGAGGCGAATTTGCTGGCAGAACGGCACCGAGCGTCGATCGGGGTTTACTTCGACTGCACACATTCGATGCAGGTGTGTCTGGGACGGATGTACGTGGCCGATCCGGGATTCACCGCGTTCTACGAGCAGGTCGAGACCGGTCTGACAGTGTGGCTCCGCGCTGTCATCGATGCGAATGCTCGGGCCAACGGGGTTGTCCCCGAATCGGCGACGTGGGTGTGAGTGAGCTGGTGGTCGCTCGTCAGTCCAAAGACGCACACGCAGTGCACCACGGTCGGCCGTCGACTCCGGGCGCACGATGGGACACTGCGATGCGCGCGGCCAAAATGCAGCTTTCGTTGTCGTGATAGACGTCGAGATCCGAAGGAACCGTCGAGTGGAACGCCGGGACCTTCATGTCTACCTCCGTTGTGGCTCGCCAGGGAGTTGGCTCGTTGCGGCAATCCTCCCACCACAGAGATCATCTCGCCTGTCGGCAGAAGCAGGGCCGTTGCTCGGCCAAATTGCCAGGGGTCGACACGTGCGGTCCCGTCCGCGCGATTGTGCAGCCCCGCAGCGACTTACAGGTGTGGTTACTTGATCGCCCTGCCTTCCGAACAGATGCGCACTGCGCGCGGGGTGTGATCTTCGACGGCGCTCACCGCAGAGAATCCCGCAGGGATAGGCTGGACGGATGCGTGGAGAGTACAAGGTTCCTGGTGGAAAACTGGTCGCGGTCGACGTCGAGGTGGCGGACGGTCGGCTGTCCGAAGTCGCAGTCTCGGGGGACTTCTTCCTCGAGCCCGACAGCGCGCTCGACGACATCAACGCGGCGTTGCGCGGAATGCCCGCCGACTCGGATGCAGAACAGTTGGCGCATGCCATATCCACTGCGCTCGACGAGTCCGTCTCGATGATCGGCTTCACGCCGCAGTCGGTCGGCATCGCGATCCGGCGCGCACTCGGCCACGCCACGAGCTGGGCGGATCACACCTTCGACCTCATCCCGCCGGTGGTTCTCGATCCCGCGATGCACGTCGCGCTGGACGAGGTCATCGCGCGTGAGGTCGCATCGGGTGAGCGTCCGCCGACATTGCGTTTCTGGGACTGGGACTCGCCCTTGGTCGTGATCGGATCGTTCCAGTCCGTGCGTAACGAGGTCGACTCCGAGGCGGCTGCGCGGTACGGCATCGGGGTGGTGCGCCGAATCTCCGGTGGCGGCGCGATGTTCATGGAACCGGGCAACTGCATCACGTACTCGTTGGCAGTACCGGCGTCATTGGTCGAGGGTTTGAGTTTCGAGCAGTCCTACGCGTTTCTCGATCAGTGGGTCATGGGAGCGCTTGCCGAGGTCGGTATCAACGCTCGGTATGTGCCGCTCAACGATATCGCCTCGGACAAGGGCAAGATCGCCGGCGCCGCTCAGAAGCGATTCGCGTCCGGCACTGTGCTCCATCACGTGACCATGGCCTACGACATCGACGCTGAGAAGATGACGCAGGTGTTGCGAATCGGACGAGAGAAGATGTCGGACAAGGGAACCAAGAGTGCGGCCAAGCGCGTCGATCCGCTGCGTTCGCAGACCGGAATGACGCGTGCAGCAATCCTGGAGTCGTTTGCGCAGCACTTTCGAGGTCAATACGACACCCACGACAGCGATTACACGGACTCGGAGTTGGAGCAGGCGCGCAAGCTGGTGGACACGAAGTTCAGAACCGAAGAGTGGACTCACCGCGTCCCGTGAAACCGAGAAACCGGGACGAGACCCGAGCGGTCTCGTCCCGGTCGCCTAGGTAGCCGGAGTCGCTGAGTTTGCCCCGAGGAGCTCGGCGTCGGCCGTCCCGGAGTTCCGCTTCGGAATGGTGAAAGTTGCGCTCACGCACAGGATTGCGATGACGAAGCACGCCACTGTGTACCAGAGGTTCCCGATGGGATCTCCAGCGCTGGTGGAACCGTCGACCGCGTCGAAGAAGTCGGGAAGCGCACTCGCCCACAGGACGGCCATGACAACCAGGTACACCACGCTGTAGATCTGCACGAACCTGTTGGTGTGTGCAGGAGTGTTCGAATCTGCCGAGCGCAGGTGCGTCCATTGGCGGACGAGAACCACGATCGCGACCACTGTGAGGACTGCAAGTTCAGCGGCGTAGAGGAACCCGCGGACAGTGTCGCTTCCTATACCGAAGACCGTCGCCGGGAGCGGGAGAATGAACGTACCCAGCGAGGCCAGCAGGCCGATCACGATGGTGCGCCATACCAATTGAAGTCCGGAGAAGTGCTTGCCGGCATCGACGTGCCGTCCGACGAAGTACTGGACGCAGAATGCCAACGACATCGGCCACAGCGCGGCGAAGACGACCACGCTGGGAAGTGGAACCGCGTCGAACATGGGTTGGTTGATCGGGTTCGACGTCGACCACTCCCACCACCGCAACTGGGGCCCCAGGTGGTCGAAGATTTCGTAGAACGCATGGTGGACGAAGCCGACGCAGACAGCGCCCAGTAGTGGACCGTATCTGCGGAAAACGCCGAGCATTCTGACTATTTCGAAGGCCAACGTCGCCATCAGTGGATAGATGGCAACGATGTACAGCGGCAGTCGACCCCACATGAAGTCGACGGTGAACACGTTGTGCGCGAACATCGTGTCCACTTGTTCTTCGATGCCGAACGCCGCCGGGAAGTACAGCGGAGGCTCGATGATGAACAGGTAGGCGGTGGCGCCGAACCAGAGAACCAGATTGGTGGGGTCGCCGTTGCGGCGCAACCGCACGATCGCCAGGACCAGTGCGAGCACCGAGCCGACGATGATGGTCCATTCGAGGACGGGCAGGGTCCAGTTCTCCAGCGCCGCCGGGTTACGGAACTCGACGAGTCCACCTGCTTCCTGACAGGAGAAACCGAGTTCTGTTGCGAGCTGGGAAAACGTGGGGGAGCAGTGTTCTGCCATCAGTTGGCCCCTGACGTGATCGACTCGGCTTGTGCCTGAGATTCGGCGGTGTACCAGCGTGTGCAGTCGTAGCCGTCGTCGTAACGCTTGAACCACTGGTCGGCGAGTGCGGGGAGTTTCTCGTGGTCCGGGTTGTGATTGGGCATCTGGCTGCGGAAGACACCGCCGAGTGCAACGAGTTGTTCTCCGAGTTGAAGGTGATCGAAGGCGCGAGGCATCGTGCCCTTGGTCAGATACGGAGCGAACGACGTCAGAATCTTCTGCTTGGTGCGGTGGGTGGCGAACATCGACAGTGAGTCGACTTGCCGCTCGGAGAGCGGAACGTGCTGGTTGAAGCCTGCGCAGGCGATACGAATCACCTTCATCACGTGCGCGAAGATCGACGGTGCCATCCGCATCCGGTAAAGCTCGCTTCCGACAACGGAATTGAAGATGATCAGAGCCGAGCTGCGATGCTCGACCTCCTCGACGAAGTGCCAGATGAACAGCGACGCGACGCGGTCGTCTCCCGGGCGGAACAAGGTCGCCTCGTTGTCGAGCATCAGCTTGAACACCGGAGTGAAGGTCGCCTCCAGGTCCGCGGTGTATGCAAGCCGGTAGTTCAGCGAGGTCGCCTCGGTCAGTAGATCGAATTCACCGATCACAGCGTCGAGCGTGTTCTGTAGTCCGGGGTAGCGCCTGATCAGAGCCTTCACATGCTGGCGGTGCGCGGTCGAGTGATGGCCTTCCTGACGCATGAACGCCACGGCTTCCTCGGCCACTTCAGGATCGCTGATCCGCGACTTGGTCTGCATGATCATCTTCACGATCATCTTCTCGAAACCGATGGCCAGGAACGAGACCGCGTTGGACATGCTCGACCAGGCCGGATTCTCCGGGTTCCACAGGAAGGGAACGTCCTGATCCTCGAATCCGAAGTCCATTTTTCGGGGTTGAAGGTTGGTCACTTGTCGAACCTCGTCTTTCGGAGGGGCTGGTCAGGTGGCCGCTCTGGCACTCGAAGCCACGTGTGGCGGTAATCATACATATTGGTGTGCAGTTGTATGTTCACTTTCGGCGAGGGGAGTGAATTCGAGGGGCGCAGATGCAAAACCTGCCTGTGTTAGCCTGTGGCTCTTGGACTTCGAGCGCAAAGACATGGTTCGAGCCTCGTTCGAGCGAGGAAGTGGGCAGTGGCACGAAGGCGTGGGTGGGGCGGCAATCCACCGGACAGTGACGAAGATGCGTCTCGTCGCATTGTCGAGGCCGCGGTCGAGTTGATCGGACGGACGAGTTCGGAAATCAGCATCGGCGACGTCGCCGAGTCACTGGGCGTGATCCGGCAGACCGTGTATCGATACTTCCCCAGCGCTGACGCTCTGATGCGGGCAGCTGCAATCGCGTCGGTCGACGGCTACCTCGATCGGCTCACCACACACGTGAGCGGCATCGAAGATCCCGTCGAGGCGATGACCGAGGGTGTCGTCTACACCCTGACCCAGGTCCACCGAACGCCGCATCTCGGCATTCTGCTCACCAGCACGAATTCGAGTCTTCATCCCGAAGGTCTGACCTCTCAGGAGGCGCAGGCCTTCGGAATGGCGATGATCACCCGCTTCGACGTGGACTGGGTGCGTTTCGGATACGACGACGCATCACTTCAGGAACTGGTCGAATACGTCCTGCGGACGATGCAGTCGTTTTTCCTCGCGCCCGGCGACCCGAAGCGGAGCGACGAGGAACTGCGGCGATACCTACGGCGCTGGATGGGTTCTGCGATCATCGCCCAGGGAAATTCTGTCAGCGGTGATCCGATCAGCGCAGAACCAGAGTCAAAACAACCGCGCTGACGCACGCGGCGATGACGACGATCAGCGCGAACAGGTCGGCGAGCTGAGGGCGCTTGGGGTACGCCGCGATCAAACCGGTGCCCCCGCGAGCGGAGATCGCTTCACCCATCTCGGCAGAGCGCCGAATTGCCACCGACATGGTCGTGGTGATCAGATCGACTATCGAATTGTCGGCAGCGCTGTTCACCACAGCTTTCGGGCGTAGTCGTCGCGCCGCCACCAGGGTGAGCATCTCGTCGATCAAGAGCGGAAGTGAACGAATGCAGAGGGCCGTCGCGATCGCCCACTCGTCGACCGGGATCTTGAGGAATCGCAGCGGTCTACCGAGCGTTGCCAGTGCCGGCGCCACATCGCTCATCGACGTGGTCCATGCCAACATCAGTGAGACGCAGAGCAATACAAGACCGAACGTCACAGCTTGCAGGTAGATGAAGACTGCGTCGAGGCCGATCGGAAGATTGATCAACGCGCCGAGCAGGATCAGCGCCCACAACCACCACGGAGGTCGCGGAACTGCAGTCGGGGGGATGCGTCCGATCACCGCGGTCAGCAACAACAATCCGAGTACGACGCCGATCGCCGGCCAGGACGGAGCGGTCACGACTATGATGCTGACGAGAACGACGGCAACGATCTTCGTTCCGGCCCACAATCGGTGGATCGGCGATGAAGTCGGGACTTCGCGCAGAAGTGTTGTCACGTCGTCGATCCTTCCAAGGCGCTGCTGGCGGCAGGGTCGAGGATGCGACCCTCCGACAGTCGAATTGTTCTGCTGCACACGGCGTCCATGCCGTCGACATCGTGGGAGATGACGACTACTGCGGTTCCGTTCCGACGAATCCACCTGAGTACGTTCAGGATTTCGTGTCGACCGGGTGGATCGAGACCGGCCAACGGTTCGTCGAGGATGAGTACCCGCGGTTGGCGCACGAGGAGACCGGCCAGGACGACGCGTCGCATCTGTCCGCCGCTCAACTCGTCGATGCTGCGGCCGGCGATGTGACGGTCGAGTCCGACGGCGTCGAGCGCCCACGAGACTTGCACCGATCCGATCTCCGGACCTCCGGCGGCCTCGATGTCTTCGGCGACGGTTCGGCGTTGCAGCTGCAGTCGCGAATGCTGGAACGTGAGACCGACGGTGCCGAGTTGGCGTGAGACGGGTTTGCCGTCGAAGACTGCGGTTCCCTTGCTCGGTGCGATCAAGCCCGCCATGATCCAGGCCAGAGTCGATTTACCGGAACCGTTGCCGCCCAGAACCAGCAGCCCGTCGCCGTCGCCGATTGTGAGATTTACGTCCGACAGTGCGCGCCGCGACCACGGAGTCCGGTCGTTGTACGTGTGGGTGACATCGGTGAGTTGGAGGACAGCTCGAGTGCTGACCGGCCACGGCGCAGACGGCGGACCCCCGAACGTCGACGTCATCCAACCGGGTTGGTGATCGATCTGCCGTCCGCGTTGTAGTTGAATCACCCGATCTGCGTTGCGGGTGTCGGCGTGGTGATGGGTGACCAGTACCACGGCCATCGGGTGGCGTCGCGGAAGTTCGGCAAGGAGCGAGACCAATTCCTCCCGGCCGGCCTGATCGACCATCGCGGTGGCTTCGTCCGCGATCAGCAGAGCGGGGCGCCGCGCCAGCGCGGCTGCAACAGCCAGACGTTGCATCTCGCCACCGGACAGCCCGGAGGTCTCACGCATACCCATGCCCGCGAGTCCCACCTCGGCCAGCAGTGCATCGACGTCGGGATGCGACTCGGGGGGGAGCCCCCAGACGACGTCGTCCGCGACGCGGGTTCCGAGGATCTGGCTTTCGGGTCGTTGGAGGACGACGGCGGTTCCGCCGTGTCGGCCGAGACCGGCGGACCCGGGTCTCGTCAGCGTCCCGACAGTCGGCGCGCGACCGGCGAGCAACCGGGTGAGTGTGGACTTGCCCGAGCCGTTGTGGCCGACGACGGTGACGAACTCTCCTCGTCGCACGGTGAAGTTGACGTCGACGAGGGCCGGTGTCGTTGCACCCGGATAGGTGAAGCCCACGTGATCGAAAGTGACCGGCAACGGATCGATCGGACGGTCGTCGGGTGCTGTCTGGAGCGGGTCGGCCGAAGGGAGTGCAGCCAATCGGTCGAGGACGGCGCCGAGGACAAAATAGGAGACGACGGTACTGAGGACGATTCCGGAGATGATGGACACGCCGATCCACAACCACCAGTAGTCGATGATCGAGCCGATGCTGTTATCGATCCATTCGGCTGCGCCGACCAGTGTGGGGGCACGCTTCAAGATCTCGGCCACGCCCAACGCGGTGTTCTCGAGCGAGGTCAACAACAAGGTGCGCAGCGGAGCGAGAACAAGCAACAGGACTATGGAGAACAACGCCAGCGCGGGCCCGATGACCAATGACGACAGCAATGCGGAGACGAAGCCGAGACCGCGCCGCTTGACCGTACCGATGATTCCGCCGAGGAGAGCGCTCAATGCGACCGCCGCCGCAGATCCCGAACCCGCCGCGACGAAGGCGACTGCCGTGGCCGAGATACCGGCTGTCGTCACGGCGCGGACTCGGAAGCGCTGGGCAACAATTCCCATCGGAACGGCGGCCACGAGGTTGAGGGCGCTGGCCATGGGGATGACCGTGGCAATGACGGACAACGCGACCGTGAATCCGGCCATGACGGCACCCGTTGCCAACTCGAGTGGTCGAAGGTTGCCGGTTTCGCGGACTTGCGGACGGTTGCTCACTACGTCCAGTGTGCCAGTGGTGACATAACTCCCGCCCGACTGATGGTGAGCGCATCGGGGTGATTGCGTAGGCTTCACCTCAAACAATGCATCGGACGGAGCGTGGAAGACGTGAGTGCAGCACCCATCAGGGTCGGGGTTCTGGGAGCCAAGGGCAAGGTCGGTCGAGCGATCTGCGAGGCAGTGGAAGCTGCTCCCGATCTGGAACTCGTCGCTCAGGTCGACACCGGTGATCGCATCGAGACGTTTGTCGACACCCGCACTCAGGTAGTGGTCGATTTCACGCACCCCGACGTCGTCATGGGAAATCTGGAATTCCTCGTGGCCAACGGAATTCATGCAGTGATCGGCACCACCGGTTTCGACGAGTCCAGGCTTGCGACTGTTCAGTCCTGGCTCGACGCCCAGCCGGCAACGGGTGTTCTGATCGCCCCGAACTTCGCCATCGGTGCTGTGCTGTTGATGCGCTTCTCGGCTGCCGCGGCGCGCTTCTTCGATTCCGTCGAGGTCATCGAACTCCATCACCCCAACAAGGCAGATGCTCCCTCGGGCACCGCATACCGAACGGCCGCCATGATCGCCGAGGCTCGCGCGGAAGCAGGCGTCGGACGTAGCCCTGACGCCACCACGACAGAGCTCGAGGGTGCGCGTGGAGCCGACGTCGACGGCGTCCGGGTTCACTCCGTGCGGATGGCCGGACTGGTCGCGCATCAGGAAGTGATTCTCGGAACTCAGGGCGAGACGCTGACCATTCGCCACGACTCGATCGACCGGAATTCGTTCGCGCCGGGCGTTCTGCTCGGTGTCCGCCAGATCGGCTCGCGTCCGGGTCTGACGGTCGGTATCGATTCCTTTCTCGATCTATGAACAAGACCACCCGCACCGTCGCACTGATCGTCGCGATTTGCATTGCGCTCGCGGTGTACTTCGTGCTGCTCGGCCAGCGCGGAATCCAGCTCATCCAGGACGGTGGCGGCGCCGCGATCGGTCTCGGGATCGGCGTGCTGATCCTGCCGTTCCTGGGGCTGTGGCTCGTCATCGCCACGCTCCGTGCCGGCTTCACGCACCAGCGCCTCGCGCAGCAGATTCACGACGAGGGCCTCGCTGTCGATGCGTCTGCGCTTCCGAAATTGCCTTCGGGCCGGATCGAGCGAGCGGCTGCCGACGAGTTGTTCGCCCAGATCAAGGTCGACTGGGAAGCAGACCCGGACAACTGGAAGCAGAACTTCCGACTTGCTCGCGCCTACGACTATGCCGGTGACCGAAGCCGGGCTCGGGAAACCATGCGACGGGCAGTCGAACTGGAACGCCGTTCACGAGGCAAGTAGGTGTCTACGCCGCGAAGCGGGGCCTGCTGAGACGCTACCGCTCCGGAACGGTTGTGGGAGATGACGGATCCGGAGTGGTTGGGTCGAATGGCGGCGGGTTGTTCGGGTCGAAGCTCGTCACCGGCACCGAACAGGTCGCGCCCACTTCGGGATACGTGTTCGGGTTGACGCGCAGAGCCGAGACGAACTGATCGATGCGCGCGTCCGCGGCGTTGTCGAGCTTGAGCTGACGGCCCCACGACTGCAGCGAGATCGGCGAATCCAGGGTCGGATACGGCGACATCAACGTGTAGCTCATGCCCTCGACTCGCTGTGCCAAGCGAGCCTGATCCTCGCTCGAGACGAGGTCGGGGTTGTACGTGATCCACACGGCCCCGTGCTCGAGAGAATGGACCGCATTCTCGGTCCGAATCGCTTGTGGATAAACAACTCCGGTGCAGTTTGCCCAGACCGAGTCATGACGGCCGCCGAAGGGCGGTGAATATGTGTACGCCACGCGTTCGTTCGGGCGTACGTGTTGGGCTGCTGGGTAGTCGACCGTGACAACTCCGTCGATGGCTTCGGACGGATCCGGGTTGTCGATGCTCGGAACAAACGCATCCGGGCGCGGTGATCCTTCGAGGGAATTCGCACACGAAGCCAATGCGAGAACTGCCGAGACCACCACTGTCGCTCGAAGTTGTTTGTTCACTCGGCCATGATAGCGGCGCCTGTCCGCTTTCCCGGGGACGCGAATCGACTACGACCCGAGAGAGCCGCTCGCTCCGCCCGACAGTGCGATGTCGCTGGCGCCGCGAAGAATTCGGATTGGTGGTAATGGCCCTCGGTATGCCTCGGAGCCACTGATCAGATCACCGGCAGCGTCGAACGCGATCGCCTCACCTTGTGGCTCGTCGGGAAGGGGGACGCGAATCGGGTTGGTGTTCAACGCTTTCACGACATCGCCGTCGGGAGCTGCGTACAGGTAAGCGTCGGTATACGTGCGGAGCGCTACCACCGTGCCGTCCTTGCTCACGGCGCCGCCGGTGACAGCCATCGTGCCGGCGTGGGGGACGGGCCCACCGGGTGTGAGGGTGGGAGTAAATCTGAGCTGACCTACTTTGGCCAACATGGTCGGCGAGCCCGTACTCAGATCCTGAACCTGCTGTCGCTCAGCGGTTGTGTAGACCACGCTTGCACCTAGGTAGTCCTTGGTGACGATGACGGGAGCCCCGTCGCTCTGGATCAGTAGTGTCTCGGCGTCGTGCCCGCCGTCGGGATAGACCAGGGGGTAGGAGGTCGCCGCACCTGAAGCCGGATCGAGGTCGATCAGCCCGACCGACGTTCGTACCGCGTTGTTGTCGCCGATGTCTGCCAGCCACAGATGGCCGTCGGGAGTCGACGACAGATCCTCGACGTCGACACGAGGGGTGCCCACGCTGATCCAGCGCTGCACGTGGCAGTTCGAATCGAGTTCGGCGACCCGATCGTCGGAGCCGCTGTCGCCGATTGCGTACATCCCGGCCGCGGTGACGGTGAGTCCGGACAGCTCGGAAAGGCCTGCATCGGTGGGTGTGCACAGTACGTCGAAGACGCGGGCCTGTTGCGCCGCCGCAGGAACAGTGTGAACGCCGACAATCGCGGCGGCGAGAACAACCGATCCGGCAGCCCAAACGACTGAGTGGGTGAGCGGTCGATTCCAGATCACGATGCAGTCCTCCAGGCCGAAGAATCGGGACTTAGTACCCAGAGAATACTGGACGTCCGTCTCACTTTGACCGAGACTGCAAGAAATCGCATCTGCCGAGACGCCGTGATGCGTCAGTGATTCACCGAGTGAATCCGCGTGCAGGAGGGGATACTCGACTCACCGGAGATCGGCGGCGACGAGCAGGAAGTGACGAAGCGATGGCGAAGAGTGAGTCCGACAAGCAAGGCGCAGATTCCCCGTCTCGGTTGATCGACAAGCGAATCGAGGAACTCGGAGACTGGCGGGGCGAGATGCTCGCCCGGATACGAACTCTGATCAAAGAAGTGGATCCGGATGTGGTGGAGGAATGGAAGTGGCGAGGTGTTCCCGTGTGGTACCACGCCGGAATGATCTGTACCGGTGAGACTTACAAGAGCGCAGTGAAGGTGACCTTTGCCAAAGGCGCATCACTCGACGACGCTTCAGGACTCTTCAACTCCAGCCTCGAGGGCAATACGCGACGGGCGATCGATTTCCACGAGGGCCAAGCCGTCGACGAAAAGGCGTTCAAGGCACTCGTTCACGCCGCGATTGCCCTGAACACCTCGAAGAAGTGACGCCCTGTCAGAGATGATGTTCAGCGAGGTCGAACGCACTGAGTAGCGTGCGGAATTTTGTACTGGTCTCTCTCAATTCGATTTCCGGGTCGGAAGTAGCGACGATGCCGCCGCCGGCGTAGGCCCGCGCCGAGAGGCCGTCTGCTGCGATCTCGGCGCAACGAATAGCTACCATCCACTCGCCGTCTCCAGTCCGGTCGCACCAGCCCACGGCACCGGCATAGAACCCACGATCGGCTTCGGTTGCGGTGATGTGCTCGCGTGCGGCGACCGTCGGTGTGCCGCAGACAGCGGGAGTCGGATGCAGCGCCATTGCGAGTTCGAGCGAGGTCAGGCTCGGGTCGATCAGGACACCTTCGATCTTGGTCCCGAGATGCCACAGTTGCGGTGTCCGAAGGATTTCCGGTGCGCTGGGTGCATTGAAGGACGTGCACAGTGGTCCGAGTATCGCGCTGATGGAGTCGACGACAAACGCGTGTTCGGCCAGATCTTTGGTCGACGCGCGGAGTTGCTCGGCATTCGCCTCGTCCTGATCCGAATTCGGATGGCGTGCAATCGAGCCCGCCAGCGGGTGGCAGGTGACGACGCCGCCTCGCCTTTCGATCAGAACCTCGGGCGTCGAACCGACCAGCGAACGCCCGCGGTACTTTCCTCCGGCGGGGGACAGGTCGACGCAGAAACCGTTGTGCGCGTGATCGAGTGCAATCAGTTTCTCGGCCAGAGCGGCGGGGAAGATCGTGGACTCGGCCTCGATGGTCAGGGAGCGTGCGAGGACAACTTTGTCGAGTTCGCCTGCTCGAAGTCGTTCGATGGCTCCGCGGACCCTGTCGGTGTGGATCTGCGGGCTGGGTTCGAATCCGACTACCCGCGAAGTGGGTAATGACGGGATGTTCGAGTGATATAGATCACCGCGGACTCGTGTGAAACTCAGTGGCGCGGTGAGGGCGGACGGCGTCTCCGGGGAGAACGGCAGGGCGCCGACGACCGAGTCGATGCGCCCGGTCTTGAGGGCTTCGGCAGCGTCGAAGGCCGAGTCGAATTCTTCGACTACTCCCGAAGTGCGGATCGACGTTTGCCTACGTGAGAGCAGGAAAACGGAGTCCGTTTCATCGTCAGTCCGGTTGTTGCGCAACGGGAATTCGGAGACTTCGGCGAGTGCTGACATGGACACCCTTCCAGTTCGACAGATTGCTTGTTATGTTGAGGCTAGCCTTAGTTTGGGTGAATTTGTGTTGCGAGCGTCCGGGTTGTGTACTTCCGTACCGTTATGGTTAGGCTGGCCTAAAGTCAAGGCGTGCGGACGGGGTCGACACGAGGTTGGGTTGGCTCGATCTGAGCGCGTCGACCACTACTCGAGGAGACCGATGAGCAACACCGTGGACCGTGACCAGATCGTGCGCGACGTCGCCGAGGTTCTGTCGATGAGGGCAGAACAACTCGGCGACGACGCGGACCTGGGTGACGAAGGCCTTGACTCGGTTCGCTTGATGACGCTCGTCGAACGGTGGCGGGGAGCGGGCGCGGATGCCGACTTCGCGGAGTTGGCAGAAGAGCCCACGATCAATGCCTGGGTTCAGGTCCTGTGCCCGCAGTGAGCGAGCGCCGAATCGCCGTGGTCACCGGTGCTGCGGCGGGGATCGGCGCCGCAGTGGCCCGTACGCTTGCGCGCGACGGGTATTCGCTGGCGTTGCTCGATCGCGACGACGTCGAATTGAAGCGGGTAACTGCGGAATTGGCAGAAACAATCGTCGAAGGCGCCGATATCGAGAGTCACGTCGTGGACGTGACCGACCGGCAGGCAGTCGACGCTGCAGTGGCCTCGACGATGGACACGTTCGGCCGGATCGACGCGCTCGCGCACGTCGCCGGAATTCTCGACACCGGATCGGTGCTGGACTCCGATCCGGACCAGTGGCGGAAGATATTCGGCGTCAACGTCTTCGGATTGCTGAACGTGCTGCAGAGCGTGGGACTGGAAATGCGTCGCCGTCGGGCCGGGGCGATGGTGGTCGTCTCGTCGAACGCGGCCGGTGTCCCACGTATCGGGATGGGTGCTTACGGTTCGTCCAAAGCTGCTGCCACCATGTTGGTTCGAACCGCTGGACTGGAGCTGGCTACTGACGGCATTCGTGTCAACGTGGTCGCTCCGGGATCCACCGACACAGCGATGCAGCGGTCATTGTGGTCGGACCCTTCCGACGATTCGGGTGCCGACGCGGTCATCGAAGGCAATCTGGCGAGCTATCGCCTGGGTATTCCGCTCGGAAAACTGGCCACCGCAGACGATATCGCCGACTCGGTGCACTTCCTGCTGTCCGACCGGGCGGCCCACATCACCATGCAGGCGCTGTACGTCGACGGTGGAGCGACGCTCAAAGCGTGAGACGTATTTGCTGACAGTACTTTCGAACAGGAGTCACTTGCATGACCTCGAGGATCGCTCGCGAGCCCTTGGCACCCGTCGCACAGTATCCACCCGATTTGGTGACGCATTATCGGGAACGAGGCTATTGGACTGACGAGACGCTGGCCGGATTCGTCACGGCCGCGGCCGCACGGCATCCCGACAACGAAGCGGTGGTCGGCAGCGATGCCTCTGGCACACAGACACGGCTGACGTATTCCGACCTCGATCGTCGCAGCTCGGCCGTGGCCGGAGGCCTGTCCGGCTTGGGTGTTCGCGCCGGTGACCGGGTGCTCCTGCAGCTACCGAACATCGTGGAATACGTCGAAGCATTGTTCGGTGTGCTGAAGCTCGGCGCACTGCCGGTTTTCGGGTTGCCGGCGCATCGCCGAACCGAAATCGGATACTTCTGCCAGTTCGCTGATGTCGCTGCCTATATCGTCGCCGACCGTCATGGCGGGTTCGACTACCGCGCGCTGGCGCGTGAGGTGAACGAAGGCCTCGAGACTCCGCCTGTTGTGATCGTGGCCGGTGACCCCGAAGAGTTTGTCGGTTTCGATTCGCTGCGCGGATACGAGGTTCCCGTTCTTGCCGACGTCGATCCGTTGTCGGTCGCCTTTCTTCAGCTTTCCGGTGGCACGACTGGTGTTCCGAAGCTGATTCCGCGAACGCACGCCGACTACCTCTACTCGGTGCGAGCGTCCAACCCGATCTGCGGCGTCGACGAGTCGACGCGCATGTTGGTGGTTCTTCCTGCAGCGCATAATTTTCCGATGAGTTCGCCGGGCATCCTGGGTGTTCTCCACGCGGGCGGCTCCGTGGTTCTGGCGCCGGACACCATGCCCTCCACAGCTTTCGGCCTGATCGAATCAGAGCGAGTCACGCACGCTTCCTTGGTTCCACCGATCGCGTTGGCCTGGATGGCCGCCCCCAGTAAGGCAGATCACGATCTGTCGAGCTTGCGGGTTCTCGGCGTCGGCGGAGCGAAGTTCAGCGCCGAAGCCGCTGCACGCGTACCCACGGAGCTGGGCTGCACCCTCCAGCAGGTGTTCGGGATGGCCGAGGGGCTGGTCAACTACACCCGCCTCGACGACACGCAAGAATTGATCGTCAGCACTCAGGGCCGGCCCATTTCACCCGACGACGAGGTTCGTGTGGTCGACGACGAAGGCGCGCTCGTCGCGCCCGGAACCACGGGGCACTTACTGACTCGGGGTCCGTATACGATCCGTGGCTATTACCGGGCGGATGCGCACAATGCCGAGGTCTTCGACGCCGAAGGTTTCTATCGCACCGGCGATCTGGTCAGCGTCACCGATACGGGACACCTGATTGTCGAGGGCCGCGCAAAGGACCAGATCAACCGCGGCGGCGAGAAGGTGGCCGCCGAGGAGATCGAGAACCACCTGCTCTCGCATCCTGCTGTCCACGATGCGGCCGTCGTCGCTGTTCCCGACGAGTACCTGGGCGAGCGAACCTGCGCCGTTCTGGTGATTTCCGGAGATGCCCCGACCGTCGGCGAGATCAAGCGATATATACGAGGCCGAGGCGTTGCGGCGTACAAGGTTCCGGATCGAGTGGAGTTCGTGACCGAGTTCCCCGTCACCGGCGTCGGAAAGACCAGCAAGGCGGCCTTGCGCCGTGTTCTCAGCGAATCGATTGCTGCACAGACTCTGTCGAGTTGATCGGTTCCCACCCCCACATTTTCGAGGAGATTCATCATGGCGCTACCCACAGCAGTGCGATACGAGATGCCCACCGAGTTTCCGCAGAATCGGGTCGACTGGACTCTCGATCCTTCCCGAGCGGTGCTGCTTCTGCACGACATGCAGGAATATTTCGTGAACGCGTACGACCGAAGCGTCGACCCGCTCCAAACCGTGGTTCCGAACATCGACCGGCTTCGTTCGTCGGCGCGAGCTGCCGGAATCCCGATCGTCTACACCGCGCAACCCGGTGATCAGGATCCCGAGGAGCGCGCGTTGCTGTCGGATTTCTGGGGACCGGGTCTGAAGGCAGATCCCGCTCACACCGACGTGATCGCCGAGTTGGCTCCGCATCCGGACGACGTGATGCTCACAAAATGGCGCTACAGCGCTTTCATCAAGACAGATCTGCGTGAGCGGCTGCGCGAGAGTGGGCGTGACCAGCTGATCATCACCGGAATCTATGCCCACATCGGTTGCCTGACTACCGCTTTGGACGGGTTCATGCAAGACGTGCAGATCTTCTTCGTGGGCGACGCGGTAGCCGACTTCTCCCTGGACGAGCATGTCGGCGCGCTCGAGTACGCGGCCGGGCGCTGCGCCTCGGTCACCCGAACCGACGACCTGGTCAAGGCGATGAGCGCGGAAACGGTTTCGGCGTAGGCGTGAACGGCGACGGGTGCGCCACCCGTCGCCGTATTGTCAGGTGTGTGAAGACATTGTTGGTGGTTCACCACTCGCCCTCGCCGACAACCCACGAATTGTTGGATGCAGTCCTGGCCGGGGCTCGCGATCCCGAGATCGAGGGCGTCGAGGTGAAGGTGATGCCGGCGTTGGCGGCGACGGTGCCCGACGTCCTCGCTGCTGACGGCTATCTTTTCGGAACCACCGCCAATTTCGGTTACATGTCGGGCGCGCTGAAATACTTCTTCGACACCACGTACTACCAATGCCTCGGCGCGGTTTCGGATCGACCGTACGGCCTGTGGGTTCACGGCAACAACGACACTGCCGGTGCAGTGTCCTCGGTGCGCAAACTCGCCACCGGGCTCGGATTGGTCGCGGTGGCGGATCCGCTCGAAGTGACTGTGAGCGTGGACAAATCTGTCCGCGATGGTTGTTATGAACTGGGCGGAACCGTCGCGGCAACGCTGATGGACTAGCCTTCACTTTCTCGTTTCGATTCACGAAAGAGACTGTCCCGCAAGCGGTTGTAGAAGCGCGTGTCCTCTGATTGACGCGTCGGGAGCCGTCGGTTCTCGGGTCACCGGCGAGGCGGATTCCCCGATTCATTGACATTTAGTTTAGGCTACCCAAAACGACGTTAGGTCACCCTTGGGTGACGTGTGTCCACAGACGAGGGGATCAGTGTGAGCGTTCTTCCAGGTTCGAACTCCGGAGCGGCGAGCGAAGCTACGTTTGCTCTCACAGGAGCTCAACTCGGGATTTGGAACGCACAGAGGCTTGATCCCGAATCTCGGAGCTACCTCGTCGGTGAGGTGCTCGAAATCTCGGGCGACGAACCGATCGACACCGAACTGCTGACAGCCGCCATCACGGCGACGATCGGTGAAGCCGAAACCATGCGGCTGCGGATGATCGAGACGGCGGACGGCCCGCGTCAGTACATCTCCGACGAGCCGGTTGGCATCATCCCGATCACCGACGTCCGTGACGAGCGCGATCCCGTAGCCGTGGCGCACGCACTGGTCGACGCCGAGCGCAGCCGGGCGTCCGAGTACTGCCGCCTGATGGTGGAGCGTCCGCTGTACACCTACTCGCTGATCAGGCTCTCCGATCGCGAGATCTGGTGCATTCAGCTCTATCACCACCTGATCGTCGACGGATACAGCGCAGCAATGATTTCGCGCCGAGTCGCCGCGCACTACACGGCCGCGAAGAAGGGAACCGAGGTCGCGCCAACGCGATTCGGTTCTATGACAGATCTGGTCAGCGAGGACGAGGCGTACCGGGCTGGCGAGCAGTTCGCGGAAGATCGTGACTACTGGCGTGATGTCCTGACGCCGTTGCCCGCGTTGGACGGACGCGGCCAGCAGGTCACCGGTCCGGCGGAACGAACGATCCAGGTTCGCGAGGTCATTACCGCCGACGCCCTCAGCTGCCTCAAAGAGGTGGCAGACGCGACGGGAACAACGTGGGCCGAGGCACTGATCGCCTGCTACGGCGCGTTTCTCCACCGACTGCTCGGCGAGACGGATGTTGTCATCGCGATGCCACTCATGGCGCGCGTAGGCCGCACGGCACTCAAGACGCCGGCCATGGCAGTCAACGTTCTGCCTCTCCGGTTGACGATTCGCAGCCACGATCGACTCGGTGACCTGAGCAAGCAGGTGGCCGCCACGATGAAACGCCTGCGCGCACACCAGCGCTACCGCGGTGAGAATCTTGCTCGGGACCTGGGCGTCGCCGGAACCGGCGCACTGCTTCACGGGATCGGAATCAATCTCAAGGCTTTCGACTTCGCCCTCGATTTCGCCGGCGCTGTGGGTGTACTGCGAAACGTCGCCGGGGGACCGCCGGAGGACCTGGGTTTGACGGTTACGCCCATTGCGGACGGCGAAGTTCTACTCGGATTCGAAGTGGACGCGCGTACCAATACTCGGGAATCGGTTCAGCGTCGCCTCGCCGGTTTCGTCAGCATCGTCAACGCGATGGTCGGGGAGGGAGATCCTGCCGTCGGTCAGGTGGAGATGATGCCTGCGGCCGAAGCCGCGCGGATTCTCGCCGGCCGCGAAACTGCACCGCTGCCCGGCTCGGTCGAACTCGTTCCCGACGTGTTCGACCGCATCGTTGTCGAGCACGCGGATGACACAGTCCTCGTGTGCGGTGACGAACGTTTGACAGGCGCAGAACTCGGTGGCCGCGTCCACAAGCTCGCCCGGTTGCTTCGGGCCCGCGATGTCGGCCCGGACGACATTGTCGGACTTGCGCTTCCGCGTACTTCCGAGATGGTGGTGGCTCTGCTCGCGACATTGAACGCGGGCGCAGCGTACGTGGCCCTGGATCCGCAGCACCCGGCCGAGCGGTTGCGAGATCTGATCGACGACGCGCAGCCGAAGGTCGTGATCACCACTTCCACTCTGGCCGAGCAACTCGTCGGAGGTTCTCGGCCCGACCCCCTCGTCATCGATTCCGACGCAGTCCGCGAAGAACTCCGTGCTAATTCCGAGCTTCCACTCGAACTCGGTGAACTGGCGACAGCACGGCATGGTGATCACCTGGCGTATGTCATCTACACCTCGGGATCGACAGGCAAGCCCAAGGGTGTGCTGGTCAGAGGCGGTGGATTGGCGCACCTGCTTCACCACCATCGCGCCACCATCTACCGGGACACCGCCGAGCGCGTCGGGAACCGTCAACTGCACACCGCGCACACAGCGTCGTTCGCCTTCGATGCGTCTCTCGATCAACTGTTGTGGCTGCTGTGTGGTCATCGTGTGCACGTATACGACGAGGAACTGCAGAAGGACGCGGTTGCTCTGGTCGCGGCGTTCGAGCGAGATTGCGTCGACGTGGTCGACACGACGCCGTCGATGGCGGCAGCGATGGTGGACAACGGGTTGCTGCGTACGCAGCGGTTGCAGCTCCTCGTCGTGGGTGGCGAGGCGGCACCGCCCGCACTGTGGGACGCGATCATCGAATCCGGTGTTCCGGCTCGAAACCTGTACGGCCCCACAGAAACGACGGTCGACGCGATCGCGACCACGGTCGAAGGTGCCGGACCGCGTATCGGGTACCCCCTCGCGGGTACCCGTGCGTACCTTCTCGACAGCGCGCTCGAGCCGGTCGCCGACGGTGAACGAGGTGAGCTCTACCTGGCGGGACCGCAATTGGCCAGGGGCTACCTCGGCCGCGCCGGCGCGACCTCCGAGCGTTTTGTCGCAGATCCTTTCGGGGCTCCGGGAGATCTGATGTACCGCGCCGGGGACGTGGCGCGGTGGGTGCCGGGGCGGGGCTACGACTTCATCGGTCGCAGCGACAAGCAGGTGAAGATTCGCGGACATCGAGTCGAGTTGAGCGAGGTCGAGGCTGTTCTCGGATCGGTACCCCGAATCGGCGCGGCTGCCGCGCTGATCCGTACGGATGGGGGACGGCCCAGCCTCGTCGGCTACGTTGTAGCCGCCGCCGGCGCGACGCTTCCGCCGCAGGAAGAATTGCGCCGTGACCTCGCCGGTCGCGTACCGGATCATCTCGTTCCCGCCGCAATCGTCGTTCTGGACGAATTACCCGTCACGGTGAACGGAAAGCTCGATCGTGCGGCACTACCAGCCCCGGCTGCCGAATCGGCAGGTCGCGCCGCATCCACACCGCGCGAGGAAATCCTCTGTGACGTGGTGGCCGAGGTGCTCGGCCGCGAACGCGTCGGCGTGGACGAGGACTTCTTCGGCCTCGGTGGTGACAGCATCACGGCAATCAGTGTCAGCAGTCGCCTGCGGGTGCGCGGACTGATCGTTACTCCCAAAGAACTACTGGCACAGCGAGATCTGGGAACCATCGCCGCTGCGGCACGTGAGATTGCCGATGACGCCGACGCCGTAGCCTCGGTTGCGGACGTGGCCACCGGCACCGTGATCGCCCCGCCGATCGTTCGAGCACTGATCGACAAGAATCCGACAGACGAGGCAATCGCGGGCTACGCGCAGTGGACCGCAGTGCGCATCGACGACAGCCTTTCACTGGGTGACCTGCAGTCCGGCGTGCAGACGATCCTCGATCACCATGACGCTCTACGCCTGCTCCTGCGCCGTGACAACGACAGCGGCACTACCGAATTGATCGTCCGGGACCCCGGCGCGGTGCGCAGCGAGGGACTCGTTCGCGCGGTGTCCGACACCTCCGAGCCGTCCCGGATCAGAGACCTCGCGGAGGCGTCGGCGGCGAGTCTCGACCCACGTGCCGGTGAACTCCTGCGAGTCGTACTGGTCAATACCGAGGCCGGTCGACCCGACCAATTGATCGTCGTAGCTCACCATTTGATCGTCGACGGTGTGTCCTGGCGAATTCTGCTTCCAGACCTCCACGAAGCCACCGATGCTGCACGCGAGCGTAGGTCGGCCCGGTTGGCTGCAGGCGGAAGTTCGTGGCGTCGATACGCAGGGTTGCTCGCGGAATTCGGGGCCTCTGGCAGCAGGGCGTCAGAGCTCGAGTACTGGAAGTCCGCGTCGGTGCAGGCGGACGACGAGCCGATCGGCAGTCGTCGTCTCGACCCGAAGATCGACGTGACCGCAACCGCCTCTCGCACGACAACCATTGCGCCCCCGGCCGTCACCGACGCGCTGTTGACCACGCTTCCGGCGGCGTATCGAGCCAAGGCCGACGAAGTGCTTCTCTCGGGTTTGATGCTTGCCTTGCGCTCATGGCAGCACGGCCGCGGCCTCATCGGGCTGCCCGCGCAGACAGTTACCGTCGAAGGTCATGGCCGCGACGCGCTCACCAGCGACACCGACTTCGCCGGAACCATCGGGTGGTTCACCAGTGAGTTCCCCGTCCGGGTTCCCACCGATGCACTGCTCACCGCAGACGATCTTGCCGACGCACTGAGCGGCGGAGCAGCTGCGGGACATCTCCTTCGTGCGGTGAAGGAGGCAAAACGCGCCGTACCCGGAGGCGGAGTCGGCTATGGAGTTCTGCGGCATCTGGATCCCGACACCGCACCTGACCTTTCCGCGTGCGCTACACCCGAACTGCTGCTCAACTATCTGGGCCGCTTCCCGTCCTTGCCCGGAACCGGATGGCGATTGCCGGAGCAGGATCCATTCGCGGTCATCGAGCCGGCGACGAAGGTTATGTCGGAAGTGCTGGCGCTCAACGCATTTGTCCGAGAGGACGACTCGACGACGCTGGCAGTCGAATGGACTGCGGCGGGTTCAGTGCTCGACGGCGCGACGATCGTCGAGCTGCAAGAGCATTGGGAACGTGCGCTCGCTGCCCTGACCGCGCATGCCGCGCTCTTCGAGGGTGGTTTGACGCCTTCCGATTGCTCGGCGACGATCTTCGGCCAGGGCGCGGTGGTCGATCAGGCCGGGATCAACGAACTCGAAGCCGTCCACGGACCGCTTGCCGACGTCCTTCCGCTCTCGCCGCTACAAGAAGGTCTCCTGTTCCATGCGGTCCGTGACGGAGCCGCAGACGTCTACACACTTACTGCACGCTTCGACCTCTCCGGGCCACTGGACGAGGCGAAGTTGGCCGACGCGTTCGAGACCGTGATCGACAGGCACCCGAACCTTCGCGCAGCTTTTCACTACGAGCAGTTCGAACGGCCCGTTCAGATCATTCCGCGCGGCGTAAAAGTCGAGTGGCGTTCGGTCGATCTGACCTCCGTTCCAGCTGACACTGCATTCCGCTCTGCAGATCAGCTCGAGGACGAGGCCGCCAAGCATGTCTTCGACGTCAGTACACCGCCTCTGCTGCGTGCACTACTGGTTCGGCTGCCCGGCGGGGTGCACCGTTTGGTCCTCAACGCGCACCACCTGCTCACCGACGGTTGGTCGACTCCGATCGTCCTGCGCGAGCTGATGAACGTCTACCACGACGGCGACAGCCGCCTCCCTGCGCCGACGCCGTATCGCGACTACTTGGCATGGATCGCCGGCCGTGATCAGGACTCTGCCCGCGCAGCGTGGAGCGAGCGTTTGCGTGGGCTCACCGCGCCGACTCTCGTTGCCGATGCCGGAGCGCCGCGAAGTGTGCCCGTCGCGCTCGAGGTTCCTCTCGCGACATCGGACGCCGAAGCGCTGATCGAACTCGGCCGTGCGCGAGCGCTGACGGTCAACACCCTGGTTCAGGGTGCGTGGGCAGCAGCGCTCGCCGAAGCGACAGGACAGTGGGACGTCGTGTTCGGGGCCACGGTGTCCGGCCGACCTGCCGAACTCTCGGGGGTGGAGGGAATGGTCGGGTTGTTCAGCAACACGATTCCGGCCCGCCTCGACATCGTCGCGGACCGGCCTTTGCTCGATCAGTTCGTCGATCTCCAGAACGCCCAATTCGACATCGTGGACGTCGAACACACCAGTTTGGCCGAGATCGAACGCATCGCCGGAATCGGGCAACTGTTCGACACGCTCCTGGTGTTCGAGAACTTCCCGAACTCCGGTGCAGGACAGCCTGCATCGCACACACTGCGGGTCGAGGGATTCACCAACCGCGGAGTCACGCACTATCCGATGACGTTGATGGCGCCGCCGAGCACCGGTCTGGATCTGGTTCTGTACCACGATCCGGCAGTTGTCTCCGACGCCACGGCGGAGCGAATGGTCACACGGCTCGCGGAGATCCTGCGTGGGTTGCTGACCGAGCCGACAGCTCCCGCATCCGCGGTGCTCACGGTAGTCCGACAGGCAGCGTCCGTTGCCGATGCGGTGTCTGCCGCGAAAAATGTCGCTGTCACGAAAAAGGTGGCCGCGTCCGATCCTGCGATCGATGTCGATCCCGCGGTCGTGGATGCAGTGTGCGCCTGTGTCGCAACGGTGTTGGAGATTCCCGACGTCGATCCGGGCGACAATTTCTTCACTCTCGGCGGTCACTCGCTCACTGCGATGCGGTTGGTGGGAAGCCTGCGCAAGCTGGGAATTCGCGTCGTCGTCTCGGATGTCTTCGACACCCCGACCCCCCTCGGTCTTGCCGTGGCCGCACGCGTCGATCGGACGAAGTTCTCGCCGGATTCGGTCGTTGGCGTCGATCGACCCGTCGTGACCGTGGCGACGTTCCGCGCCCCGGCGGTGGCGGGAAATCCTGATCACGAGCGGTACTGGGTTCGCACGCTCGCGGACCTGCCCCTCGAAACGGACCTTCCGTATGACCGCCCGCGCGGCGAAGAGTACCGCCCGCACACCTACCTCCGTCAGCTACGCGATGCCCGGTTCGGTGACGAACCAGGATTCGACGCGGTGCTGTTGGCCGCCGTGGCGGCGACGCTGAACAGCTTCGGCGGTGGTCGGGACCTTGCGGTCGGACTGGTCTCGGAAGGGACTGACACCCTGATTCGGGTCGACCTGTCCGGTCGGCCTAGAATTGCCGATGTCGTTCGGCGAGTCGAAAACGCTGTCTCCGAGGCACTTGCGCATTCCGATGTCAGCCTCGACCGAATCGCCGATCTACTCGGGCGTCCGACGAGCAGCCTGTTCGCTGCCCGTGTCGGTCACTCGCCCGGAAAGAGCGTCGACCTCGAATTCGTCCGAACCGCAACAGAACTTCGATTGACGGTTGATGCCGGGCTGTTCGACGCCGCGACTGCGGACGCATTGCTCGACGGTGTGATCGCGGTCCTCGGTCACGAAATCAGCACTGTCGTCGCGGATCTGCGACTGGCGGAAAACAAGCCGGATCGCGACCCGGGCCGACGCGCGACGCCGCCGTCGGGGATCTCGCAGTTGTTCGCTCGACACGTCAGCCGCCACCCCGACGACATCGCGGTGATCTCCGGCGAGGTCGGAATTACCTACGGGGAACTGTCGGCGCGCGTCGACGAGCTGGCCCGCGAACTTCTCGCGGTCGGCGCCGGACCCGAGAAGGTAGTCGCCGTCGCGCTGGATCGAAATGCGGATCTGGTGGCCGGACTGCTCGCGGTACTGCGCATCGGCGCTGCGTACCTGCCACTCGACGTCGATTACCCGACTGAGCGGCTCGAGTTCATGATCGAGGACGCGGCTCCGGTGTGTGTCCTGACCAGTATCGACAGCGCCGGGCAACTTCCGTTGACGGTCGCCACGAGTGTCTTCGTGGACGGTGAGTTCACCAACTCGGGTGTCGTGCTTCCTCCGCCGCCCGCGGCGGGTGATCACCTCGCCTACATGATCCACACCTCCGGTTCGACGGGTCGCCCCAAGGGCGTGATGGTCTCGACGGGCAACCTCGCAGCCTTCGCGGACACGGTACTCGAGGATTGCTGGATCAGGCCGGGCGATCGCATCGTCGCGGTTACAACGGTGTCGTTCGACATCGCGGCACTCGAGTTGCTGTGCCCGCTCGCGGCGGGCGCGACTGTCGTGATCGCAGACCGCAGGACGGTTCGCGACCCGGATGCGTTGTCGGCGTTGATCATCGCAAGCGATGCGACAGTGATGCAGGCAACGCCGGCGCTGTGGCGAGTGGTCACCGAACACGAGAACGCAGTCGGACTCGCCATGGTGCGAGCCCTGGTGGGAGGGGAAGCCCTCCCGCAGGATCTGGCCGACGATCTGGTGGCCAACGCTGCTTCGGTCCGGAATGTCTATGGACCCACCGAGGCCACGGTGTGGGCGACATCTTCGGTCATCACGACCGGCGACCGAGTCACGATCGGTCAGCCCTGGACCGATGTGCACGTGCGAATCCTCGACGACGACCTGCGTGAGGTTCCGGAAGGCGTTGCGGGCGAGCTGTATCTGGGCGGTGCGCAGGTGGTCCGCGGATACCTGAACCGCCCCGATCTGACCGTCGCTCGGTTCGTCGCCGATCCTTCTCTGCCGGGGGCACGCCTCTACCGCACCGGCGATCTGGTCCGACGCCGGCGAGGGGTTTTGCACTTCCTTCGTCGTGCTGACGATCAGGTGAAGGTTCGTGGTTTCCGCATCGAGCTCGGCGAGGTCGAAGGCGCGCTCGGATCGGTGGCAGGTGTGTTCCGCGCGGCAGCCACCGTTCGCGTCGATGCGGCGGGTACCGGAAGTCTGCACGGATATGTGGTTCCCGAAGGTGCAACCACGCTCGATTCGGTACTGGTGCGCAAGGAGATTGCGCGGCTCCTACCCGAACACATGGTGCCGCAGACCATCACGGTGCTCGAAGCACTACCACTCACCCTCAACGGGAAGGTGGACCGGAAGGCATTGCCCGACACCGCGCCGGATCGTGTGCCGAGCCCACTCGTAGCCGTCGATGCGGATCGTCGGGCACGGCTCGAGTCGCTGAGCCCGGGCTGGCAGGACGTGCTGCCACTCGGTCCCTTGCAGGAAGGCATGTACTTCCAGTCGGTTCTCGACGGCGCCGGCGGCACGGATGTCTATCACATGCAGCCGCGATTCGAGTTCTCCGCCGATGCCGCCGTCGACGTTCGCTCACTCCGAGCAGCGGGGGATGCGCTCTTGCGGCGCTATCCGAACCTGCGGGCCGGCTTCACACACGCCGGTTTCGACGCTCCGGTGCAGTTCGTGCCCAGGGCAGCCGAAATGCCTTTCCGCGAAATCGATCTGAGCGCAGTCGCACCCGAGGACTTGGATATCGAGGTCCGCGCCGTCGACGAGGCTGAATTCGGCAGGCTGTTCGACTTGAGTGCGCCGCCACTCATTCGAATGGTGTTGGTCTGGTTGCCAGGTGGGGGAGCGCACCTCGTCTTCACTCAGCACCACCTGCTCACCGACGGTTGGTCGCAGACCTTGATGTACGCGGAGTTGTTTGCGCTCTACGAGTTTGCTCGCACACACGGCACGGACCCGGTTGGACTCGACGGCGCGCTCGACAAGCCTGCGGACTTCCGTGATCACCTGCGATGGATCGCCGAAGCGGATCGCACGGACGCCATCTCGTCCTGGAAGGACTACCTCGCGGATCTCGAGCAACCCACACTCGTGGGTGGTACGGGATCAGGCGGACGCGCTCCGTTGCCGGTGTTCACCCGGGTTCAGCTCGAACAGAAGATCACCGAGCACGTACGCGAGCTGGCCAGACGTAGCGGAGTGACGCTGTCCACCGTCGTCTCTGCGGCGTGGGGCCTGGCATTGCGCGCCGTGACGGGGCGTGACGACGTGGTCTTCGGATCGACGGTTTCGGGACGTTCACCCGAGGTCGAGGGCGCCGACCGCATGGTGGGCTTGGCGCTCAACACCATTCCCGTGCGTGTCCGGGTCCGGCCAGGCGAGGAGATCTCGGCGTTGCTCGGACGCCTGTTCCGTGAACAAGGTTCGCTGCTGGGGCATCACCATCTCGGGCTCGGCGACGTGCAGCGAAGTGCAGGGTTCGCCACGCTCTTCGACACGCTCTACGTTTTCCGCAACACCCCTCGCGACGAACAGGCACGTCGAGACACGTTCGGTCGCAGTGGAATCGTCGGGTTCGATGCGGTGGACGGCACGCACTATGCGCTCACGCTCGACGTGGATCCGGGTGTCGGGGACGCGGCGATGGCGCTCACACTCGAAAACCGTCCTGACCTGATTCCGCACGACGTGGCTCAGGACATCCTGTCCCGCACCATCACGATTCTCGAAGTGATGGCGAATTCCGATACCGCCACGGTGGCGGACACGGCGGTTCCGCTTTCGCGCACCCCCGCGGAATTCGCTTCGGAGCACGTCGTGATGCCACGGCCGGACCAGGCCGGCGGTAGCGTGGACGCACTACTGCGCGAAAGGGCAGCGGCAACTCCGGACGAGACGGCGCTGGTCTTCGGAGACGTCACACTGAGCGCAGCCGAGATGAACTCTCGGGTGGACAGACTGGCACGGATACTCGCTTCGGCGCTGGGGCAGTCGGTACCAGGCGGGGGACCGACCCGTGTTGTCGCGCTCGCGCTTCCGCGTACTGCCGATCACGTCGTCGCGATCTTCGCCGTCATGAGAACCGGAGCGGCCTACCTTCCCTTGGATCTGGCTCACCCGCCGGCACGCCTGCGCGAACTCATCCTCGACAGCGATGCGGCGCTGGTAGTCACCACGACTCAGACGCGTGACCTCGTTGTTCCCGATGGACAGCCACGTCTGGTCCTCGACGACCCGGACGTGGCCGGAGTACTCGACGGGCAGTCTTCGGCACCAGTTGTCGACGAGGCCGCGGTCTGCGGGCCGACCTCACCGGACCAGCCTGCCTACGTCATCTACACCTCGGGCAGTACCGGAAAACCCAAGGGCGTCGTGGTGGGTCACCGCGGGTTGACGACGATGTATCACAATCACAAGGCCGAGATATTCACTCCGACCGAAAACAGTGTGGGTGGCCGACGTCTGCGCATCGCGCATACAGTCTCGTTCTCGTTCGACATGTCGTGGGAGGAACTGTTCTGGTTGCTCGCGGGGCACGAAGTTCACGTGATCGACGAGCAGGCGCGACTGGACCCCGCGTCGCTGGTGAAGCATTACCGCGAAGTCGGTATCGACGTCGTAAATGTAACCCCCTCGTATGCAAGGGAACTGATGGCCGCCGGTCTCCTCGACGGTGAGCGGACGCCGGTGTTGGTGATGCTCGGCGGAGAAGCTGTACCTGCCGAGTTGTGGTCGCGATTGCGCGATCAGGACGGTGTCGACGGGTACGACCTTTACGGGCCGACGGAGTTCACGATCAACGCGATGGGATCCCCGGTTCAGGGGAGCGAGACACCCTGCCTGGGTCGTCCGATTCTGAACGCGTCTGCGCGGGTACTCGATTCAGGTCTGCGGGAGGTACCGATCGGAGCGGCGGGCGAGCTGTACATGTCCGGAGACGGAACGGCGATGGGTTACCTTCACCGGACCGCGTTGACCTCCGCTGTGTTCGTTGCTGACCCCTACTCCGTCGGCAAGCGCATGTACCGCACGGGTGACGTTGTACTGCGTCGCCGCGACGGCGAACTCGAATATCTGGGTCGCGCAGACCATCAGGTCAAGATCCGAGGCATTCGGATCGAATTGGGTGAAGTCGAATCCGCGCTGGCGTCGTTGCCGGGAGTGTTGCGAGCGGCAGCGTCAGTCCGTAGCGAAGGCGGTGCGCCGCCGCGACTGGTCGGCTACGTCATCGAAGAACCCGGCGCTGATCCAGTCGATCTGCGAGCTGCGTTGCGGGAAAGCGTACCGGCACACCTGGTTCCGTCGGACATCGTCGTCGTGGATTCGATCCCGTTGACGCCCAACGGAAAACTGGACCGCGGTGCGTTGCCGGCACCCCCCGCCCGAGCAGCGGCCCGAGCACCGCGAACCGAGATGGAAAGGCAACTGTGCCAGGTCTTTGCGCGGGTACTCGGCGTCGAGGCAGTCGATCCCGAAGAGAGTTTCTTCGATCTCGGCGGCGACTCGCTTCGAGCTATGCGACTGGTGGGGGAGATGGAGCACGACCTGTCGGTGAGCGTCGGTGTGGGAACGCTGATGGCCCGTCCGACAGTTGCAGAACTTGCAGTACACCTTGACGAGTCGGCGTCCGAAATCGATCTGAGTCGTGATCGCCTCCTGACACTGCGAGCCGAAGGCAGCGGAGAACCACTGTTCTGCGTGCATCCGGCCGGTGGATTCGCTTGGCCCTTTGCGCCTTTGACCGGTGTTCTCGAGGCCGACCGTCCACTGTTCGGCCTGCAACTGCCCACAGTTGCCGGGGAGCCACTCGAACCGACGAACGTGGACCAACTGGCAGCGATGTACGTCGACACGATTCGCGGCGTGCAACCGAGCGGGCCGTATCACCTGCTCGGCTACTCGTTCGGTGGCAACGTCGTTGCCGCGATGGCTGCTCAGCTGGTCGATATCGGCGAGACAGTGGAGTTCGCCGGTCTGATCGATACTCATCCACTGGGAGATCGTGACGATCGCGGTCGCGACGATGCCGACGACCGAGATCTGGCCGCCGCCCTGCCACCCGAGATCCTCACTCAGGCACCGGGACTGGTCGACGCTGTTCGGGCGGGTTTTGATGCCACTCGTTTGCTCGTGGCCAGTTCGACCGACACAACCTACGACGGACCGGTTACTCTGATCACCGCCGACGCCGAGGCGTCCGGACAGCTGCTGGCCGATCGCTGGCGCAGAGTCCGCGGGGACCGGGACATGGCAGTACACCATCTGCCGTACGACCACGCCGGATTGGTGACCCCAGCCGGGTGGGCGGCGATCGCCCCGCTGCTCGACAGCCATTTGTCGAAACGCACGGCCACATAGTTCGAAAACCACACAGTTGAAACACAATGGGAGCTCAATGATGAAGTCCACACCGCCCCTCGCGATACGGAGTTGGCGACGATTCGTCGCCATCGCAGGGTTGCTGATCGTCGCACTCGTGGCGATGATCGGTTGCAGTAGCGATTCGAACGACGAACCGACCAAGGCTGCAGAGCCCACGACCCGCGTGATCGAAACCGAGAAGGGCTCGGTCACCGTGCCCGCGTCGGCGGAGCGCATCGTGGTTCTGAGCGGCGGTCTCGCCGGATACCTGTACGCCCTGGACGCACCGGTGGTTGCCACCGATACCCGCGTCCTCGGTGTCACGAACCTCGACGGTGGATTCCCGCCGGCTTGGGCGGACGCCGCAAAGGCGCAGGGCACCAAGGAATTGCCGGCCGGCGAGCAGCTCAACATCGAAGCCGTCGCGGCGGCTGAGCCCGACCTGATCATCGGCGGTGGCCAGGGAATCACCTCTGTTCAGTCCGAGGAACTCTACGATCAGCTCACTGCTATCGCACCCACCGTCTTGGTCCCCAAGACGGTCGCCGCGTGGGACAAGCAGCTCGAAATCGTCGCCGACGCGGCGGGCCGTTCCGACCAGGTTCCGGCGCTGATGAGCGCATACGAGGACAAGGTCAAAGAGGTCAAGGGCAAGATCAAGGTTCCCGAGGGCAACGTCGTCTACTTCCTCTCGGTCTCGAGCAACAAGCCGTACCTCGTTCCGCCGACGGCCGCGCTGCCCGCGATGCTCGCCGAGCTCGGTTTTAAGGCCGACGACGTCATGGCCAAGGCCGGCAACCCGCAGCTCTTCGGCTCGGGTGACTCGTTCGAGGTCAGCCCGGAACTGCTCTCGCAGGTCGCCGATGCTCCTGTCGCCTTTGTGATTCCGGTGTCCGGTCGCCCGATGGCCGAACTTGCCACCGATCCGCTTTACTCGCAGTTGCCGTCCTTCAAGGCAGGCACGACGTTCGAGCTCCCCGCCAGCAGCTACCGTCCTGACTACGACGGCGCAATGGCTACCCTCGACCTGATCGGCCAGACCTTCGCATGACTCGATTCGGTGGGCTGGTGATCGATGTTTCACCCTTGCGGACCAGCCGTCCCTTCAGGTACGCCTTTTCCGCGCGATTGATCTCGCTGCTCGGGATCGGACTGCTCGTCGTAGCCGTCCCCGCGCAGACGTACCAGCTCACCGGCTCGACCTTGCAGGTTGCCGGAGTGTCCACGGCGATGGCCATCGCCATGTTCTTCGGCAGCCTGTTCGGCGGCGTGCTCGCTGACCGTTACGATCGGCGACGAACCATCCAGTTGGCCCGCAGTGCTGCGGGTCTCGGCTTTGTCATTCTCGGGTGCAATGCGCTCTTGCCACACCCGTCGATGTGGGTCATCTACGTCGCGGCAGCTGTCGACGGCTTGGCCGGCGGTGTCAGCAGCTCGGCCTTGATGGCTTTGATGCCGAGGTTGTTGCCGCGCAACAAGATGGCTGCGGCCGGCGCTTTGGTAGCGCTGACCACCGACATCGGGACGATGATCTCGCCGGCAATCGCCGGCGTGATCATCGCCTCCGGCGGCATTCCCGCGACATACTTTGTTGCTGCGGTGGCCACCGCAGCAACTGTCACGTTGTTCCAAGCCATCGGCCCTTCCCCTGCACCGGGCACGAATCACGAAAGCCCGATGCGCGCGCTGGTGACCGGCGTGAAATTCGCCGGCACGCACACAGTCATTCGCGGCATCCTGATCAGCGGTCTGTTGGTCATGTTCGTCAGCGGGCCGATGGTGTTGCTGCCTGCCTTCGTCGACCAGGTCCTCGGCGGCGGACCCACCATGCTCGGTCTGCTCTACGGCGCCCCCGCTGTCGGCGCTGTGGTCGGTTCCCTCACCAGCGGTTGGACCGGACGAGTCCACCGCAACGGCGCCGCGATGTTGATCTCTGTTGCGCTGATGCCTCTCGGCCTGGTGGTACTGGGTGCGTCGGGAGCAGCGATTGTCGCGTTCCTGGGCCTGGCCGGATTCGGCCTCGGCCGCGCACTCAACGACATTCTGAGATTTGCAGTCCTTCAACAGAACACGCCGGACGAATTGCGCGGACGCGTGTCCAGTCTGTGGATGGTGCAAGCCGTCACGGGTACGGCGATCGGTTCGATGGCAGCCGGGTTCCTCGGGCAGTGGCTCGAGCCTGGCGCCGCGCTACTGGTCTTGGGGCTCGCCGGTGTGACACTGGGCCTGGTGCTCCTGGCAGCATTGGGTTCGGTGCGCCGGGTAACTTCGGAGATCAACGAAGTCGATCTCTCCGAAAACACTGTGCCGGTGGGGAATGCTCCGCCGGAAAAGGAAGGTAGTTCATGAACCGAGGAGACCACCTCGCGACCATCGCCGAAGTTCTGGCGGGAACCACCGGCGCAAAAGTGCCGTACCCCATCGGCATTCGCGAACTCGAAGTTGTTCGCAGCGAAATGGTCGGGACCGGACTGTTGCGTCTGACCTTGGGTGGACCGGAGTTGGCGGGCTTCGAATCGCACGCTCCCGACGAGCATGTTCGCCTGGTCTACCCGGATGCAGACGGAACTTTACGTCTACCCGAACGCGACGGATTCAGCCTGAAGTGGCCTCGTCCATTGCCGATCTCGCGTGAGTACACCGTCCGTCGATACGACGCCGAGGCGGGGGAGCTGGACCTCGACTTCGCGCTCCACGAAGGTGGGTACGCCTCTGATTGGGCTCAGGCGGCGACCGTCGGCACTCGGGTGCACGTGGCAGGTCCGCCCGGTGGCGTCGTGGTTCCGTGGACGTACGACCGCTATCTGCTGGCCGGTGACATCACCGCCCTTCCTGCCATTGCTCGTTGGCTCGAGATGATGCCCGCTGCTGCCGCCGGGTGGGTGTTCGTCGAGATCACCGACCCTTCACAGGAAATCGAACTCACTGTTCCGGAAGGCGTCGAGGTGCAATGGCTGCACCGCGGTGACGTCCCAGCCGGTCACTCGGATCTGCTCGAGCAGGCAGTACGGACGGTCACCGTGCCCGAAGGTGAGCGCCTCTACGCCTGGATCTCCGGTGAGGCCACCAGTCTCAAGCCGATTCGCAGATTCGTGCGGGACGAACTCGGCCTGAGTTCGGACGACCACCTGATCACGGGCTACTGGAAGCGCGGAGTCGCAGACTTCGACGAGGACGACGACGACCACTGAACATCGGTTGATGCCGGTTTCGGCATCGTCACCGCGACAACGAGTCCGACAATCGCAACGATTGCCGCCACTCCGAAAGCCGTGGCGAATGCCGAGTGCTGGGGAAGGCCGCCGGATGAAGTCGCGCTCGCGATGATCCCGGCGGCAATTTGGGTTCCCACAGCAGAACCCAGCGATCTGGCGATCGTGACTATTGCCGTCGTGACACCTACGCGGTCTGCCGGTGCGCTGTCGGCGGAGATGACGAACACTGCCGTCGACGCGGCGGCAACGCCGGTACCCGCAAGGATCAGCACCACAACGATCTGCCACATCGTGGTTGCAAAGACCCCGACGGCGCCGCTCAGGCCGAGGAAGGCAACTCCCGCTACCGCAATGGCTTTCGTGCCGACCCGTTGTGCGAGCTTTCCGGAAATCACCGACGCGATCACCGCTGCGCCGTAACCGATGCACAGCAGGATTCCGATGGCACTTGTCGATGCACCGCGGCCGAATCCGCTCTCTGCCGGCACGGCGAGTTGTTGCGGAAGTAGATAGACAACAGCGCCGTAGGTGAACCCGAAAACCACGCCGACGACCACGGCGCTCCACATCGAACGATGCCACATCATCGTCAGGTCGACCATCGGCTCGGTTGTCCGGCTCTGATACCTGGCCCAGATCGTGAACACGGCAGCGGAAGCGAGAACCAGCAGCATCGACGTCGGTGCGCCCCACCCGTTGCTCGATGCGCTCGCCAACCACGCCGTCAGCGTCAATAATCCGAGAGCCAATCCAGCAGCTCCTGGCCAATCGAGTCGGCCGCCGACGTTCGACATGTGATCTCGTGGTGTGCTCACGGCAAAAGCAATTGCGCCGAGCAAAACGAACGCGGTCGGAACTGCATACATCGCGGTGCGTGAGACATTTTCCGCCACCGGTCCCGCCAGCACGACTCCCAGAGCGCCGCCGGCCACTACGACAGCCCCGAGCAAACCCGTGGCCGTCTTCAGTCGGTCCGAGGACAAAGTGCGTCGTAGGACCACGAAGCTCACGGGAAGCAACCCGATTCCGAATCCCTGGAGAAATTGGCCGAGGACGAACAGCGGGAAGATCGTTGCGAGAGCGGACACGCTGCCGCCCAGGACAACGATTGTCGTGATCGCGAGCAAGGTGGGGCGGGCGCCGTACACGTCGGCTATTCGCCCGGCCATCGGCGTGACGAGGACAGTGCTCAACGTCAGAGCGACGGATGCGAGCGCTCCGATGTCGGCCGTCACTCCGAAGTCTCTCTGTATCAGGGGGAGTGCGGGGACGATGATGCTTTCGAGCGCGGCCACGGCAGCGATCAGCAGGGTCAGGCTTGCGATAGTTGCTACCGGTCGCGGCTGATTGCCGGAGACGCTCTCTGTGGTCATCGTGCTCTCTTTCGATCGGGGAGTGAGGAGCTTATGGACGCGACGAAACGCCGCCCCTCCAAGAGCCCGGAAGGGTTGTGGCACTGGATATATCGGGCTGTGAAGTAGACCGTCTCTTTATTTCGTTACGCGTACCGTTATTGTGGAGAAATGTAATGCGATTCAGCGCACAAAGCAAGGGTCGGATGGGGTGGAAATGGTGCCATGTATCGCCAGATCGCAACGGGCAGACTTTTGCTGCTACCGTCGGTTGGTGTCAGGCGATGTGACGATGGGGCTCATTTCTCGATGAGCATGACGCTGGTCACCAAAATGCTTCTCCGAGCAGGGAGTTCATCTGCCGGACACATCCAAGGTCCCCGTTTGAATGCCGGGTTTGTTAGCTTTCTGCCTGTGACGCGACGTCACGGAAAGTTCACGAATCACGGAGGATCATCATGGGTTCTATTTCAACGATCATCGGAATCTTCGAGCTCTACAAGCTTCTCGAGCCGCTGCTGAGCTCGCTGAGCTGATTCAGGTGTGATTTCGCTGTTGAGCCGGGGCGCCGAGGGACTCGGCTCGACAGCGGATCTCGAGGATCCGGCGCGATCAGGACCCGTGGAACGGATGTCGGCACCGGCAGAATTCCATCGCTCCGGTGTAGTGGTCCATCACCAGGATTTCTGCACACCGAGCGGGCTGCGGTGCGAACCTGAGGCAGCGCTCGATCCAGCCGCGCTCCAGCGAAGGGGCGGGGTGCGCGCAGTTCCCGCATCGGCCGGGACGTTCGGCGACACGTACGGAACCGTAGTGCTCCGGGGGCATGCCAAACATCTTGGTGGTGCGATGTTTCCAGGGCAATGGTTCGGCTCGAGCGGAAGCTATGTCACGAAAGCCCGGCGGCGATATGCGAGGACCGAACCCGTTGAGCTGCGCTACCTGGATCCCTGATAATCCGATTGCCCAGACTGAGTTTTTTGGTGCAAGTTGCGGCTACTGCGCTGACGCCCAGAAATTCTCGGACTATCTGGGCAACGATCATGTGGTGGTAACCGCGAACAGAATCCGATCCGGCTCGCGTTGCATACGGGTGATCGCGACGCGGCCCCCGATCCAAGCACCAAGTGCACCAATCGCAACAGCGACAGGGATGGCGAAATAGTTCACCGGGTTCGGTAGCAGCGCCCCGAGTAGAACGCCGGGCGCCGTTGTCGCGGCGAAGATGACGATGGCGAGGATGATCAGTCCGAAGGACGAGCCGTTGAAGGACCCGCGGGTGTTGAAGGAGAACGTCTTCTTCATCTCCGGAACCGGGTAGGGCGCTTTGGCGGATATCGCCACTACCAATCCTGCACCGACTCCCATCATCGAAATGCCGACGGCGATCGGCACGGCCAGTCGGTCGGTCCCGAGGTCCCCGAAGATCCGTACAGCAGCTGTTGCGACGACCACGAAGGGTGTCATCACGATTGCCCACGCGATTTGTCGGCCCCGGACGTCAGCGGCAGCGGCTTCGGGGATCATCACCAGATGCCAGATCGATGCGCCGTCGAATCCGTACAGATTCGATCCGGCTGCCATTGCCAGGTAGATCAGGAACCAGGCACCCCATGCGGCGGAGAAGGGGATCGATGACGAGATCAGCGGTCCGAAGCCGGAGACCAAGGTCATGATGGCAACGGAGAGCAGTTGTGTTCGTCGGCGCATGTCTCCGTGCCAGAGCGAAAGCTCGCGAGAGATGACGGTGCCCAGTCGGGATGCGCGCCAACCGGTTCGAATGTCGCGGCCCTGGTTCTTCAATTGCACGGAAGTGGCGCCCGCTGATTCTGCGACCTTCCCGTTGAAGTAGCGAACGACCAGGCGTTGCCATGACCACAGCAGTGCGAGATCGACCAGCACCAGGGCGAGGACTGCTCCGGCGGCGAGGAGCCAGGCGCCTCCTGCTGCTGCGTCGACACTGGTGATTCCCCACGCGAACGGGATCGAATGCGCGATCGTGAGCGGCCACGTGACGTCGCCGTCCACGACCGTGCCGAGGCGACTCTGCAGCGGAAATTGCAGCAGATACAGTCCGCCGAAGAACGTGCCGAATGCCAACAGTCCCAGTTCGCGGCTGCGACGACTCCGCAGGAGCTGCGACATCGCCAGCATCGCGACCCGTGAGGTGCCGACAATGAGCAGGACCGTTGCGGGCCAAGCGATAATGGCCAATGGCAGTGCGGCAGGGTGGTGTGTAGCGGCATAAATTGGAATCGCTGCTGCAGCCAACGCGGTAATCGGCACGGTCATACCGACCAGCGACGTCGAGAACAGTGCTCTGGCGAGTCGGACGGGTTCCAGGGGGAGTAGTTGGAAATGTCTGGGGTGAAGATTGTCATCTGACAGACCAGACATGATCGGCATCAAGATCCACATCACGGCGATAGCCGAAAGTGCGAGACTGGTTGTGCCGCTGACGAGATCGGGAGAAACACCGTTCTTTCCCGAAGCTCGTAGGCACAGTAGCGCTGCCCCCAGAACCCCGAACAACGCTGCAATGACCTTGATTACAGCTCTTCCACCGGTGAACTGACGTTTGTAGAGGGTCATGCGCATGCGGAGAACAGTGCGCCACACAGAGACCGACGGGTTCCAGCGTGTCGGTGAAAAGCTGGTGGTGGTCATGCGCGCATCCATGACAGTCCGTCGGGATTGGGACTGCGGCTACCGACAAGGCGAACGAATGCCTCGTCGAGAGTGTTGCCTGCGCGCACCTCGTCGACCGTTCCTGAAGCCACGACGCGACCGTCTGCGATGACTCCGATGTGAGTACACAGTTGTTCGACAAGGGCCATCACGTGACTGGAAAGAATGACCGAGCCACCTGAGTGGACGAACGAGAGCAGAATGCTCCGAATTCCGGCCGAAGAAATGGGGTCGACAGCTTCGAACGGCTCATCCAGTACCAGTAAGCGAGGGCCGTGCAACAAGGCCGAGGCCAACCCGATTTTCTTCGTCATGCCCGCTGAATAATCGGCGATGACCGTTCCACCTGCATCGGCGAGATCGAGCGCGGCCAACAGTTCGTCGCGTCGTGACGCGATGACGTCCTCTGGCATACCGCGCAGGCGTCCGAAATAGGTGAGTAGTTCATGGCCGGTGAACTGGGCGGGTAGCGCCAGACCGTCGGGTAGGACGCCGAGCAGACTCTTCGCTGCGACAGGGTCGTTCCACACGTCGTAGCCGTACACCAGGCTGCGACCGTAGTGCGGGCGAAGCAATCCGACAGCCATCGACAGTGTGGTCGTTTTTCCCGCACCATTCGGCCCAACCAGACCGAACAACGAACCTGAGGGCACCGCAAGGGAAAGGTCGTTCACAGCAACTTTCGCGCCGAACGCCATGCAGAGGTGTTCCACTTGCAAAGCCATCGGTCCGGGAGGTAGCTGTCCTGTCTCGGGGAGAGGGTGCATCGATCGAGGGTAACTGTCCGGAGCCATGTGCGCGGAGACGGAGCGGAGCGATGCAGGCTGCGTGCACCGAATGTCATTCCTAGGTGAGGGTTGCGACATGAGTCGCTGGTTCGCAAGGGGAGCGGATGGCAGGAGTCGAACCTGCGTGGACGGTTTTGCAGACCGCTGCCTTGCCGCTCGGCCACACCCGCATTGATCCAATTATGTTCGTAGTGAACAACAGTCGCCACCATTGTGATCAGGGTGAGTTGATCGCCGTGTGACGGATCGCAGGGGGTGCGGGGGAAGTGCCGGGTCAGGCGCGGGAGAACACCGCGACCAGGAATTCGGAATCCTCCTTGAACGGGCGAAGATCCCACGTGGAGAGCAGCAGATCAGCCTCGAGGCCACTCGCGGTCGCGTCGGCGAGAAACTCGGGGAACTCGTAGCCACGGCCGGCACCGAATCCGATGACCACTCGGCCGCTCGGAGCGAGATGACGAGCAAATCCTGACAATACTGCTTGCCTGGTGGACGGCGCGAGAAACGCCACCACGTTGCCTGCCGACACGATGACGTCGAAATCTGCCTCGACACCGCGGGCCGGCAGATCGAGTTCGGCGAGATCGCCGACAAGCCACGCCGGTCCGGGGTGGTCTTCTTCTGCGGCAGCGATGAGAACCGGGTCGACATCGACTCCGACAACCACATGCCCGACGTCGTGCAGATAACCGCCGAGTCGGCCAGGCCCGCACCCTGCATCGAGAACCCGGCCACCGCGTCCGAGCATCGCGTCGATCAAACGTGCTTCCCCGACAATGTCCTTGCCGTCCGCTCTCATGGAACGGAAACGCTCGACATATCGTGTGGAATGCGTCGAGTCGGCTGCAGTGATCTCTTCCCACTGGCTGGGGATGCGCTCGTTCGGGGCGTGTGCAGTCATCTTTCGAGGGTACCGACAGCTCACCGGGTGCCGACGACCGTCCCGTCTGCGGCATATCCGACGAGGGTTGGACGAGGGGACGTGAGCGACAGGGGAATCCATCCGTAGAAGCGGTCTTCGGCAAGAATTGTCGGATAGATCTGGCCGTCTGCGGTGTGAAGTTCGGCTCGGACAGCACCTCCCGCTCCTGCGTCGTAGGTCGCCTCGTGCGGACCGGCCTCGTACCCGGCGCCGCCCCCGAATGAATCTGCGCCGTACAAGTCAATTGATCTGCAGCCGTGTCCGAGGCCGATGAATTTCGACGGACCAACCTTGTCGATGTCGGCTGACGCCTCGAAAACCGGGGCGACGCACCTCCAGCCATTGGCGCCGTGGGCGACAAAGATGCTGAACAAGGTTCCGTCAGGTCCGGGAATGGACCCGACCCGCTCGGCGGTGGACGGATCTATTCCGCCGTTGGTTCCCGGCATCGTCTGCCAACCCGAGTACATGTCGGTGAACGCTTTCGGCATCATCCCCGTGGCAGCGGCGCAGCCCACCACCACTGCTGCGCAGATCGCCGCGACGAGAACGATGGCACCGACGCGACGGCGTGGAGCTTTGGTTGCCCCAATGTTGTTTTCGGTAGCCATGATTCGGGTGCGTGCGGCATCTTGGACGTTCTCGGGCCAGAGTTCGGCGGAAACCGTATCGCTCGGCCGCAGCTTCTCGAGCGTGGTGAGCGGATCTTTGGTCATGGGGTACTCCCGTGTTCGGCGGCAGCGCAAGGTCGGGCGGTGTTCATCGGGATAACGGTGTCGGATTCTGAAGTCAACCCGGCGCGCAATCGACGCCGAGCGCGAAAGAGACGAACATGCATGGCCGGAACCGAACACCCAGCGACCCGCGCGGCTTCGGTGGCGGTCAACCCGTCCCAGGCAGTCAGGAGCAGGGCTTCACGTTCGGTGACGGTGAGTGTTGCCAGTGCTTCGAGCAGTTCCGTGCGTTCGGTGACAGTGACGTCGGCGCCCGGCGTCGATGCCGCAATCTGCTCGATGCGTCCCATCTTCTCGGTGAGCGCGTCAAGGCGCCGAACGCTGCGACGGTTGTTGTTCACGGTGTTACGAGCCACCACCAACAGCCACGGCAGTGCCTGGTCGGGCACTTCGTCCAAGCGTCGCCAGGCAACGAGGAACGTCTCGGAGACAACCTCCTGCGCGCTGTGATGATCAACGTGGCGACAGGTATACGCGAACACCCGACCGGCGTAGGCGTCCCACAGGGCGGTGAACCGCTCTTCGCCGCTCGGCGGTGGCTGTTCCTCGGATTTCGGGGTCATATGAAGAGATGTCCGGCTGGTTGCTGATCCTTACAGCCTCTGAGCTAATGGACGGTTTGGCGTGTTACTCCGGCCGAGAACTCCCACTGTCAGAAGCAACAGAGCGAGGATGTACAGCGTCATGATCCAGATGCCCGCAGCGGCGGGCTGCCACTTGTTCGCCTGGCCGAGCAGGATGAGGGCGTCAGAGGTGAGGAACAGCGCGCCGCCGATACCGGTGATCGAGTTGTACGTCAGTGCGGTTGATGCGGTTCCCACCAGTATTGCGGCGTACACGGGGACGGCAATTCGAAGTTCAGGTTCGAGACCGGTCCAGGTGTACGACACAAGAGCGATCCCAGCGACGGTGTAAGCGCACAGAAACCATGGCCGCCTTCGTATCTCCCGAAGCGCGCCGTGTGAGAGAAAGAATCGGATGAAGCAGAGGTGACCGATCGCGAAGGCTGCCATCCCGATGACAAACGTGGTCTCCCAGATCAGGAACAAATCTCCGAAAGCACAGGCAATCAGTGCCGCAGCAACAATTCGAGGTCCGCGTCGGGCGACAACCCAGGCAGCCAGAATCGGAGCGAGCATGACCTTGGTGATCCCGTCCCAGGGCGCAGCATCAGCGGCATTGAGGATCAGATGGACAATCGCTACCGCTGAAAACACGACGAACCATGGGGCCCGGATGATGCTCGGCAGCCCGGGGTCGAGGTCAGATTCACGCATCGGCTCAGTGTAGGAAGTCCGCTGCACGCTCGGCGAGGTCGAGCGCCGGCTGGGGGAGTATGCCGAGGATGAGCGTGACACCGGCGCCGAGGCCGATCACGCTGCTGGTCAGTGCACTCGGTACCACGACGGTCGGAGCGTCTGCGGCCGATTCGGTGAAGAACATCAACACGATCACTCGCACGTAGAAGTACGCGGCGATCGCGCTGCACAGGACGCCGACGATCACGAGAGGTGCGGCCCCGCCCTCGGCTGCCGCGCTGAACACCGCGAACTTTCCGATGAACCCACTGGTCAACGGGATCCCGGCGAAAGCCAACAGGAACAGTGCAAACACAACTCCGACCAGCGGTGAGCGCCGGCCCAATCCGGCCCAGCGCGAGAGCGTCGCGACCTCACCGTCTGCGTCCCGAACCAGACTCACGACGGCGAACGCGCCCACGGTGCTGAATCCGTAGGCCAGAAGGTAGAACATCGCCGAGGCCAGGCCGGCGTCCGAATCCGCAACCACAGCGGTCAAAATGAATCCGGTGTGCGCGATGGCCGAATACGCGAGCATCCGCTTCATATCGGTTTGCGTCACAGCGACGATCGATCCGACAACCATCGTGAGAATCGCGACCGCCCACATCAGTGGACGCCAGTTCACGTACTCGTTGGGCAGAGCCACATAGAAGACACGAAGGATGGCACCGAATGCGGCGATCTTGGTCGCAGTAGCCATGAAACTGGTGATCGGCGTCGGCGCCCCTTGATAGACATCGGGAATCCACGAATGGAACGGCACGGCACCGACTTTGAACAGTAATCCCACGGCCACGAGTGCTGTCCCGAGCCACAGGAAGGCATCGGTACCCGACCCGCTGCGTGCTGCGTCGGCGATACCGGAGAGCGTGACCGTCCCGGCATAGCCGTACAGCAATGCGATTCCGAAAACGAAGAACGCCGACGAAAATGCCCCGAGCAGAAAGTACTTGAGCGCAGCTTCCTGGGAGAGCATGCGACGTCGGCGTGCCAGACCACACAGGAGATACAGAGGCAGTGAGAACACTTCGAGCGCAACGAACATCGTCAGCAGATCGTTGGACGCGGGAAAGAGGAGCATGCCGCCGACAGCGAAGAGGGTGAGCGGAAAGACCTCGGTCTGGGCGATACCGACCTTGACCGCTTCGTGTTCCGCAACACTTCCGGGGACGCTCGACGCTTGAGGGGTGAAACCGCCGAGCGCGTCGTGTTGCGCGATCACCTCGGCGGTGTTGCCCGAGCCTCGCTCGGCGATCAGCAGTACTGCGGGGATCGACACGAGAAGGATCGTGGCCTGCAGGAAAAGGGTCGGACCGTCGACCGCTACAGAACCCATCATCGCCGTCGACCGCGTGCCGGCGAGCAGAAGCACTGCCACGAATGCGGCCGCCAAGCCTGCGACACCGAGGACGAGTTGCACGGGGTATCGAAAACGCCGGGGTGCAAATGCCTCGATGAGTACGCCCACAACCGCAACACCGAACACGATCAACATTGGCGAGAGCAAGCTGTATTCGACACTGGGTGACGCCGTGCCGGCTGAGCCGAGGATGGTCACGTCGTTGAAGGAACTCATTTGTGGGCACCTCCTTCGTGGTCGGCGACGAGCGGGGTCGGAGCCTCGTCGACGACCGTATGGCTCACTGCAGGAGTGATGACGTCCAAGGCAGGCTTGGGGTAGATGCCGAGAAGCAACAGGAGTGCGATCAGAGGGGCGACCACCACGAGTTCGCGTCGAGCGAGGTCGCGGATCGTTCCCTGCTCTTCCTTCACAGGTCCGCCCATCATGCGCTGGTAGAGCCAGAGTATGTAGATCGCGGACAGGACAAGCGCGGCAGTCGCCGCGATAGCGGCCACGTGGTATCGCGAGTACGTCCCGATCAGCACCAGGAACTCACTGACGAACGGCGCGAGACCCGGCAGCGACAGCGTTGCCAACCCCGCAACGAGGAATGTGCCGGCAAGTACGGGTGCAACTTTCTGGACGCCGCCGTACGCCGCGATCGATCGAGTACCTCGCTGCGAGACGAGGAATCCCGCAATCAAGAACAGAGCCGCAGTGGAGACTCCGTGATTGACCATGTACAGCGCGGAACCCGCCTGGCTCTGGCTGGTCATCGCGAAGATTCCGAGAATGATGAAGCCGAAGTGCGAAATCGACGTGTAGGCGATCAGTCTCATGACGTCTGTTTGCGCGATCGCCAGTATTGCGCCGTAGACGATCCCGATAACGGCGAGCGTGATGATCCACGGTGCAAAGGTCGACGACGACTCCGGGAACAGTTGCAGGCAGTAGCGAATCATCGCGAACGTGCCCACCTTGTCCACGACCGCCATCATCAACACTGCTGTCGACGGAGTCGATTCCACCGCGGAGTCCGGCAACCAACTGTGCAGCGGCCAGAGCGGTGCTTTCACCGCGAACGCGAACATGAATCCGAGGAACAAGGCGTTGAGCACCCCGGGTCCAACACCGAGTTCACCGCTGTTTGCCGCTGAGGCGATCGCCCGGAAGTCGAAAGTGCCGCTGGCGAAGGGACTCTCGTCGCGCGTGGTGACCACATACAGGCCGATGACTGCAGCGAGCATGACCAGGCCGCCGAGGAGGTTGTAGAGCAGAAACTTCACGGCTGCGCGAGATCTGCCCACTCCGCCGAACCCGCCGATGAGGAAATACATCGGTATCAGCATTGCCTCGAAGAAAATGTAGAACAAGAGAATGTCCAAGGCGCTGAACGAAATCATCACCATGGACTCGACAACAAGGATCAGCGCGAAATAGGTGTGCGGCATTCTCTTGGGTGATGCCGGGTCTGCCGGGACGTCGTTCCAGCCCGCGATCAGTAGTAATGGCACCAGCACTGCGGTGAGAAGAACCAGAACGAGTGCGATCCCGTCGAGTCCGAGTGTGTAGCTGGTGCCGAAAGCCGGTATCCAGCTGTGGCTTTCGACAAATTGAAATTGTTCGCCGCCGCGGTCGAACGCAACTCCGAGAACGGCGGCGACCACCAGGACTGCCACGGACACAGCCAATGCGAGAGACTTCGCAAATTGGTACGACCGTGCCGGCAGAGCGAGGACAACACCCGCTCCGATGAGCGGAAGCAACCAGAGCACCGTCAGCGCAGGGAAGCCGGTATTGGTCACAGAGTCGCTCACCGCCGCTTCGATCACCACAGTGTCACCGCCATCATTGTCGCGACCACGAGTGTTGCTCCGACAAACATCACCAGCGCGTACGAGCGAACAAACCCGGTCTGTAGCTTCCGCGTGAGCGCGGACAGCCCGGTGACTACCACCGCAAAGCCGCCCACGACGCCGCCTATTCCCTTGATGTCGACCACTTCCAACGACTTGGTGAGTTGTTGTCCGGGCTTCATGAACACCGTCTCGTTGAAGGCGTCACCGTACAGATCGCGGCGAGCCGCAACGGTCAACGGTGAAACCGGAGTCGGTGCCACAAGTGGAATCTCTCGGGTGGCGTACTCGCGATACGCAATCGCGACGCCGGCGGCGACTGCGAGCAGCGCCAGCGCGGTGATCGACCATGCGGGTATCGGCGGTTCGACGTGATGTGAGCCGACAACCGGTTCGAGCCAGTTCTGCAAGCTGGACCCGATGGTCAGGAGCATCCCGGCGCCGACGGACCCCACCGCCAGGATGATCATCGGAGACGTCATCACCGCCGGAGATTCGTGAGGTTTTTGGTTCTCCCAGCGGGCCTTCCCGAAGAAGGTCATCAGCATCACGCGGCTCATGTAGAAGGCAGTGAGCGCCGCACCCAACAGCGCGACGATGCCCAGCACAACACCCTTGATGCCGCCCTCGCCGATCGCAACCTCGATGATCTTGTCCTTGGAGAAGAACCCGGCAAACGGCGGAACACCGATGATGGCAAGGTATCCGAGCCCGAACGTGACAAAAGTCAGTGGCATGAACGCTCGGAGCCCGCCGTAGCGCCGCATGTCGGTTTCGTCGTTCATCGCGTGCATCACCGAACCCGCGCCGAGGAACAGGCCTGCCTTGAAGAATCCGTGGGTGATCAGATGAAGGATTGCGAAGGCGTATCCAGCTGGTCCGAGACCCGCTGCCAGGACCATGTATCCGATCTGACTCATGGTCGATGCGGCGAGCGCTTTCTTGATGTCGTCCTTCGCGCAGCCGATGATCGCACCGAACAGCAGCGTCACGGCACCGACGATGACAACCACGAGTTGAGCGTCGGGTGCGAGATCGAAGATCGGATTGGAGCGCACGATCAGGTAGACGCCGGCCGTGACCATCGTGGCCGCGTGAATCAGAGCCGAGACGGGGGTGGGGCCCTCCATCGCGTCGCCGAGCCACGACTGCAGTGGCACCTGCGCGGACTTCGCGCATGCAGCGAGGAGGAGCATCAGACCGATCGCCGTCAGGACACCTTCGCTTGCACCAGACGCGTCGGCGAAGACGCTGCTGAACGAGAGCGAGCCGAACGTGCTGAACATCAACATCATCGCGATCATCAATCCGATGTCGCCCACCCGATTGACGACAAAAGCCTTCTTGGCAGCGGTCGCCGCCGACGGCTTGTGTTGCCAGAAACCGATCAGCAGGTACGACGCCAAACCGACGCCTTCCCAGCCGACGTAGAGCCCGAGGAAGTTGTCGGCGAGCACGAGGAGCAGCATCGCAGCGAGGAAGAGATTGAGGTAGGCGAAGAACTTACGACGCTCGGGGTCGTGCGCCATGTAGCCGACCGAGTAGATGTGGATCAGCGAACCTACACCGGTGATGAGCAGGACGAAACACATCGACAGTTGATCAAGCTGCAGTCCGAACTCGACCTGAAGACTGTCGACCGGGACCCAACTGAACAGGTGCTCGGTGACGGTGCGGTCGGCGGTGTCGCGGCCGAGCATGGCGATGAAAAACACCACTGCGACGACAAACGACGCGAGTGCCATGACGCAGGCGAACAGGTGGCCCCACGCGTTCGTGCGACGACCCGCCAGCAACAGGACAGCGGCGCCGCACAGGGGCAGGGCGGGGAGCAACCAGATGGCGGACGTGATTCCTCCTGACATGTCAGTACTTCAGCAGGTCTGCGTCGTCGACGGATACAGAACGCCGAGATCGGAAGATGATCATGATGATTGCCAAGCCGACGACTACTTCGGCCGCAGCTACCACCATCGTGAAGAAGGCGAAGATCTGGCCGTCCAGATTGCCGTGCATGCGCGCGAAGGTCACGAACGCCAGGTTGGCGGCGTTGAGCATCAATTCGATACACATGAACACCACGATGGCGTTGCGGCGCAGGAGGACTCCTGCAGCTCCGATCGTGAACAACAGGACCGACAGATACAGATAGTTCTCGGGATTCATCGCTGAGTCTCCTCACCGGTACTCGGATCCGGGGAACGCGGAGTGAGTGCGCTGCTGACGGAGAGCGTCGAGAACGTTCCGTCGGGCAACAGTGCCGGCATGTCCACTGCGTTGTGACGTGCGTACACGCCGGGACTGGGGAGGGGAGTGGCCGAGCCCTTGTCGGGATTGCTCTCATCGCTGCCCAGGTACGCGAACCGTTGCTGCGAGAGTTCGCGTTGGCTGAGTGTGGCTCCGATCTTCTCCCGATGCGCGAGCATCATTGCGCCAAGTGTCGCCGTGATCAGCAGTGCGCCGGTCAGTTCGAAGGCCCAGACGTAGCGGATGAAGATGAGATCGGCGAGAGCGTCGATGTTGCCCTGGTCGAGTCCGGTGAATCCGGTGAACCCCGAGATCGACGCATTTCCGAGGCCGCCGATAAGGAGTAGCCCGAATCCGACGCCGATCACGATCGCGCTGACGCGTTGTCCCCGTAGCGTTTCGACCAAGGAGTCCGAAGAATCCACGCCGACCAGCATCAGGACGAACAGGAACAACATCATCACTGCGCCGGTATAGACGACGATCTGGACGACACCCAGGAACAGTGCGCCCTGCACGATGTAGAAGACGGCCAGGATGATCATCGTCATTGCAAGGAAGAGCGCAGAGTAGACGGCCTTGGGGGCGGCGACCACGCCCAAAGCGCTGATCACCGCAAGGGTTCCGAGGATCCAGAACTGCACCGCCTCGCCGGTGGAGGTCGATGTCATCGTTCCCTCCGCCAGGATCGTGGTCGTGACCGCCGCGATCATTTCTCGGTCTCCGGGTTCGGCTCTTGCTCGGGTGCTGGCTGTTCGGGAGCTGCTGTGATGTCGCCGCGGTAGTAGTCGTCCTGAGTTGTGCCGGGACGCAGCGCGTGTGGTGGCGCTGCCATGTCGGGTTTCAGGGGCGCGAGAAGGCGGTCCTTCTCGTAGATCAATCCGGCTCGGTTGTCGTCGGTCATCTCGTACTCGTTGGTCATGGTGAGAGCCCGAGTGGGGCAAGCCTCGACGCAGAGGCCACAGCCGATGCACCGCAGGTAGTTGATCTGATACACCCGCCCGTAACGCTCGCCGGGGGAGAACCGTTCTTCTTCGGTGTTGTCAGCACCCTCGACATAGATCGCGTCGGCGGGGCAGGCCCAGGCACACAGTTCGCAACCGATGCACTTCTCGAGTCCGTCCGCATACCGGTTGAGTTGATGGCGACCGTGGTATCCGGGCGCGGTGGGGCGCTTCTCCTCCGGATAGAACTCGGTCTCGGGCTTCTTGAACATTGTCGAGAGCGTCACTCCGAAACCCGCGATAGGTCCGAGGAAATCAGGCATGGGAGTCCTCCGATGTGTCGGAAACATCTGTCCGCCGCGGCGGTGGCACGTTCTGACCCGGTAGTTTTCGGGTCGGCAGCGTTTGACCAGGTAGGGGTGGAACCGGGAAGCCGCCCGACATCGCATCGAAAGGCCGGGTCCCCGAATCGGGCACCAACGCGGCGGTTCGGCGTCGGCTGCGGTAAGTCCCTGCCAACACGATCAGGAGCGCAGCTCCGAGAACCAGTGCGACGCAGAGAAGTACGACCCAGGTGTTGTAACCCTCGTTGCGGAAGGCACGAACAGTCGCGATCACCATCACCCACACCAAGGCAGCGGGGATGAGAATCTTCCATCCGAGATTCATGAACTGGTCGTAGCGCAATCGAGGAAGCGTGCTGCGCAACCAGATGAAGACGAAGAGGAAGCCCCACACCTTGGCGACAAACCACAGCACCGGCCACCAACCGGAATTGGCGCCGTCCCACAGGTTGAACGGGAACGGTGCGTGCCACCCGCCCAGGAACAGTGTCGTGGCCAGAGCGGACACCGTCACCATGTTCACGTACTCGGCCAGCATGAACATCGCGAACTTGAGTGAGGAGTACTCGGTGTGGAACCCACCCACCAGTTCACCCTCGGCCTCGGGAAGGTCGAAGGGAGCCCTGTTGGTTTCGCCGACCATGGCTGTCACGTAGATCAAGAAGGACGGGAGGAGGAGAAAGACGTACCAGGCACCTTGTTGGGCGCTGACGATGCCGGACGTGGACATCGTGCCGGCGTAGAGGAAGACCGCGGCGAAGGACAGCCCCATTGCTACTTCGTAGGAGATGACCTGCGCGGTCGATCGAAGTGCGCCCAGTAGTGGATACGTCGATCCGGACGACCAGCCGGCAAGCACGATCCCGTACACACCGATTGAAGTCACGGCGAGGATGTAGAGAACTCCGACCGGAAGATCGGTCAGTTGCAGGGGTGAAAGGGTTCCGAAGATCGACACCTGCGGACCGAATGGGATGACGGCAAAGGCCATGAACGCGGGCACGACCGCGATGACGGGCGCGAGGAGATAAATCGGTTTGTCGGCGCCGGTCGGTGTGATGCCCTCCTTGAGGGCGAGCTTGATTCCGTCAGCGAGACTCTGGAGCATTCCACGGGGGCCGACGCGGTTCGGTCCGACACGCATCTGCATGCGTGCCATGACCTTTCGTTCCGCGTAAATTGCCACCAGCGGTGTGAGTACGAGGAACACGAAAATGGCGAGAGCCTTGCCGATCACCAACCACCACGGGTCGTGCCCGAACGCCGACAGATCGACCGGAGCTGCCACGGTCCCGTACTCGTGGGTGGTCATTGCGCTCCCGCCTTCGCAATCTTCACCACGGAACCCGCGGTAACGCAGAGCGTTTCGTAGATCGTGCTACCCGGTGAATTGAGCGGGAGCCAGACTGTTCGAGGCGGGAGTTCGGTGATCTCCAACGGTAATGTGATGGAACCGGATTCAGTCGACACCGCAACGTGATCGCCGTTGTCGGCGCCGATCTCGGCAGCGGTCTCGGCAGACAAACGTACGAGTGGGAGCCGTGCCGTACCCGCCAGGTTGGGCTCGCCGTCTTGCAATCGGCCGTTGTCGAGCAGCATTCGCCAACTCGACAACACTGCCTCGCCCAGTGCCGGTGTGGGCATGGTGCCTGACGGGACCTGAGGCGAGGTGGGGCGCGATCCGGACCAAGCGCCGAGGCGGTGTATCTCCGAGCGTGCGGAATCTGCGTCGGGTAGGCCCAGATCGATGCCCATCTCGGCTGCGATCGCGTGGAGAACGCGCTGATCCGGCATCACTCCTGTCGTTCTCAACGCGGTGTCGAACACGCGCTCGCGGCCTTCCCAGTCGAGGAAGGTTCCGGGCTTCTCGGCGACCAGTGCCACCGGGAAGACGACGTCGGCGAGTTCGGTGACTCCGCTGTAACGGATCTCCAAACTCACCACGAACCCTGCTGCTTCGATCGCGGCCCTTGCCTTCGCCGGGTTCGGGAGATCACTCAATTCGACGCCGCCGACAAGAAGGGCAGCAGTCGTCTGCCCCGGATCCAGCAGACTCGCGGCGTCGCGCCCGTCGGATGCCGGGATGGAGGCCCCCCACACTGATTCCACCTCCTGACGTGCTGCCGGGTCCGCAACGGGGCGTCCGCCGGGAAGCAATCCCGGTAGTGCGCCGGCCTCGACGGCGCCGCGATCACCAGCGCGGCGTGGGACCCAAGCCAAACAAGCTCCTGTCGCTTCGGCGAGACGTACCGCCGCGGCGAAGCCGCCCGCCACCTCACTGAGTCGTTCGCCCAACAGGATCACTGCACCGGGCTGCCGGAGGAGCTGGCCCTCCTCATTTCCAGGGCGAGCCAACGAATCCATCAGAGCTGCTTCACTTCCGGGTACGGTCCGAAGCAAAGAGCCGCCCATCTTCTGCAGGCCGCGCGTAGCGAATGGCGCGCTGGAGAGCACCGTCGTCTTGCCGAAACGTGCGGCCTTGCGCAGCCGCAGGAAGATGATCGGTGACTCCTCCTCGGGCTCGAGAGCTACCAGCAATGCGGCCGGGGCCGACTCGAGGTCCTGGTACGTCACCGACTCTTCGAGTGTGCGGCCGGCGACGTGTGCTGAGAGGAAACCTGCCTCTTCGGCAGAATGAGCACGGATTCGGAAGTCGATGTTGTTGGTAGCGAGAGCAACTCGCGCGAACTTGCCGTAGGCGTAGGCGTCCTCCAAGGTAGAGCGTCCGCCGACGAGTACGCCTGCGTCACCGCGGGCCTGCGCGAAGGATCGCGCAACGAGGTCGAGTGCCATGGGCCACGACGCCGGAATCAATTCGCCGTCAGCGTTGCGGATCAGGGGAGTGGTGATCCGATCACCTTGGGTCGTGTACGTGAATGCGAAACGGCCCTTGTCGCAGTTCCATTCCTCGTTGACTTCGGGGTCGTCCCCGGCGAGACGGCGGAGAACCTTTCCGCGACGGTGGTCCGTGCGCTGAGCACATCCGTCGGCGCAGTGTTCACACACGCTGGGGCTGGACACCAGATCGAACGGTCGCGCCCGGAATCGGTATGCCGTACTGGTAAGCGCGCCGACCGGGCACACCTGGATGGTGTTGCCCGAGAAGTAGGACTCGAAGGGCTCGTTGGCGTAGATCCCGACCTGTTGAAGCGCGCCGCGCTCGAGGAGATCGATGAACGGGTCGCCGGCGATCTGGCCCGAAAACCGTGTGCATCTGGCGCAGAGGACGCAACGCTCGCGGTCGAGCAGGATTTCGGACGAGAGTGGGATGGGCTTGGGGTAGGTCCTTTTCTCCTCACCGAACCGGGATTCGGTGCGACCGGTCGACATCGCCTGGTTTTGAAGCGGACACTCGCCGCCCTTGTCACACACGGGGCAGTCCAGAGGGTGGTTGATGAGCAGGAGTTCCATCACCCCGCGCTGCGCCTTCTCCGCCACCGGTGACGTGAGCTGTGTGGTGACGACCATTCCGTCCGCAACCGGTGTCGTGCAGGACGCCACCGGCTTGCGTTGACCTTCGACCTCCACGATGCACTGTCGGCACGCCCCGACCGGGTCCAGAAGAGGATGATCGCAGAACCGCGGAATCTGTGTGCCGATCATCTCTGCAGCGCGAATGATCAACGTGCCCTTGGGTACCTGGAGTTCCCGGCCGTCGATGGTGAGGGCGACTAGATCAGTGGGCGGTGCCGTGTCGGTCTTGGTGGCGTCGTTCTTGGTAGCGTCGGCTGCAGTCATGAGACGAACGCTCCTGTCGCGAGAACGGATCGGCGAGGATCGAACGGGCATCCGTTGCTGTCGAAATGCGCTACGTATTCCTCGCGGAAGTACTTCAGGGAGGACATGATCGGGCTGGTCGCTCCGTCGCCCAACGCGCAGAAGGATTTTCCGAGGATGGTGTCCGAGATGTCGAGAAGTTTGGTGAGATCAGCTTCAGTACCTGTTCCGCCTTCGAGCCGACGCAGGATCTGCACCAGCCAGTACGTGCCTTCGCGGCACGGCGTGCATTTACCGCAAGATTCGTGGGCATAGAACTCGGTCCACCGCAGCACCGCACGCACGATGCAGGTTGTGTCGTCGAATATCTGCAGTGCTTTGGTGCCGAGCATCGATCCCGCCGCGCCGACGCCCTCGTAGTCGAGTGGGACATCGAGATGTTCGTCGGTGAAGATCGGAGTCGAGGATCCGCCGGGAGTCCAGAACTTGAGGGTGTGCCCGGTGCGAACGCCGCCCGCGTAGTCGAGAAGTTCTCGCAACGTGATGCCGAGCGGCGCCTCGTACTGGCCGGGAGTGGTGACATGACCAGAGAGCGAGTACAACGTGAACCCCGGCGACTTCTCGCTTCCCATCGACCGGAACCACTCCGGGCCGCCCAGGACGATCGACGGCACACTCGCGATGGACTCGACGTTGTTGACGACGGTCGGGCAGGCGTAGAGGCCGGCGACGGCGGGGAATGGCGGCCGCAGTCGAGGCTGACCGCGTCGTCCCTCCAACGAATCGAGGAGGGCTGTCTCCTCACCACAGATGTACGCGCCTGCTCCGGCGTGCACGACGAGATCCAAGTCGAATCCCGAACCGAGGATGTTGCGGCCCAGGTATCCGGCCGCGTAGGCCTCGGCCACGGCGGTCTGCAGACGTCGCAGGACCGGGACCACCTCGCCCCGGACGTAGATGAACGCTTTGGCCGCTCGAATTGCATACGCCGCGATGATGACTCCCTCGACCAACGTGTGTGGGGTCGCCATCATCAACGGCATGTCCTTGCATGTGCCCGGTTCGGACTCGTCGGCATTGACGACGAGATAGTGAGGCTTGCCGTCTCCTGGCTTGTCTTCGGTGCTCTGTGGGATGAAACTCCACTTGAGGCCCGTCGGGAAACCGGCGCCACCGCGCCCACGAAGGCCCGCGTCCTTGACCGTTTCGATCACGGCGTCGGGGGACATGGCTAGCGCTTTGCGTAGGGCTTGGTAGCCGTCGTGACGAAGGTAGCTGTCGAGAGTCCACGAGTTCGGTTGATCCCAGTAGCGACTCAGGACGGGGGCGAGTGTCATGTCACTTCCCTTCGTCGGGAGCGTCGGCTGCTGAGGCCGAGCCGGGTGGGTTGTCGTCGTGAGATCGGCTGATACGCAGTCCGGCAAGAGTTGCCCCGCCGATTGTTTGTGCTTCGGCTGCTTCGATTCGCGTATCCGGGAAACCGGCCAAGGTGCGTGCGGTCTGTCGGAACGAACACAGTGTGGCACCGCGACTGGGTGTCACGCGCTCTCCGGCGCGGAGCGCATCGACGAGTGAGCGCGCCGATTCCGGAGTCTGGTTGTCGAAGAACTCCCAGTTGATCATCATGACGGGGGCGTAGTCGCACGCCGCATTGCACTCGATGTGTTCGAGGGTGATCTTGCCGTCGGACGTCGAGATGGAGTGTCCGCCTTCGTCTCTGGAGCCTGCTGACCCGAGATGCTCTTCGAGTGCTGCGAGGATGTCGTCTCCGCCCATGATCGCGCACAGCGTGTTGGTGCAGACTCCGACCAGATACTCACCCGTCGGACCACGGCGATACATCGAGTAGAAGGTGGAAACGGCGGCAACCTCGGCGCCGGTCAAACCCAGCTTGGCACTGCAGAAATCGATCCCGGCCGGGGTGATGTACCCGTCCTCGGACTGCACGAGATGAAGGAGCGGCAGGAGGGCTGATCGACTGGTGGTCGCCGCGGCGTCAGGCTCACGGTAACGAGCGATGACGGTTTCGGCATCGGCGTCGAGTCGGGCGAGTACGTCAGGCGGATAACTCGATCGTGCGCCAGGGCGTACCAGTTGCGTGGGCTCGTCCGGGCGCGGCCCGAGTTCGATGAACACCCGTGACGAGCCGTTCGGGCCGGTCATCGGTCCACTCCGCCCATGACGGGATCGATACTGGCAACCGAGGCGATCACGTCGGACACCATGCCTCCCTCGCACATCGCCGCTACCGCTTGAAGGTTGGTGAATGACGGATCCCGGAAATGGACGCGGTACGGCCGGGTTCCCCCGTCGCTGACCATGTGCACACCCAACTCGCCACGCGGGGACTCGACGGCGACGTACACCTGGCCGGGCGGCACGCGGATTCCTTCGGTGACCAGTTTGAAATGGTGAATCAGACCCTCCATGGACGACTCCATGATCTTGGCGATGTGCTTCTGCGAATTGCCGAGGCCATCCGGTCCGACAGCGAGATCGGCAGGCCAGGCGATCTTCTTGTCGTCCACCATGACCGGCCCCGGTTGCAGTTTGTCGAGGCACTGCTCGACGATCTTGAGGGACTCCTTCATCTCCTCGACACGGATGACGTACCTTCCGTAGCAATCGGATCCGTCGTGCGTCACGACGTCGAACTCGTAGTTCTCGTAGCCGCAGTAGGGCTGCGCTCGACGCTGATCGTGGGGGAGACCCGTGGCGCGTAGGACCGGCCCCGTCACGCCGAGCGCCATGCAGCCGGTGAGATCGAGATATCCGATTCCCTGGGTGCGGGCTTTCCAGATGGAGTTGTCGCTGAGCATCAGTTCGACGTCACGCAACCGTTTCGGTAGGACCTTCAACAGTTCTCGTACCTTCGCGACCGACCCGTCGGGTAGATCCTGAGCGAGACCACCAGGCCTGATGTAGGCGTGATTCATCCGCAGTCCGGTGATCGTCTCGAACACGTCCAGAATCAATTCGCGTTCGCGGAATCCGAACAGCATCGCCGTCACGGCGCCCAGTTCCATTCCACCGGTTGCCAGGGCGACAAGGTGCGACGAGATTCGATTGAGCTCCATCATCATCACGCGAATGACGGTGGCTCGCTCGGGAATGTCGTCGGTGATGCCGAGAAGTTTTTCGACTCCGAGGCAGTACGCGGTTTCGTTGAAGAACGGTGACAGGTAGTCCATTCGAGTAACGAAAGTGACGCCCTGCGTCCAGTTCCGGTATTCGAGATTCTTTTCGATTCCGGTGTGCAGGTAGCCGATTCCACACCGAGCTTCCACGACTGTCTCACCCTCGATTTCGAGAATGAGGCGCAAGACGCCGTGAGTGGACGGATGCTGCGGGCCCATGTTGACCACGATCCGTTCGGCCTCGCCAGTTCGCTGGCGAGCGGCCGCGGTGACGATGTCGTCCCAGTCCTGACCCGATGCTGTGACGACGGTTTCCGTCGTGGCACCGGAGTTGCTTCCTGTCGTCTCGTTCATCAGTTGTACGACCTACGCTCGTCGGGTGGAGGAGTCTGGGCGCCCTTGTACTCGACCGGGATACCGCCGAGCGGATAGTCCTTGCGCTGTGGGTGGCCCTTCCAGTCGTCGGGCATCTCGATACGGGTCAGGGCCGGGTGACCGTCGAAGACGATCCCGAAGAAGTCGTAGGTCTCACGCTCGTGCCAATCGTTGGTGGGGTATATCCCGACGATGGACGGAATATGTGGATCGGAGTCCGGCACGGACACTTCCAGTCTGATCCGGCGGTTGTGCGTGATCGAAGCAAATGGATACACGGCGTGGAGCTCGCGACCGGTGTCCTGCGGATAGTGGACTCCATCGACACCCAGGCAAAGTTCGAAGCGCAGTTCCGATTCGTCGCGCAGTCTGCGCGCGACCTGCGGGAGGTGAGACCGTTCGACATGCAGCGTCATCTCGTCTCGAAAGATCACTACCCGCTCGATTGCATCGGTGAAAGTGCTGCCCCCGCTGCGCAATGCGGCATCCAAGGAGTCCGCAACTTCGTCGAAGTATCCACCGAACGGTCGAGAGGCCTTGTCCTCTACTGAGATCGGCGGGGCGAGCCGGCTGTAGCCCGAGGTGTCACCACTGCCGCGGACCCCGAACATCCCCCTCGATCCGTTGTTGCCCGCGGTCATCGCAGAAGCCCCTTCATGTCGATGGTGGGGGTGGATGCCAGTGCGGCGCGCTCGGCTGCCGCGCGTGCCTCTTCGCGGTTCACGCCGAGGGGCATCTCCTGGATCTTTCGGTGCAGTTCGATGATCGCGTTCAGGAGCATCTCCGGCCGCGGCGGACAGCCGGGCAAGTAGATGTCGACCGGCACGATGTGGTCGACGCCCTGTACCACTGCGTAGTTGTTGAACATACCGCCGGACGACGCACACACACCCATGGCCAGAACCCATTTCGGCTCGGCCATCTGGTCGTAGACCTGACGAAGTACCGGCCCCATCTTTTGACTGACCCGCCCGGCCACGATCAGAAGGTCTGCCTGTCGCGGCGACGCGCGGAATGCCTCCATGCCGAACCGCGCCAGGTCGAAGCGACCTGACGTGGTTGCCATCATCTCGATCGCGCAGCACGCGAGCCCGAAGGTGGCAGGCCACAGTGATCCTTTGCGGGCATACCCTGCCAGGCCCTCGACAGTGGTCAGTAGAAATCCGCTGGGGAGCTTTTCTTCGAGACCCATATCCGACTCTTTTCAGTCGTAACAGCTGCGGTGTGACCGGTTTTGTCTGACGTATGTGTGCTGTACCTGTGTCCGCTGGCCTAGTCCCAACCGAGACCGCCTCGTCGCCATTCGTATGCGTATGCCACCGAGACGTTGACTATGAAAAGGCCCATCGCCGCGAGGCCGAACAAGCCGAGCGAATCGAAATGCACCGCCCACGGGTAGAGGAAAACGATCTCGATGTCGAAGATGATGAACAGCATTGCCGTCAGATAGAACTTGACGGGAAACCGCCCGCCACCGGCGGTACGGGGTGCCGGTTCGATTCCGCATTCGTAGGCTTCGAGTTTCGCCCTGTTGTACCGCTTCGGGCCGACCACGGACGCGAGAACAACCGACACCACAGCGAAGGCCATCGCGATGACCCCGAGGACGAGAATGGGGATGTAAGCGTTCATGTCACCCGAACTCCTCTCCGCTGTGCGGATGTCCGCCCAGCCCGAAGGTGCCGTTCGATTTCGATACTGCCAGCAATTCGATACTTATGTGACCTGCGACACCCACACTAGGGGAGGCCTCCGACATTGGGTTCGTTTTCGGGGTGCCGAGTTTCGCTCTCGAAAGTCCGAAGTAGTCGGCGCCGCAACGAATCACCGCTGCAACGGGTGCTCACCGGCTCAGTTGTCGACGCAGAAGCGCGATGACGGTGGAAGCAAGTTCGATCGGATCTATCGGCTGCGGCACTGAGGCTTCCGCTCTCGACCACGACGCCAGCCACGCATCGTCGGGTCGACCGGTCAGTACGAGGATCGGTGGACAGTCGGCGATCTCGTCCTTGAGTTGTTTCGCGACGCCCATGCCGCCCGCCGGACTCGCCTCGCCGTCGAGGATTGCGAGGTCGATTCCGCCGGCGTCGAGCTTGGCTACGACGATCGGTGCCGTCGCGACCTCGATGTAGTCGATGGTGGGCATCGACGGATGTGGGCGCTCTCCGAGAGCGAGCCGAACTTGCTCGCGCGTGTGTGCGTCGTCGCTGTAGACGAGGATGCGCACGGGTGCCATGGAGTTGGGCTCTGCGGTCTCGGCGGACACGCGGCCGACGTTACTCCGGGCGGTCCCCGGCTACCGGCGAATCTTCAACATCGGCAGGGACTTCCGCGAAAACACAGCTCGGCTTCACGGCAAACGGCCCTTACCCGGCGATGAACGCCGAAGTAAGGGCCGCCTGAATTGCGTGTGCGCTCAGAAGTTTTCGACGAACTTCGTCAGGCCCTTGCTCGCTGTTTCCAGGGCCGTCTTCTGTGCCTTCTTCACCAGGAAGCCCGGCAGCGGGATCTTGGGATCGATGGTCAGTTCGAAGGTGACTTTGGTTCCACCGTCGGTGGGAGTCAAGACGTACGAGCCGTCCTGCTGGTTCTGCTGACCGCTCTCCACGAGGGTCCAGGTCACCTTCTCGTCGCCCTCGAAGGTGTAGTCGACTACCTGCTCGTCGTTGATTCCCAGAATGGACACGGCCATGCGAACGCGATGGGGGCGACCGTCGTCGTGGGTGCTCTCGATGGTGATCTTCTTGTGTGCAGACGACCACTCCGGCAGCCGATCGACGGCTGCTACGGCCTTCATCACCGTTTCCGGATCAGCCTTGATCTCGAATTCCTTGACGCCCGAAACGGCCATGAACGTGCTCCTTCTCGCCTTGCGGCAACGGTTCGTGATTACTGCAGTTGCGCAATTAGATCATTCGGTGATCGGGTTGGCGTCGAGCTAGTCCATGCCGTTCTTGCGCATCTGGTCCCGCAATGCGCCCTGGACGGCTTGTGAAACCCACGAGTTGAGGGAGACTCCGTTCTGATTGGCGGCCTCCTCGGCGCGGGCTTTGATCTGCTCCATCATCCTCAACGTCACCCGGCTGATATCTCCGCTGACGTCGTCGAACGAGTAGGTTGAGTCCTTCTTCTCGTCGTCTGCCTTCTCGTTTGCACCCTCGCCGCCGGTCGAGTTCGGCGGGCGAACGACGTCGACCAGTAATTCGCTTCCGTCGAGATTGACCTTGACCTCTCGGTCGCCCAGCTTCGCCCCGATCTCCTTGGCCAGTTCCGTCGCCGCGGCCAACAAGACCAGGCGGACCGAGGGTTCGATGGCGGCGGACAACGACGCCGCAATCCGGCGCGTGTGATCGTCGCCGAGTTCGGCTGCAGTGGCGAGGTCGTTCTGCAGCTTTGCGGTGTACTCCGAAATGTCCATGACACCACAGTGGCGTCAAAAGTGACGTCAGTCAAGGATGTGATGACGTCACTCGGTATCGAGGGCGGTCGACCGCTATAGAGTTGCCCAGCACCTGAGGCGAACGGCGCCCGGGTTTCGTGCTGGTCGTTTCGTGCTTGTCGAGGAGTGGGTTGTGCCGAACACGGTGTCACTGAAAGTGCAGTTGGTGGCGAAGTCCGAGTTCTTCCCGCCCGAGGACATTCCGTGGGAGACGGACGCGGATGGTGGCGAAGCGCTGGTCGAGTTCTCCGGTCGAGCCTGCTACCAGAGTTGGTCCAAGCCGAATCCGCGAACCGCAACCAACGCCGGATACCTGAGGCATCTGCTCGAGGTCGGACACGTTTCGGTGCTCGAGCATGCGACAGTGAGCTTCTACATCACCGGTATCTCGCGCTCGTGCACTCACGAATTGATTCGTCACCGGCACTTCTCGTACTCGCAACTCTCGCAGCGATTCGTCCGTGAGAACGATGCAAACGTCGTCGTGCCTCCCGCTGTCGAAGGTGATCCCGAGCTCGAAGCACTGTTTCTGAATGCCACCGACGAAAGCCGTCGCGCTTACGGGGAACTGCTGACTGCCCTCGAAGGGAAACTGCAATCGGTGCCCGGTGCCCCGATGCGGGGCAAGCAAGCCAGGCAGGCTGCGCGCTCGGTGCTGCCCAACGCCACCGAGACGCGCTTGGTCGTGACCGGGAACTATCGGGCCTGGCGGCACTTCGTCGAGATGCGTGCCACCGAACATGCGGATGTCGAGATCCGGCGAGTCGCGGTCGAGTGCCTGCGTCAGCTTCGTGATGTCGCGCCAAATGTGTTCGGGGACTACGAGATTCTTCGCGGAAGCGACGGATCGGAAATTGCCGTCAGCGCATTTGCGGCCGAGTCGTGACTCGTGTGCAGAAGTAAGAGCTGAACCGGGTAACCTTCTGACCATGACCTACGGTGATTCCGCTTCTCTTGTCGAGCGTCCGTTCGGCACCATTTCCGTTGCGATGGTGACCCCGTTCACTGCCGACGGGAAGTTGGACGTCGACGCGGGAGTGCGCCTCGCAGCCCATCTCGTCGACAACGGCTGTGACGGCCTCGTTCTTGCCGGTACCACCGGTGAATCTCCCACCACCACCGAGTCCGAGAAGCTCGACCTGCTCCGCGCAGTGATCGACGCCGTCGGTAACCGCGCGAAGATCGTTGCAGGCGCCGGCAGCAACGACACCGCTCACAGCGTCGAACTCGCACGTGACGCGGCTCGCGCCGGAGCGCACGGTCTGCTCGTCGTCACCCCGTATTATTCACGTCCGCCCCAGGCCGGACTGTTTGCACACTTCACCGCCGTCGCCAACGCGACCGACCTGCCCGTCATGTTGTACGACATTCCGCCCCGCTCCGTCGTTCCCATCGAGACCGAGACGATCCGCCGACTCGCCGAGCACCCGCGAATCAAGGCCGTCAAGGACGCCAAGGGCGACCTCAACGCCGGCGCAGAGTTGATCGGCACCACCGAGCTCCAGTTCTTCTCCGGCGACGACCCGCTGAATCTGCCGTGGCTCGCTGTGGGCGCCACCGGCTTCGTCAGCGTCATCGGCCATCTTGTTCCGGGTCGTCTCCGCGACCTTCACACCGCGTTCGTGTCCGGCGATATCGCCCGCGCGCGCGAGATAAACCTCAGTTTGATCCCTGTGATTCGTTCCGTTGCCCGCCTCGGCGGTGTCAGCGCTTCGAAGGCGGGTCTGCGACTCATCGGAATCGATGTCGGAGAACCACGCCTTCCGCAGGTTGCACCCACTAAAGAGCAGATCGACGGTCTTGCCGCCGATCTGCATGCGGCAGGAGTTTTGTAAATGACCCGTCCCCCCCGACGTCGTAGTGCCAGTCGTCAAGCCGGTCCGCCTTCGCCTCCGGCTCCCGAAACGGCCGCAAAGGCCGCACCGGTAGAGGCACCAGCTGCGCCGGCGGCAGAAGCGGCCCCCGCCGCAGCCGCCCCGCCCAAGAAGGCCGCAGCAACCAAATCTGCAGCAACCAAGTCCGCTGCCACCAAATCTGCTGCACCCAAGAAGTCGACCGAAGACAGGTCGCCGCGCAAATCTTCCGGCGGTAACCGACCGGCAGCATCGAAGTCGGGCAACGGGCGCGGAAACAAGCGCCCCGAGAACCGTCCGGCCGTCGATCCCACGGGTCGCCTCGGAACACCCCCGAAGGCGCCGGCATCGGGTCTGCGCATCGTCGCGCTGGGCGGCATCGGCGAAATCGGTCGCAACATGACGGTGTTCGAGCACCGTGGCAAGTTGCTGATCGTCGACTGCGGTGTGCTGTTCCCCGAGGACCAGCAGCCTGGCGTCGACCTGATCCTCCCGGACTTCCGCTACATCGAAGACCGTATGGACGACGTCGAAGCCGTCATCTTGACTCACGGACACGAGGACCACATCGGTGCTCTGCCGTTCTTGCTGCGTCTGCGCGCGGACATTCCGGTCATCGGCGCGAAGTTCACTCTCGCTCTCGTTGCCGCCAAGTGCCGCGAGCATCGCCTGCGTCCGAACCTGGTCGAGGTCGTCGAGGGAAACACCACCACCCATGGCCCGTTCGACTGCGAGTACTTCGCGGTCAACCACTCGATTCCCGACGCTCTCGCGATCGCGATTCGCACCGACGCCGGCGTCGTACTGCACACCGGTGACATCAAGCTCGATCAGCTGCCTCTCGACGGCCGCCTGACCGACCTCGCCGGATTCTCCCGCCTGGGCGACGAGGGCGTCGACCTGTTCCTCGTCGACTCGACGAACGCCGAGGTTCCGGGATTCGTCACACCCGAGCGCGAAATCGGGGGAGTGCTCGACAACGTCATCGGCAAGGCGAAGCAGCGCGTCATCGTGGCATCGTTCGCCAGCCATGTGCATCGCATCCAGCAGGTCGTCGACGTAGCCGCTCGGTACAACCGCCGCATCGTCTTCGTCGGCCGCTCGATGGTCCGCAACATGCAGATCGCCCAGGATCTGGGCTACCTGACGGTGCCCGACGGCCTCGTCGTAGACATCGACACCGCCGCCACCCTTCCCGACGATCGCCTGGTGCTCATTTCGACGGGTTCGCAGGGTGAGCCGTTGGCAGCGCTCTCGCGGATGGCGCGCGGCGAACACCGTCAGATCAACATCCGCGCCAACGACCTTGTCGTTCTCGCGTCTTCGCTGATCCCGGGCAACGAGAACTCCGTTTTTGCCGTGGTCAACGGTTTGGCCAAGCGCGGTGCCACCGTCGTGACCCAGCAGAGTGCCAAGGTTCACGTCTCGGGCCACGCGTCCGCCGGTGAGTTGCTCTACCTGTACAACGCGGTTCGGCCCACCAATGCCATGCCCGTCCACGGTGAATGGCGGCACCTGCGTGCCAACGCCGCGCTGGCAAAGGCAACCGGCGTGCCGGAAGAGCGCATCGTATTGGCCGAGGACGGCGTCGTGGTCGACATGGTGGACGGCCTCGCCGAGATCGTCGGACGCGTACCGGTCGGACACGTCTACGTCGACGGTCTGTCCGTCGGCGACGTCGGTGAGCCGACGCTGTCCGATCGCCTCGTGCTCGGTGAGGGCGGCTTCATCGCGATCACCATCGTCATCAACGAGTCGACGGGCCGTGCGGTCAGCACCCCCGAGGTGTCCGGTCGCGGCTTCTCCGACGATCCGACAGCGCTCAAGGCTGCCGCGGATCTCGTGGAATCGGACCTGGCCCGGTTGGCGAGCGAAGGCGTCATCGACGCTCATCGCATCGCGCAGTCGGTGCGCCGCGTCGTCGGACGCTGGGTCGCGGACAAGTACCGCCGCCGTCCGATGATCATTCCGACGGTCATCGCGGTTCCATAGATTCGGCACAGCAGGTCGCTTCCGCTCGAACCCGGTCCGGTTCGAGTACTTTGGCGAAGGTGACCTTCGCTCATGACGAACGACTCGCCCTGGTGGACAGCATGGTCGAATTCGGCCCCGATGCTCCGACACTGTGTGGGGAGTGGACCAATCGTGACCTGGCAGCACATCTGATAGTCCGGGAGCGGCGTCTCGACGCCGCTCCCGGAATCATGTTGAGCCCTCTTGCCGGTCACACCGAGAGCGTGCGTAAGGCCGCAGCGGCGCGTCCGTGGGAGGAGATCCTCGACGACGTTCGGAGTGGGCCGCCTCGGTGGTCGCCGATGTACTGGCTCGACGCGCAGGTAAATACCACGGAAATGTTCATCCACCACGAAGATGTACGACGCGCACATCTGAACTGGGCGCCGCGTCCGTTGTCGGAGGGTCGGCAGGCTCAGCTGTGGAAGTACGCCCGGCAGATCGGCAAGATGGGTTACCGCAAAGCCGCTGTCGAGGTCATTTTCGAACTTCCGTCCGGCGAGAGTGCGGTCGTCCACAAATCCGGCTCTCGCAGTGTTGTCCTGCAGGGTGAACCCGCCGAGTTGCTGCTGCACGCTTTCGGTCGCAACGAGGTGAAGATCGAAGCCAAAGGTGAACTGGCCGACGTTCAATCCGTGATGGCGCTCGATCGCAGTTTCTGATGGCCCCCTTCTGCCGGAGCCGAGCTCGACAGACGGGTTGTGAAGATCACGTTTCGCACTCGCCACCAGTGTTGCTGGTGTTGCGGATGGTCCAGATGGGGTCGCACAGACTAGCCTGAACTCCATGGCAGGTAAGTCGAGCGCCCGGGGATCCAGTACAAGCACGTCTACGTCCAGGGCATCGACCAGGTCGTCAGCCTCTACTCCGAGCGCGCGCGCAACCGCAAAACCTCGTGCCTCGCGCACCACGCGAACCGTATCGACTCCTCGAAATGTCACGACTTCGGCCAGGGCTGGTGGGCGCCCCGCGTCGGGCAAAGGCTCCAAGCCGGCGCCCAAGAAGGCGTCCGGTACGTCGTCGGCCGCGCGCCGCCCGGTATCGAAAACCTCTCAGCGGGCCAGCCCGTTGGCCGCTGTGGGCAAGGGAATCGGAGCCGGGTGGTCCCTGGCTGCCCGCGGCGTCGGCGCCACCACACGCACCGTCAGTAAGGTCGGCGAGATCGAAGCCGGCCACCGCCGCGACGGACTAGCGCTCGGCCTGATCGCATTCAGCGTCGTCATCGCCGGTGGCGTCTGGTTCAAGGCCGGTGGTCCGATCGGCGGCGGCATCGACACCCTCGTGCGGGCGATCTTCGGCGCGGCCTCGGCCGTGCTCCCCATCGTCGGCGTCGGCCTCGCGATCCTGTTGATGCGCACCGAACCGAAACCTGAGATCCGGCCCCGACTGATCATGGGATCGCTGCTGGTCGGTCTGCCGGCGCTCGGCCTCTGGCACATCATCTCGGGTTCACCGACAGACGCCACCGGTCGCTCCAACGGCGCAGGGTTTGTCGGATACGTCGTGGGCGGCCCGCTCACCAACGGGCTCACCGTCTGGCTGTCTGCGCCGCTGCTGGTCATCGCCGCCGGATTCGGAATCCTCCTTCTGACCGGAACGACTCTGCGTGAGGTGCCGAGCAAGTTCCAGTCCTTCTTCGGCGCCTCGTATCGCTCGGATGAATACGGCGACTACGGATCCGAATTCGACGAGGACGGTGAGCACCACTACGGCGAATCTGCTTACGATCCTTCACTGTTCGACGCCGACGGCTACCCGGTCGACACCTACGCCGAGCCGCCGCTCAAGCCCGCCAAGCGGCCCAGCCGACGCGCACCGATCGACAACTACCCGACGGACGAGTTCGAGTCGGGCGACAAGAAGACCGAAGTCCTCGGCCTGTGGAACGCCGACGACACCGCAGTACCCGACGAGCCCGTCGCGGCTGCGGCAGCGCCCGTGGTGGAGACTCCGGCGCCGCGCCCCAAGGTGCCTGCGCGTTCGGTCCCCATCGCCAAGCCCGTGCCGAAACCCGAACCGGAGCCGGAGGAGAAGGAACACTTCGTCACCGATCGGGTCACCGACGGCGACTACAACCTCCCGCCGACGACGTTGCTGATCGAGGGAGACCCGCCCAAGCTCCGCAGTTCTGCGAACGACGCGATGATCGAGGCGATCAGCGAAGTCCTCGAACAGTTCAAGATCGATGCCGCTGTTACCGGTTTCACCCGCGGACCGACGGTGACGCGCTACGAGGTCGAACTCGGCCCAGGCGTGAAGGTCGAGAAGATCACCGCGCTCGCCCGCAACATCGCGTACGCCGTGGCAACCGACAACGTCCGCCTCCTGGCCCCCATTCCGGGTAAGTCCGCAGTGGGCATCGAGGTACCGAACTCCGACCGCGAAATGGTTCGCCTCGCCGACGTTTTGAACGCGCCGAGCACCCGACGCGATCACCACCCACTGGTGATAGGTCTGGGCAAGGACATCGAAGGTGACTTCGTCAGTGCGAACCTCGCGAAGATGCCCCACCTTCTGGTGGCAGGTTCGACCGGCTCGGGTAAGTCGAGCTTCGTGAACTCGATGCTCGTCTCGTTGCTCACCCGAGCAACGCCGGAAGAAGTACGGATGATCCTCATCGACCCCAAGATGGTCGAGCTCACGCCGTACGAAGGTATCCCGCACCTGATCACGCCGATCATCACTCAGCCGAAGAAGGCAGCGGCAGCGCTGGCCTGGTTGGTCGAGGAGATGGAACAGCGCTACCAGGACATGCAGGCCAACCGGGTGCGTCATATCGACGACTTCAACTCCAAGGTCAAGTCCGGCGAAATCACCGCCCCGCTGGGCAGCGAGCGCGTCTACCGTCCGTACCCCTACATCCTGGCGATCGTGGACGAGCTGGCAGACCTCATGATGACCGCGCCGCGCGACGTCGAAGAAGCAATCGTCCGCATCACGCAGAAAGCCCGTGCTGCCGGTATCCACCTGGTGCTGGCAACGCAGCGCCCGTCCGTCGACGTCGTCACCGGCCTGATCAAGACCAACGTGCCCTCGCGTCTGGCGTTCGCGACGTCTTCACTGACGGACTCGCGAGTCATCCTCGATCAGCCCGGCGCCGAGAAGCTCATCGGTATGGGTGACGGCCTCTTCCTGCCCATGGGCGCGGGTAAGCCGACCCGTATGCAGGGCGCGTTCATCACCGACGAGGAAATCTCGGCGGTTGTCGACTTCGCGAAAAACCAGGCCGAGCCCGAGTACACCGAAGGTGTCACCGCACAGAAGGCAGGGGAGAAGAAAGACGTCGACCCCGACATCGGCGACGACATGGATGTCCTCCTGCAGGCCGTGGAATTGGTCATCACGAGTCAATTCGGTTCGACGTCGATGTTGCAGCGCAAGCTACGAGTCGGGTTCGCCAAGGCCGGCAGACTGATGGACCTCATGGAAAACCGCGGCGTCGTCGGACCCAGCGAGGGCTCGAAGGCACGCGAGGTGCTCATGAAGCCCGAGGAGCTCGACGGTCTGCTGTGGTCGATACGCGGCGGCGACCCGGATGAGGCACCTGCAGACGAGTAGGGACACCTCGGCGGAGAAGCCGTCGACAGACGACCGGAGGAACCCGTGCATGTGACGCCGTTGGCTTGGGGAATCACGATCGTGGTGATCCTCGGCCTGTTCGTCTTCGACTTCTTCGCCCACGTCCGCACTCCGCATGCGCCGACGTTCCGGGAGTCCGCATTCTGGTCGACGGTCTACATCTCGATTGCCATCGTCTTCGGCCTCGTCGTGATGTGGATCTGGGGCACCACGTACGGCGGTGAGTACTTCGCCGGCTACGTCACGGAGAAGGCGCTTTCGGTCGACAATCTGTTCGTCTTCGTGATCATCATGTCGACGTTCGCCGTCCCGCGAGAGTTCCAGCAGAAAGTCCTGCTGATCGGCATCGTCCTCGCATTGGTGATGCGCGGAATCTTCATCGGAGTCGGTGCGGCCGCCATCAATGCGTACAGCTGGGTGTTCTACCTCTTCGGGGCGTTCCTGATCTACACCGCGTACACCCTGATCCGCGATCACGGGCATGAGAAGGAAGCCGAGGAGAAGCGCGACAGTCGCATCATCTCACTCGTGAAGCGGGTGCTGCCGACAACCGAGGAATACGACGGGGACAAACTGATCACCCGGATCGACGGCAAGCGCGTCGTGACACCGTTGTTGTTGGCGCTCATCGCAATCGGGTTTGCCGACGTGCTCTTCGCGCTCGATTCGATTCCGGCGATCTACGGTCTGACCCAGGAACCGTATCTGGTGTTCACCGCCAACGCCTTCGCGCTGATGGGCCTACGGCAGCTGTACTTCCTGATCGGTGGGTTGCTCGAACGGCTGGTCTATCTCTCGTACGGGCTCTCGATAATCTTGGCGTTCATCGGTGTGAAGCTGGTACTTCACGCGTTGCACGAGAACACCCTCTCGTTCGTCAACGGAGGTGAACACGTCTCCGTGCCGGAAATCTCTACGGCACTCTCACTCGGAGTGATCATCGGAGTATTGGCGGTGACGACGGTCGCGAGCCTGTTGAAGACTCGCGACCGGGCGGGGGAGTAAGCCGGGGCCGGGGCTCTCAGGCGCTGAACTGACCCAACACCGGAACCCACTCGGTGATCCGGACCTTCTCGATCAAATCGGCGATCGCGAACGGATCGTGGGTGAAGAGGAGGGAAACGGTGTCGGCGTCTGCGGCGTCGACGATGATCAGCGCGCCGTTTCCATCTGCAAACGGGCCGGATGACAAGACGATCGAGCGGGAAACCAGATCCGCGAGCCACGCGCGGTGATCGCTACGGACTTCGTCGCGCTGAGCGTTCTTCTCGGGCGCGTAGGTGTATTCGACGAGGAACAACGACATCGTGAACCGCTTTCGGGGCTGGTGATCGAGAGGGTGGTGCGTGAAGAGTCTGAACGGTTCAGAGAGTCAGGAGCATGCGAGTATTGCCGAGTGTGTTGGGTTTCACATAGCTCAGATCGAGGAACTCGGCGACGCCGGCGTCGTAGGACCGACACATTTCCGCATAGACCTCGGCGGTGACGGGGGTGCCGTCGATCTCTGCGAATCCGTGACGGTGGAAGAACTCGGTCTCGAACGTCAAAACGAACAACCGTTCCAACTCCAATTCCTTGGCGACCTCGATGAGTTTGTCGACGACGTGGAAACCTGCGCCCTGGCCTTTGGCGGTCGGATCGACTGCGACGGTGCGGATCTCACCCAGGTCCGCCCACAGCACATGCAGTGCGCCGCAAGCGATTACCTGGCCGCCTCGCTCGGCGACCCAGAACTCCTGGACTGCCTCGTACAGCGTCACGAGATTCTTCTCGAGGAGGATCTTGCCGGCGTAGATGTCGATCAGACGCTTGATTTCGGGGATGTCCGACGTTCGCGCGCGACGCACGATCAACTGGCTCTCGGTATAGGTCGGCGCGGTCGAAGTCATGTGGTGCACATTAGTCAATGGCCCTACCGATATTCTAAGTCGCGTGCCTGTCCGCCCCACGCAATTCCCGCGCCGCTCGGCTTTGTCCCGGGTTCGGCTCACCGCCTGTGCGGTGATCCGATGAGTACCCCGCGCGATCAGACCGACGCCCATCGCGCCGCCGTCGGCCCGTCCGACGGCACACCTGTCGCGGACAACCCGGTTCCGTTGCTGAACATCGCGAACATTCTCACGATGGTCCGAATGGTTCTCGTTCCGGTTTTTCTCGTTGTTCTGTTCGTCGACGGCGGACACTCGACGTGGTGGCGTCTCGGGGCAATGGGCGTGTTCATCGTCGCCGCGATCACGGATCGGATCGACGGCCAATTGGCTCGGAAGTACGGTCTGGTCACCGATTTCGGCAAACTCATGGACCCGATCGCGGACAAGGCACTGATCGGCGCCGCGCTGATCGGTCTTTCGGTTCTCGGTGACCTGTCGTGGTGGGTGACCGGAGTGATCATCGCCAGAGAACTCGGAATCACGCTGTTGCGGTTCGCGGTACTGCGGCACGCGGTCATCCCGGCGGGCAAGGGCGGCAAGCTCAAGACCCTCGTGCAGGCCGTCGCGATCGGGTTCTACCTGTGCCCGCTGCCGAGCAGTTGGGACATCGTCAGCGGATTGCTGATGGCTGCTGCCGTCGTGCTGACGGTGGCGACGGGAATCGAATACATCGTGCAGGCGATCAGGCTTCGCGCCGGAGTTCGCGCAGTCGAGTCATGACGGACCCGCTGCTCGCACTCGGAGTGGTCGAACTCGTCGACGCCCTTGGCGCCGCGAGGCATACTGTCGCCGCCGCCGAATCTCTGACGGCTGGATTGTTCACGGCTGCGGTCGCGTCCGTGCCGGGGTCGAGCGCGGTGCTGCGTGGGGGCCTGGTCGTGTACGCGACCGACTTGAAAGCGACGCTGGCGGGCGTGGATCCCGAGCGTCTGGCAACGGACGGCCCCGTGTCCGAGAGCACGGCGGTGGCGTTGGCGCTCGGCGCCCGGACGAGGTGCGGCGCCGACTGGGGTATCGGACTGACCGGAGTCGCCGGTCCGAGTGAGCAGGACGGACACCCGGTCGGAACGGTGTTTCTCGGTATCGCCGGTCCGGACGGAACCGAATGCGTACCGCTCGCGCTCGGCGGCGAACGGTGGGAGATTCGGACAACCGCAGTCGCAACTGCCGTGTCGCGGTTACGTGATCGTGTCGCAGAGCGTGCGGCACGATAGGCTCGGGAACCAATCGGATGTGTTCGGACGTTGACGATTGTGAAGACGTACGACCATGCACGATGAGGTCACGGATGAAGGAGGAGCGAGATGGCGCTGCTATTGCGTGAGGCAATCGGTGACAGTCTCCGGCGTACGCGCGTTTCGCAGAGCCGCACGCTACGTGAGGTGTCGAACAGCGCGCGTGTGAGCTTGGGCTATCTGTCCGAAGTGGAACGTGGACGTAAGGAAGCATCGAGCGAACTGTTGGCGGCGATCTGTGATGCGCTCGCAGTCCCACTGTCCGACGTGCTGGTCGACGTGAGCGAGACCCTGGCCACGAAGAAGAGCGCTCCGGTAGCTGGTCGACAGGTCGCCGAACCCGCCGTGTCGGCTTCCGGTTCGGTCTCGGCTTCCGGTTCGCCGACAATCGCACGCGATACCCGCGTCGTGATTCCGGCACCGAACGCTCGAAGGTTGGCGGCGGCGTAGCCACTACCGGCCGTAACCGATAGATTTTGTACGTAACCGCCGGTTTCCAGCAGGTGGGGTCAGAGCAGATAGGGCGCAGCCCTTGTTTCGGTGCGCGACGGTCGCGCTCCGGGTCGCGTTCGGCGCGGCGCATCAGATGGAGGCAGGATCAAACCAATGGCTAATCCTTTCGTCAAGGGCTGGAAGTACCTGATGGCGCTCTTCAATTCGAAGATCGATGAGAAGGCAGATCCAAAGGTTCAGATTCAGCAGGCGATCGAGGACGCACAGCGCCAGCATCAGGCGTTGTCCCAGCAGGCTGCGTCGGTGATCGGTAATCAGCGTCAACTCGAGATGAAGCTCAGCCGTCAACTCGACGAGGTCGAAAAGCTCAACGCCAACGCGCGCCAGGCCGTCAACCTCGCCGATCAGGCCGCTGCTGCCGGCGACAACGACAAGGCGATCCAGTACACCAACGCTGCCGAAGCTTTTGCGGCCCAGTTGGTGACGGCCGAGCAGGGCGTCGAAGATCTGAAGGCACTGCACGACCAGTCCTTGCAGGCCGCCGCTCAGGCCAAGAAGGCTGTCGAGCAGAACGCGATGACTCTGCAGGCAAAGGTTGCCGAGCGCACCAAGCTGCTCAGCCAGCTGGAGCAGGCCAAGATGCAGGAGCGCGTGAGCGAGTCCCTTCGGTCCATGGACAGCACGCTGTCGGCTCCCGGCAACACACCCAGCCTCGATGCTGTGCGCGACAAGATCGAGCGGCGTTACGCCGACGCACTCGGCTCTGCCGAACTCGCTCAGAACTCCGTTCAAGGCCGCATGATGGAGGTCCAGCAGGCCTCGGTCCAGATGGCAGGGCACAGTCGCCTCGAGCAGATTCGTGCTTCCATGAAGGGCGAGGCACTGCCGTCCGGCGGCGCAGCAGCCACTCCTGCGACTCCGTCCGTCGAGAAGCAGCCCCCGGCTGCCGGTCAGACCGGGCAGTAGCCGAATCCTCGATGTCGGCAGTGATGCTCTGATGTTTTCTTCACGAGACGGTCGATCTGGGCGCGAGCCCCGGTCGGCCGTTCCCGTTTCCGTATCCGGCGCCTTCGGAGCGTTGGGACGCACCGCGGACACATTGCGCGAGGTCGGACTGTCTGCGGCGGATGCCGCTCGGCGGTGGCAGGACCCGCGCGCCAAATTCGAGCGCAAACGTGCCCGTGCACGTCGACGCGCTCAGCGTTGGGGTTTCATGTCCGGCGGATCAGTGGTCGGCACGGCCGGCCTTGCTGTTGCGTCGGCCCCCGAGTGGTCGGTGGTCGTGGCAGGCGGGGGAGCGGCACTGTTCGCGGTTCCCGCCGTCATCGCGGTCGGCCGTTACCGTTCGATGAGTTCCGGCCCACCGCCGTCGGCGCCGATTCGCCGGCGCTTGCCACCGTCGTCGTCTCGCGCGTTCATCCCGATGTCTCGCCTCATCGGCGCCGAGACTTCGTTGTTCGAGATCTTGAGTGTGCTCAGGCGCGCCGACACCATCGACCCCGGTGAGTTGGACGAAATCACTGTTACCGCCGATTCGGCATTGAGAGCGATGTTCGCGGTGTCTTCGGATGTCGTCGCGATGGAACGCGCCGTGGCCGCTACACCCAAGGTGACCGAACCTCTTGATCCCACCATCGACGGCGCAGTTCGTGAGTTGCAGTCGGGGTTGGATCAGTACGAGGATCTGGTGACCTCCGCAGCTGCATTGACAGCGCCTCACAGCCCTTCGGCTCTGGTGGGATTCAACCGAGAACTCTCGGCGCTGCACGCGGCCGCCGAGCGACTCTCGGCGCTTGCCGACGCCATCGGTGAGGTGGACGACATCACCCGCAAGTACAACTGATCGGTCCTCGCGCCTGATCGATGCACCCTGTTCGAAATCTCAGTCGTCGGCGCCGCGGGCCGCCAACGCTTCACCCATTGCGTCCGCGGTCATCAGGGTGCCGACGATGACCGGAACTGCGAAGGATCGCAGCGAGAATCCGAGCCCTCGCGCCTTGCGTGCCTCGGACACCTGTGTGATGACCTCGAACATCAGCGGGATGCACCGGATCGTCATTGCGAGGAGCAAAGCGATCCGTTCGGGATTGACGCCGAAGCGTCGCAAGGGTGTCAGGAACCGGGTGATCGCGTCGAGCATCTCGGAGATCCGTGTGGTCAGACCCATGATCGCCGCGAAGGCGATCGAAATGATCAGAACCCCGCACACGACGGCCGCTCGCTGCCATCCCGCGACTACCAGCTGGAACGCCCCGATGAAGAGCAACATCCACAGCGCCGGACGCAGCTGCCGGATCGCAGTCATCGGAGGAATGCGCGCAACCGCGTACAGGGCCACAACGACGATCGTGGGAGCTGCCAGTTGCCACGGCTCACGCACGAAGATCGAGACGGCGAGGATGGCCACGACCAAGGCGAAGAGCTTGATTCCCGTCGGCATCCGGTGCAGGAGTGAGCGGCCCGGACGGTAGACGCCGAGAGTGGTCACGAGACCAACGACCGGTAGTGATCGATGGAGTCGGCGGGGGAACCGTCAGCGACGACGCGGCCTTGGTCGACGACCAACACCCGTTCGAAGGACTCGAGGAGATCGAGTTGGTGGGTCACGACGATCAGTTGCTGATCGAGTGACTCGAATACCGAGCTGATCAGCCGAGAGTTGCGAAGGTCGAGGAGCGTGGTGGGTTCGTCGGCGACGAGTACGTTCGGTTCCGTCACCATGATGGCCGCGAGCGCGAGGAGCTGTTTCTGCCCGCCCGAAAGCTGGTGGGTGGGATGGTCGGCGTGCCCGGCGAGGCCGTAGCGTTCGAGCACCGAGGCCACCTTTGCGGCGCGCTCGGCTTTGCCCAATCCGCTACGGCGGAGCGAGAATTCGATGTCCTCGGCAACCGTCGGCATCACGATCTGGTGGTTGGGATCGGTGAAGACGAATCCGACCTGCTTGCGTACGTCGCGGCCCTTCTTCGCCGTGTCCAAGCCGTTGACGTGGACGTGTCCTTCCGTCGGAACGACCAGTCCGTTGATCATGCGAGCGAGCGTCGACTTGCCGCTTCCGTTCGCACCCACGATTCCGATTCGCTGCTCGCTCAGTCGCAGATCTATCTGCTGCAGGACCGTTCGTTCACCGAAGCTGTGTCCGACGTTCTCGAAGACGATCTCACTCATCGGAGATTAATTCGCCACCACGGTCTTGTTCGACGAGATCACCGAGTCGCGCAGTAGTGCCGGGTATGCCCGGTGAACCTGGGACGCGACCAACGCGGTGACGACTGCTTTTGCGGCGTCGAGCGGGATGAAGGCGGCGTTGGCCGACCATGCGGCAACGAAGCTCATGTGTCCGCGGACCATCATTCCTACGATGCCGAACGCGTAGAGAACGACGACGCCGCCGAGAAGGTTGATGCCGATGCCCGCGATGATCCGGTACTTGGGCAGCATCTTGGCGGTCAGCCATCCGATGACAAACGCCGTCGGGATCCAACCGATGAGGAATCCGGCTGTCGGGCTCGAGAGAGACACGAGTGCGGTGCGACCGCCGGCAAGGACCGGTAGACCGACCAATCCCAGAGCAATGACCGTCAGGACGGCGAGAACACCCTTGCGCGGTCCGAGTAGAGCGCCGGCCATCATGACGCCCATGGACTGAAGGGTGATCGGCACGCCGGAAATGCCGATGTTGATCGACCCGGGTAGGCCCAGCGCGATGATGAGTGCGGCGAAGACGGCTACATGCGCGAGATCGCGAGCGGGGAAACGGGTCGTAGACACTGCGGACGTGCTCCTTCGGCATACGGGATCGAACTTCGCGAGTTTACGCCAGGAGCAAGCGCCCATGGGTTGGACACCTGACCTGCGTGAGGGCCGGTCTCGGGGTGAACCCTGATCTTTACCTGAACTTGCCGCTGAGCTGCTGCTTTGTCACGCCAGACCTGTCAGGCTGGTTCCACGGACGACGCAGTACCTGTCCGATTCGACTGATTATTCAACGGCACGTTGGAGGTAAGCATGTTTTGGAAGATCGTTTTGGCCGTCGTACTGGTGTGGGTCGCACTCGCGGTGGTCGGTGCCCTGATCAAGGGGCTTTTCTGGGTTCTGGTGGTCGGCGCTGTCGGCTTCGGAATCTACTTCCTGGTGAAGGCGATGTCGGGAAGTGACGACAATTCGCCCGCTTCGCGGTTCTGACGGGCAAGATCTGCCCTATGGAAAACTTCCCCGAGGACTGGCAGCGCGCGATTGTCATCGTGGCGCATCCCGATGACATCGAATACGGCGCAGCCGCAGCAGTGGCGCAGTGGACCGATCGCGGCAAAGACGTGCGATATGTCCTGGCCACGCGCGGCGAGGCCGGAATCGCCGGTCTGTCGCCCGAAGAGTCCGGCCCGATCCGCGAGGAAGAAGAGCGTCGCTCGGCCGCGATCGTCGGTGTCGGTGAGGTGGAGTTCCTCGGCCTGCCCGACGGTCGTCTCGTGGAAGGCTTGGAGTTGCGCTCGACTCTCGCCGCAGCAATTCGCCGCCACCGTCCGGAATTGGTGGTGACGATGAACTTCTCCCACACCTGGGGCCCCGGCTATCTGAACAGCGCAGATCACCGTGCACTCGGGATCAGCGTCCTCGACGCAACTGCCGACGCAGCAAACGAATGGATCTTTCCCTCGTTGACGGCGCAGGGACTGGCGCCGTGGCCCGGTGTTCGGTGGGTTGCGGTCAATACGATGACTCCCACACACTGCGTCGACGTGACGTCGACGGTCGATCGCGCCGTGGATTCGCTCGCGGAACATGCGCGATATCTGGCGGCGCTGAGTTCCACGCCGATCCGGGAACAGGCGCGTGCACAGATCGACATGGTCAGCGGACCGAAGCCTGGTTTCGACGCCGAGCGAGCAGTTGGTTTCGAGTTGTACTATTTCTGATGATCTCTGAGCGAGAGAAATCGCAAGTCCCGACGGGATTACCGGTGACTTGTCCGGTATTGTGTTACACACGATGGTAATCCGTAACGCAGATGACTCAATTGCCCCTCGCAAGGCAGATGGTCAGCGCATCCCCAGCCGCGAGATCGACGACGTGATTCTCGACGCAGCAAGGTCGTGTGTCCTCGATTTCGGAATGCAGCGAACCACACTTGCCGAGATCTCGCGTCGCGCCGGCGTGAGCCGACCGACGGTCTACCGGCGATGGCCGGACACGCGAGCTGTCGTCGCGGACCTGCTCACCCGGGAGATCCGATCGGTGCTGCCCGAGGTGACCTTCAACGGGTCTGCCGGCACGTTGCTCGTGGAGGCGATCGGTGACGTCGTCGGCCAGATTCGCGACCATCCGCTCTTCGTGAAAATTCGGCAAGCCGATCAAGAATTGCTGACGACCTACATCGTGGACCGGCTCGGCGCGAGCCAGAAGTCGATTCTCGAGCTGATCACATCCGTTGTCGCGGCCGGCCAACAGGATGGTTCGATTCGCGAGGGAAGCGTCAACGAGATCGCGGCGATGGTTCTACTGATGGCTCAGTCCGTCGTCATTTCTGCGCCGACTCTCGAGCCGGAGCTTTCCTCCGATGCGTCGGTCGAGCAACTTCGATATGCGGTCGCTGCTTATCTGGCACCCGTCAAGAATTCGGGAGAATAGCTGTGAGCCCCCTAGATTCAGCAGGCAGCGATTCAGCGCTCAACGCACAACGGCGTACTCGTGAACTCGAGCAGTTGGCGAACGGCGATTCGGTCGACGTCCTGGTGATCGGCGGCGGAATCACCGGTGTCGGTGTCGCTCTCGACGCCGTGACTCGTGGGCTCAGTGTTGCGCTGGTCGAAAAGCACGACCTCGCGTTCGGCACCAGCCGCTGGAGTTCGAAACTCGCACACGGCGGCCTTCGGTACCTGGCTTCCGGCAATGTCGGTATAGCGCGTGAAAGTGCGGTCGAGCGCGGCATCCTCATGACGCGCACCGCGCCGCACCTCGTTCGCGCCATGCCTCAACTCGTACCGCTGTTGCCCGAAACGTCGTTCTTCGGGAAGGCCCTGGTGCGTACCGGTTTCCTGGCCGGTGACGCTCTGCGCATGTCGGCGCGAACCCCGGCTTCGGTGCTGCCCAGATCACGGACGGTCAGCGCTGCGCGGGCGCGCGAATTGGCTCCCGCGGTCAAGCAGGAGAACCTACGAGGCGCCTTGACCGCGTTCGACGGGCAGCTCATCGACGACGCTCGCCTCGTCGTCGGTATCGCCAGAACCGCAGCGTCGCACGGCGCGCGAATCCTGACCCGCGTCGGTGCATACGACGTATCCGGAACGTCGGCCACCTTGCGCGACGAGTTGACCGGATCCGAGTTCTTGATGCGTGCCCGCGTCGTGGTCAATGCGACCGGTGTCTGGGCTGATCAAGTCGACTCCAGCATCACCCTGCGCCCCAGCCGCGGGACGCACCTGGTGCTCGATGCAGCGCGATTGGGGAACCCCACGGCAGCACTGACCGTGCCGATTCCCGGCGAGACCAACCGTTTCGTCTTCGCCCTGCCCGCCCAGCTCGGCCGGATCTACCTCGGGTTGACTGACGAAGCAGCGCCGGGACCGGTGCCTGACGTACCGACGGCGTCCGAGGACGAGATCGGCTTCCTGCTCGACACCGTGAACACGGCGTTGGAAGCTCCGCTGACCCGTGGGGACGTCTTGGGGACCTTCGCGGGTCTGCGTCCGCTGCTGGACACCGGTGAAGGCTCGACGGCCGACCTCTCGCGCAATCACGCTGTAGTCCGTTCGGACTCGGGCTTGGTCACGGTGGTAGGCGGAAAACTCACGACGTACCGCAAGATGGCCGAAGACGCCGTCGACGCTGCGGTCGAGGTCGGGTCGCTGAGCGCCGGGGCATGTCGGACACGCGCGTTGCCGCTGGTAGGCGCTGCATCACCGGCGGAATTGAAGAAGATCAAGGCACCCGCGTCATTGGTGGCGCGATACGGCACCGAGGCCGAGGTCGTTGCCGCGGCGAGCGGCGATCGTCTCCGGTCGGTTGCGGACTTGGAGATCTGCGGTGCCGAGTTCGATTTCGCGGTGTCGCATGAAGGCGCCCTCGACGTCGACGACGTCCTCGATCGCAGGACGAGAATCGGATTGGTGGCTTCGGATCGCGAACGCGCACTGGGTGCGGCGGAACAGGCCTTTCACTCGGTGTGACACTCTGATCCGGTGCGTGTAGCCGTTGTTGCCGGGCCGGACCCGGGTCATGCTTTTCCCGCAATAGCGTTGTCGCTGGCGTTGATCCAGGCCGGCGACGAACCGATCCTGTACACGGGGACCCGGTGGGTCGAGACAGCGCGAGCAGCCGGCGTGGAAGCCGAGCCGCTCAAGGGCTTGGCCCCGCGGCCGGGAGACGACGATCTTGATGCAGGTGCTCGGATTCATTCGCGCGCCGCCTATATTTCCACCGAACTGCTTCCCGACCTGAAGTCCGTCTCCCCGGATCTCGTCGTTTCCGACATCCTCACTGCCGGAGGCGGATTGGCCGCCGAAAGACTTGGCATCCCCTGGGTGGAACTCTCGCCTCACCCGCTGTACTCACCTTCACGGGGGTTGCCGCCGATCGGCAGTGGGCTCGCGCCCGGCGTCGGAATTCGTGGTCGACTCCGCGATACCCTGATGCGCGCAGCGACGGGACGTTCGATCAAGCAAGGGTTGGCCCAGCGATCCCAGGCCCGTGTCGGTGTCGGACTGCCCGCTCTGGATCCCGGTCCGCAAGCGCGGCTGATCGCAACACTTCCGGCACTCGAAGTGCCTCGCCCCGACTGGCCGGAGCGCGCTCACGTCGTCGGACCGCTTCTGTGGGAGCCGACCGAAGTCATTCTGGATCCACCGCCAGGTGACGAACCGCTGGTTATGGTGGCGCCCTCCACGGCGCACACCGGCGCAGTGGGAATGTTCGAGGGCACCGTCGAAGGACTCGGCGGAGCCGGTGTGCGGCTGATCGCGTCGATGCTCGACGGGGCTGAAGGTGAGCATCCCGATTGGGTTCGTGCAGGTCTCGGACGCCAGGACGCGATGCTGCGTGACGCGTCGGTATTGGTATGCGGCGGCGGGCACGGCATGTTGGCGAAGGCCCTGCTGGCCGGCGTGCCGACGGTCGTCGTTCCCGGGGGCGGGGACCAGTGGGAGTTGGCCAATCGCGCTGCGCGGGCAGGCACGTCGGTGATCGTGCGGCCCGCAGATGCTCAGTCGATTCGCGATGCGGTACTGCAGGTGCTCTCCGACGGACGATTCGCGGAAGCTGCGAAGTCTGCTGCCGCGACTGCGTCGCAGGTCATCGATCCAGTGGCGGTGTGCCGACAGGTGGTCAACGGTGGTGTGACGGCGTGAGCACGTTGCGCCTGAATGCAGGTGCACCGCTCTGTGGACTACGGTGGCGGCTGTGCGGTTGACCGAATTTCATGAAATGGTGCGCGAAGAGTTCGGGCAGGTACGAGGCGACTCGATGCTGATCGACCATGTACTCCAGAGTCTCGACGGAATGACTGCCGCGGAGGCCGTCGAAGCAGGCTGGGAGCCTCGCGAGGTGTGGCGTGCGCTCTGTGTGGAGTTCGACGTACCACCCGCCCGCCGCTGATTCTTCGGCGTGTCGAACGTCTCCCATCTTCTGTTCGAACACGTGTTCGTCTATGCTGAACCTGTTCGGTGGTGACGCTCCTTTGGTAACTGCGAACTTTCGATGTTCTACAAACGCGGTGACCTACAAACGCGGTGATCGACAAGCGCTAAAGCAAGATCGAAAAGTCTGTCGGTGGCCGGATCTACTCTGATCGCAACACACCAACAGGGTCGGCTCAGGCAGGCGCTGAAGAGACGGAGTCTGCTCAGGCAGGCACTGAAGACTGAAACAAGGATGGGGATCACGATGGCACCACAGGCACCTGATCGGGACAAGGCACTCGACCTCGCGTTGGCGCAGATCGACAAGAACTTCGGCAAGGGTTCGGTGATGCGCCTGGGTGAGGGTGTCCGCCAGCCCATCGCCGTCATTCCCACCGGTTCCATCGCGCTCGACGTCGCGCTGGGTATCGGCGGACTGCCGCGTGGCCGCGTCATCGAGATCTACGGCCCGGAATCTTCGGGTAAGACCACCGTGGCACTGCACGCAGTTGCCAATGCTCAGGCCAACGGCGGCATCGCGGCGTTCATCGACGCGGAGCACGCACTCGATCCCGACTATGCAGCCAAGCTGGGCGTCGACACCGATGCACTCCTGGTCTCACAGCCGGACACGGGTGAGCAGGCCCTCGAAATCACCGACATGCTGATCCGTTCAGGCGCCCTCGACATCGTCGTGATCGACTCCGTGGCCGCTCTTGTTCCTCGCGCCGAGATCGAAGGCGAGATGGGTGACAGCCACGTCGGTTTGCAGGCTCGACTGATGAGTCAGGCGCTGCGCAAGATCACCGGTGCCATGAACAACTCGGGCACCACCGTCATCTTCATCAACCAGCTTCGCGAGAAGATCGGCGTGATGTTCGGTTCTCCCGAAACCACCACCGGTGGTAAGGCACTGAAGTTCTACGCTTCGGTCCGCCTCGACATCCGTCGTATCGAAACTCTCAAGGACGGTACCGACGCAGTGGGTAACCGCACTCGCGTCAAGGTCGTCAAGAACAAGGTCGCGCCGCCGTTCAAGCAGGCCGAGTTCGATATTCTCTACGGCCAGGGCATCAGCAAGGAAGGCTCGCTCATCGACATGGGTGTCGAGCACGGGTTCATCCGCAAGTCCGGCTCCTGGTACACCTACGAAGGTGACCAGTTGGGTCAGGGCAAGGAAAATGCTCGTAAGTTCTTGCTGGAGAACACCGATATCCGCGACGAGATCGAGAAGAAGATCAAGGAAAAGCTCGGTATCGGTGCTGACGTCACTGCAACCGACGAAGCTCCCGCCGACTTCTGAGTTCAGTCATGAGCTTCGACGACGGTGACAACGGCGAGAATGCTCGTGAAGAGTACGGCGCTCCTCGGCGTCGATCCCGTCAACGATCCGAGAAGCCGTCGCAACGCGCAGAAGGTGGGACGGAGGCGCAGGCCAAAGATGCTTGCCTGCGCCTCCTGACCGACCGGGCGCGCAGCCGCTCCGAACTGGAAACCAAGCTGAGCGGACGCGGCTTCGAACCCGAGATCATTACCAAGGTCCTCGATCGACTCCAGGAAATCGGGTTGATCGACGACGCAGACTTCGCGAACCAGTGGGTTCATTCGCGGCATACGTACTCGGGCAAGGGAAAGCGTGCGCTTGCAGTCGAGTTGCGGCTCAAAGGAATCGACCAGGACACCGCTTCCGAAGCGTTGTCACAGATCGATCCGGAAGATGAACGCGAGCGAGCAGCGGAGCTGGTTCGGCGGAAGCTGAAGAACAAGCCCGTCGATGATCGCGACAAGGTCACGCGTCGACTGGTCTCGATGCTGGCACGCAAGGGATATTCAGCGGGGATGTCCTACGAGGTGGTCAAAGCCGAGATGGCGGCTGCAGAGCTGTAGGTAACCAGACCGTAGGCAAAAAGTACCGTAGGCATCGAATACCAAGAGCGGGGTGTGTCACCGGATTCGGTGACACACCCCGCTCCTCGTGTCAGTGGAACAGCAGGTCGATCAGCTCACGGCTTGGTCAGGTCCATACCCGGTACCGAAACGGCAGCGTCGCCAACCGGAGCCGCGACGGGGCCCTTGCCCTTTCGCTTCCCGGACCGCAGGCGCTTCTCCACCTTGGTTGCCAGGTACGTGAGTGAGGAGTTCAGGATAATCATGATGACCGCAGCCACCATGAGTGCCGGAAGGTAGTTCTGAAATGCAGCGCCCAATTGCGTGGACTGCCGAACAAGTTCGGTGTAGCCGATGATGTAGCCCAGCGCTGAATCCTTGAGTGCAACAACCATTTGCGATATCAGTGCGGGGAGCATGGTTGTGACCGCCTGGGGTAGCAAGATCGTCACCATGATTTGAGATTTGCGCATGCCGAGAGCTTTGGCGGCTTCGCTTTGTCCACGGGGGAGTGAGTTGATTCCCGAGCGAACAATTTCCGCGATCACCGATCCGTTGTAGAGCGTCAAACTCACCACGACGGCGGAGAGTGCCAAGTAGTCGAGCTTGACAATTTTGTACTCGGCAAAAACCGCATACATGAAGATGATCAGCAGCAGTACGGGAATTGCGCGGAACAACTCCACGATGACACCACTGACAACGCGTACTGCGCGGTGATCGGACAATCTGCCGATGCCGAGAATTGCGCCGAGGATCAGTGCAAGCACGATGGATAGTGCCGCCGCGATCAAGGTGCCTTTGATGCCGGGAAGCAGATAGGTCGTCCAGACGTCCGCCTGTAGGAAGGGATCCCATTTGGCCGATGTCAACTGCCCTTTGTCGTCGAGCGCGCGATACACGACAAACGCAATGGCGAGGGCGAGGACGGCTACGACAACCGACGCGAATCGGTACAGTGCCCGGGCCTTCGGGCCTGGCGCGTCGTAAAGAACAGTTGCTTGTTTGGTCATCGTGCGACCTCGAATTTCTTGGCGAGCTTGCCGAAGAGCAATCCCGTCGGCAGCGTCAAGATGACAAAGCCGACGGCGAAGATTCCTGCGGTCAAGAAGAGTGCGGCTTCGTTTTCGAGAATCTCCTTCATCAATTTCGATGCCTCGGACACGCCGATGACGGCGGCGACGGTGGAGTTCTTGGTCAGAGCGATGAGGACGCTACCGAGCGGTGCGATCACGGCGCGAAATGCCTGAGGAAGAACGATGAGTCGGAGGTTCTGGAGGAAGGTCAGCCCTAGGGATCGTCCTGCTTCTGCCTGTCCCGCATGGACGGTGTTGATTCCGGCGCGGATCGACTCGCACACGAACGACGCGGTGTAGACGCTAAGTCCAAGGATCGCCAAACGGAAGTTGTTGTCGATCACGAAGGTTGACGAACTGGTTGATGCCAGACTGATGTCGAGAGTTTGGTACAGACCGAACACACAGAAGAGCAGAATCAGGGTGAGCGGCGTATTGCGGAAGACAGTGACGTAGGCGGCGCCGAGGAATCGGGCCACGGGTACGGGTGACACCCGCATGGCGGCAATAATCACTCCGAGGATCAATGCGCCGATCGCCGAGAAGATCGTGAGCTGGATAGTGGTCCAGAACGCTTCGAGTATCTGGCTTCCGTAATCGTCGATTATTTTCACTTACGGTCTCCCCAGTTCATGGGTCGTTGTTGAAAGTGCTTGCCCAGGTGGGATTTCCGAATACGGAAATCCCACCTGGAATGGCTACTGCTCAGTTGGATCAGTATCGGTCGACGGTGGGCGGAGCGGGCATCGTGTAACCGGACGGTCCGACCGTCTCGTTGAATGCTTCGGCCCACGCACCGGAAGAGATCATCTTCTCGATGGCATCGTTGACCTTGCCGCGACCTTCGGAATCGTCCTTCGCCAAGCCGATGCCGTAATTCTCCGTGGTGAACGGCTCACCGGCGATACGGAATGCGCCGGGGGACTGAGCCGCGTAGCCGGCAAGAATGATGTCGTCGGTGGTGACTGCGTCAACCTTGCCATTGCGTAGCGCCTCGACGCACGCCGAGTAGGTGTCGAACTCCTGGAGCTGGACGTCCTTGGCGTAGGTGTCCTTGACCTTCTGTGCGGGAGTGGAACCAGCCACCGAGCAGAGAATCTTGCCGCCGTTCAGAGATTCGGGGCCGGTGATGTCGGTATTGTCCGCGTTGACGAGCAGCGACTGGCCGGCGACGAAATACGGTCCGGCGAATCCGACCTTCTCCTTGCGAGCGTCCGTGATGGAGTACGTGGCGACGATGTAATCGACCTCACCGTTCTGGATCAACGTCTCGCGCTGGGCGGACGGTGATTCCTTGAACGTGATGTTCTCCGGTTTCACGCCCAGCTCGTTTGCGACGTACTTCGCGACCTCGACGTCGAAACCTGTGTACGTGCCGTCCGAATTGCGCAAGCCGAGTCCTGGCTGGTCGAACTTGATGCCGACGGTGAGCTTGCCGTCAGCAGCGTTCTCACTGATCGATTTGCTCTCCTCGCCGCCACCACAAGCCGTGGCAGCGAACGCGATAGCCATGATTCCGATTCCGAAACGGACGGAGCGATTGATCTTCATGAAGATCCTCTCAGTTGTCGACATGCAAACGGTGCAGTCGAGATGAACGGTGCAGCCGAGGTGAACGGTGCAGTCGAGCAAGTTGTCTTGTGGACGAGGACAGGACTGTCGGAGGGGAGACTGTAATCAGTGCGTGAGGATCTTGCCGAGGAAGTCCTTGGCCCGATCCGACTTGGGATGGGTGAAGAACTCTTCGGGCGTGGTGTCTTCGACGACCTGGCCGTCAGCCATGAACAGCACACGATCGCCGGCTTTGCGCGCGAAGCCCATCTCGTGCGTGACCACGAGCATGGTCATGCCTTCCTTCGCGAGGGAGGTCATGACGTCGAGGACTTCGTTGACCATCTCGGGGTCGAGAGCGGAGGTGGGCTCGTCGAACAACATCACCTTCGGCTGCATCGCAAGAGCGCGAGCAATGGCGACACGCTGTTGCTGACCGCCGGAAAGCTGCGCCGGGTACTTGTCGGCCTGATTGGCGATACCGACACGTTCGAGCAACGCCTGCGCGGTCTTCTTGGCTTCGTCCTTTTTTGCCTTGCGGACCTTCATCGGTGCGAGCATGACGTTCTCGAGGATCGTCTTGTGCGCGAACAGGTTGAAAGACTGAAAGACCATCCCGACGTCGGCACGAAGTGCGGCAAGTGCTTTGCCCTCTTCGGGGAGCGTCTTTCCGTCGACGGCGATGGTGCCGGAGTCGATGGGTTCGAGGCGATTGATGGTGCGGCACAGAGTCGACTTACCGGAGCCCGACGGACCGAGGACGATCACCACTTGGCCCTTGGGTACCTCGAGATTGACCTCTTGCAGGACGTGAAGTTCCCCGAAGTGTTTGTTCACCGAGGTCATCGAAATCATGGATGTGGAATCGCCGGAGGTGGTCGGCGTCGTCGCATCGTCGGCTTGGGTCATAAACGAGAACCTTAGGCGTAGTTTGCGTCGACGCCCGTGATTTCGCCATGGTTCTTGCCATATGTAATGGAAATTTTACTGTGACGACGTTTATGTCGCGTTTCGGTTGTTTATCAGGGCGTTATTACACGTCGTAGTGGACGTGAGCTAGGCTGAAGCGTGTCACTGATCGACGAAATGTCCCCTGCACTTCCGGAGCCGACTGCAGTTCCGGAGGCAACTGCTACGCCTGTTCGCACCTACGAGGTGCGGACGTACGGCTGTCAGATGAACGTCCACGATTCCGAGCGACTGTCCGGTCTGCTCGAGGACGCCGGGTATTCGAAGGCGGAGACCGGAACCGATCCTGATCTTGTCGTCTTCAATACGTGTGCGGTCCGCGAGAACGCGGACAACAAGTTGTACGGCAACCTCAGCCAGCTCGCCCCGAACAAGGAGGCGAACCCCGACATGCAGATCGCGGTCGGTGGGTGCCTGGCGCAGAAGGATCGTGACACCGTCGTCAAGAAGGCACCGTTCGTCGATGTCGTCTTCGGCACTCACAACATCGGCTCGCTTCCCGCGCTGCTCGACCGTGCGCGTCACAATCAGCGCGCCGAGGTCGAAATCCTCGACGCACTCGAGGCGTTTCCGTCGACACTGCCAGCCAAGCGCGAATCTGCTTATGCAGGTTGGGTTTCCATCTCGGTGGGCTGCAACAACACGTGCACGTTCTGCATCGTTCCGGCCCTGCGTGGCAAGGAAGTGGATCGACGTCCCGGCGACATCCTGGCCGAGGTGCAGGCACTCGTCGACGAGGGTGTCTCGGAAGTGACCCTGCTGGGACAGAACGTCAACGCCTACGGCGTGTCGTTCGCCGATCCGGAGCAACCGCGCGATCGCGGAGCCTTCGCCTCCCTCTTGAAGGCGTGTGGACACATCGACGGCCTCGAACGGGTCAGGTTCACATCGCCGCACCCGGCAGAGTTCACCGATGACGTCATCGAAGCGATGGCAACCACTCCCAACGTCTGCCCGCAGCTGCACATGCCGTTGCAGTCCGGTTCGGACAACGTTCTCAAGGCGATGAAGCGCTCGTATCGCAAGTCGAAGTACCTCGGGATCATCGAGAAGGTGCGCGCCGCAATGCCGCACGCCGCCATCACCACGGACATCATCGTCGGGTTCCCGGGGGAGACGGAAGAGGATTTCCAGGAGACGCTGGACGTCGTGCGTAAGGCGCGATTCTCCAACGCCTACACCTTCCAGTACTCCAAGCGCCCGGGCACGCCGGCGGCGGAGATGGCCGATCAACTCCCCAAAGAGGTTGTCCAGGAACGCTACATGCGATTGCTCGCGGTTCAGGAAGAAGTGAACATCGAGGAAAATCGCAAGCTCGTCGGCACCGAGGTCGAACTCTTGGTGGCAGCGGGGGAGGGGCGGAAGAACGCGGCGACTCACCGTCTCAGTGGTCGCGCGCGAGACGGCCGCCTGGTGCATTTCCGCCCCGAGGGAAACCTCGACGGCACAATCCGACCCGGTGACGTGGTGACGGTCGTCGTCACCCACGGAGCCCCTCATCACCTCGTGGCAGATGACGGAGTGCTCACGCACCGTCGGACCCGCGCCGGTGATTCGTTCGAAAAGGGCATCACACCCAAGACCCCGCCCATCGGCGTAGGTCTCGGACTACCGAAGATCGGTGCCCCGGCCCCACAACCCGTCCAGATGGGATGCAACGCATGACCTCGCAACACGAGAACACGACACCACAGCCGGGCGACGACGCCTTCGAGGGCTACCGCAAGGATCTCGACGACGCGGAACGCAAGGTCGCGGGAGAAATCGATCCGGGTGTGCGCGCCATGGTTGTCGCGGTTGCGGTGCTCGTGCTGGTCGGCACCCTTGCCCTGCCCCATGCGGGAGTTGCGAACGGCTGGGATGTGCTCGCGTACAACCAGGACGCGGAAACCGAACGGATTGCACTGTTCTCACGCTTGTTCGTGTGGTTCGTCGTCATCTTCGGCATCGGATTCTCGATGCTCGCGCTGGTCACGCGGCGTTGGAGTCTGGCCTGGGTCGCACTCGCCGGCAGTGCCGTGGCGAGCGCTCTCGGCATGATGGCCGTCTGGTCGCGTCAGACCATTCCCGCCGGTTTCAATGTGGCAGGACCGTCGATCGGGCTGATCATCGGATGGTTTGCCGTCGTGTTCTTGACGTTCCATTGGCTCAAGGTGGTCTGGACACGAACCAACATTCAGCTCGCTGCCGAGGAGCAACGCCGGATTGCTGCGGCCGAAGCCGAGAAGCATCAGGAATGGAACGTCGGCTGACACAGCAGGCAGTCCGTCCAAAGCACAAGACAACGCCGGCTGACTCCTTTCGGAGTCAGCCGGCGTTTTTGTTGTCTTTACAGCTCGTCGTCGATTACTCGTTGACGGCGCTTTCGGCAGCTTCGGCCCACTCACGCCACTGCTTGGCCTGAGCGAGAGCCTTCTCGGCGTCCTTCGTCTTGCCGGCAGCCTGAGCCTTGGCGGCCTGCTCCTCGAACTGGCTCACCCGCTCCTTGAACTGCGCGACCCGGGCAAGTGCTTCCGGATCGGTGCGACGCCACTCGGCGTCGACCGCGTCGCGCACCTTGGTTTCGATGGCCCGGAGCTTCGCTTCGAGTTCCTGCATTCGGTCGCGCGGCACCTTGCCGATCGCGTCCCACTTCTCCTGCAGGTCGCGAAGCGCTGCACGAGCATTCTCGAGTCCGTGCGCCGGGTCGATGTTCGCGTTCGCAGCGAGCAGCTCTTCCTTCGCGACTGCGTTCTGCTCGAATTCGGCGTCGCGCTCGGATGCAGCAGCGTTGCGCGCGGCGAAGAACACGTCCTGAGCGCCCTTGAAGCGCTTCCACAGGTTGTCGTCGGCCTCGCGCGGTGCGCGGCCGGCAGCCTTCCACTCGCTGAGCAGATCGCGGAATTCCCCGGCGGTCTGTCCCCATTCAGTGGAGGTCGACAGCTTCTCGGCGCGCTCGACCAGTTCTTCCTTCGTCGAACGGGCGCTCGCACGATCCCGGTCGAGTTCGGCGAAGTGCGCTCCACGTCGTCGGTTGAAGGACTCGCGAGCCTTGGAGTACCGCTTCCACAGCGCGTCGTCGACCTTGCGGTCGATTCCGCGAATCGTCTTCCACTCGTCGAGAATCTCGCGCAGTCGATCACCCGCGGTCTTCCACTGGGTCGACTCCGAGCCGATCTGCTCGGCCTCGACTGCGAGGGCCTCCTTGCGGGCGGTGCTTGCCGCGCGCGACTGTTCCTTCTCTTCCTTCGCGTGCGCTGCGGCCTCGTCGGAACCGGCAACGATCACGTCGAGTCGGCGAGCCAAAGCGTCGAGGTCACCGATCACTGCAGCGGTCGAGAGGGATTCGGACAGAGCGATGGCGGCAGCCTTGGTCTTCTTGGCGTCTCCGGCGCCCGACGTCAGTCGCGCCTCGAGTAGCGAGACCTCGGTCGCGAGGTCGTCGTAGCGACGACCGAAATGGGCGAGGCCCTCGGTGGCGTCGCCGGCCTGCCACGAACCGATCTGACGTTCACCGTCAGCGGTCTTCACCCAGGCGGTTCCGTCTTCCTCGACGCGTCCGAACTTGCTCGGGTCGCTGGCCGGTGCGGCGGTGACGGCATGCGAGGCTGCTGGTCCGGGGCGAGGTGCTCCGGGGCGGGGCGCACCGGGGCGTGGTCCACCAGGTTTGGGAGCGCCGGGTTTGGGTGCTGCCGGGCTCGGGCTGGCCGAACTGCTGTCGGCGCCGGTGGTGGGTTCACTGTTCTCGGTCATCGGTCCTCGTCTCTGCCGCGCGTCACGGCTGCCTGATCGCATTCCTGGTTCCATTGAACCCGGTACTCACGTTCTCCGACTATTGAATCAGGTAAGAGGGTGTGAGGTCGCCACCTCGGGGTCGACTAGCGTGGCAACTGTGTTGACTTCCGCTGTTCTCGTCCCCTCGGCGCCGTTACTCGTGCCGGAATTGTCCGGTGATTCGGCCGAGTCCGCTCAGGTGCGTGCTGCAGCGACAACCGCCGTGAGCCGGCTCGCTCACGAGGCGGTGCACTGGGTGGGCGTCGGTGTCGGCCCCGAGAATGCAGAACCCGAGAAAGCAGCAGGCGAACTCTGGCGATCGGGCGTCGGACGTGGGCAGATCGGTACGTTCGCTGGATTCGGCGCCGATGTCCGGACGTCACTGGACGCGGATGCGGCAGGCGAACCGGTGCCATCTCTCGAACTGTGCGCCCTTGTTGCCGGCTGGTTGCGTGGCCGAACAGACGTGGAGATAACCGTCGACATGCACGTCGTCAGTGCAAAGGCGTCGGCGAATGAATGTCGTGAATTCGGGCAGCAGCTGCGCAAGCAACTCGACAGCGACAACCGACCGCAAGGGCTTCTGATCGTTGCTGACGGTGCGTCCACGCTGACGGCAAAGGCGCCAGGAAGCTTCGACGAGCGCGCCGCGGGTGTGCAGTCGGCCATCGACGACGCCCTGACGGCCGGGGACCCGGAGGCGCTGCTTGCTCTCGATCCGCGGCTCTGCCGGAGTGTCGGAGCCCAGGGGCGCGCGGCGTGGCAGGTCCTGGCCGGTGCCTTTACGGGCTCGTCTCGGTCAGCCCATCCTCGCGCGACGGCCGACTACAGCGATGCGCCGTTCGGCGTCGGTTACCACGTCGGGACGTGGCGGCCGTGAACGTCCCTGAAGAACTTCGCCCGATCGCAGTTGTCGGTCCGACAGCGTCGGGAAAGTCCGATCTCGCGCTGGCACTGGCCGAGGAATTCGGCGGTGAAATCATCAACATCGACGCGATGCAGCTCTATCGCGGCATGGATATCGGGACCGCCAAACTGACGCCGGCCGAGCGTCGCGGGATTCCGCATCACCTGCTCGACGTTCTCGACGTGAAGGAGACCGCCACCGTCGCGCGTTATCAAAGCGACGCGATCGCGATCGCCGAGAATCTGATCGTGGCGGGCAAGGTTCCGGTGATCGTCGGCGGATCCATGATGTACGTCCAGTCTCTACTCGACGAATGGTCCTTTCCGGCAACGGATCCCGAAGTTCGTGCGAAGTGGGAGGCAGTGCTGGCCGACGGTGGGGTCGGTGCGGTGCATACGGCGCTTGTTGCTGCTGATCCGGTAGCAGCGGCGTCGATACTGCCGACGGACGGTCGGCGGATGGTTCGGGCGCTCGAGGTCGTCGAGCTGACAGGTCTGCCGTTCGCGGCCTCGGCGCCGCAGATCGGTGACCCTCGATGGGGAACCCGCATTCTCGGCGTGGATCGGGATACGGAAGAACTCGACGCCCGGATTCGGTTGCGAACCGAGCTGATGTTTTCAGGCGGACTTGTCGACGAAGTCGCCGTACTCGTCGAGCAAGGATTGCGTGAGGGCGTCACAGCGCCGCGAGCCATCGGCTACGCACAGGTGCTCGCACATTTCGACGGTGAATACGATCTGGCCGAAGCACTCGAACGGACGTTCATCGGGACGCGGCGCTACGTTCGCCGCCAACGATCATGGTTCCGTCGTGACGCACGCGTGCACTGGCTCGACGGTGCCGATCCGGAGCTGGCTCGCTCGGCCTTCGCTGCCCTTGCATATCGCGGCCTGTAACACGATCGCCCCGATCAGCTATCTTACAGTTAGCTCTTTCGCGATCCATTCGTTTCGCGATCGACGGACTGGAGGACAACGAACATGGCGCAGACCGGGACACACGCGCGACCGAGAGGCCGACGCGCGGGTCGGCTGCCGCTTCTCCTACTGCTCGTCACATTTCTCGCGGTCGGCGGGGTGCTCGTCTATTTTGCGGTGAGTGCGGCCGGGAAGCCCATCAGCGCACCTGTTCCCGAAGCACCCTTCGACGTGGGAGCTCCAACCGATCCAGGGGCGACGTGGGCGCCTGCGCCAACGGATCTGCCGCCGAACACGCTCGCGATTCCCGATCTCGATGTGCGAGCCGACATCGTGACCAGTGGGTTCGGCGCCAACCGCGGAATGATCCTTCCGCATCCTGACAAGGTTTCGCATTTCACCAACGGTGTGCAGTTCGGATCTTCGGAGGGCACCAATCTTGTTGCCGGCCACGTCGACGACGGTGATCGCACGCACGGCGCCTTGTGGGCGCTGCACCAGATGAAGCCCGGAACACCGATCTACGTGAGCGACGACACCGGAACGATGTTCACCTATCACGCAGCGAGCCTGAAGCTGTACGAAAAGGTGGCTTTGCCGGCCGAGTTCTTTTCCGAAACGGGTGCGCCCAGGCTGGTCCTCGTGACCTGCGGCGGCGCAACCGTGCCCGACCCCTCGTTGCCGTCCGGCTTCACGTACGAACAGAACGTCGTGGTCACCGCGTCACCTGCGTGAGTCGGTCGGCAGGTCCGGATAGGATGGCGACCATGGATTTCAGTAAGGGCCACGGCACGCAGAACGACTTCGTTGTTCTCCCTGACCTCGACGTTCGGGTCGATCTCGAGCCGGCGCGAGTTTCAGCGTTGTGTGATCGTCAGCGTGGCCTCGGCGCCGACGGCATCCTTCGTGTCGCCCGGGCAGGCGCACTTGCGGACGCGGGCGTGCTCGGTGCGCTGCCCGACGGCGTCGCTGCCGAAGACTGGTTCATGGACTACCGCAACAGCGACGGCTCCATCGCCGAGATGTGCGGAAACGGCGTTCGCGTATTCGCCCACTATCTCAAGGCCTCGGGCTTGGAGAGCAAGGACGAGTTCGTGGTCGGCAGCCGCGCCGGAGCGCGTCCGGTCGTGGTGCACGGCTACGACGCCACACATGGTGACGTGACTGTGGCGATGGGCCCGATCAAGGACCTCGGCACCAGTTCGGCAACAATCGACGGCCGCGTCTTCGCCGGTGTCGGGATCGACGTCGGTAATCCGCATTTGGCGTGTGTCGACGAGCACGTGACGCCAGAAGTGTTGAGTTCGCTCGATTTGAGTGTTTCGCCGGGCTTCGATCCCGGGTTCTTCCCGCACGGCGTCAATATCGAGATCGTGACTCCGATCCACGACGGTGGGGTCCACATGCGCGTACACGAGCGCGGTGTGGGCGAGACTCGTTCCTGCGGAACCGGAACGGTCGCAGCTGCGGCCGCGGCGCTGAGGTACGACGGCCGCGATGAAGGCTCGGTACTGGTGCGCGTGCTCGGCGGCGAGGTACAGGTCACCGTCGAAGGCGGCAAAGGGTCGTTGCGGGGGCCCTCGGTTCTGGTGGCGAACGGGACGATCAGCGATGCCTGGTGGCAATCGCTCGTGTGATATCGCCCGCGGGAAATACGCCTGCAGGAAATACGGATGCACCGTGGCCAGGTTTCGTGGGACCATGGATCTTGTATGACGAACACACATGAAAACGAAGAGTCCACCGCTCACGAGCAGTCCGAGTACGCGCAAGCCGAATACACGGCAGCGTCCGCATCGGGCAACCCGTCGACCGGTGAGATGCAACTCGCAGATCGCGGCGCCCTGCGCCGCGTGGCCGGTCTGTCGACCGAGCTCGAGGACGTCACCGAAGTCGAGTACCGCCAGCTTCGACTCGAAAGAGTTGTCCTGGTCGGCGTCTGGACGCAGGGAACTGCCGAGCAGGCCGAGGCGAGCATGACCGAGTTGGCCGCACTTGCCGAGACGGCCGGCTCCGAGGTCCTCGAAGGACTGGTTCAGCGTCGCGACAAACCTGACGCTGCCACCTACATCGGTTCGGGCAAGGCGCAGGAACTGCGCGAAGTTGTGCTGGCGACCGGTGCCGACACCGTCGTCTGCGACGGTGAGCTGACGCCGGCGCAGCTCACGGCGCTGGAGAAGATCGTCAAGGTCAAGGTCATCGACCGGACAGCTCTGATTCTTGACATCTTTGCTCAGCACGCCACTTCGCGTGAGGGTAAGGCGCAGGTCGCTTTTGCTCAGATGGAGTACATGCTCCCGCGTCTGCGTGGTTGGGGCGAGTCGATGTCGCGCCAGGCCGGTGGCCGTGCCGGCAGTAACGGCGGTGTGGGTCTGCGTGGTCCCGGTGAAACGAAAATCGAGACGGACCGCCGTCGTATTCGTGAGCGCATGGCAAAACTACGCCGCGAGATCAAGGGCATGAAGGCCGCTCGCGACACCAAGCGCACACGTCGACTGCAGAGCGACATCCCGTCGATCGCCATCGTCGGATACACCAACGCGGGCAAATCGAGTCTGCTCAATTCGCTCACCGGATCGGGTGTGCTCGTGGAGAACGCGTTGTTCGCCACCTTGGACCCGACCACTCGCCGCGCAGCACTCGACGACGGCCGCGAGTACGTACTCACCGACACGGTCGGCTTCGTGCGACACCTGCCGACTCAGTTGGTCGAGGCATTCCGCTCGACTCTCGAGGAAGTAACCGACGCGGATCTGCTGCTGCACGTCGTCGACGGTTCGGATCCGTTGCCGACAGAACAGATCAAGGCTGTGCGGGAAGTCGTCACCGATGTTCTGCGCGAGACGGATTCGAAGGCTCCGCCGGAGTTGATCGTGGTCAACAAGATCGACGCGGCAGATCCGGTTACGTTGACGCAACTGCGTGGTCTGTTGCCTGGTGCCGTGTTCGTCTCGGCGCGTACGGGTGAGGGAATCGCCGAACTAAGAGCACATCTCAGCGAGGTGCTGGTTCGGCCGGAGGTCGAGGTCGACGTGCTGGTGCCGTACACGCGCGGTGACTTGATGGCTCGAATCCACTCGGACGGAACGATTTTGGAATCGACTCACGAAGAGGCGGGAACGCGGGTGCACGCACGTGTGCCACAGATGTTGGCCTCGGCATTGGTCGAGTACGCACCTAGTGCGTAGTTTCGGGGCCGTGGTCGTGGTGATTGCTGCGACTACGGCAGCCGCACTGCTTCCCGGAGCGCTCGCACAGGCGTCGTCGTTCGAACCGAGCGAGTTCGCCCCACTCTGTACGCCTACCGATCCTGCGCTCCAGGAGTTGTCGGGGATGGTCGTCGTCGACGATCGGATCTACGCGATGGGCGACGGCGGCAGTGACGACTTCGTATTCGAAATGGACCTGAACTGTGTTGTCCAGAAACAGATTCCGGTCCCGATAGATCCTTACGACGTCGAAGATCTTGCGGTGAGTGGGCGAACGCTCGTTCTCTCGGACACCGGTGACAACCTCCGGACCCGCGAAACAGTGGCGTTCATCACGATGGACCTCGATTCCGGTGACGGTACGTTGCACCGCCTCACGTACCCGGACGGTGCGCACGACACCGAGTCGATACTGCTCGACCCCGACGGCCACGTTTTTGTCGTGACCAAGGAATTGTTCGGCGAGAGCAGTGTCTACACACCGGTCGGGGATCAGAAACTGAGTGACTTGGCGCAGCCCGGCCCGACGCCGCTCGAGCGCGTAGGAGCCGTGTCCCTCGGACCGGAGAAGCCCGTGTCGGTGATGTTCACCGGGGGAGCGGTGTCCTCGGACGGTTCGGCGATCGCACTTCGGAGTTACTCCGACCTGTACGTGTACGAAGTCGTGGACGGCGGAATCGGCGCGACGCTCACCGGTACCGAACCGCTGCGGATCCCGCTCCCGAAGGAGCCTCAGGGTGAGGCGGTGGCATTCAACGATGCAGGCGATGTTCTGATCGGTTCTGAATCTGCCGGCGGAGCGTTGCCGCCGGTGTACGTGATGCGAGCGCTCGTGGACGCGACAGAAGCGACGGCTGACTCGTCTGACGGTTCGGTCGGTGTCGGGGTCGATCCGTGGACATTCGTGTGGGCCGGGTTGGTCGCGGCAGGATGTGCGATCGGGGGCGCGGCGTTCGTGAGATTTCGACGACGCCGCTGATTCCCAAATAATTCCACGAATTCGCAGACCGACGGTAGATGTGGATACTGGAACGAATGCACGGGCATCAACTCCTGACGCGGCTCTCGCGTATGTCACTCGAGCACGGACACATCACCGCAGTGCTGCTCGTGGGTTCCGTCATCGTCGGCGTCGGCACGTTGCTTCTGCTTCGGTGGTTGCCGCGTCGGGCCGCGTTGGTTGCGCTAGGTCTGTCAGTGCTCGGATCAGCCACCGGTGCGACGTTCGTGTGGCTCAGCTTTCGGCCGCTGCCCGCGCAGCTACCGGCGTCGAATTTTGTCTGGATAGCGCTGGCGATGTTCGGAGTCATCGGCGCCGCACTCGTTCTCCTTCGGCGCCCAGGGCTTGCGCGTGGCCTTTCGGTGACGGCATTCGCCGGGCTGGCCGCGATCGTCGCAGTGGGTCAGGTCAACGCGCAGACCGGCACCTATCCCACGCTCGGCTCACTGGTCGGGCACTGGCCGGTGGGCTCGGTCGAGAACGTTGCCTTGGGCTCGGTCGAGAACGTTGCCTTCGATTCGCTCCCCGGGGCCGAACCTTGGGTACAACGGGGACTGCCCACCGAAACTCATTGGCAGGTTCCGGTGCGGATGCCGAGCAACGGTGTCGTGACGGAAGCGGCGATTCCAGGAAACGTTTCGGGATTCGACGCGAGGCCGGCGACGCTGTATCTCCCGCCGGCCTATCTTGCCGATCCGCGTGCCGAGTTGCCCGTACTGGTGTTGGTGGCGGGTGAGCCCGGCAGCCCCAGCGACTGGCTGGACAGTGGCCGGCTCGCGACCACCGTCGACGCCTATGCGTCGAGGCATTCCGGGCTTGCTCCCGTGGTGGTGGTGCCCGACGCGTTGGGGGACTACGACGCCAACCCCGGCTGCATGGATTCTGCGCTCGGCAACGTCGCGACGTATCTGGACCAGGACGTCCCGAACTGGATCGAATCGAACCTTCAAGTGAATCCGGACGCTGCGCAATGGGCTATCGGTGGGTTTTCGTACGGCGGGACATGCGCGATCGAGATGGCCGTGAACTTCCCGGACCGATACCCGTCGTTCCTGGACTTCTCCGGCCAGGACGAACCGTCGACCGGTGATCACGAGGACACTGTGGCTGCGATGTTCGACGGCGACGAAGACGCTTTCGACGCGGTCAACGCCCGAGACCTGATGGCGCAGAATCGGTATCCGCAGTTGTCGGGTGTATTTGTCGCGGGTGAGGACGACGACATCTACCGCCCTCAGCAGGAGATCATGTTCGAGGCTGCACGCGCCGCCGACATGAACGTGGACTACTACACCCTTCCCGGCGGGCACTCGGGTGATGTGTGGGGCACTGCTCTGGAACTCGAAATGGACTGGCTGGGCCGGACACTCGCACTGACTCCGTGAGAGTGTCCGGCCCGCTACACAGCACCGACTGACATCAGGTCAGGCGTCGAGATCAGCGGCTACCAGCTCGGCGACCTTGGCGAGTGCGTCGGCGTCGTCGGACTCGATGGTTACTTCGGTGTCCTTGGCGGCTCCGAGCGTCATGATCATCAGTGCCGAACCTGCATCCACGGGTTCGCCGTCGGCGACTGCGAGGGTGACCGTGGCGCCGGAGGCTCCGACTGCTTCGGCGATGAGAGCGGCGGGGCGGGCGTGGAGGCCGACTGCGGAACCGACGGCAACTGTCTTGCTGGGCATGGGATCTCCTCGTTGTAGAACTGTCGTTGCGGACGTTATGGGGTGTTCGGGCAGATCTGGTGACTCAGGTGGTGACTGCAGTGTTGCCTGCTGTCGATCATGCCGCAGCGGGCACGATTTCGGGGTCGAGTTCGGCATCGGACGGCCCCTTGCGGAAGAACTCCTTGGCTCCGACGACGGCGAGCGCAGCTACCACGGTTCCCGCGGCGAGCGAGACCAGGAACCAGCCGATTCCGCCGACTGCGAAGAAGACGAAGATCCCGCCGTGCGGGGCGCTGAGAGTGACGTCGAAAGCCATGATCAGCGCGCCGGTGACCGCGCCGCCCGCCATCATCGAGGGGATCACGCGAAGCGGGTCGGCAGCGGCGAACGGAATCGCGCCCTCGGAGATGAATGCCGAACCCAGCAACCAGGCAGCCTTTCCGTTCTCCCGTTCGGCTTCGCTGAAGAGCTTGGGACGCAGCACCGTCGAGGCAAGTGCCATGGCAAGCGGCGGAACCATACCGGCAGCCATGACAGCCGCCATGATGCGCAAAGTGGCCGGGTCGTTGACGTTGAGTCCGGCGACGGCGAAGGCGTAAGCCGCCTTGTTGACCGGTCCACCGAGGTCGAAGCACATCATCAGGCCGAGAATGATGCCGAGGAAGATGGCCGAGCTGCCGGACAGTCCGTTGAGCCAGTCGGTGAGACCGGAGGTGATCGCGGCGAGCGGACGCCCGAGGACGATGAACATCAGTGCTCCGACGACCAGCGTCGCGAACAGCGGAATGATCACCACCGGCATCAGGCCTCGCAGCCACTGTGGGACGGCGATCCGGCCGATGTAGAGCGCGACGACACCGGCGATGAGACCACCGACCAAGCCGCCGATGAAACCGGCACCGACGAACACGGCGACCGCGCCGGCTGTGAAGCCGGGAGCGATGCCAGGCCGGTCGGCGATGGCGAAGGCGATGTAGCCGGCCAACGCGGGCACCAGGAAGCTGAATGCCAACGAACCGATCTGGAACAGCACTGCGCCGAGATAGGTGGCCAGACCACCGTCGGGAAGGTTGGTGATCGAGTTGTTGAGAACGATGTCCTTGGCCGGACCGGAGATCTCGTATCCGCCGAGCAGGAAGCCGAGTGCGATCAGCAGACCGCCGGCCGCGACGAACGGGATCATGTAGCTGACACCGGTCAGGAGGACCTGACGGAGGTGGGTGCCGAACCCTACGGAACCGGCATCGGAATCCGCGGCCGCTGCGGCGGTGCCGTCAACGGTGGCGGCGGCGGGATTCTCGGAGGCGCGCAACGCTTCTGCGAGCATCTTGTCCGGCTCGTTGATTGCCCGCTTCACACCGGAAGCGACGACGGGCTTACCGGCGAATCGTTCGCGGCCCTTCACTCCGACGTCGGTGGCGAAGATGACCGCGGCGGCTCCCGCGATCACCGAAGGGTCAAGGGGGGTGCTTCCGCTTGAACCTTGCGTTTCGACGTGAACTTTGATGCCGGCGCGTTCACCCGCGGCGACGAGTGAGTCCGCCGCCATGTAGGTGTGAGCGATTCCGGTCGGGCAGGCGGTGACCGCGACGATGTGACGCTCCGCGGGCGCTGGTGCCGGGGTCTCCTCGGTAGCGTGTTTCCCGGTGGAAACAGGTGTCGGGGGTGTCGCTGCCGCAGCCTTTGCTGCAGGATCCTTCGGTGCGGGATTGAGTACCTCGTCGACCAGTCTCACGATCTCGTCCGGCGTCGACGCTTCACGAAGTGACGTGACGAACGCGGGCCTGACGAGTGCTCGGGCCAAGGAGGAGAGCAGCTTCATGTGCTCGGCCCCGGCGCCTTCGGGTGCCGCGATCAGGAAGACCAGATCGGCGGGGCCGTCGGGTGCACCGAAGTCGACCTTCGGATCGAGTCGAGCAAACCCCAGGGACGCGGACGAGACAGCCTCGGCGCGGCAGTGGGGAATTGCGATTCCGCCGGGCAGTCCGGTCGCGGACTGCGCTTCGCGAGCGAGTGCGGCATCGACCAGTCCCGCGGCGTCGCTCGCCCGTCCCGCTGCAGTCAATCGCGCTGCGAGAGAACGAATGACATCTTCCTTGGTCGAACCCAGGTCGGTGTCGAGTGAGATCAGTTCGGGACTGATGATCTCCGGGCCGGAACTGCCGGCTGCGGTGGTATCGGACATGTCAGGTTCCTTAGGGCGTCAGGCGAGTTCGGTGGGGACGGGGATGGGAGAGGCGGCATCTGCTGCAGATACCGAAACCGCTGCCAGATCGATCTGTTCGGGTGTGGGAAGGGTTGTGCCGGGAAGGGAGGCAGCGGCGCTTCCGTAGGCGACCGCGTGACGTAGCCGCTCGCATTCCGAGCCGCCGCCCGCTTCGGCGAGGATGTAGCCGGCCAGCGACGAATCGCCTGCGCCGACGGTACTGACTGCGACAATCGGGGGAGCGGTGGCGATCCACGCGCCGTCGGACGTGACGAGGACGGCACCGGCTGCGCCGAGTGTGGCGAGCACACTGCCGACGCCGCGATCGACCAATCGCTGTGCCGCCGTGATCGCAGGCCCGGGATCACCGTTCTCGGCAGCACGTTCGAGGACGTGGCCGTCGACGCCGGTCAGTTGCGCGAGTTCCTCGCCGTTGGGTTTGAGCAGGTCGGGTGCCGAGCCGGGGAAGCCTTCGGCGAGTGCCGTCAGCGGGGCGTCCGAGGTGTCGACCGCCACCTTGCACGGGTGATCGCGCAGCGCCGCGACAAGTTCGCCGTACCACCCCAGCGGAACGCCGGGAGGCAGTGAGCCGGACAGCGCGAACCACAGTGCGGTATCGGCGCGGGCGATCAACTCCTGTGCCAGGGCGTCGAGCGTCGAACCGGACAGCGTTGCGCCCGGTTCGTTGATCTTCGTCGTGGTCCCGTCCGGTTCCGCGATGGTGATGTTGGTGCGAGCCGGACCCGTTGTGGCGACGCCGATGTGGGGAATCCCACCGGTTGCGAGCGCCGAGAGCAGAGGGTCACCACCGTTTCCCGGCAGCACCGCGAGCACGTCGAGGTCGGCTGCGGCGAGAACACGCGCCACGTTGACCCCCTTGCCGCCGGGGTCGCTGCGAGTGGAGTGGGCGCGTAGGACGGAGCCTCGTTCGAGCCGTTGCTCGAGTTGTACGGTCCGATCGATACTCGGGTTGGCTGTCAGTGTGACGATCATGCGATCACCACCTCGATTCCGTGGTCGTGGAACTCGGATGTGTCTGTGGGACTGATCTCTTCGTCGGTGATGAGGACGTCGATGCTGTCGAGTGGTGCGAAGCTGATCAAGTGCTCGCGGCCGACTTTGCTGGAATCGGCCACCACGACAACGTGATTGGCGGCCTTGACCATCGCTCGTTTGACGGCGGCCTCTTCGCTGTCCGGGGTGGAGAGTCCGTGCCCGACGCTGATCGCATTGGTTCCGACGAAGGCGACGTCGACCCGCAACGTGCTCAGCAGGCGTAGAGCGTCCTCGCCGACCGCGGCTTGCGTCACCCCGCGTACTCGTCCGCCGAGCAGGATCAGGGAAATCGAGTTCATCGATGCCAGTCGTGCGCCGATCGGCACGGAATTGGTCACGGCCGTGAAGTCGTTCTCGGTCGGTAGTTCGGGGATCATGCGGCCCGTGGTCGTGCCCGCGTCGAAGATGACGCTGCCGCCGGTAGGAGGGAGATAGGTGACCGCGCAGCGGGCGATCCGGTCTTTCTGTTGCGCGCGGGTCTGATCGCGTTCCGCCATGCCCGGTTCGGTCACGTGGAGGGATCCGGTCGGAACGGCGCCGCCGTGTACACGCCTGATCTGTCCGATCCGCTCGAGGAAGGCCAGATCGCGACGCACGGTCTCGGTGGTCACACCGAAGGTTTCCGACAGCGCCGCCACGGACATGCGTCCGCGCTGCGACACCATGGTGCCGATCGCTTGTTGGCGTTCTTCCGCGTACACGTGCTCTCCGATTCCGAAATGTGATCCGACGGTGCGTTGTGGATCACAGTGAATGTTGCTTTATGTTGTTTTACGCCCGAGTGTGTTGACATGTCAAGACTTGGGAGTAATCTTCGTCACAACGAAGGTGAGGGCTTTACGCGCTCGAGGTGATCCGGTGTGACACCGGGCCCATCGCTCAAGGAGGACAGATGACCGAACAGCTCAACCGAATCACCGTGCACGGCACCCCCGTCGTGCCCGGAATTGCCTACGGCCCGGCTATCTGGCCGTCCAGCCGACCAGAACTCGTCACCGATGCACCGGCCCTCGACGAGGCCGATCGAGAGGCAGCTGCAGACGCCTTCGTCGCAGCAGCGAAGGCGGTCGAGAACCGCCTTCTCGGACGGGCTGCCGAAGCCACAGGCGCGGCCGCCGAGGTCTTGCAGGCCAACGCGGCGATGGCAGCTGATCGTGGCTGGATCGGGGCGGCCAAGAAGTCGATCGCCGGCGGAGTGCCCCCGGTGCAGGCTGCGATCGCGGCGACGGAGCAGTTCGTGGTGCTGTTCACCAAGGTCGGCGGTGTGATGGCCGAGCGCGTCACCGATCTCGAGGACATCCGCGACCGCGTGATCGCCGAACTCTCCGGATTGCCCGAACCCGGAGTTCCGATGCCCGAGACGCCGTCGGTGCTGTGCGCGGACGATCTGGCTCCTGCGGACACCGCGGGCCTCGATGCAACCAAGATCATCGGACTCGTGACCATCTTCGGCGGCCCGACCAGCCACACGGCAATCATCGCGAGGCAGTTGGGCATCCCGTGCATCGTGGCTGCGAAGGAATTGGAATCCATCGCGGCCGGAACACCGATTCTGATCGACGGAACCACCGGCGACGTGATCGCGGAGCCGGATCCCGAACAGGCGCGCGAACTGGTCGAACAATCCCGGATCGATCGCGAACGCGTCAGCACGTGGACCGGACCAGGCCGGACGTCGGACGGTCGGCCGGTAGACGTTCTCGCCAATGTTCAAGACGGCGCGGGCGCTCGCGCCGCGGCGTTGACCGCAGCGGGAGGCATCGGGCTCTTCCGGACCGAACTCTGCTTCCTCGGCCGTGAGACCGAACCGACCGTAGACGAGCAGGCGGCGATCTACGCCGAAGTTCTCGAGGCCTTCGCAGGAAAGAAGGTCATCATTCGCACGTTGGACGCGGGTTCGGACAAGCCGCTCAAATTCGCCAACCATCAAGAGGAAGCGAATCCGGCCCTCGGCGTTCGTGGGGTCCGAATCGCCTGGCAGGACATGGGAATTCTCGACCGCCAGCTCGACGCGATCGCGGCAGCCGCGGCGTCGACCAACTCGTCCCCGTGGGTCATGGCACCGATGATCGCCACCCCGGCCGAGGCGAAACGTTTTGCCGATGCGGTGCGGGCACGCGATCTTGTTCCCGGTGTGATGGTCGAGATCCCGGCGGCGGCGCTGTTGGCCGACCAGATTCTCGAACACGTCGAATTCCTCTCGATCGGTACCAACGACCTCGCTCAGTACACGATGGCCGCTGATCGGATGTCCTCCGAACTCGCCGACCTGACCGATCCGTGGCAGCCCGCGGTGCTCGCCCTTGTCGCACGTACGGCCCAGGCCGGTCAGGCGGCAGGCAAGCGCGTCGGCGTCTGCGGTGAGGCGGCCGCCGATCCACTGTTGGCGTGTGTTCTGGCCGGACTCGGAGTTTCCTCGCTGTCGTGCGCTGCGGCGTCGGTCGCGGGTGTGGGAGCGAAGGTCGGGTCAGTCACCATGGCGCAATGTGAGGCGGCTGCGGCGGCGGTGCTGGCAACCGGTGATCCGGTGGCAGCGCGCAAAGCGGCGGCCGACGCAATCAGCTGAACTGGTTTCGTTGGTCTCGGTCGGAGACCGAGCGCCTGACCTCTAGTATTTCGACCTGTGATCGAACGAGAAACAATGACCGGGGCCGGCGGAATCGGCTGGACTGTCCACGGAGACGGCAAGCGGATCGCCGACGGCGCCGTCGTGGCGCCGGACGAACGACTGAGTTGGCCGCGCACCATCGGGATCGGGATGCAGCACGTCATCGCGATGTTCGGAGCGACACTGCTCGTTCCGACCATCACCGGCTTCCCCGTCACGACGACGCTGTTGTTCTCGGGTATCGGCACCGCGCTGTTCCTGCTCATCACCCGGGGCCGGATCCCGAGCTATCTCGGTTCGTCCTTCGCGTTCATCGCCCCGCTGACAGCGTCGGCAGGATCGGGCCCGGCCGCGCAGCTCGGTGCCGTCATGGCCGTCGGCATCGTGTTGATGTTGATCGGCGTCGCCGTACGTCTGATCGGCAGCCGGGTCATCGACGCCGTCATGCCGCCGGTAGTGACAGGCGCCGTCGTCGCGCTGATCGGTCTCAACCTCGCTCCGACGGCGGTCGGTTCCTTCGAATCGCAGCCGCTGATCGCCACGGTCACGCTCGTTTCGATCCTGCTGGTCACGGTCGTCGGTCCCGGGCTGCTCGGCCGGTTGGGCATTCTGGTCGGCGTCGTGATCGGCTGGGTCTTCGCCGCGGTCATCGGTGGTCTCGACAGTGAACGAGTGTCCGCTCTGCGCGAAGCCGACTGGTTCGGGCTGCCGAGTCTGCACGGACCGTCGTTCGACTGGTCGGTGATCGTGCTCGCGCTGCCCGTGGTGATCGTTCTGGTCGCCGAGAACGTCGGACATGTCAAAGCGGTGTCCGCCATGACGGGTAAGTCCCTCGATGACCTGGCCGGAAATGCGCTGTTTGCAGACGGTCTCGCCACGACCTTGGCGGGCGCCGGCGGCGGATCCGGAACCACCACGTATGCCGAGAACATCGGTGTCATGGCAGCGACGCGTGTGTACTCGACCGCGGCGTACTGGGTAGCGGCCGCCACCGCCGTGATCCTGGCATTTTCGCCCAAATTCGGTGCACTGGTCTTCACGGTTCCGAACGGCGTCATCGGCGGTGCGACGATGGTTCTCTACGGACTCATCGGCATTCTCGGTGTGCGCATCTGGATGGAAGCGAAGGTGGACTTCACCGATCCGGTCAACCTGACCGTCGCCGCTGCCGCACTGGTTGCCGGCATCGGGAACCTGACGCTGACCATTGGTTCGGTCGAGCTGGGCGGCATCGCTTGGGGGTCGATCGGCATCCTCGTCGCCTACCCGATCATGCGATACCTCGCCAAATTCCGTACTTCGAGTAACAGATAACCGCTACAGTCACGAATCGTGATCGTTCGGGTCATCGACGGGTATCGCAACAGGTTCTACCGTCGGAGGCAGTGACGTGGGCCCGCGAACTTCGGCGTGCCCAGTCTCAGCGAAAATATCCCGACCGGGTACATCGTCCCCACCGGGTACATCACTGAAGTGCCGTATATCGAATTGCAAGGAGTCGGCGTGGAGCGCACCCTGTTCGAACCGGAACATGAACTCTTCCGGGAGTCGTACCAGAAGTTCTTGGCACAGCACGTGGCACCGAACCACGAGAAGTGGGAAGAGCAGAACATCGTCGATCGTGACGTCTGGGTCGAGGCCGGAAAGCAGGGATTCCTGGGAACCGCGGTACCTGAGGAATTCGGCGGCGGCGGTGTCAAGGATTTCCGCTACAACGCGATCATCACCGAGGAAACCACCAAGGGTGGCTTCAGTGGTATCGGCTTCACGCTGCACAACGACGTGGTGGCGCCGTACCTCCTGGAGTTGACCAACCAGGAGCAGAAGCAGCGTTGGCTACCCGGATTCGCGTCGGGTGAGCTGATCTCGGCGATCGCGATGACCGAACCGGGTACCGGTAGCGACCTGCAGGGCATCAAGACGAAAGCAGTTCGCGACGGGGACCACTGGGTACTCAACGGTTCGAAGACCTTCATCACCAACGGAATCAACGCCGACATCATCATCGTTGTCGCGTGCACCGACCCGGACAAGGGTGCTCAGGGCTTCAGCCTCCTCGTGGTCGAGCGGGACATGCCCGGCTTCGAGCGAGGACGCAATCTCGACAAGATCGGCATGAAGGCTCAGGACACCGCCGAACTCAGCTTCACCGACGTACGCGTTCCCGCTGCCAACCTGCTGGGCGAAGAGGGAATGGGCTTCTTCTACTTGATGAAGAACCTTCCCCAGGAACGACTCTCGATCGCCGTCGTTGCTGCCGCCGCAATGGAATCGGTTCTCGAGAGCACGATCCAGTACTGCCGTGACCGCAAGGCATTCGGCAAGTCGATCGGCAGCTTCCAGAACACCCGATTCGTACTGGCCGAATTGGCAACGGAGACCACGGCAGTGCGCATCCTGGTGGACAAGTTCATCGAGCAGCTCAATGCCGAGAAGCTGACCGTGCAGGAAGCTGCGATGGCGAAGTGGTGGACCACCGAAGCTCAGGTCAAGCTCATCGACCGCTGCCTCCAGCTGCACGGAGGCTACGGCTACATGAAGGAATACCCGGTTGCCAAGGCGTACATGGACTCTCGTGTGCAGACCATCTACGGGGGCACAACCGAGATCATGAAGGAGATCATCGGACGTTCGCTGAATCTCTGATTCGGGTGATGGACCGCTGATCGTCACGAAAAGACTCTGGGCCCCGGCTGATGCCGGGGCCCAGAGTTTTGTGATCGAGGGTGCGAGCGAACTCAGATCTTCCGCATGACCGTGACAACCTTGCCCAAGATGACGGCGTTGTTGCCGGGAATCGGCTCGAAGAGGTCGTTGTGCGGCATCAACCACACCTCCTTCTTCGTACGCTTGAACGTCTTCACGGTGGCTTCGCCGTCGATCATTGCGGCCACGATGTCACCGTTCTCGGCGACGTTCTGCTGACGGACGACAACCCAGTCGCCATCGCAGATCGCTGCATCGATCATCGACTCACCGACAACCTTGAGCATGAAGAGCGAACCTTGGCCGACGAGCTCGCGGGGGAGTGGAAACACATCCTCCACAGCTTCCTCGGCGAGGATCGGTCCGCCGGCAGCGATGCGGCCCAGGATGGGGACGAACGCCGGCTCTGGCAGCGGGTCGGCACTGTTGTACTCGCCGGAATGCTTCGACACCGACGCGATGGCGGTATCGGCCGCAACCTCGTCGAGACCCCGAACATCGACTGCACGAGGGCGATTGGGATCGCGTCGAAGGAAGCCCTTGCGCTCCAACGTTCGCAGTTGATGCGCGACCGACGACGTGGAGGTAAGCCCCACCGCATCCCCGATTTCGCGAATGCTCGGCGGATACCCGCGCTCCGTCACCGAATCGCGGATCACTTCGAGAACGCGCCGCTGACGCTCGGTGAGCGTCTCGCTCGACGGAGACGGAACTGCAGAAGCTCCTGCCTCCGCGGCTGTGCTGGAGCGATCGTCCTTCATGGCCTGTTGCCTCCGTGTCTGAAGAAGTCGTGTCTGAACAAGTCGTGTTTGAAAACTGCCTGCAAAAGTGCCTGGTGCAAGTCGCGCAGAAACCTGTCGGTGCCTCCTGCCAACATTCGAGCTGTCGACAAACACGGAGGCTTTCGCAATTCCCGCTGTGTGGTCTGACACGAATCTAGCCGGATTTGCTCGCGGTTTCAAACATCTGTTCGATTCGTGTCGCTCCAAGTGGAGACATCGTCGGCCAGGCGTGGTAGAAATTCGAACATGCGTTCCATCGAACGCATGATCGAACACATCGATCGGTGTCGACCAGCGGAGGTCACGATGGGTAACGCAGCACTGAAAAGCAACAGGGTTTTCGACGACGCGATTGGTTTCGACGCGTTTGGTTTCGACGGTACGTCGGCACTGAAGTACCACCCCTCGTTCTATGGGCCCGATGCAGACGCTGTGTCCTTCGAACGGCGCGGAGCGGCCGAAATGCATGGCGTGGCCAGGGATGTCGACAACGAACCGCAGGCGGCCGTCGTTCGCCGGGTTCCGGCGGTGGGCGCGGTTTCAGGTTCGCGTTCATTGCGCGAATCTCCTCGCCGGTGGGACAGCGAGCACGATTCGTCACGCCCGTACGGAGGAAGTTTCGCGCACCGAAACAGGGTCGGTGTGTCACGGGTCGAACATGAAGTGGCCGCCGAGGATGTCAGTTGGAAGACGGTTTTCCTGGGCGCCGTATTCACCGCATTCGCAGTGTTGGCGTTGGTGGGGATCGGCGCTTTGTCGAGTGGTGACGTAGCTGCGACAAACGGCGCGACCGAAGTGGTTCGCGTTGCCGCGGGTGAATCCCTCAGTGATATTGCTGCCAAGGTTGCACCTGGCCAGGCTGTCGGTTCGGTGATCGAGCAGATCATGGATCTCAATGCGATGTCGAGTTCCGGACTGTCAGTGGGACAAACGCTGATCGTGCCGGCCTCGGGGCGCTGACCTACCCCGTACCAGGCGGGGGCGTACCGAGCGTGAGAGCAGTCCGTTCACAGCGAGTAAGCTGTCCACTTGACAGTCCCACCACCTCGGGTGGTCGCGTTGAGTACGTGGATCTGCTCTGTAAATCGTCGGAGGATTTGCAGTCGGTAGCGAATCTGAGTTGCGGCCATTTCGGCGACAACGAAGGAACCCCGATGCATTGCCCGTTCTGCCGGCACCCTGATTCCCGAGTGGTCGATTCGCGCGAGGCCGACGAGGGCCAGGCGATCAGGCGGCGCCGTTCGTGCCCCGAGTGTGGCCGCCGATTCACCACGGTCGAGACGGCAGTTCTCTCGGTCGTGAAGCGCAGCGGCGTCACGGAGCCTTTCAGCCGAGAAAAGGTTGTCAAAGGTGTGCGTCGCGCATGCCAGGGCCGCCAAGTGGACAACGATTCGCTGAATTTGCTCGCCCAGCAGGTCGAAGATGCCGTTCGAGCTTCGGGTTCTGCCGAAATTCCCAGTAACGAGGTAGGGCTCGCGATCCTCGATCCGCTTCGAAATCTCGACGAAGTCGCCTACCTGCGATTCGCATCGGTGTACAAGTCCTTCAGCTCGGCTGCGGATTTCGAACGTGAGATCACCGACATGCGCGAGCATGCAGAGACCCGTGCCGCCGAGAAGGCTCCCGGCGCCGAGACCGTTTCCGTCGACTGAGGCCTTCGCCTCAGATAACGCTGAGAGCACAGAGCGGTCTTAGGTAACGCTGAGAACACAAAGCGAACAATCGAACAAATCGGGCACGTTATTCGCTTAGTGTCTACCAGGTACGTTCGTCCGCATCTCGGATCTTCACGGAGGCGTTATGAACTTAGTTGCAGTTCTCGGAGTCGTGAACAGCCTGGTAACCCTCGGGTTCGCCAACACTGTTGCCACCTTTGGCGGTTTCCTCACCAACGTCAACATTCAGACAATCTACTGATCGCGCAATTCTCGCAGAACATCAACGCTTGATCGCTTCGATAGCTTTCAGGACTCGCTTTTCGGAAATCGGTGTGGGTGTACCGAGGGACTGCGCAAACAGGCTCACGCGCAGTTCCTCGATCATCCAACTGATCGCGTCGACATCTCGAGCAGTGCGACGCTCTTCGGGAAGCGAACTCAACAACCGGTCGTACGCTGCGTACACCCGGTCGAGGACATCCATAGCCTGCTGATCTCGTTGTGCACTTGCGGGCAGAGCTTCGAGACGGAATTTTGCTGCGGCAAGATACCGCGGTAAATCGCGTAGGCGGGCCGATCCCAGTTCGGCGACAAATCCCGGAAACAGCAGTGAGGTCAACTGTTCTCGGACGTCGTCGGCTGCCTCGCCGCGCGAGCGGTCCAGCACGACGCTCAGTCGGTGTGCTTGTTCGAGGATCGGAACAATCATGCGAAGGATCGCGGAAACGCGTCCGGCCAGTTCGGAGCGTGCGATCTTCACCAGGGCATCGAACGCTTCAGGCGTGCGTACCGGTCCACCGTGAGCCGCGATCACTTCGTTGGCAGCTGCCACCCGGCAATCTTCGACGAGGGCCTCCAAGCCGCCGTCCGGATTCTGGCCGAGAGCCAGACGCTGCGTGTTCGACAAGCCGGCGGTCACTGCCTTGAGTTGGGTGGGAACGGCCGCGAGGAGAAGCGCCCGCGTACCTTCCCTCATCGCCTGCGCCTGCGCGGCCGGCGTACTCAGGACACGAACGGCAACTCCGCCGTTCTCCGGCACCAGAGCTGGGTAGCCGGTCACCTGCTGTCCGCCGATGGAGCGAGTGATGGTCTGTTCCAATGCGCCCAGCGTTTCGGATGTCCAGACGGTTGCCGCTGCCCGTTCGGTTCCGGTTGCCGCCTTGGCCACTTCCTTCTGCACGCGCGGGGCGAGCGTGCGTCGTAGCTGCGCCAGATCCTTACCCTTCGCGAGAACCTTGCCAGATTCGTCCTCGACGACAAACGTCATCCGAAGATGGTCGGGCAGCGCGGCGGGATCGAAGTCCTTGGCGTCGATCTGGATCCCGCCCAAGTGCGAGAGTTCGCGGGCCATCGCGGTCATCAACGGCTCGGATCGAGGTTTGACTGCTGCCAATGCTGCGGCGGCATAATCCGGAGCCGGAACGACAGCGCGTCGAATGTTCTTGGGCAACGTCTTGATCAGAGCGGTAACGAGATCGACGCGCATACCGGGGACCAACCAGTCGAAGCCGACCGGCTGAAGTTGCGCGAGCAGGCCGACCGGGATGTGCGCGCTGACGCCGTCGTCGTCCTTTCCCGGCTCGAATTGGTAAGTGAGTGGAAACTGCATGTCGCCTTGGCGCCAGGCGTCCGGGTACTCGCCGCCCAGTACTGCAGCTGCGTCGGAGTTGACCACCGTTTCCGGTGTGAAAGTCAGCAGACTCGGATTCTTGCGCCGCTCGGTCTTCCACCACTGGTCGAAATGCTTGGCGGATACGGCTTCCTGGCCGATACGTTCGTCGTAGAACTCGTAGAGAGTTTCGTCGTCGACGAGGATGTCGCGTCGGCGCGCGCGGTTCTCGAGTTCTTCGACGTTGTCGAGGAGTGCACGGTTTTCGTGGAAGAACTTGTGGTTCGTCTGCCATTCGCCCTGCACGAGCGCATGGCGGATGAAGAGATCGCGAGAGGCCTCGGGATCGATTCGTGAGTACGTCACTGCGCGGCCGGTTACCAGAGGAACTCCGTAGAGAGTGACCCGCTCGTATGCCATCGCCGAGCCGCGCTTGGAGGACCAGTGCGGTTCGGAATAGGTCCGTTTCACCAGGTGCGGGGCGAGCTTTTCAGCCCACTCGGGTTCGATACGCGCGGACATGCGCGCCCACAGCCTCGACGTTTCCACGAGTTCGGCGGCCATGACCCAGCGTGGTGGCTTCTTGAACAGTCCCGATCCGGGGAAGATCGCGAAGTGGCTGCCCCTGGCGCCGAGGTAGTCCCGCTTCTCGCCCTCGCGTAGCCCGATATGCGAGAGCAACCCGGCAAGGAGCGACTGATGGATCGCGTTCTCGCTTGCCGGTGTCTCTCCCACTGTCCAGCCGAGACCGCGGGTGATCTGCCGGAGTTGCCCGTGCAGATCCTGCCATTCGCGGATGCGGAGCCAGTGCAGGAACTCGTTCCGGCACATCTTGCGAAACTGGTTGGAGGACAGATCGTTACGTTGTTCGCGTAAGTAGTCCCACAGTTTCAGGTAGGCCAGGAAGTCGGAGTTCTCGACGTTGAAGCGGGCGTGCTTTTCGTCGGCGGCTTGCTGGAACTCGGCGGGCCGCTCGCGAACGTCCTGGATGGACAACGCCGCGACGATGACAAGGGTTTCGTGAAGGCAACCGTTGTTCTTGGCTTCCACCAGCATCCGTGCCATCCGCGGATCCACCGGAATCTGGGCCAGCTCGCGGCCGACCGGCGTCAGTTCGGGGTGGCTGGCCTCGGAACCTCGCGCGATGGCGCCGAGTTCCTCGAGGAGTCCGATTCCGTCCTTCACGGCGCGCTGGTCCGGCGGTTCGACGAAGGGGAATGCCGCGATGTCGCCCAGGCCGAGGGCCGTCATCTGCAAGATCACGGATGCGAGGTTGGTTCGCAGGATCTCCGGTTCGGTGAATGCCGGCCGTGACTCGAAGTCCTCCTCGGAATACAGGCGGATGCAGATTCCTTCGGCGACGCGGCCGCAACGCCCGGAACGCTGACGAGCTGACGCCTGCGAAATGGGCTCGATCGGCAACCGCTGAACCTTGGTGCGCACCGAATATCGCGAAATGCGCGCGGTTCCCGGATCGACGACGTACCGAATGCCGGGAACGGTCAGCGAGGTCTCGGCCACGTTGGTGGCAAGGACGACGCGTCGGCCGGTGTGCGGCGAGAACACTTTGTGTTGCTCGGCAGCAGACAGCCGCGCGTACAGCGGGACGATTTCGGTGTTGCGAAGACGCCGATCGCGTAAAGCATCTGCGGTGTCGCGAATTTCGCGTTCGCCGGAGAGGAAGACCAAGATGTCGCCTTCGCCCTCCGCGCTCAGCTCGTCGACCGCCTCGCAGACCGCGTCGACGGGATCGCGGTCGAAGGTGATGTCGCCGGATTCGACGGTCAGTGGCCGGTAACGCATTTCGACAGGGAATGTTCGCCCGGATACCTCGACGATCGGCGCGGGCTTACCGTCGACAGCGAAGTGGTTGGCGAAGCGCTCGGGATCGATGGTCGCCGACGTGATGATGACCTTGAGATCGGGTCGGCGGGGGAGCAGCTGAGCCAGGTAACCGAGGATGAAGTCGATGTTGAGGCTGCGTTCGTGCGCTTCGTCGATGATCAGCGTGTCGTAGCGTCGGAGCATACGGTCGCGCTGAATTTCGGCGAGGAGAATGCCGTCGGTCATGAGCTTGACGTAGGTGCGGTCCGAGACCTGGTCGGTGAACCGCACGGTGTATCCGACGGCGTCGCCGAGTTCGGTGTCGAGTTCTTCGGCGATACGTTCGGCAACGGTGCGTGCTGCCAACCGGCGCGGCTGTGTGTGTCCGATCAAACCGCGGACGCCACGTCCGAGTTCGAGACAGATCTTCGGGATCTGGGTTGTCTTACCCGAGCCGGTCTCGCCGGCGACGATGACAACCTGATTCTCCGAGATCGCGGTCGCGATGTCGTCCTTGCGCTGACTGACGGGCAGAGCTTCCGGATACGAGACTGCGGGAACATTGGCGGATCGTGCCGCCAACCGTGTGCGCGCCGTTTCGATATCCTCGGCCAGCGCCACCAAAGCGTCTGGTGTGCGGGCACGGTCGAGTTTGCGACGGAGTCGACTCTCGTCGCGGAGTGAGACCTGCGCCAGCGCGCTCTTCAGGTCACTCCGCTTGGGGGAGAGCGGGGCCGGTGGTGTTGTAGACATGCTGATGACAGCCTATCGAACGCGTTCACAACTACCGCTCGCAGATCGTGCTGATGTGCAAATATCGACCAGTGACGACAAATACCGCAAATGAGTCATCGGTGCCTGTCTTGTCGACGCCGATCGCCGTGCGAGCCCTGAGACTGTTGTTTGCTGTGTTCGGACTTGCCGCTTTGCTGTGGATCCCGATCCGTGACGCGGCTGAGCTGTCTCTGTCGAACTATCTGAGCTACTTCACCATCGAGAGCAACATTCTTGCGGTGATCGTGTTGCTGATCGGTGCAATTCGAGATCCACAATCGCAGGCGTGGCAGTCGATCCGCGGGGCGGTGACGCTGTACATGGTGATCACCGGCATCATCTATGCCGTCCTCCTGGCAGATATCGACGTCAATTTGAACGATGCCTGGATCAACTCGGCACTGCATCGGATTCTTCCGTTGGTCATGCTGCTCGACTGGGTGTTCTTCGCCTCGAGGCACAGGATCTCCGAAGCACGTTCACTGCAGTGGTTGCTGTTCCCGGTCGTGTACGGCGTGTACACGTTGATCCGAGGTTCGATCGTCGACTGGTATCCCTACCCGTTCATGGATCCGCGCCACCAGGGCTATCTGGCCCTGTTCATCGGATTCGTCGTACTGGGCATCGCGATGGCCCTGATGGCGTTGGCAGTCAATGCCGTCGGACGGTTGGGCGCCGGGCTACGCGGACGGAACGCTGCGAAGTCCTAGGGGATTGCCGGAGGCGAGCACCTGATCGAGTCGGTCCACGTTCGGGTGCTTGCCCGGGTTCGCCCGCGCGTCCTCGGTGTGCTCGGCGAAGATCGTCAATCCTGCCGAGGCGGCTTCGGGTGTCAGCGCGCCGTAGACCTGAGCGAGATGGTTGTACACCTTGACCGAGCCGGACTTTCCGGGCTTGTTCTCCACGGTGTCGACGACGGTTCCGTCGGCGTCGAGTACCTCGATGGCGGCCAGATGATCGATGGTGGGCAGTGCGGCGAGATTGTCGGCAAAAGTCATGGTCGACAGATTACGGGTGCGCCCGGAAATGCCGGTGCCGGGCGAGCGCCGTCATGCGCGGATTCCTGGTGTCGATATAGTCGCAGCACATCGTTTGCACACCAGCATCGTTTGTATTCGAAGGGGACAATGATGGCTTCGGCATTGTGGCACGGGTTCGCGGACATGGGCGCTGTGGAGAAAAACGGCGCGTTTGTCGTCTCTCGCGGTGAGGGCGCGTACATCTGGGACCGCGAGGGCACTCGGTATCTGGATGCGACAGCGGGCCTGTGGTTCACCAATGTCGGGCACGGGCGCACCGAGATCGCGGATGCGGTGGCGGCTCAGTTGTCGAAGATCGCTCATTTTTCGAATTTCGGTGATTTCGTTCCCGAGACCACGCAGGTGTTGGCGGAGCGGTTGGCGACGATCGCGCCGGTTGCCGGGAGCAAGATCTTCTTCACTTCGGGTGGTTCGGATTCGGTGGACACTGCGGCGAAGCTTGCTCGTCGGTACTGGCACGAGGTGGGGCAGCCGGAGAAGGCGATCATCGTCGGTCGTCAGAAGGCGTACCACGGAATGCATGTTGCGGGAACAGCTCTCGCTGGTATTCCGGTGAACCGTGAGGGGTACGGCGAGCTGATGGCGGATGCGGCCACGGTCGGCTGGGATGATGCGAAGAGTCTGCTCGAGTTGATCGAGCGGGTCGGTGCGAACAAGATCGCGGCGTTCTTCGCGGAGCCGATCATCGGTGCGGGTGGGGTGTATCTTCCGCCGGAGGGGTATCTGGCCGAGGTGCGTGACATCTGCCGTGAGCACGACATCCTCTTTGTCGTCGACGAGGTCGTGACCGGTTTCGGCCGGATCGGTGGTGAGTGGTTCGCGTCCACCCGTTTCGATTTGCAGCCCGACATGATGACCACGGCAAAGGGTTTGACGTCGGGTTACGTTCCGATGGGTGCGGTGTTCATCGCGCCGCGGGTGGCGGAGCCGTTCTATGCCGGTTCGTGGTGGCGCCATGGGTACACCTACGGCGGGCATGCCGGTGCTGCTGCGGCGGCGATGGCGAACCTCGACATTCTCGAGCGTGAGAATCTGCTCGCGGAGTCGAAGCGTTTGGAGGCGTCGTTGCATACGCATCTGCAGCCGCTGGCGGAGCATCCGCGGGTGGCGGAGGTTCGTAGTGGGCTCGGTGCGGTCGCGGCAGTGCAGTTGGCTGATCCGGCGGAGGCGTTGCCGTTCGTGAAGACGCTTCGCGAGCACGGTATTTCGGGTCGCGCCGCGGGTCAGGGTGCGATGCAGATTTCGCCGACGTTTGTGATGACCGACGATCAGGTCGCCGAGATGGCCGCGGGGATCCTCGCAGCCCTCGGCTGAAGTCAGCTGCGGCGCCGAAAGAGTTTCTCGATTCGGCGCCGCACTGCGTTGGGCGCAGGTTCCAGTTCCAGAACCTCTTGCTCCGACTGCTTGGCGTACGCCTGGGTGTAGCGCTCGTGTAGCACCGAGCGAATCTCGTCCGGAGAGTAGGCCCGACGCTGGCGTTCGCCGCGCGCAACGAGGACCCCGGTGGCGGCAACGCCCATCGCGCCGGCGAGGCCGACCAGTTTCCAAACGTGCGAGGCGCGCAGAGGAGTCGTGAGTTTCATCCCTCTACGCTAGAGGCATGGACCGACGATTGCTTTCGCAGGTGAGTCTCGACGAGGCCGCCGCGGCGACCCGCACGGGCGACATCTGGATCTTCCGCGGAGAGTCGACGGCGGACCGGGCCATCCAGACGCTGACCAACAGCCCGGTCAACCACGTCGGAATGTCGGTCGTGATCGACGACCTTCCGCCGCTGATGTGGCATGCGGAACTCGGTCACTCGCTGCAGGACATGTGGACCGGACGCTTCCAGCGTGGTGTCCAACTGCACGATCTGCGATCGGCCGTTCAGGTTTGGGGCGCCAAGTACGGGCAGCGTGGATGGTTGCGCCAGCTCGACCACGAGATCACCCGGGAGCAGGAAGACGCTCTGCTCGAGACGATCGCGCGGCTGGACGGTACGCCTTTCCCGTCGACAGCCAAGCTTGCTTCGCGCTGGTTCGGCGGCCGAATCCCGAAGCTGCGCAAGAAGTCCGACGTATCGGCAGTAGCCGTCGAGAGCGCCTACTGCGCCGAAGTGGTTGCCAAGACCTATGAAGCGATGGGTCTGCTCGTCGGTAATCGTCGTGTCAACTGGTTCGACCCGGGCAAGTTCTGGAGTGGAGATCAGTTGCCCCTCGCTCCGGGAGTTGCGCTCGGTGACGAGATCTCGGTATCACTGAGTGCACGTGACCTCGAGGCCGGACGCAATCCCGCCGGGTACTCACAAGGTTCGTGACGGCTCGGCGACGACGCGGCCGCCGACTTCGAGCCAACCTTCCGGAGAGAAGGTGGTGTGAAGCACCGATCCGCGTCCCTGGGTGATGAGCAGTGATTTCCTCAATCGGTCCGTGATGCGCAGCGCTGCAGATCCGGTTGCCTCGTCCTCGGCGATTCCCATCACCGGTGCGAACATGCGTGCGCGGATGGCAGCTTCGAGCTTGTCCTGCCACGCCCACAGATACGAATGATCCGCCTCGTAGTCGGACGGATCTGCGTCGATGACGTCGTCGACCGTGTCCATCGGATAGATCGCGAATTCCGGTGCCCATTCGGCACGCGCGCGTACCCACGTCAAAGCGCCGGATTGGCGGACGTCGACACTGCCGGCAGGAACGTCGAGGGCGCTCACGCGACGGCCTTGTTCGCCCAACCACCACGTGGCACCGACGGTCGGGTGTCCGGCGAAGGGGAGTTCTGCTGCCGGAGTGAAGATCTGGACCCGCGCACGCGAGGCGCCGTCATCCGGAACGTCGATGAAGATGGTCTCGCTGTAGTCGAGTTCCTTCGCGACGGCTTGTCGATCCGATTCTGCAACCGTGGACGCGTCGACGATTCCCAGCGGATTCCCGTGCTTGCCGTTCTCGTCCGTGAAGACCCGGACCACACTCACCTCGATACCCATCGGTCCACCCTAGCGCGCGAAAAGCCCTCCCCACCTTCACGGTGGGGAGGGCTCGTCGAACTGCACTCAGGTCCGAGTGATCAGACCTGTGCGGCAGAGAGGATCTCGTTGGCTTCGACAGCCTGTGCGACGCCCGCGACGATGGAACCGGCGCGGATCGCTTCGAAGATGACCTCGCGGTCGACACCTTCCTGGCGGAGGGTGTTCTCGTGAGCTTCGAGGCAGTGGTTGCAGCCGTTGATCGCGGACACTGCAAGCGACCACAATTCGAAGTCGGCCTTGTCGACGCCCGGGTTGCCGATGATGTTCATCCGCAGGCCGGCACGAAGATCGTCGTACTTACCGTCGAGGTAGCCCTTGGTGCGGTAGAAGACGTTGTTCATGCCCATGATCGACACTGCGCCGAGAGCGGCGTTGTATGCCTCTGCCGAGAGGTTGTCGGCAGCCTCGGAAGCAATCTCCTTGAGCGTGGACGCAGACTTGGTGGCTGCGGCCGTTGCGAGGAGTGTTCCCCACAACTGCTGCTCGTTCAGGACCGTCGTGCGCGCAATGGAACTCAGGTTGAGCTTGAGGTCCTTCGCGTACTCGGGAAGCGAGTTCTTGAGGTTCTCGACGCTCATACTCAGACGCTCGCAGTCAGGAGCTCGCCGGCGTTGATGGTCGGGTCGCCCTTCTTCCAGTTGCATGCGCACAGCTCGTCGCTCTGGAGAGCGTCGAGGACGCGGAGAACCTCGTCGACGTTACGGCCGACGGAACCGGCTGTGACGGAGACGAACTGGATCTCGTTGTTGGGGTCGACGATGAACGTCGCGCGGTCTGCAACGCCGTCGGCGTTGAGGACGCCGGTGGCCTCGGCAAGCTCGCGCTTGAGGTCCGAGAGCATCGGGAAGGGGAGGGTCTTGAGCTCTTCGTGCTGTGCACGCCACTGGAAGTGCACGAACTCGTTGTCGACGGAAGCGCCGAGAACCTGAGCGTCACGGTCTGCGAACTCTTCGTTGAGCTTGCCGAATGCAGCAATCTCGGTGGGGCACACGAAGGTGAAGTCCTTGGGCCAGAAGAAGACGATGCGCCACTTGCCTGCGTAGTCGTCACTGGTGACGGTGGTGAAGTAGTCATCGGGCTGCTGGGCATCGACCTTGGACAGGTCGCCGCCGATGACAGCCGTGAGGTTGTAAGCGGGGAACTGGTCGCCGATTGTGAGCAGAGCCATGTGTCTCATTCTCCTACGTGTCTCGTGAACAGGAATTTCTTGCGCACACGATCCGGCTGTTCGGACTGTGACGGCCGAACGTGCTGGATCGAGAGGGTTTGTCACCGTCAGCGGGTCGGACGGTTTCGACTGGAGTGTCGAGGTTGTGACCGGCGCTTTTTGGTATGAGTCCATTCTGCATCAAACCGTTCAAAAGGTAAAGGTGATGGGTGGCACTACACTGATAGGCATGTCTGATCAGACTTATCAACCTTCCTTGTCACAGCTGCGTGCCTTCGTGTCAGTCGCCGAGTATCGGCATTTCGGTACTGCCGCAGCGCGTTCCGGTGTGAGCCAACCCACACTGTCGCAGGCGCTGGCAGCTCTAGAGGCGGGGCTGGGAGTCAGACTGATCGAACGCAGTACCCGGCGCGTGCTCGTGACCGCGGACGGACAGCGCTTGCTCGGTCAGGCCAAGCAAATCCTCGAGGCTGCCGACGGTTTCGTCGCGAGCGCGGCCGGCTCCGGCGACTCTCTGACCGGACCGCTACGCATCGGGTTGATCCCGACCGTTGCGCCCTACATTCTTCCGGGGTTGTTGCCGGAGCTGCGCGAGAAGCTGCCGTCGTTGGCGCCGCAAATAGTCGAGGATCAAACGGCGCGCTTGCTTGATGCCCTGCGATCGGGAGCGCTCGACGTCGCGGTGTTGGCGCTTCCTGCCGGAACACCTGGCCTGGTGGAAGTTCCTGTGTACGAAGAGGATTTTGTGATGGTCGTGCCGAACGATCATTCCTTGGCGGAACGTGTCGATCTCACGGCGGACGTGCTCGACGCGCTGCCGTTGCTCTTGCTCGACGACGGCCACTGCCTGCGCGACCAGACGTTGGATCTGTGCCGTTCGGTAGACGCCCATCCGCTTGCCGGCGACACGCGGGCTACCTCTCTTGCGACAGTCGTGCAATGTGTGGCCGGGGGACTCGGGGTGACTTTGGTCCCGGAATCGGCTGTTGCAGTGGAGGTTCGACGCGGGGACTTGTCGACGGCGCGTTTCGCTTCGCCGGCTCCAGGTCGCACGATCGGCGTCGTGTTCCGCTCGTCGAGTGGCCGAGCAGAAGGATTCCGTCAGCTGGCCGAGCTGGTCCGTTCGGTCAGCCCGACGGTTCCTCGATGACGTAACTCGTTCGACGTCGACGTGAAAGCTAGTCGAGAGAGCCTTCTTTCACGGCAATGACGGCTCCGGGATTGAGAATCCCCAGCGGGTCGAGCGCATCCTTGACCTTGCGATTGAGGGCCATGACGTCTTCACCCAACTGTGACGGCAGCCAGTCGCGCTTGAGTCGACCCACCCCGTGTTCGCCGGTGATCGTGCCGCCGAGCGCGATGGCGAGATCCATCACCCGTCCGAATGCGATCTGTGCGCGTTCGGACATGTCCGGGTCTGCGGGGTCGAAGACGATGAGCGGGTGTGTGTTTCCGTCTCCGGCGTGCGCCACCGTGCAGATCAGGACGTCGAGGTCGTCGGCGATGGCTTCGACCCCGGTTACCAGCTGGGGGAGTGCGCGCATGGGAACGCCCACGTCTTCGAGAAGCAGACTTCCCATCGCGAGCACGGCCGGGAACACCGCTCGCCGTGCCGCCGCAAAAGCGTCACCTTCGGCCTGGTCATCGGTGGCGAATACTTCGGTGGCTCCGTTGTTTTCGCACGCCTGAACAATCGTCTCGATTTCCAGCACGCCTGCCGCGCCGGGTGCGTCGGACTGCGCGAGCAGTAGTGCGTGAGCCTTGCGGTTCAGACCCATGCGTACCGAATCCTCGACAGCATTGATACTGGCGTGATCCATGAACTCGAGCATCGCCGGACGCATGTTGCTGGTGATCGCCAAGACCGCGTCGGCAGCTTCTTGTACCGAGTCGAACGACGCGACGACGGTTGATGCGGGCGGCTGCGCGGGAATCAAACGCAACGTGATTTCCGTGATGATGCCGAGAGTGCCCTCGCTGCCCACGAACAGTTTGGTGAGTGAGAGTCCGGCGACGTCCTTGAGAAGGGGACCTCCGAGGCTGACAGCTGCACCGTCCGCCAGCACGACCCGGAGTCCGAGAACGTAGTCGGTGGTAACTCCGTACTTGACGCAGCAGAGTCCGCCGGCGTTGGTGGCTGCATTGCCGCCGATGGAACAGATTTCGAAGGATGACGGGTCGGGTGGGTACCAGAGTCCGTGCTCTGCGGCTGCTTTCTTGACCTCCGCATTCATCAAACCGGGCTGAGCAACCGCCACCCGGGCGACCGGGTCGATCGTGATCTGTCGCATTCGCTCGGTGCTGACCACTATGCAACCGTCGACGGCGCTGGATCCACCGGACAGGCCCGAGCCGGCACCTCTGGGAACCACCGGCACGCGGTTGGCGGTTGCCCAGCGCATCACTGTTTGGATGTCTTCGGTGCACGTAGCGCGAACCACGGCAGCGGGATGGCCGGCGGTCGGATCGGCGGCCCAGTCCTGGCGGTAGCCCGCGGTCACGTCCGGATCCAGCAGGACGGCTCCCTCGGGGAGTGCCGCTACCAATTCGTCGAGGGCTGAAGAACTCGCGGGAGTCATACTCTCATCATGCTCGACGGAGTTCGACGATGCGCCAATTCGCGAGACCACAGTCCGAGTCTGTCGCGCCTGATCAGTTCAGCATTGTCCGGCAGCGATCCTCCGAGTTGCCAGTTGAAGCCCTAGCGGCCCTTCTGCTTTCCGGAGAACCGGCCACCCGAACTCTTGGTCCCACCGGACTTGCCGCTGCCTGATTTGCCGCCCGCCTTGGCCTTACCGGAACCGGCGTTGCGTCCGGATATGTTCTTTGCGGTGCCGGCGCCCTTAGCTTTCTGCCCGTTCTTGGCAGCTTCTGCGCGACGCTCGCGGGCCGCGATCTTGGCCTTGACGGAGCCCTTGATCTTCTCCGCCGGCTCACCGTTTCGGCCGCGGGAACTCTGCGCCGTTCGGCCCCGCACGATGCCGATAAGTTCCTCGACCAGATCTGTGGTCTTGGACTCCATCCATGCCAAAGCCACAGGAGCCTCGGGCGCACCGTCCACCGGACGGAAGGTCAGGTCCTTGCGATGGTGGAACCGCGCCAGCGAATGGGGAACCACGACAACTCCGACACCGGCGGCCACCAACTCGATGGCGTCGGCGATGGTCGCGGGTCGCTCGGCGGCGGTCTTTCCGGGACGGGTCGGCCAGTCGAGTCTGTCGTCGAGAGGATCGAGCACTATCTCGTCGGCCAGATCGTCGACGGAAATCTGATCGACAGTAGTGAATACGTGATCCTTCGGTACCACCACCACCGGGGTTTCCGCGTACAGCGAGATGGCGCTGATGCCGGTCCGGTCGATCGGCAGTCGAACCAAACCTGCATCTGCTTCACCGGCGCGAAGTGCAGCTTCGAGTTCGAGAACCGGGAACTGAACAAGTTCCAGACGCACCTCGGGGAGCCGCTCGTGCCACACCCGGACCCACTTGGTGGGCGTCACCCCCGGGGCGTACGCGAGTCGAAAAATTGCCTGACTATCCGCGTCTGTCACCAGGCAAGGCTACCGCCTTGGTAAAAGCACCCGTATCGGCTGGTTACTCTTGTTGCATGACGTCGAACAAAACTCCCCAGACGATGAAGCCGACGACGGCTGCCAAGAAGCTGGGTGTGTACCTGGAAGCAACACCTGCGCAGTTCCAGGAAGGCGACGTGACTCGTGACGAGCTGACCGCTCTGCAGACCGATCCGCCGGAGTGGCTGCTGGAGCTGCGACGCACCGGACCGCACCCTCGCCCGGTCATCGCCGCCAAGCTGGGCGTATCGATCGCCGGGCTGGCCCGCGGCGGCGTCGAAGAAGCACTCACCACGGATCAGATCGCCGCACTCCTCGAAGAGAAGCCCGAATGGCTCGAAAAGGAACGCGCTGTTCAGGCCGAGGTGCGGGCCGAGAACGTTCGCATCAAGGAAAAGCGCGCTGCTCGCCGCAACCAGCCGCGGAAGGCTCGAAGGGGCTGACGCCCCCTGTGCGCCTTTTTGGTAGCGCCGACTACCAGAAAGGCGCACAGGCGCTAGCCTTCTACGACGCTCAGCTCGTCGAACACGATTTCACCCGCGGCATCCGATTCCGGGATGTCGACGACGGCAAGCAGTGCCCATCCGTGATCGCCCTCCGGATCCTCGAGCACCTGCCGCACCCGCCAGAACTCACCCTCTTCGGTGACCTGGAAGAGCGCCGGCCCGCGCGCCGATGGCCCGGTTCCGATTGTTGCGTACTCCTCGAAGTACGGGAGTAGTTGCTCCTCCCACTCGGCGGCGTCGATACCGTCCTCGAGGTTTTCCAGCTCGTTCCACTGCCGACGCGACGCGAGGTCGATGCGTCGGAACATCGCATTGCGCACCATGACGCGGAATGCGCGCGGGTTCGCCGAGATGGGACGGGGAATGTCGGCGCCGAACGCAACCTCTTCCGTATCTGCCTCGGCTCCGGGGTCGGTGAGTGACTCCCATTCGTCGAGCAGGCTCGAGTCGACCTGACGGATCAGCTCGCCCAACCACTCGATGATGTCTTCGAGTTCCTCGGTGCGCGCTTCCGTCGGGACGGTCTGTCGCAGCGCGCGGTAGGCGTCGGCGAGGTAGCGCAGGACGAGGCCCTCGGACCGGGTGAGTCCGTAATGGCTTATCAACTCGGCAAACGTCATGGCGCGTTCGATCATGTCGCGCACCACGGACTTGGGGGAGAGGGCGAACTCGGTGATCCACGGGTGGCCACCCCGGTACATTTCGAAAGCCGGGAACAGCAAGTCCGACAACGGTTTCGGCCACGTAACCTCTTCGAGGAGTTCCATGCGCTCCTCGTACTCGATGCCGTCGGCCTTCATCTGCGCAACCGCTTCGCCACGAGCGAAGTGCTGCTGCGCCATCAGAACCTGACGCGGATCGTCGAGCGTCGACTCGATGATCGAGACGACATCGAGTGCGTAACTGTCGGATTCGACGTCGAGAAGTTCGAATGCCGCCAAGGCGAACGGTGAGAGTGGCTGGTTCAAGGCGAAGTCGCGTTGCAGGTCCATCGTCAACCGAGCCATGCGGCCGTACTCGTCGGGTTCGTCGAGGCGTTCCACGATGCCGGCGCTGAGCAATCCGCGATACAGCGAGATCGCTTTGAGAATGTGCTTGCGCTGCGCCGGACGCGATTCGTGGTTGTCCTCCAACAGGTGCCGCATCGCGTCGAAGCAGTTACCCGGGCGGGCAATGACATTGAGCAGCATCGAGTTGCTGACCGAGAATCGCGACACCAACGGCTCGGGCGATGCGGCGACCAAGCGATCGAACGTCGCTTCGCTCCAGGACACAAACCCCTCGGGAGCCTTCTTGCGTTGAATCTTTTTGATCTTCTTCGGATCGTCGCCGGCCTTGGCGACTGCCCGCAGATTCTCTACTTCGTGTTCCGGTGCCTGGACGACGACGGTGCCCATCGTGTCGTAGCCTGCACGACCCGCGCGACCGGCGATCTGATGGAACTCGCGGGCTTTCAGATGCCGAGTACGGACGCCGTCGTACTTGGCCAGACCCGTGAGCAGCACCGTGCGGATCGGGACGTTGATGCCGACGCCGAGGGTGTCGGTACCGCAAATCACCTTGAGAAGCCCGTCCTGTGCGAGAACTTCGATGAGCCGTCGGTACTTGGGCAGCATGCCCGCATGGTGAACGCCGATGCCGTGCCGGACCAGGCGGGAGAGTGTTTTTCCGAACCCGGTGGTGAAGCGGAAACCACCCAGCGCCTCGGCGATCGCTTCCTTCTCTTCTTTGGAACAGAAGTTGACGCTCGTCAGTGCCTGGGCGCGTTCGAGGGCGGCGGCCTGCGTGAAATGCACGATGTAGACGGGGGACTGGTTGGTGGTCACCAGAGCTTCGATGGTTTCGCCGACCGGCGTGGTCGCGTACGAGAACATCAGCGGCACGGGGCGTTCTGTGCCGGAGACGACGGTGGTGGGTTTCCCGGTACGCCGCGTCAGATCTTCGGAGAAGAAGTCGACCTCACCGAGAGTTGCCGACATCAACAGGAACTGGGCGTGCGGCAACTCGATGAGCGGAACCTGCCACGCCCAACCTCGATCGGGTTCGGAGTAGAAGTGGAACTCGTCCATCACGACCTGGCCGATATCGGAGTTCGGGCCCTCGCGCAGTGCAAGATTCGCGACGATTTCGGCCGTCGCACAAATGATCGGCGCCGACGAGTTCACGGCGGCGTCGCCAGTCATCATGCCGACGTTCTCGGCACCGAAGACCTCACACAGTGCAAAGAACTTCTCGCTCACCAAGGCCTTGATCGGCGCTGTGTAATAGGTGCGCTTGCCGAGCGACATCGCATAGAAATGCGCGCCGATCGCCACCATCGACTTGCCTGACCCGGTCGGCGTCGCAAGGATCACGTTTGCACCCGAGACCAACTCCATGACGGCCTCTTCTTGGGCCGGGTAGAGCGTCAAACCTCGTTCGATGGTCCACGAAGAGAAGGCGTCGAAAACGGAATCAGGATCCGCGTTGTCGGGGAGAAGTTCCGTCAGCAGCACTCGTACAGGCTAGCCGCAACCGTAGATCAGGTTGCGCTTCGCTCGTCCGAGCCCATGGCGTCGAGCACCGCCATGCGGGTGGACGACGTTCCGGTGATGGTGTTCTCGCCGACCCCGGAGATCAGCATGTGGCGCCAGCGAGCCTCGTCGAAGACGAGTGGTGCGGTGCTGGAAAGAAAATCTTCGACGATCTGCAGGAAACGCATCGGATCGTCGCGGAACGGGAAGTGGCCCGAGCCGCGGAAGACTTCGAGGCGTGAGTTCGGCATCGCCGCGTGCGCGAGGTGAGCGTGGGAGACGGGAATGACGGAGTCGTCGTCGCCCCAGATCAGTTGAACCGGCAGATTCTCGGTCAGATAACAGCGGTCGAGCATCGTGACGACCTGTCCGCGCCAGTCCACGACGGCCCGCAGCGTACGAAGGTAGGCCTCGTAGGCAGTGGGGTCGGGGAGATCAGCGAGCACGCGAATCAGGTCCGGTGTGTCATGCAACATGGTGCCGGGACGCAGATTTGAACCGTGAACTACGCCGGCAAGGTTCCCGGCCATCCGGACGAGCGGCATCGCACCAGGTATCCGGAGCAGCTTTACCACCTCGTTGACCACCGGAACGGACATGAGGCGAAGCAGCGGATGGACGTCCTTGGTGACGCCACCGGCCGAGACCAGCACGAGGCGATCCACCATGTGTGGGAATTGGTAGGAGAACTGCATCGCTACGCCGCCGCCGAGCGAGTGCCCGATGACGGTGACGTGCTCGATGCCGAGCGTCGACAGAAGATCCCGCATGCCGTTGGCGTACGCGGCTACCGAGTAATCCGCGCGTGGCTTGTCGGAACGGCCGTGACCCAACAGGTCAGGTGCGATGACCGTGTACTTCTTGGCGAGGTGGGGAATGATCTCGGTCCACGTCGACGAGTTGTCGCCGATTCCGTGCAGGAGCAGTACTGCCGGACCCTCGCCGGCTATCCGAAATGCGCGTCGGTAGCCGTGAATCGTCCGGAACATCATCCGCGGTTCCTCGTCGGGGACCGGTCGGAGCTGACGGTTCCGTGGTCTGCTCATGTCGCCTCCTGGCTCGGCGTGTGACCACGTTGACTGTCTGCTCCAGTTGTTGAGCCGTCAACGAAAATCACACAGAGTTTGAGGCTATCCGACGGATGTGTCCTGAACAACAGCCCAGGTAACGGAGGGGTTGCGGAATGCGCACAATGTCGAATTATGCGCCCCGCCCGTCACATTTTCGTCAGTTGTCGCCTCGATCGAGGTCTCCATCTGAGCCGAAGTCGTCATTTCCTGCCTGTTCGGCCAGGAACTTTTCGAACTCTGCGCCGATCTCGTCACCGCTGGGAAGGTCGGCCTCGCCGGCCAGAAGGGACGACTGTTGTTCCTGAGCGGCGACAAAAGTGTCGTATTGACGCTCCAAAGCGTGGACTACAGTCTGAACTTCTTCGTTCCCGGCTATGTGCTCGTTAACCTGTTCCCGAACGCGCGCCGCGGCCTCACCCAGTGCCACCAAGGGCAACTCCAGATCCGAAACCTCGGAAACGTTTTCGAGCAAAGTTTCTGCGGCGCCCGGGTAGTCCGTTTGCGCGAGGTAGTGGGGGACATGCACCGAAAAGCCCATCGCCTCGTGCCCGTGCTGAGACATACGAAGCTCGAGCAGTGATGATGCGCTGCCGGGAACCTGCAGTTCACCTGACCAACGCTGATGGTCCTGGATCAGGTCCTTGTTGGTCGAATGTGCTGTCACACCGAGCGGTCGGGTGTGCGGGATTGCCATCGGAATCGCGTTGAGCCCGATGGTTCGACGCACTCCCAACTGTTCGGACAACAGTCGAACAGCTGTGGTGAACCGCTCCCACTTGAGGTCCGGTTCCATCCCGGCAAGCAGCAGGAACGGCGTGCCGGCCGTATCGCGCAGTGCGTACAGATTGAGCGCCGGAGCGTCGTAATCGGAGAAATGATCGGCCTTGAACGTCATCGTCGGTCGACGTGAGCGGTAGTCGATCAGCTCGTCGACAGCAAACGACGCGACAAGCTCGGTCTCGAGGCTTTCGCGCAGATGCGTCGTCGCCAATTTCACGGCGTGACCGGCGTCGGAGTAACCCTCGAGTCCGTGAATCAGGATCGGCCCCTGGCCGTCGGCAGCCGCCAACTGGGGCGCCGGAAATTCCAGCTCGTACATCCTCGACTGTTCGTCCATCGCAGTCCCCTTCGCTCTTCGGTCTTGATCTCAAGTGTCCACTATCGGCGCACGCGCGACAGCATCGGAGTCAGGTGCCCGACAGCACTGGATCAGACGTTCATCGGTAAGAACACCGAGTCGGTGACCGATCATTCCCGATCAGATGAGACGGGCGTTCGCCGAGAGCGAAGCTGAGCGGTATCTTTCGACACTTGGCCTGGGCGTTCGTTAGATGTCGGGTGCGCGGCTTCGGACATGGCAGAGTGGAACACAAGGTCGGCACGGCCGATTTGTCCGAAATGGATTGGTCGATTGTCGGGATCGGTCGAGTGCGGAGGCTTACATGCGGGTGTGTCCACGATCGTCCAGGCGAGTGGCCGCATGCTCACTTGCTGCGGTGGCCGCCGTTGCACTACTCGCGGGCTGCTCCGGGTCTGTCCAAGGAGCACCCGTTCCGGACTCCGCGCCGGCGACTGCCGGTGCGACCGACAGCGGCACGGCGGCGCCGAGTACGACGGCTGCACCCAAATCCTCGACGCCGAAATCCACCTCTCCGAAAACGGCGGCACCGCTGTCCGAACTGCTGCTGACTCCCGAGGAATTCCCCGAGCCCTTCGGCGCTGTTGTGCTGCCCCCGCAAGCCGTTCCGATGGCAGCGCCGGATCTAGTCGGCGTCCCGCGCGGTGCCACCGTCGATCCGTCCGAATGTGAGCCACCGGAACAGGATTACGGTCCGAACGGGACCGTGATGGCGGTCGGGACCGACAACGCGACGAGGGCAACGATTTCGGTCGAACTCACGAAGGTCGATGCACCACTGGACGAGTTGGAAGCGCAAACTCGGCAGTGCCCGTCCATGACTGTCACTGCGAACGGCGTCACTACGACAGTGACGACGGAAATTCTTCCGCCGTCGCCGATCGATGCCGACAAGACGATGTCACTTCGCCGCACTGTCGTGTCCCCCAAGGCCACAGCCGGTGATCAGACGATGCTGACCTTGATCGCGCAGGTCGGCGACGTACGGGTGGCGACAACACTGATGACGTTCGGTTCTGCGACGCCCTCGACGGCACCGCTGGATCAAGCGTTCACCGCAGCCGTGCAGAAGGTCAAAGCAGGCAAGTGATTTCGCAGCACACAGGTCCGACAAGTAGCGGAGCTGCTCGGTGCGGCGCGGTACTTGGTCCCCAACAAATGCGGTAATCCACAGACGACTTGGACGCAGCTGTTTTCCCTGGTCGAGCAGACGGCCGGGTCAGGGTGATCAGCGACGGTGTGTGCATGACGACATCACCTCTTCCGGGAGAATTCGAATTCTCCGACGACGACCTTGCCGCCCTTCTCGGATGCGTCGAACGCGTCTCCGATCCAGGCGAATTGATCGCGGCAATACCCGCACTCCTGGGCTTCCATCCGTCCAACTCTGTGGTTGCGCTGTCTCTGATGGGCGCCTCCGCCTCGACGCTCGGACCAGTGATGCGGCACGACTACTTTCCCAGTGTCAGGGGAAAGCCCGCGAGGCAGATGAGCGCGGCGCTGCGCCAGTTCGCCGCCGTCTGTGACGGGGAAGGCGCGCGTGCGGTCGTTCTCGTGGTGATCACCGATTGCTCGGCAGCTGAAACTCTGATCGATGAAACCATCGAGCTGGCCGAGGTATTCGAAGACATGCTCGGCGGAACCTGCGTCGAGCTGGCCGACGTATTGTGCACGGCCGCAATAGAATCTGGCCAGCCGTGGACGAGCGTCATGCGTTCGATTCACCGCGGCACCCTGCCAGACCCGGCATCTTCGTCGGTTGCAGCAGCACAGGTGTTGGGCGGGAGGGTCATTCGCCGTTCGCGTGAGGAACTGGTCCGGTGGGTACACGGCGCCGCTCGCAATCACGACACGATTGCCCGACTGATCGCGAGCCGACGAGAGTCGAGCGCGCACAGTGGGGGACCGAGCGGTGAAACCGCAGTTCAGTGCCGGATCGATCTGGTGTTGGAACACGTCCGCCGTGTCGAGGCAGGCGCTCACCGCCCTGACCCGCAGGAATGCGCCGATCTGGTGGTCGCATTGACGGACGTACGCGTGCGCGACGTGGTGCTGGGATTGGCGATCACGTCCGTTGCGGCACATGCTGAGCAATTGTGGCTCCTGCTCACCCATGAAGTCCCGTTGCCCGAACGAGCTTGGCCGGCAACACTTCTCGGCTTCTTTGCATACGTGCGTGGCGACGGACCTCTGGCAGGTGTTGCGCTGTCGGCCGCGCTGTCGGCCGATTCGGAACACACCTTGGCGGGATTGCTGGATCTATCGCTGCAATCCGGTATGCGCCCCGACGGAATCCGTGACCTCGCGGCCGTCGGATTGTCCATCGGGGAATCGCTCGGAATCACCGGCTTGCCGCCGGCACTGCCGAATGGAAGCTAGCGAGCAGCGTGTGAGCGGTCGCCCAGATCCTGGAGGAACTGCCATGCGTCGGCGACGATGACGTCGAGATCGGTACGCGTGGGCGTCCAACCCAGCTCGGCCATCGCCTTGTCGCTCGATGCGATCAGTACTGCCGGATCACCCAGCCGTCGTGACGCGTCCTCGACGTTGATCGGCAGGCCGGTGACCCGCGCACAGGCGGCGATCACCTCGCGCACGCTGAAGCCGGCACCGCTTCCGAGGTTGTAGATGCGGTGCTCGCCGGGAACCGAGGATTCGAGCGCCAGTAGATGTGCTTCGGCGAGGTCCAGCACGTGGATGTAGTCGCGTACCGCGGTTCCGTCCGGCGTGGGCCAGTCGGTTCCGAAGACCGAGATCTTGTCCCGCTGTTCGAGCGCGACCTGCAGGACGAGTGGAATCAGGTGGGTTTCGATCACCCGGTTCTCGCCGGCGGACTTGTACGCACCTGCGACGTTGAAGTAGCGCAAGCTCGTCGCACCGAGGCCGTGGGCGATCGAGTACGAGGTGATCGCATGATCGATCGCGAGCTTGGTCGCGCCGTACGGATTGGTGGGGCGGGTCGGAGCGGTCTCCACGATGGGGGACTGCTCCGGTTCGCCGTACGTAGCGGCGGTGGACGAGAACACGAGGCGGGGAGTACCGGAGACACGGATAGCCTCGAGCAACTCGATGGTCGTGACGACGTTTCCGCGCCAGTACTTTTCAGGGTGAAGCACCGATTCGCCCACCAGCGACTGCGCTGCGAAGTGAAGCACACCGTCGAAAACCGGTGAACCCGCACTGCCGAGGACGTCGGCAGCAAGCGCTCCCACGTCTCCTTCGATGAACTCGGCACCGGCAGGCACCGCGTCGGCATTTCCGGTGGAGAGGTCGTCGATGACGACAACCTCGTGTCCACGCTCGAGCAACACAGTGCTGCATACACTGCCGACGTAACCGGCGCCGCCGGTGACCAGGAGTTTCATCTACTTCCTCAGACCTGCTTGACCTGAACGGCGTGAGCCATTTCCTCGGACAGGTCGAACCCGCTGTGACCCGGCACGATGATCGTCACCGAGCCCGGACGGGTTTCGACCGTCACCCTGGCGTCGGGAACGACGCCGGCGTCACGCAGCTGCGCGATCACCTCGGGATCGGACTGCACGTGCTCGGCCAGTCGCCGAACGACCACAGCTGTCTGTGCGCCGTGCGGAATATCGGTCAGGCGCACCAATGTTTCGGTGGTGGCAACCGGGCCGTCGAGTCCCAACTGGTCCAAGCCCGGAATCGGGTTGCCGTAGGGCGACGTCGTGGGGTTGTTCAGAACGACGACGAGCCGACGCTCGACCTCCTCGCTCATCACGTGCTCCCAACGGCATGCCTCGGCATGTACGTCTTCCCATTTGAGACCGATGACGTCCACCAGCAGGCGCTCTGCCAACCGGTGCTTACGCATGACAGAGATCGCGAGATCGCGACCCTTGTCGGTGAGTTCCAGATGTCGATCGCCGGCGACCATCAGCAAGCCGTCACGCTCCATACGCGCAACAGTCTGGCTGACGGTGGGTCCGCTCTGTTCGAGCCGTTCGGCGATCCGCGCCCGGAGTGGGACTACGCCCTCTTCTTCCAAGTCGTAGATCGTCCGGAGATACATCTCCGTGGTGTCGACTAGATCCTTCACACTCAACCCCTTCGTCAGTTGATCATTCTACCGTTCAGTTCGTGGTTCCGGTGCCGCCTCCACCGCGGCGAGTCCAGCGCGTGTCCGAATTGGATTCGTGTCACTCGATCTCGGTCTCCGAAGCGGGCCACGAGTGTGGTGTGCAGCACGAAACGAGGAGGAAGTAGCGTGATCCCATGACCGCGTCGATCAGATCTGACGGGGACCCCGCGGCGTCTCGAGCGAATCGAGTCGTGGTGTGGAGTCCGGAGTACCTGAGCTATCGGTGGAGCGCCGATCACCCGATGAATCCCACTCGCCTCGATCTCACGATGGCACTCTCGCGAAGCCTCGGACTTCTCGAGGGCATCGAATTTCTCGAACCGAGTGCCGCGTCCGATGCCGACCTCCTCAGAATCCACACACCGGCATATCTTGCAGCGGTCAAAGACGCGGGTAACTCTGCGAACAACGGTGTGAGCGGCCAGGATGTTCCCCACGGGCTCGGTACCGAGGACAACCCGGTCTTCCCGCACATGCACGAAGCCAGTGCGATCCTCGCCGGCGGCTCGCTGGCCGCAGCGCAGGAAATCGCTTCGGGACGTACGAGGCGCGCGGTCAGCATCGGCGGCGGCATGCACCACGCGATGGCGGATTGGGCCTCTGGATTCTGCGTCTACAACGATGCGGCGGTTGCGATTTCGTGGCTGCTCGACAACGGCTACGACCGCATCGCCTACATCGACGTCGACGCTCACCACGGCGACGGAGTGCAACATGCGTTCCTCGGGGACCCTCGGGTGCTCACGGTCTCGCTGCATCAGCACCCGGCAACCTTGTGGCCGAACACCGGATGGTCGAGCGAAGTCGGCGACGGGGCCGCCGAAGGTACGGCGGTGAACATCCCGGTGCTGCCCGGAACCGTCGACGCGTTGTGGCTGCGTGCATTTCACGCCGTCGTCCCGGGAGCCATTGCAGCCTTCCGCCCGCAGATCATCATCAGCCAGTGCGGAGTCGACTCGCACCGCGAGGACCCGCTCGCGGATCTCGCCCTCACCGTCGACGGTCAGCGCGCCGCGTTTTTGGCGATGCGTGACCTCGCCGACCGCTACTCCGAGGGGCGGTGGCTGGCAGTCGGAGGCGGGGGATACGGACTGGTGCGCGTCGTGCCGAGGGCATGGACTCACTTGATCGCTGCAGCGCTCGATCGCGAGATCGACGTCGACATCGCTGTCCCCGAAGACTGGAAGGAATCGACGAAGCTGCGAGCGCCGAGCGTCGACCTCCCGCCGACCATGGGGGACGGCGGTGATGTCGCCTACACGCCGTGGGACGGCCCGGGTGGTACACCGGAGACAGGTGTCGCCTCGGTGGACCGTGCACTCACCCGCATCGACTCGGCGATCATCGCGACACGTCGCGCTTCGTTCCCGCTACTCGGACTCGACCCGGAGGATCCCCGTGACTGAACAGTCCGATACCGAAGCTGCCGGCGGCGAGGCGAGCGGCCAGGCGCCGAAGACCGACCCCGCTCACACCTATCCCCATTCCTGGGTAGTCGATGTTCTCGCCTCCGACGGCGGAGCGGTGGCGTTGCGACCCATCGTTCCCGAAGACGCGGACAAGCTCGTCGAATTCCACGGCAAACTCTCCGAGCGCACCCGGTATCTGCGCTACTTCGGCCCGTACCCCACGATGTCGGCGCGCGACGTCAAGAACTTCACGACGGTCGACCACCACAACCGTGTGGCGTTCGTGATGATGCTCGGCGACGAGATCATCGCGGTGGGTCGATACGAGCGACTGCTCGACGTCGGTGACGGAAAGTCTGCCGAGGTCGCCTTCGTCGTCGCCGACGCACACCAGGGGCGCGGCCTCGGCCCGATCCTGCTCGAGTACCTGGCAGCGGCAGCGGCCGAGAACGGTCTGACGATGTTCGTCGCCGAGGTCCTCTCCGAGAACCGCAACATGGTGACGGTGTTCCGTGAGGCGGGGTATCAGGTGAGCCGCTCTTTCGACGGTGGCGTGCTGAGACTCGAATTCGCGATCGACCCGACGGAAGCGCTTGTTTCAGTACGCAATTCGCGTGAGCGGGCAGCTGAGGCCCGCAGCATGGGAAACGTGCTCAGCCCGCGATCGGTGGCGGTGATCGGCGCATCAGCGGACCCGGCCAAAGTGGGTAACGCGGTGTTGACCAACCTGCTGCGCGGCGGATTCACCGGACCGGTCTATCCCGTCAACGCGGAGCATCGTTCGGTACACGGCGTTCGGGCATATCCGACGGTTCGTGACATCCCCGACGACGTCGATCTCGCCGTCGTGGCTGTACCTGCAGAATCGATCAATTCGGTACTCGACGACTGCCTCGACAAGGGCGTCAAAGCGCTGGTGGTCGTCTCGTCGGGCTTCAGTGAGAGTGGTCCGGACGGGCGCTCGTCCGAACGCAAACTGGTCCATGCAGCGCGCGCTCACGGTATGCGCCTCATCGGCCCGAATGCGCTGGGTGTCGCGAACAACGACCCGGCGATTTCGTTGAATGCGACGCTCGCGCCGGTCTTGCCGGTGGCAGGCAACGTCGGCTTCTTCTGTCAGTCCGGCGCGCTCGGTATCGCCATTCTCGACGAAGCCGCTCGCAGCCGAATCGGATTGTCCGCCTTCGTTTCCGCCGGTAACCGTGCGGACGTCTCGGGTAACGACCTTCTGCAGTACTGGGATTCCGACCAGTCCACCGAAGTGGTCCTTCTCTATCTGGAGAGCTTCGGCAACCCACGGAAGTTCTCTCGCATCGCGCGTCGAGTTGCGCGGAAGAAGCCGATCGTCGCGGTGAAGAGCGGTCGGCACGCGGTTCCGCCGGTGCTCGCCGCCACCGGAGTCGAGATCGACGATTCGATCGTCCGCGCCCTCTTCGAACAGGCGGGCGTCATTCAGGTCGGGTCCATTTCACAATTGTTCGACTGCGCCTTGCTCTTCGGATACCAACCGTTGCCCGCCGGCCCACGGCTTGCGGTCATCGGCAACTCGACCGCGCTCGGTGTCCTTGCTGCGGACGCGGCCCGCAGTGAAGGTCTGCAGGTCAGCGACCCGGTCGACCTCGGCGCCCAGGCGAGTCCGGAACTGTTCGCCACTGCCGTGCGCGACGCTTTGGCGTCGTTCGACGTCGATGCCGTCATCGCCGTCTTCGTTCCTCCGGTAGCCATTCCGGTCGAGCCGTTCGCGAAAGCACTCAAGGACGCCGTCGCAGGCTCGGACAAGCCGATTCTCACCACGTTCCTCGCAGCTGAGGGTGTGCCGGACGTCCTGGCAGTTCGTGACGAAGTCGGTAACCCGACCCGCGGTTCGGTGCCGTCCTACCCGGGGCCGGAGCGTGCCGCCCTGGCGTTGGCGAGGGCTTGGCGATATGCGGAGTGGCGCAGCAAGCCTGCGTCGAAGGTGGTTCGCCCCGTGGGTATCGACTCCGAGCGAGCCCAGAAGATGGTGGCAGATTGGCTTGAAAACTCTTCTGGCCGTTGGCTTTCAGATGTGGAAGCGGCGGCGCTGCTCGAGTGTTACGGGGTCGCCGTCGTCGAATTCCGTTCGGTCCTGAGCGAAGACGAAGCAGTAGAGGCAGCGGATGCTGTCGGCTACCCGGTCGCGGTCAAGGCAACCGGCGAAATGTGGCGACACCGACCGGATCTGGGCGGCGTCAGGCTGGATCTGAGTGGACCGGAATCGGTGCGCCTCGCTTACCGAGATCTTGCGGCAGCGTCGGGTGAACCGCTGCTGCACGTGCAGAAAATGGCAACCAAGGGCATCGGATGTGTGGTTGGTGTCCAAGACGACCCGTCGTTCGGTTCGCTGATCTCGTTCGGGCTTGCCGGTGTGATCTCCGATCTCCTCGGTGACCGTGCCTATCGCGTACTGCCTCTCACCGAGGACGCTGCTACGGAATTGATCGACGCGCCCAAGGCCGCGCCGCTTCTCTCCGGATACCGCAACGCCGTTCCGGTCAACAAGGGTGCGTTGGTTGATCTGGTCCAGCGCATCTCGGCGCTGGCCGACGACATTCCCGAAGTCCGCGAACTGGCCTGTGAGCCGGTACTCGCTTCGGCTACCGGCGCGGAGATCACCGATTCACGTGTCCGAATCGGACCTGAGCCGAGCGCAATCGACCTGGGGCCCAGGCGGCTGCGGTAGACACAGCGAACAACACCGGCCACCGCACATTCCCGAGGGGGAGGGAAGTAGCGGTGGCCGGTGCTTTGTGCGGTGCGTCAGCGCGAGTGGTGTGGCGCGCTGACGCACGTGCTGTGTTGTTTGATCAGCTCGCGTAGGACCGCAGTTTCTCGGCGCGATCGCCGACGCGGAGCTTGCCCATGACCTCACGCTCGATCTGACGAACCCGCTCACGCGAGAGGCCGAAGAGCTTGCCGATCTGATCGAGGGTGCGGGGCTGGCCGTCGTCGAGACCGTAGCGAAGTCGGATGACCTGCTGCTCCCGCTCGTCGAGCGTCCCGAGCACGCTGCGCACATCGCTGTGCAGCAGACCGGCGATGACGGCGTTCTCGGCCGAGGTCGCCTCGGAATCTTCGATGAAATCGCCCAAGGGCGCTTCTTCGTCGTTGCCCACAGGCATGTCCAGGCTTACCGGGTCGCGGCTGTGGTCGAGCAGGTCGGCAATCTTGTGCGCCGGGATGCCCGACTCTTCGGCCAACTCGTCGTCCGTGGCTTCTCGCCCGAGCTGCTGGTGCAGTTCGCGCTTGATGCGGGCGAGCTTGTTGACCTGCTCCACGAGGTGGACTGGGAGCCGGATGGTGCGGCTCTGATCAGCCATTCCGCGGGTGATTGCCTGACGGATCCACCAGGTGGCGTACGTCGAGAACTTGAAGCCCTTGGCGTAGTCGAACTTCTCCATTGCACGGATGAGTCCGAGGTTGCCTTCTTGAATCAGATCGAGGAGCGGCATGCCGCGGCCGGTGTAGCGCTTGGCCAGCGACACGACGAGTCGCAGGTTCGCTTCCAGGAGGTGGCTACGTGCCGACTGTCCCTCGCGAACGATCGTTGCGAGATCCCTCTTCTTGGCGACTGTCAGGCGCTTTCCCGTGGCAAGGACGTGGCTGGCGTACAGCCCCGCTTCGATTCGCTTCGCCAGTTCGACCTCGTCTGCTGCTGTCAGCAGTGCGGTACGACCGATCCCGTTCAGGTAGACGCGGACCAGGTCTGCGGCCGGGCTCTGGGCGTCCAGATCTGCGGCGCTCGGACGAATGCGAGTAGTGGTGCTGGGGCTTGTCATGACTTGCCTCCCTATCGGCGGTCTCTCACACAGTTCAACGTGTGAGAGTTCCGGGAAAGTTCCCGTGCCGATTTCCGCTAAATCGCCGTGACCTGCAGTTATTTCCCAGTCGTCCTGAGAAGTTGCTGAGAACACAAAAATCTGCAACTCACCGGGAACTCAGTTCGTGACGGGAAGCACCAACCCGTGCCGAACCAGCGAGACCATCATTGTGACGACGGCCTCACGTAGCTGGTCCGGGTCTTCGCCGTTCGCCGCGGCAAGAAGTTCGATCAATTCGTCGACCACCAGTCCATCCGCTCGGAGTCCGGCCAACAGCGCAGCACCGAGCTCGTCGATCTCGTGCTGCCAGTGCGGTCCGTTGCCGCGGTGCACACGCGTGACCACTTGTTGCCATCCCTCGTCACCGGGGAGGTAGACGCGTTCGAGAGCCGTGTCCGGATCGAGGACGAAGCGTTCCTCGAGGACGTCGTGTTCACGCAACCAGGCAAGACGGTCGAAGTAAGCGAGCGCCTCGGCCCCGAGCGGGTCCGAGAAGCCGTGCATGAGGTCCTCGGCCATCAGGTCGGTGGGGGAGTCGGTGCGGCGAAGGAACACGAAACCGAAGCCGACGCCCTCGACGTCGGATTCTTCGAGGTGATCCAGCCAGGCGTTTGCTCTCGATGCCGTTTCCGGATCTCGCGGATCCTGCCCGCCGTCCTTGAGCCACGTACCGACGTACAGAGCCGGATCCGCGACATCGCGCTGGACCACCCAGGCATCGACGCCGTGGGCCGGCAGCCACGACGCGATCCGCGACCTCCAGTCCTGCCCTTCGACGTGCACCCAGGACGCCAACAGAGCTGCCGTGCCGCCGGGGTTCAGGTAGTCGATCGATTGCGAGATCATCAATTCGCTCGCACCGTCGAGATCGAGGCCGGAATCGCGGTACGTGTGATGGACGCGTGCCTCGCCGACGACAAACGGCGGATTGGCGACCACCTGGTCGAAGGTTCGACCCTCGACGGGTTCGAACCAGGACCCTTGAAGGAGTTCGACGTCCAGTCCGTTGAGGGCCATGGTTGCTGCCGTGAGGTCGACAGCACGTTGATTGATGTCGGTTGCGGTGACCGAATCGGCGTACGTGTTCGCGTGCAGGGCTTGGATGCCGCATCCGGTACCGAGGTCGAGCACGCTGCCGACCCTCGCGGTGGGCGTGGCCTGCAGCAAGGACAGTGACGCATGCCCGACGCCCAGCACATGATCGGCCGTGGCCTTCTTGGGACGGATTCCGCCGTCGAGATCCGAGATCACCCAACGATCGCCGTCGCCGACGTCGATGGGGCGAAGATCCACCGCGGCCCGCACGAGCGGATTCTCACTGTCGAAGTTCTCACCTTCGAGCAGACCGGCGTCGACGCACTGCGCGATTGTCAGCGGAGCCAGCGCCGCGGCGACGTCGCCCGCCGGGCAGTCATCGGCGAGAAGGAACAGTCTGATGAGAACGCCCAGGTCCCCGAGTTCTCGGGTGGCGCGGCGCACGGGCACCGGCTCACTTCGACCGAGGGCAGCGTGAACTTCGGGACCCAACGCCTCGAGCATGGTTCCGGTGTCGAATCGATTGCGAAGCAGAGCCTCACGCAGCGCAGGGGTGATGGACAGGAGCGTTTCGCTTCTCACCCTGTCATTCTCGCAGGCGGAACTTGTCAGCCTTCGATGGTGTGGTGCGTCGCGGATTCGATCTCGCCTGCGGTCTTCTTTCGTCCGTCGTATCGACTCGGTTCGTCCTTGGTGCGCGGTGGTCGGTCGTTGGCGATCAGGACGGCGATCCAGGGAAGCGGAATGGATGCACCGATGATGAGCATCGAGATCCAGGCGTTGGCCCAGATGCCGTACGCGATCGCCGCGAGGATCAACGCCGGGAACCGGAAGGACATGATGATCATGTACTTGCGCACTCGGGCTTTGTGCTGTTCTTCGACGGACTGCTGCGCTTCGGTGATCAGTACGGGATTGTCGGGAGTCCCGGCCTCGTCGGACCTGCCGAACGCGCCATTTCGTGCCATGACTCCACTGTTCCACTCTCGGCCGACAATTGCACACGACCCGTGGGTCGCACCGCTGTGACGGAGACGGCATTATTGGAGGGGTGAGCACTCAAACCAAGGAACGTCCCGACGTCTCCACCGACGAAACGACCGACGACGACACCCCGAAGTTCTTCCACTACGTGAAGAAGAACAAGATCGCCGAGAGCGCCGTCATGGGAACCCATGTCGTCGCGCTGTGCGGTGAGGTGTTTCCCGTGACGAAGTCCGCCAAGCCGGGATCACCGGTGTGCCCGGACTGCAAGAAGATTTACGAAGGACTCCGTAAGGGCGACTGACCTCGGGTCACGCGAGCGGGAGTACTTCCGGAGCTCGGCGGATCGACAGCCTCGACGCAGTCGGCCGCCGGGCTCTTCGCGTCTGCGTGCGGTTCATCGCAGGGATCTTGGTCGACGCACGAGTTCTGGCGCGACTCCGATTGTCTGCTCTCGGTTTGTCTGCTGCGGGGCCGCCCGTACGAGGGGACCGTGGCCGGGTCCGCTTTGTCGCCCGAGATGCGGATGGGGCTGGTGGCCAGGTGCCAGGTCAGGTTGGTGACCGGACCGGTCTTTTCGTCGGTGTTCTGAGCCGCAAGCCACTCTCGCATCTGCTCCATCCGAGTGGCACGAGCGGGCCAGAACTCCTGAACCGTCGCGTTGAACTCGGCGCCGAGGACGACGGCAAAACCGAGGAAGAACGTGAAGAGCAGAAACGCGATCGGCGTTGCCAACGCGCCGTACGTGTAGCCGGTGCTGGTGACGAATCCCAGGTACCAGCGCAATCCGGTGCTGGCGGCCATGAAGAACACACCGGCGACCAGGGCGCCCGCGAGCAGCCGATGCCACGGCAGCGACTTCGGCAGAGCGACCTTGTAGAGCGTCGTGAGGCCGATGATCACCAGCAGACCGACAGCGGGGTAGTAGAACGTGTCGACCAGATTCGATCCGACCACGTACCAGGAGGCCGGCAGTGCTCGCCCGACGAGCGTCGGCCCCAGAGCTACCAGCGGCAGGATGAACACCGCCATCACCAGGAACATCACGTAGAGCAGCAGGGCGAAGATGCGCTGCCAGATGGGATTGCGGGCATCCTGCTGCCCGTGTGCTTCCACGATCGAGTCGACGAACGTACTGATCGCCGATGATCCCGCCCACAGGGAGAGCAGGAAGCCCACCGAGATGATCTCCGGGCGTCCGCGCTGAAGGACGTCCGTCACCGTCGGGCGGATGATCTGGTCGACGACGCTTTCGCTGAAGATCGTTCCGCTGAACGTGACGATCTTGGATTCGATGATCTCGACGGTGTTGGGTCCGAACCACCCACCGATGTAGCCGATCATTCCCAGAAGGCCGAGCAGCAGGGGAGCAAGCGACAGCGTTTGCCAGAACGCGGCCGTAGCCGCCTTTCCGAAGATGGAATCGTCCCAGGCCTTGCTCAGGGTTCGACCGATCAACTGCCCGGTGCGGCGTAGCGGATGCCATCTGCGGTGGTGCAGATCACTTCCGCTCGACTTCTCGCCTCGCGCTTCACTCATGATGTCTCCAGCATCCCTGACGACACACCCGGTTGCCCAACCATGGCGCCGACGTGTCGCACATTTCTGAGACAATTCGCGTGCAGGTCGGCAGGATGCGAGAACGGCGAAACCTCGCCGGCCGGAGTGAGAACGGCCATGAGTACGCGCTTCGAGTGCGGCTTTCGTCGGTGGCGGCGGCTAGGCTCGTCGCCGGACATTGATGAAAATTCGAGGAGCGCGAGACAACAGTGCGATTCCAGTGGAGGCGCGGCCTATGACGTCTGAGACCGTGGCAGCCGAGTTCGGCAAGTCGCCCGAACCCGCCGGAGCTCAATCCGCGGGAACCCAACCTGGCGCCCCTACCGGTTCCCTTCGTGCATGGCAGCGCCGTGCACTGACCAAATACCTTTCCAGCAGCCCGCGTGACTTTCTGGCGGTCGCAACGCCGGGAGCAGGTAAGACCACCTTCGCTCTGCGGGTAGCTTCGGAATTGCTCCGTGACCGGACGGTCGACCAGATAACCGTCGTGGCGCCGACCGAGCACCTCAAACACCAGTGGGCGGAGTCCGCACAGCGCTCCGGCCTCGCATTGGATTCGCGGTTCTCCAACTCGACCGGCCAGACCTCGAGTGACTATCACGGCGTCGTGCTGACCTACGCCCAGGTTGCCTCGCACCCGTCGAAGCATCGTGTGCGGACCGAGGGCCGCAAGACGCTGGTCATCCTCGACGAGATCCACCACGGCGGCGACGCCAAGAGCTGGGGCGACGCCATTCGTGAAGCGTTCGGCGACGCGACCAGGCGTCTCGCACTGACCGGAACCCCGTTCCGCAGTGACGACAGTGCCATTCCTTTTGTCGAGTACGAGCCGGACAAGGAAGGTCTGCTCCGCTCGAAAGCCGACCACTCCTACGGATATTCGGATGCCCTCAAGGACGGCGTGGTTCGCCCCGTCGTGTTTCTCGCCTACTCGGGCGAGGCACGGTGGCGAAACAACGCCGGCGAGGAATTCACCGCTCGACTCGGCGAGCCGCTGAGCGCCGAGCAGACGACTCGGGCCTGGCGCACGGCCTTGGACCCTGCCGGCGACTGGATTCCTGCCGTGCTGCAAGCAGCAGACACCCGTTTGGCGCAGCTGCGCAGTACCGGTATGCCCGATGCCGGCGGACTTGTCATCGCGACGGACCAGACAGTGGCCCGCGAGTACGCGAAGGCCCTGACCGCGATCACCGGCGAACAGCCGGCTGTCGTGCTGTCCGACGACCCCACCGCGTCCAAGCGAATCGCCGAATTCGGTGCGAGCGACCAGAAATGGATGGTCGCGGTCCGCATGGTGTCCGAGGGCGTCGATGTTCCCCGTCTGGCGGTCGGTGTGTACGCGACCAGCGCGTCGACTCCGCTGTACTTCGCTCAGGCGATCGGGCGCTTCGTGCGCTCGCGTCGTAAGGGCGAAACTGCCAGCGTCTTCCTGCCGTCGGTGCCGGTGCTTCTCGACCTTGCCGCACAGCTCGAGGCCCAGCGTGATCACGTACTCGGCAAGCCGCATCGTGAGAAGGACGGCCTCGAAGACGACCTGCTCGCCGATGCGAACAAGCAGAAGGACGAGCTGGGCGAGGAGGAGAAGGCGTTCACGTCCCTGGGCGCCGATGCCGAACTCGACCAGGTGATCTACGACGGATCGTCCTTCGGTACCGCGACATTCGCCGGAAGTGACGAGGAAGCCGACTACCTCGGTCTGCCAGGTCTACTCGACGCCGATCAGATGCGGGCGTTGCTGCGTCAACGCCAGCAGACACAGGTCGAGGCCAACTCGGCCAAGGCTCCCGCCCCGCAACCCACGGCGGCAGTGGTATCCGATCGAGCGGCCACGGCAGATCAGCTCGGTGCGCTCCGCAAGGAGCTGAACGGGTTGGTGGCGATGAACGTCCACCGCACCGGTAAGCCGCACGGCATCATTCACGCGGAACTGCGCCGGGTGTGCGGCGGTCCGCCGACGGCCATCGCTACTGTCGATCAGCTGACCGAACGCATCGCGATTCTCCGCAGCTGGTAGCAGCCGATACCGGTCCCGCACGCTTCGCGTGCTTGCGACCCCGGAACGGCAGAACGGGCGATCACAGTGACTGTGATCGCCCGTTCTGGCGTTCATGGCGCGCCTCGTGAAGAGGCCACCCCCGGCTGACAGGTCAGATTGCGGGTTCGCTTTCGGAGACGACGGCATTCATCTCGCGAAGTCGATCCGCGTGTTCGGTTGCGTGGTGTCCGCAGAAGAGAAGCTCGCCGCCGGTGGGAAGCACGGCGCGTACGCGTGCTCCGGCACCGCACCGGTCGCACCGGTCGGCTGCGGTCAACTGTGGGCTGGTCAGTGTTCCGGGCATGACTCCTCCGTACTGGCTTTGCGGCATTCGGGCCGCGTGCCTGGGGCCTGGTCCGCCGCGTCGGAATGGCGCGGTAGATCCACTCTTACAGACGTTTGGGGTTTACGGGTTGTTCCCGAAGGCGTTTCTTAGTGTTGTGTCTCACTGGAAATGCGCTGGGCAGGCATTCTCGGGTGAAGATTGTTCGCTGACAGCTGATTCGGATCGCCGACCTCAGCCCGATATTCTGGGCGGATGAACCCGGGACGCGAACCACTTGTCGACGAGAGCGTCGAGTTGCTCCACATGTGCACGCGCGAGGAGTGGGCGCGGGCACAACAGCTCGGTGAACGTATCCCCGACGGATTCGAGGCGGAGGGATTTGTCCACATGTCGACTCCGGCGCAAGTTCATCTCCCGGCCAATCGGATCTTTGCCGGCCGTGACGACATAGTCCTTCTGGCTATCGATCCGGCCTTGCTCGGCGGTCAGGTCAAGTACGAACCGGGTGTCCCCTCGGACCCGGAATCGATGCGATTCCCGCATCTGTACGCCCCGATTCCCGTCGCAGCCGTCACCGCTGTCGTCGAGTATTTTCCGGGCGAGAACGGCGTGTTTTCGCCGGTTCGGTAGGTCGCCGGTTGGCCGGTCGTGAACTGTGCCCTGCGGATTACGGCCCTCCCGCGATGCAGGTCACCGATCGGCGCTACCGTTGGTATATGAACGTAGAAGTCACCCCACTACCGGGGATCGGGACGCGCAAGGATTTTGTTCTGTCTTCCGGTCGTCGCGTGGGTGTCGTCACCCATCGGGACGGTCATACCGACCTCATCGTTTCCAAGGCAGACGACCCTGACGCGTGTGCTGCCTCGCTGCCTCTGACCACCGAGGAAGCGGCAGCGCTCAGCAATCTCCTGGGTGCCCCCCAGCTCGTTGCTCAGCTCGAGGAAGAGCACCGTGATCTTCCGGGCATTCGAACCAAGCAGCTCTACATCAAGGACGGTTCTCGCTACGACGGACAGACCCTCGGGGACACCGGCATGCGCACGCGTACCGGAGTGTCCATCGTCGCCGTCATGCGGGCAGGACAGGTGAGCCCGTCTCCGAACCCCGACTTCACGTTCACCGGGGGAGACCTTCTCGTGGCAGTCGGAACGCCGGACGGTTTGGCTGCAGCGGCAAAAATCTTGGCCAACGGCTGACTGGCGCGTGGACACAACCACCCTCGCACTGATCGAACTCGGCGCGGTCTTCTTCGCGCTCGGACTGCTCGGACGGCTCGCTGCTCGCGTCGGCATGTCGCCGATCCCGTTCTACCTGATCGGCGGCCTGTGCTTCGGACAGGGCGGTTTCATCCAGCTCGGCGACATCGGCGAGTTCTCCCATCTGGCAAGTGAGATCGGGATCGTCCTGCTCTTGCTGCTGTTGGGGCTCGAATACACTGCGGCCGAGCTCGTCACCGGTCTCAAACGCTCGCGGGTAGCCGGCATCGTCGACATCGTCCTCAACGCCACCCCTGGCGCGGTTGTCGGCTTGATGCTCGGTTGGGGCGTCGTGGGGGCGACGGTCATGGCCGGCGTCACCTACATCTCGTCTTCGGGAATCATCGCCAAGGTGCTCAGCGACCTGGGGCGCCTCGGTAACCGCGAGACACCGGTCGTGCTGTCGATTCTGGTGTTCGAAGACCTGGCGATGGCGCTGTACCTGCCGATTCTGACCGCGATGCTCGCGGGCGTGAGCTTCATGGGCGGGCTCGAAGCGGTCGGCATCTCGTTGTTGGTCATCACCGTGGTACTTGTTGTGGCCCTCCGATACGGACGGTACGTCTCCGCCCTCCTCGACAGTCCCGACAGTGAGACGCTCCTGCTCAAGCTGCTCGGTGCCGCACTGTTGGTCGCCGGCATCAGTTCGGCGATGCAGGTGTCGGCGGCTGTGGGCGCATTCCTCCTCGGAATCGCGATCTCGGGGTCGACGGCGCACAATGCCAGTCGCGTGCTCGAGCCCCTTCGAGATCTGTTCGCCGCAATGTTCTTCGTGGTCTTCGGTCTCAACACCGATCCCAGTTCCATTCCGCCAGTCCTCGGATGGGCCGCGATCCTGGCAGTGGTCACGGCGATCACGAAGCTGGTAACCGGCGCTTGGGCGGCCAGACGTCAGGGTGTCGCGCGAATGGGTCAGGCGCGCGCCGGTGCCGCTCTGATCGCCCGCGGTGAGTTCTCCATCATCATCGCAGGCCTCGCGGTGTCCGCAGGCGCCGTCGACGCCGAACTTGCCGCATTGGCAACTGCTTACGTGCTCCTGATGGCGGTCATCGGCCCGGTGGCGGCAAGAGTTATCGAACCGGTCGCCTCGTTGTACATCAAGGTTCGTACGAAGTCCTGATTGCGGTCCTATTCTGTCCGGATGTCGAACAGAATCGCCCGTCCCGCCGCGACCGCTCTGTGTGCGCTGATCATCTCGTGTGCACCGGTCCCGGCGCTCGCCGGTGGAATTCCCGCTCTCGACCACGCCGGACCCACAGCTGCGCAGGTTGCCGCGGATCGATCGCTACACCTCGAGGGTGCGTCGAACGCGCGTGACATCGGTGGCTACGACGCCGCGGACGGGCAGACCGTTCGGTGGGGGAAGGTATTTCGCTCGAATGCCCTCGACAAGCTGACACCGTCGGATCTCGCGTCGTTGAGCGAACGCGGAGTGGAATCGGTCGACGACTTCCGTACGGTCGTCGAACGAACGCTCTCGCAGGATCGCCTTCCGAACGGGGCGCGAAGCAACTGGTTCGACGTCATCGGAACCAACCCCGCCAACCTCCCGGCGCTGGTGGACATGCCGACGATGTACGCGTTGATGGTGACCGATCCGGGGGCGAGCCGCGCATTCCACGACGCGCTGGTGAACGTCGCGAACACCGACGGTTCAGTCCTCTACCACTGCTCGGCGGGCAAGGACCGTACCGGTTGGATGACCGCAGTTCTCCTGACCGTCCTCGGCGTGAGTCGCACCGACGTGAACGCCGATTACATGCTCAGCAATCAGTACCTCACCGGACCCCGCACGGGGAGCGCGTTCATCGACGGCGTCGAACAGTCTTGGCTGGACACGTCTTTCGCCACGGTGGATCGGGTGTACGGCAACTTCGACAACTACGTCCGGGACGGCCTTCAGTTGAGCGAGGACGATGTCGCACAACTCCGGGACACACTCTTGGTCTGAGGCGGCAAACGCACAAGAGCCGCTCTCCGGCGATCCGGAGAGCGGCTCTTGTGTGCATAGCTGGTGTGACTAGTCGAGGTAGTCGCGCAGAACCTGCGAACGCGACGGGTGGCGCAGCTTCGACATCGTCTTCGATTCGATCTGGCGGATACGCTCACGCGTGACGCCGTAGACCTGTCCGATTTCGTCTAAAGTCCTCGGCTGACCGTCGGTGAGACCGAAGCGGAGGCGAACCACGCCGGCTTCGCGCTCGGACAGCGTCTCGAGTACCGACTGCAGCTGATCCTGCAGCAAGGTGAACGAGACGGCATCGACTGCGACAACAGCTTCGGAGTCCTCGATGAAGTCACCGAGCTGGCTGTCGCCCTCGTCGCCGATGGTCTGGTCGAGAGAGATCGGCTCACGCGCGTACTGCTGGATTTCCAGCACCTTCTCCGGCGTGATGTCCATTTCCTTGGCGAGCTCTTCCGGCGTGGGCTCACGGCCCAGGTCCTGGAGCAGCTCACGCTGGATACGGCCGAGCTTGTTGATGACCTCGACCATGTGCACCGGGATACGGATGGTGCGAGCCTGGTCGGCCATTGCGCGGGTGATGGCCTGACGGATCCACCACGTGGCGTAGGTCGAGAACTTGTAACCCTTGGTGTAGTCGAACTTCTCGACTGCACGGATCAGACCGAGGTTGCCTTCCTGGATGAGGTCCAGGAACGCCATGCCGCGGCCCGTGTAGCGCTTGGCCAGCGAGACGACCAGGCGGAGGTTGGCCTCGAGGAGGTGGTTCTTGGCGCGGTTGCCGTCGCGGCAGATCCAGCTCATGTCGCGTCGCTGAGCCGCAGGCAACTTCTCGCCCTTGTCAGCGAGGTCCTGCATGATCTGCACGGCGTAGAGGCCGGCCTCGATGCGCTTGGCCAGTTCGACTTCCTCTTCGGCGTTGAGGAGTGCGACCTTGCCGATCTGCTTGAGGTAGGCGCGAACCGAGTCGGCGGACGCCGTCAGTTCGGCATCCTTGCGTGCCTGACGGAGAGCCTCGGACTCTTCCTCGTCCCAGACGAAGTCGCCGGAAGCCTTGTCCTTCTCGGACGGCTCTGCAGCGGTCTCTTCGTCTTCGCCGACTGCTACGACCTCGACGACATCGGACTCGACCTCGGCAAGGTCGCCGTCCGTGATGTCGATGTCTTCCAACTCGACATCGCCGTCTTCGGCGTCAGGATCGCCGGCCTTCTTGGGGCTGGCCTTCTTAGCTGCTGCCTTCTTGGCCGGAGCTTTCTTGGCCGGAGCCTTCTTTGCTGCTGCCTTCTTGGCGGGGGCCTTTTTCGCCGGAGCCTTCTTGGCTGCCGGAGCGGTGACGGTGGCCGCCTCCACGGCTGGAGATTGTGGCTCTGACTCTGATGGAGAATCAGCAGTCTGACGTGTATCGGTGGCTGCCACGTACGCCCTTTCGTGACGGTGTCGTGCGGCGTCACGCCAGAGTGGTGATCCGGCGGAGAGGTCAATGGTTGTTGGCCGGCGCGCAGCCGGACTTCACCATTGTAACGACTCTCAGGAAACTCTTACGTCACGGCGGGCCGTAACAGGTAGATTTTCCGCTTTTCACGTGCGGGTATTCTCATCCGGCGACGGAGGCCGGCCTAGTCAGTCCGACCGATGCGAGCGCAGCTCCGGCAATTCCGGCGGTGTTGAGAAGGGTGGCGGGGACGACCTTGGTGCGGTTGGTCAGATGCGGAATCCACTTCTCGTGCTTGCGGCTGATACCGCCTCCGGCGATGAAGAGATCTGGCCAGAGCAGGTTCTCGAAGGTGGTCAGAACTCGCGAGACCTCGACGGCCCACTCCTTGTAGCTCCAGTCCTTCTTCTCCTTCACCGACGACGCCGCCCGGTGCTCGGCTTCCTTGCCGTCGACCTCGAGGTGACCGAACTCGGTGTTGGGCAACAGAACTCCGTTGTGCAGCACGGCAGATCCGATTCCGGTGCCGAAGGTCAACAAGATCACGACGCCGGAGGTGTCCTTACCCGCTCCGAACGAGTCCTCGGCGATTCCGGCAGCGTCGGCGTCGTTGAGGACGGTGACCTCGCGCCCGCCCAGCGCCTTGCCGAACAGAGCGGCCGCGTCGGTGTCGATCCAGGACTTGTCGATGTTCGCGGCGCTTCGCGCGACGCCGCCGGTCACGACAGCGGGCAAGGTGATGCCGACCGGACCGGTCCACTTGGCCTGCTCGACGATCTCGGCGACAGTGCCCGCGATCGCATCGGGTGTGGACGGCTGCGGGGTCAGGATCTTGATGCGGTCACCGATCATTTCCCCGGTGCTCAGGTCGATCGTGCCGCCCTTGACGCCGCTGCCGCCGACGTCGATCCCGAAACCTGTGGTTGTCATCGTCCTGCGCTCCTGAGTGTCGAATTCGAGGTCACGATCTACCGTTGCAAACACTAACCCGAACAAGGACCCGGGCGCGTCCTCTCGAACCGCCCACCTCGAGACGTTCGAGTGGTGCCCCTCGGTAGAGATGTGTTGCGATGGTCCGGTGCGCCCTTCAGAAAGAACGTTGCCCGACTTTTCCGCCGATTCTCTGGACCCCGCACAGTTGCGGGAAGTAGCCGTAGCCGTCGCCGAACGCGCAGCCGAACACGTCCGCTTGCGTCGGCCCGAGGTATTCGGCCTGGTGGGTTCCGGTGCCGCCGAGGGTGGTTCGGTTGCGGCGAAGAGCACGCCCACCGATCCCGTCACGGTGGTCGATACCGAAACCGAACAGGTGATTCGCGACCTTCTGGCGCAATGGCGGCCTGCAGATTCGATCCTGGGTGAGGAAGGTGGCGGAGACACCGACGATTCCGCGGGAGTTCGATGGGTTGTCGATCCCATCGACGGCACGGTGAATTTTCTCTACGGAATCCCCGCGTTCGCCATCTCGGTGGCCGTACAGATCGACGGGTTCTCGGTAGCCGGGGCTGTCGTCGACGTGTCGTTGGAAACCACGTACGCCGCGCATCGGGGCGGCGGTGCAACCATGACCACGGCCGACGGCGTCGTCAGCGACCTGCAAGCCAATGAAGTGACCGAGCTGTCAATGGCGCTGTTGGCCACCGGCTTCGGTTACGGAGCGGATCGCCGGAAGGTGCAGGGCACGTTGATCGGGCAGATCCTGCCGCAGGTTCGCGACATCCGACGCATCGGTTCGGCGGCTTTGGATCTGTGCATGGTTGCCACCGGCCGGGTCGACGCTCACTTCGAACACGGACTGAGTCCATGGGACTGGGCAGCCGGCTCCTTGATCGCTTCCGAAGCGGGCGCCGTCATCAACGTCCCGGCGCCCAATTCCACGTCGGACGACGGCGATGTCGTTTACGCAGTCGCTCCGGGGATCGCCGAGCAGTTCGCGCACATGCTCGGAGCTACCGGCGCAGATCAGCCGATTCCGAGCTGAGGCTTGTCAGCAGCGCGCCGTGCGCGCTGCTTTGAGCAGTGCGATGTCCATGGGGGCGACTTCGGCGTTTGCGGGTTGCTCGGCCAGAGCATGCAAGATCGCGGTGGCGTCGGTGTTGGGGGTCAGGGCGCCCTTGTTGTACGTGCCGAGAGCCAGGTCGACGGTGTCGTCGCCGCGGCCGTCCTGGACCAGTTCGGCGCAGGGGGCGACCAGCCATACGGAACTGGCGGCGGCGAGGCCGTTCGCTCCGAATCGGATCTGACCCTGGCACTCCATGTTCTGGTCGACGTAGACGGGGTCGTTTCCGACCTGGACGTCCGGCGCGCTGGAGAAGCCGAACTCGCTCAGTTGCGCTGCCACCTGGGCCGCCTGGCCGTGTTCACCGTTGGCGTTGAACACACGAACCTTGGTGGCGGCGAGGGGAGCGGGATCCACGTCGAGCAGCTTCGAGCGGTCGACGACGGTTCCCAGCGGTAGTGGCGCCGCTGCCGAAGGATCGGACGAAGGTTGCGGCAGGTTGCAGGCGACGGTGTCACTGACTTCCGCCTCGGCGCTCAGGATGCGGACCCACAAGACACTGCCGATCAATGCGAGTACCGCGAACACGGCGATCACCGGCCACGCGCGCCGACGGCGGAACGGACGTCCCTGGTCATCGGTAGAGCTGCCTTCGGTGATCAGAGAAACCACGGTATCCCTCGACTTTCTTGACGAAACTTCTACTTCGCCATCGGGCCGAGCGGCGCCGGCATGACGTTCGGTGCCTACCTTAGAGGGCCTGTGTGACGAGACAGCCGAAGCGAGGCTCGACGCGTCGAGTCCTTGTCGATTGCGAAACGGCAGTTGGCCGATTACCGGCCTGTTTCTACCCGGATTCGGCCCGAAAACATCGTGGAAAGGTCACAGCTTGCTCTTGCCTTGGTGACAATTCGCAGTCATTTTTCGGAAATTTCCGATTCGGTTACTACTTTCGTGCTCACGTCGGCTACTGTCTGGCGGCCCAGGTCGTTCAACTGGGCATCGGCCGGACGCCGAAATGACAACCAAATGAGGCGCAGATCACGTTCTCGGAAGGAACTTCCGGGCACTAATTCCGGTCCTGCAGCGTTATGCAGCGACAGGGAATGATCTGGATGCCACGGCGGTTTCCATGCGCATCAAGGATCTACCGGATTCTCGGCGCACACGGGACCGGGATACACGAAGAGGATGGGGTAGACGAGATGGCAACTGACTACGACGCACCGAGGCGTACAGAGTCCGACGAGGTTTCGGAGGACTCGCTCGAGGAGCTGAAGGCGCGACGCAACGAAGCGCAGTCAGCCGTCGTCGACATCGACGAGACGGACACCGCGGAGTCCTTCGAGCTGCCGGGTGCCGACCTTTCCGGCGAGGAGCTCTCGGTTCGAGTTGTTCCGAAGCAGGCAGACGAGTTCACGTGTTCGAGCTGCTTCCTGGTTCATCACCGCAGCCGCCTGGCCAGTGATGCCAACGGACAGCTCGTATGCATGGACTGCGCTGCCTGATCTCCCTTCCCGGTGGTCGACCCGTCAGCGCGAGGGTCGACCAAGGGTCGGGAAGTACTGCTTTGCTGTGACCGCGCTGGTCAGAGATCCAGCGCAGCCAGCAGATCAGCGGGACGACGTGTGCTCACCAACCAGTACGGCGTGGGATCCTCCGGGTCGTCGAGCACGATCAACACCATTGTCTTGACCCATGGGCGATGCTGGACGAACGCCGACGGATCGAGTTGGCGCCCCATCGCAGCACTCTTCGCGGAAGCCGGCACTGCTGCCGCCCGTGAAATCAATTCGACCGGCAGGTGGGCTCTACCCACGTGCAGTTCCTTCACCCCTGCTGTCTCCACTACCTCGACGCGCATCCGGCTGAGCCAGAATGCCGCCCAGATCGGGATCGGGAGTAGTACGACGTACGCCAGGTACGAGAGAAGCCCCGGGCGGCCCATGTGGACCTCGGCCGCGAGGAGTCCGGCTACGGCCAGCCCGGCGATCCACCACCAGATCGGCACCCACAGGCGCTCGGAGTACAGCGTCGTGGACGGGGGCGTTGTGGTGGCGACGTCAGGTCGAGATGTTTCGGGCACCTGTCAAGGATAGTCCGTCGCTACGAGTAGTCTTGGCCCACGTGAGCGACCATCTCTCCATCGCCTTGAAGCGACTGGATCCAGACCTGCCCGTTCCACAGCGTGCGCATCCCGGAGATGCGGGTGTGGATCTGTGCTCCACCAGCGACGTCACCATCGAACCCGGCCACCGAACACTGGTCGGAACGGGGATCGCGATCGCTTTGCCGGTGGGCACCGTCGGGTTGATCCATCCGCGTTCCGGACTCGCCGCCAAATCGGGACTGTCGATCGTGAATGCGCCCGGAACCGTGGACGCGGGATACCGGGGCGAACTCAAGGTCTGCTTGATCAATCTCGATCCGGCCACAGCCATCGACATCCGCCGCGGTGACCGAATCGCTCAGCTCGTGGTTCAACGAGTCGAACTTCCGGTTTTCGAGGAAGTCGAATCGCTGGACGACACGACCAGAGGAACCGGAGGCTACGGTTCCAGCGGCGGGCACGCGATACTCGATACCGATGCGCCTGGCGCGGTAGTCGGAGAGGGAGTCTGAATCATGTTCGGACGCAAGAAGAAGACAGACGTCGACGAGGAAACCACCAGCTTCTTCGGTGACGAGAACGACGAGTCGGTGGAGATCGACGAGGTCGAAGACGATCTCGAAGTCACCGGCGACGAGTTCGGTGACGAATCGGAAGGCCCTTACGACATCTCGGAGATCGATTCCGACGATCCGACGGCAGGCCGTGACGGTCAGCGTCTTGATCTCGGTTCCGTTCTGGTGCCGATGCCGACCGGCGGGCAGTTGCAGGTCGAGATGGCGCCCAACGGTTCGCCGCAGGCCGTGCACCTGGTCACCGAGCACGGCCGCATCACGGTTGCTGCCTACGCCGCCCCGAAATCGCCCGGTCAGTGGCGTGAGGTCGTTGCCGAGCTCGCGCAGTCGCTTCGCGACGACAATTCCGCGGTGAGCGTCGAGAACGGCCCGTGGGGCCGTGAACTGGCTGCTGTGACGGCCAACATGGACCTGCGGTTCATCGGCGTCGACGGTCCCCGGTGGATGGTGCGCTGCGTGGTCGCGGGTCCGAGTGGATCCACCGCCGCGAACGCTCCTCTGGTGGCAATCGCACGGGACATCTTGCGTGACACCGTCGTCAACCGAGGATCAGAGCCGCATCCGGTGCGGACACCGCTGCCCGTGGTGCTCCCGCAGGTGCTCGCCGAGCAGTTGGCGGCCGCACACGAGCAGCAGTTGGCGGCAGCGCAGCAGCAACAGGTCGCCGCCCAGCAGCAACAGCAGTCAGCACCGCCCGCTCCGCCGGCACCTCCAGCACGGCCGACCCCGCCGCCTCGTAGCGGCGAATCCGGTTCTGCCATGCAGCAATTGGGTCAGTAACAGAATTTTCTTCAGGCGCTCGCGGTGGTATCGGATTCGATCGCCGCGAGCGCTTTGATGCAGGTGGACCCGAGAACCGCGGGGTCGCGCCCGATCATGTCGAGCGTCGTCGTGGCGACTGCGCCGCGGGGGAGTGAAGCCGCCCAGGCCTGCGCCACTGACGCGGGATGAACCGGATCGTCCACCGCCGACGCAATGCCGACCGGAACGCCCACCGCCCGTAGCGCGCTCTCGCCGAGTGAGTGGTACGACGCCGCCTCGTCGAGCGCAGCCGGGAGATCGGGCCACTGAGAGCGCCAGGAGCGCTCGAGTTCGGCTCCGAGCCACGCCGGACTCGACGCGAGCATCGCAGCGATCACCGACTCCAAGCCTTCGGAGCGCAGTTGCCCGGCGGTGAACCGCGCGCTCGCTGCTGCGGGGGCGTCGTCGGCCGAGCCCGTCCAGGCCGGAAGCGCTGCCAACACACTCACGGTTCGATCGGGATTGTCGGCGGCCCACTGGAGTGCAACGGCCGCTCCGATCGAGACCCCTCCGACGATGATTCGGCCGTGCGTGTCCGCGGCTCTGTCCATCGCGTCCAGATAGCCGTCCACGACACGCCGAGGGTCCGGTTCAATTGCGACGATGCGCACACCCAGAGCCTCCAGCGGCGCCCGGAATGCGCGGTCCGCGAAGTGGGCGTCAGAGCCTGTACCTGGGAGAACGACGGCAACGGTCGCCGATTCAGAGTTCTGCATCTCTTGATCTTGCCCGGTGCCCCCGAGACGCGGACTGACCGGTGTGGTTACACGCTCGTAATGGGTCTACAGTGGCGATCACACAGCCCTTCACGTGACGCGAAACCCTTGCGTCACACATGTTCGCAGGAGCGCGCAATGGCACCCGCCGCCGCAGGATATTTTCGTCGACTGACCCAGCGTCTGACCGAGGACGTCGACCAGTTGGACGCCCAGGAGATGGCCGAGTCCAACAAGGCTTCCGGAGGTCAGAAGGCATGCGATTGTCGTCGCGGTGAAGAAGTCACGATGGTGGGTCGACTCCGCAGCGTCGACGCGTGTCCCAAGTCGGGAAATGCCAGTATCGAGGCCGAGTTCTTCGATGGCACCGAGGTGATCAATCTCGTCTGGATCGGGCGTCGCCGGATCCCGGGAATCGAGACCGGTAAGACCCTGCTGATCCGCGGTCGTGTGGGCGAGCGTGACGGTCGCAAGGCGATCTTCAACCCTTATTACGAACTGCGCGGCGAATAGGCGCGTTTCCCGCATTTACCGTGCAACTCGGTGACTGTGGCACCCTCGACAGGTGACTGAAACACAACAGCGATCGGTAATCGACCAACTCGGCGGGCTGAGTGGTCTGATTTATTCGTCTTTGCCGATTCTGATTTTTGTCCCGGTCAACAGCATCTGGAATCTCACCGCGGCAATCTGGGCCGCATTGGGCGTCGCTGTCGCTATCGCGGCCTGGCGCCTCTTCCGCAAGGATTCCCTCCAACCCGCTATTTCCGGTTTTCTCGGAGTCGGAGTTTCCGCATTCATCGCCTACCGCACCGGCGACGCCAAAGGATATTTTCTCTTCGGTATCTACACGAGCCTCGCCTACGGTGCGGTCTTCCTGATTTCGATCCTCGTACGCTGGCCCCTCGTCGGAATCATCTGGGGCTATCTCAACGGGCACGGCAATCTCTGGCGCAAGCACAGCTCCGCCGTCCGGCTCTACGACGTCGCGACGGCAGCGTGGGCGTTGGTCTTCGGTGCGCGGTATCTCGTTCAGTCACAGCTCTACGACACCGACCACACCGGATGGCTCGCAGTCGCGCGTATCGGCATGGGTTGGCCGTTGACCGGTTTGGTGCTGCTCGTGACGGTCTGGGCTGTGCGTAAGGCCGATCGCATCGTCGAGCCTGAACCGGTTGTGGAGCCCGAAAGCAGCGAGCCCACCGCCACGGACGCAGGGTCCGAAGAGGTGGGCTCGGTGAATCTGACGAAGCCGCGCGAAGACCGCGATTTCAGCTGATCAGGTCCTGGTACTCGGGGTGCTTGTCGAGGAACTTCACGACGTACGGGCACACCGGGTGAACCTTGAGGCCGCGTGCTCGTAGGTCGTCCAGAGCCTGGCGGACGAGAACCCCGGCCAATCCGAAACCTTCGAAGGCGGGGTAGATCTCGGTGTGGTTGAACGAGACGACGTCACCGGAGGTGGTGTAGTCCTCGATCCCGGCGAGGTCGCCGTCGGCATGGATCTCGTACCGGCTCTGGGCCGGATTGTCGGTGACCACGGTGTTTTCGGGCGCTTGTGCCATGTGATTCCCTTTCGTCGTCAGTGTGTTCGTCGGTCAATTCTCCAGGCGGAGTGCAACGCGCAGCTGATCCTCGGCGTCGACGGCCGCAACGAAGAGCAGTTCGTCCCCGCCTTCGATGGGATCGTCCATCTGCGGGACGATCACGCGTCCGCCACGCAGGATGGTGACCAGTGCGCAGTCTCGCGGAAGTTCGAGTTTCTTGACGGCTTTTCCGGCAAGAGGTGTGTTGTCGGGCAACGTGATCTCGACGAGGTTGGCCTGTCCCTGCCGCAGTGTCATCAGTTTGACCAGGTCACCGACCGAGACGGCCTCTTCGACGAGCGAAGCGAGCATCCGCGGTGTCGAGACGGCGACGTCCACGCCCCAGGACTCGTCGAAGAGCCACTCGTTGCGGGGATCGTTGACGCGGGCGACAACTCGGCGAACACCGAACTCGGTTTTCGCGAGCAGACTGAGGACCAGGTTTGCCTTGTCGTCTCCGGTCGCGGCAATCACGACCTCGTACGACTCCATCGACGCGTCCTCGAGTCTGCTGAGTTCGCAGGCGTCCGCGTGCACCCACTTCGCCTCGGGCACCGACTCCGGTTCGATGTGATCGAGTTTGCGTTCGATCAACATGACGTCATGTGAGCTTCGAATCAGCTCTCGCGCAATGGAACGGCCTACGGCGCCGGCTCCGGCGATGGCGACCTTCATCGAGAACTTCCAATCACGTTGTAGTGCAACACAGTCGCAGTCTTGTTGTGGGGGGCGGCGTACTGATCAGTCATCTGCGGCCTCCCTCAGTCGTCGCTCGGCGGCGGGTTGCCGGCCAGTGCGACAGCTTCGGCGACGGTTCCCGACACGGCGGCGATGTAGACCTGATCGTCGGCCTGGATGACAGTCTTGCGGTCGGGGAGAATGCCGGTCCCGAAGCGGATGATGAAGGCGACTCTCGAACTGGTCGCGCCCTCGAGGAGCGCGATCGGCTTGCCCGCCCAATCCTCGTGCAGGGCAAGTTCGGTGATGGCGACAGTGCCCGAAGGATCGCGCCACTTCGCAGTCTGACTTTCCTTGGTCAACGTGTGCAGGAAACGATCCGTCGACCACGGCACGGTGGCGACCGTGGGAATGCCGAGTCGCTCGTAAACGGCGGCACGCTTGGCGTCGTAAATACGTGCGACGACGCGTTCGACGCCGAAAGTCTCGCGTGCGACTCGCGCTGCGATGATGTTGGAATTGTCTCCCGAGGACACCGCGGCAAAGGCGTCGGCCCGCTCGATTCCCGCCCGGACCAGCACGTCACGGTCGAACCCCATTCCCAGAACCTTGGTTCCCGGGAAGTCGAGATCGAGACGCAGAAACGCACTCTGATCGCGGTCGATGACGGCGACCTCATGTCCGATCCTGGTCAGAGACGCGGCGAGGGAAGAACCCACTCGACCGCACCCCATGATGACGACATACACGCCCTACTCCGTTCATGGACCCTCATGGCGCGATTGCACGCCGAATCGAACGGTACAGCCCCTCACGGGAAGAGCAAGTACAACGGTCGCCCGCGTGCCGGTTGTCACGACAAAAGGTGAAGTTGGGGCTCTGATGACTCCGAATCGGGCGAGACGGCTTACGCTTTGCACGTGTCTAAGCTCTCGACCGCTACCAAGCGGCTCCTGCTCGGTCGGCCGTTCCGAAGCGACAAACTCGGGCACACGCTGCTACCCAAGCGAATTGCACTACCGGTCTTCGCGTCCGACGCGATGTCGTCCGTCGCGTATGCCCCCGAAGAAATCTTCCTGGTTCTCTCCGTCGCGGGTATTTCCGCGTATGCGTACACCCCCTGGATCGGATTGTCCGTCGCCATCGTCATGGCTGTGGTGGTGGCGAGCTACCGCCAGAACGTCCACGCATACCCCTCCGGTGGCGGCGACTACGAGGTCGCGACGGTCAACCTCGGCCCGACCGCCGGTCTGACCGTCGGTAGTGCGCTGATGGTCGACTACGTGCTGACGGTCGCCGTGTCGATCTCGTCGGCGGCGTCGAACATCGGCTCGGCGCTACCGTTCGTCGCGCAGCACAAGGTGTTGTTCGCAGTTGCGGCGATCGTGTTGCTGACCGCGGTCAACCTTCGCGGTATCCGTGAATCGGGGACCGCGTTCGCAATTCCGACCTACGCATTCATCGTCGGCATGTTCCTGATGCTCGGGTGGGGATTCTTCCGGATCTACGTCCTCGGCGAGGATGTGCACGCGGAATCGTCGTCGTTCACGCTCAACGCCGAGGATTCGCATCTGTACGGAATTGCCTTCGCGTTCCTGATCGCCCGCGCATTCTCCTCGGGCTGTGCCGCACTGACCGGCGTCGAGGCCATCAGCAACGGCGTACCGGCGTTCCAGAAGCCGAAGTCGCGCAACGCTGCCACGACCTTGCTGCTGCTCGGGTCGATCGCCATCGTCCTGCTGATGGGCATCATCATCCTGGCTCAGAAGATCGGCATCGTCTACGCACACAATCCGCAGGAACAGCTGCTCGGAGCGCCGGAGGGCTACCATCAGAAGACCTTGATCGCGCAGATCGCCGAAGCCGTGTTCAGTGGTTTCCCGATCGGTTTCTTCTTCATGGCGATCGTCACGGCACTGATCCTGGTTCTGGCCGCGAACACCGCGTTCAACGGATTTCCGGTACTCGGATCGATCCTGGCGCAGGATCGGTACCTACCGCGTCAGCTGCACACGCGCGGCGACCGACTGGCATTCAGCAACGGAATCCTCTTCCTCTCCGGTGCTGCCATCGCATTCGTCGTGGTGTTCGGCGCCGAGGTCACCAAGCTCATCCAGTTGTACATCGTCGGCGTCTTCGTCTCGTTCGTGCTCAGCCAGACGGGCATGATCAAGCACTGGACTCGGCATCTGAAGTCCGAGACCGACAAGGCGCAACGGGCCCGTATGCAGCGCTCGCGAGTGATCAATTCGATCGGTCTGGCAATGACCGCCACCGTCTTGATCATCGTTCTGATCACCAAGTTCGCTGCCGGCGCATGGATCGCCATCGTCGCGATGGTCGCGATCTTCATCGTGATGAAGATGATCCGCAAGCACTACGACAGCGTCGCAGCCGAGCTCGAGGAGCAGGAGTGGGACGGCGTACTGCCCAGCCGCACGCACTCGATCGTGCTCGTCTCGAAGTTGCACATGCCGACGATGCGAGCTCTCGCCTACGCGCGAGCCACGCGACCGGACACCCTCGAAGCCATCACGGTCAACGTCGACGAGCCGGACACCCGCGCACTCGTGCGGGAGTGGGAGAAGAGTGACGTGACGGTTCCGCTCAAGGTGATCGAGTCGCCGTACCGCGAAATCACCAAGCCGGTTCTCGACTACGTCAAGCGTGTACGACGCGATGCCCCACGTGACGTCGTCACCGTCTTCATTCCCGAGTACGTCGTCGGACACTGGTGGGAGCAGATCCTGCACAACCAGAGTGCGCTCCGCCTCAAGAGCCGCCTGCTCTTCCAGCCCGGCGTGATGGTGACGAGCGTTCCGTGGCAGCTGAGTTCGTCGGCAAAGGCGAAGCCGCTCGACATCGAGAAGACCGCAGGTGCCACGCGTCGCGGTTACGACACCGGCGAGAAATGATCACCGGCGAAAAATGATCGGCAACATCGAAATGGCAGGCGTAGTTCGTTGAGTGAGAATTGGACCGGACAGACCTTCGAGGTCGATCTGGGCAACCCCGGTCACGGCGGGTTCGTCGTCGCCCGGCACGAGGGGCGGGTCGTGTTCGTCCGTCACGGTTTGCCGGGGGAGCGGGCGCTGGTCCGGGTGACCGAGGACAAGGGCGGATCGTTCTGCCGCGCCGACGCGATCACCGTTCTCGACGCTTCTCCGCATCGGATCGATCCGACATGCCCGATCTCCGGCCCGGGCGGGGCGGGCTGCTGCGACTACTCGCACGCGGATCTGAGCGTCCAACGTGAGATGAAGACCTCGGTCGTGCGGGAGCAGCTTCTGCGACTGGCTCGTGTCGAATCGGACGTCGAGGTAGAGGAACTGCCCGGAACCGGAGACGGAACGGGTTGGCGCACGCGAGTCCGGTTGGCGGTGGACGGGCACGGTGTCGCCGGATACCACGCGTACCGCAGCAACCGGATCGTCACAGACCTCCGGTGCACCCAGATCGATCAGAGCGCGTACGACGGTCTCGGCGGTGCGCAGTGGGCGCCAGGTAGCGAGCTGCAGGTCGTTCTCGACGCTGCCGGCGAGCGGCACGTCGTGGAAATCGCGGCACCCGCGGTGTCCAGGACGGGACGGCGGACGCCCGGGCGACGCGGCGCGATGGCACGCCGAGCGGCAAGCGGCGGCCCGCGAAAGACCCGAGTTGCCATCGGATCGGACACAGTGATCGAGCGCGTCGGCAGTCGAGAATGGGCGCTGGCCGCGACCGGTTTCTGGCAGGCCCATCGCGGCGCTGCGGCCGCGTACTCACAGGTGGTCGGGGAGTGGGCCGGAGCCGCTACCGCGGACACGGCCTGGGATCTCTACGGCGGTGTCGGCGTGTTCGCAGCTGCGCTCGCCGAGCTTGTCGGTCCGTCCGGCGTGGTGGAGTCGGTCGAATCTTCGGCGCGTGCAGTCGCGGACGGGCAGGCAGCGCTGTCCGATCTCGGTCAGGTGCGCTTCCACAGCGCCCGCGTCGAGAACATCATCGCGGATCTGGAGCGTTCGCCTGCTGTCGTCGTACTCGACCCGCCACGTGCGGGGGCCGGCCGTCAGGTCGTGGAAGCTCTCGCCTCAACGGGCGCTGAGCGGATAGTCCACATCGGGTGCGACCCGGCGTCGTTCGGTCGCGATATCGGCCTCTACCTGGAGCAGGGCTTCAGAATCGGTGGCCTCCGGGCGTTCGACGCGTTCCCTCAGACTCACCACATGGAGTGCATCGCGCTTCTCGAACGCTGAGACGTCCCGAAATCTTTCCCTGAAACGGTGTGACGCTTCTCGCGTTCACAACAGTTGCTTGCATTACGCAACTAATCGTATAGTTTCGTTCTGCAAGTAGTTTTCCGTTTTCAAGTCACGGCTCGTTCGGGCCACTCGAATTCAGGGGTAGGCAATGTCGGTACAGCCGGAGACGGCCCAAGCGCTCGTCGACACGATCTTCATGTTCGGCAGATCGCTGCGAGCCGCGGTCACCACCGGTGCAGACAGCCTGCTGCCGCCTGCGCTGGTCAGTGTGTTGTTCATGCTGGCAGCGCGTGGGGAGTGCCGACAGAACGAATTGGCCGTCGATCTGTGTGTCAGTCAGTCGTCGCTCAGCCGACAAATGTCGGATCTGGTCGACGCTGGGTATGTCGAGAGAAATCCCGATCCGGCTGACAAGCGGGCGTTCCGCATCCGAGTATCGGAAGAGGGACACGACGTTTTACGGAGAACCACGCAGCGGCGTGCGGCGCGTTTGCGCAACATGCTCGAAGACTGGAGCCAGGAAGAGGCCATGGCCGCAGTGACATCGCTGCAACGTCTCAACGAGACGTTCGGCGCATCGAATCGGCAGGCCTCACCGGCAGTTCCGCACACGGGCGTAGAAAGTATTGGGAGATAAGGCACATGGCAGCAACAGTAGGAGAAACCCGGGCAAGTACCGGAGGTGACGGATCGGCTCGCGAAGCGGGCGCGATGACTCACCGCGAAATTCTCGAAGCACTCACCGGACTCATCGCAGCGCTGTTCACCGCGCTGCTCAGCAGCACCATCGTTTCCACAGCGCTTCCCACGATCATCGGTGAACTGCACGGAACTCAGACGCAGTACGCCTGGATCATCACGACAGCGTTGCTCGCCACCGCGGCGTCGACGCCGATCTGGGGCAAGCTTGCCGACCTCTACAACAAGAAGGTCCTGGTCCAGACCGCGATCGTCATCTTCGTGATCGGCTCGGTCATCGCCGGCGCGGCGCACAACGTTCCGTTGCTGCTCGGTGCGCGTGTCATCCAGGGCATCGGTATGGGCGGTCTGACCGCTCTCGTCGTAGCCATCATCGGCACGATCATCCCGCCGCGAGATCGCGGTCGCTACTCCGGATACATGGGTGCGGCCATGGCCGTCTCGATGTCCGGTGGACCGATCCTCGGCGGCGTCCTCGTGGACACTGCCGGCTGGCGCTGGTGCTTCTACGTATGTGTTCCGCTGGCAGTCATCGCATTGTTCCTGCTTCAGCGCACACTGCACGTCGAGACCGTGAAGAAGGACAACGTCTCCATTGACTGGATGGGCGCCACCTTGCTCACCGCCGGTGTCAGCGTCCTGCTGATCTGGGTTTCGTTTGCCGGTCAGGACGACTACTACGCCTGGTTCTCGAAGGAGTCGGCCTTCTTCGTCATCGGTGGTCTGGCCCTGCTCGGCCTGACGATGTTCGTCGAATCCAAGGTCAAGGATCCGATCCTGCCGATCAAGATCATCACCGAGCGCACAACGGCTCTCGCGATCATCGCCTCGATCGCAGTTGGTGTCGGCCTCTTCGGCGCGACGACGTTCCTGACGCAGTACTTCCAGACCGCACGCGGATTCGATCCCACCGAAGCCGGATTGCTCACCATTCCGATGGTCGCTGGCATGCTCGTCGCCTCGGTCGGCTCGGGCCAGCTGATCACCAAGTTCGGTCAGTGGAAGCCCTTCATCGTCGCCGGCGCAGTTCTGCTGCTGGTCGGTTTCGGGCTGCTGTCGACGATCGACCACGCAACCAGCCTGTGGACAATCGGAATCTTCATCGCCATCGTGGGTCTCGGTACCGGCATGCTGATGCAGAACATCGTTCTCGCCGTGCAGAACACGGTCAGCGTCGAGAACATCGGCGCGGCCAGCAGTATCGTGGCGTTCTTCCGCACCTTCGGCGGCGCGATCGGCGTGTCGGTGCTCGGTTCGATTCTCGCGACCCGCGTCAAGACGCTGACAGTCGATTCGGTCTCCACCTTGCCGCCCGAGCAGCAGGCAGTAGCTGGAAAGAGCCTCCAGGACGGCCTCGACCTGAGCAATATGCCTGACTTCGTCTCGCAGATCGTTCGGTTCGCCTACGGCGACGCAACAGGACGGATCTTCCTGGTCGCAGCCGTCGTCGCCGTGGTCACGCTCGTGTCGGTCATCTTCATCCCGAACCGTCCGTTGCGCACCACCATCGACATGGCAACCCCCGACGCCGAGCAGAAGTACGAAGACGAGCGCGAAGAGAAGAACCTCACTCGCTGATCCGCATGCCCGGCTGGTCTACTGCCGGCAGCGTCTTCTGAACTACTGTTGTCACGCCATAGCCCATCGAACGCGGACCGAGATCGATTCTTCGATCTCTCCGCGTTCGACGGCTATCGGGGCCGAATCCGCTTTCATCGCCGCGACACGTCCGCGCATCGGCACGATCTGGTCGAAGTCCTCGAGCACCTCGAGGACTTCGACCAGATCTTTGTCTGCCAGGCCTGCGAACTGTCTGGCCTTCGATTCGGCTGCCGTCCAGGCCAATTCGCGTGCTCTTGTCGCCAGATCGCTGCGGTCGTCGAGATCGAACTCCAGTCCGTCGAGCCGAATCGCGTCGCCACCCACCGATACACATGCCGCGATGACGGCAGCGGGGGAGTTCGCCGCTTCCGGCTCCAGCTCTCGCAGTACGACTCGGAAAGTTGTCGATGCCGTGAATCCTGTTGTCTCCTGGCGGCCTCCGTCGCTCCAGTGAGTCTGCGGATGGACGCTCAGCCCGGCGGTGGTGAGGTCCGCTCCGCGCACACCGCGCGCGTGCAGGGTCTCGGTCAGGGCAGTGGACAGACGCGCGACGGCGTCGAACGCGTCGGAAACGGCCGTCTGTGTCACCGATACTCCGATCGTCAATCGCACGATGTCGGGAACAGCTGTTGCAGTGGCGGTTCCGGTTACCGTGACAGTGGACGGATCCGAGGTGAAGGCGGTGGTGGGCACGTGTGGTTCCTATCCGATTCGTCCGGCGGATATGACACTCCGCAACATCAGGTCCAATTGCTCGTAGGCGCCCGCAGCCAGTCGTTCGAGAAGCGCAAGTTTCAACTCGGGTGCCTGTGCGGTCAGTTCTGCATATCGCTCCGGAGTCAGCACGGCCACGGTGACCGTGGAATCGGCGCGGATGTCGTTGAGGAACGGAGTGTCGAGGAACATCGTCATCTCGCCGAACGTCATTCCGGCGGAGAGCGTCGTGATGCGGTGCTCGACCCCGTGCGCGTCGGTGAACATGGTGCTGACCTGGCCACTGAGAATCAGATAGAACCCCGAGGCCGCTTCGCCTCGGCGGGCGATCTTCTCGCCGCGGGCATAGGTTCGCGTCTCCAGTTCTGCGGAGAATCCCTCGATCTGCGCCGCGGACAGAGCATCGAGAACTGGGTGGTCCTCGATCGAGATCGTCGACGCCTGCCGATCGGCCTCACAATGCACCGCAAGCAGCGTGTCTTCGCACCACTGCATGGCGGAATCGAGATCCGCAAAAACCCGACCACTTCTTCTGGCGGGGTCGATGCTCGAACTTCGTTGTCCCAGCAGTCCTTGCGGATCGACGACGGCCACAGCACAAGCCTGCGCGGCCAGCTGAACCTGCAGCGCAGTGATCATGCGTACCGCGACGTCGCTGGCGTCGTCGACGCGGCGGACGTCGATGACGACAACTTCGAGGCCCTCGTCCACCGAGCCGATTTCGCGGACCGCCGATTCGGCACCGGTGAAGAGGAGATCGCCGTGCAGTTCGTAGACCCGGCTGCGCTTGCCGACGTCGTCGAGCACGGCTTGTTCGGTCGGGGTGCGTCGTACTCGCGACGGTGCTTCGATGACGCTGTATCTGGCCCGGATCGACGAGCGTGACGCCCGCGTCACGTGGAGGAAGTGCAGTTCGAGTTCCTTCGACAGTGCCCGGGCAGAAGCAACTCCGCGAACACTGTTGCCGTGAACGTCGAGCCTGGGGGAGTACACGGCGATGCCGATCTGGCCCGGCAGAACCGCCAGCACTCCGCCGCCGACACCGCTCTTGGCCGGCAATCCGACCTCTACCAGCCACTTGCCGGCGCCGTCGTACATTCCGCACGTAGCCATGACGCTGAGGACCTGTTCGACGCCTGCGGGTGCCAGCGCGCGCTCGTGGGTGAGCGGATTGACACCGTTGTTCGCCATCGTCGCAGCCATCAGACTCAGGTCGCGGCAGGTCACGTCGATCGAGCATTGACGGAAATACAGGTCGACGGCCTCGTCGGGATTGCCGGTGATGACGTCGAAGGATCGCAGCATGTGGCCGATCGCACGGTTGCGGTGACCGGTGCGGGCCTCGGAGGTGTAGACGGCTTCGTTGAAGGTCAGCTCGCGGCCTGCGTATCGCGAGTACGCCGAGCGGATGCGCTCGAAGCGGGCCTCGGGATTCGGTCCGGCAACCAGTGATGCAGCGGTGATAGCCCCGGCATTGATCATGGGGTTTCGTGGCCGTTCGGTGAGCGGGTCGAGGCTGATTTCGTTGAACGGCTCGCCGGATGGTTCGACGTCGATTTTCGCGGCAACCGCCTCGCTTCCTCGATCGGCGAGAGCCAAGGCGTAGGTGAAGGGCTTCGAGATCGACTGAATGGTGAACGGGATTCGCGAGTCACCGATCTCGTAGACGTAACCGTCTACGGTGGCGATGCAGATTCCGAACGAATCGGGGGCGACCGCCGCGAGTTCGGGGATGTAGTCGGCCAACTCGCCTTCGTCGAGTGATCGGACTTCGTCGAACACTCGCGTTATCAGGTCGTCGACCACAGTTCCCATACGTCGACCTTAAGCTGACATGGCGGTCGTTTTGTGGAAGAAGAGTTGCCGAGTCGATCGCGACGGATCCCATTTGTCTGTGATTGCGATCACGAGCGATCCGCGGGATTTCGCTGTTACGCGAAGTCACACCGGAATCGGGCCGAGTCCGCGTGTCGGTTCGCCGGAACGCTCCGTAGACTGGCAGCACTGTCGCGAAGACAGCCGCGGCGCGCACCGGTGCAGCTGTGAAGCACGGAGGGAGCGATCTCGTTGGGTGTTCTTGCCCGCATTCAGGGTCCTGACGATCTACGTCAGTTGAGCCACGCCGAGATGACGGAGTTGGCCGACGAGATTCGTGAGTTCCTCGTGCTGAAGGTCGCTGCGACCGGTGGTCACCTCGGGCCCAACTTGGGCGTCGTGGAGTTGACCCTCGCACTGCACCGAATTTTCGACTCGCCGCAGGACGCGATCATCTTCGACACGGGCCATCAGGCCTATGTACACAAGATCCTCACCGGTCGTCAGGATCAGTTCGACACTCTGCGTAAGCAGGGTGGACTGTCCGGGTATCCGTGCCGCGCCGAGAGCGAACACGACTGGGTCGAGTCTTCTCACGCTTCCGCCGCGTTGTCCTATGCCGACGGCCTCGCGAAGGCCTTCGCGCTGACGGGTCAGAATCGCCACGTAGTTGCCGTCGTCGGTGACGGCGCGCTGACCGGCGGAATGTGTTGGGAAGCTCTCAACAACATCGCGGCAGGCAAGGACCGTTCGGTGGTGATCGTCGTCAACGACAACGGTCGCTCGTACGCACCGACCATCGGCGGACTCGCCGACCATCTCTCGGCACTGCGCACTGCGCCGAGTTACGAGCGCGCCCTCGACAGTGGCCGACGCATGGTCAAGAGACTGCCCTGGGTGGGGCGCACCGCGTACTCCGTCCTGCACGGAATGAAGGCGGGTCTCAAAGACGCGGTCAGCCCTCAGGTCATGTTCACCGATCTCGGTATCAAATACCTCGGACCGGTGGACGGACACGACGAAGCCGCCATGGAATCGGCATTGCGCCGGGCGAAGGCCTACGGCGGACCGGTCATCGTGCATGCCGTCACTCGTAAGGGCAACGGTTACGCACACGCCGAGAACGACGTGGCCGACCAGATGCATGCCACCGGTGTCATCGATCCCGTCACCGGTCGCGGCACCAAGTCGTCCGCGCCGGACTGGACGTCGGTCTTCTCGGCCGCGTTGATCGAGCAGGCTTCGCGTCGTGAGGACATCGTCGCCATCACCGCGGCGATGGCCGGGCCCACCGGCCTCGCGGCCTTCGGTGAGAAGTTCCCCGATCGGATCTTCGACGTCGGTATCGCCGAGCAGCATGCGATGACCTCGGCCGCCGGTCTTGCACTGGGCGGACTTCACCCCGTCGTTGCTATCTACTCGACCTTCCTCAATCGGGCTTTCGACCAGTTGTTGATGGACGTCGCTCTACTCAAGCAACCGGTGACAGTCGTGCTCGACCGCGCCGGGGTCACCGGAGTCGACGGTGCCAGCCATAACGGGGTCTGGGATCTTTCGCTGCTCGGAATCATCCCCGGAATCCGCGTCGCGGCACCGCGTGACGCCGACACACTGCGGGAAGAGCTGGACGAGGCACTTCTCGTCGACGACGGCCCAACCGTCGTTCGTTTCCCGAAGGGCGCTGTACCCGAAGCGATTCCGGCCGTGAAGCGACTCGACGGAATGGTCGACGTTCTCAAGTCCAGCGAGGGTGAGCGCGGCGACGTGCTCCTCGTCGCGGTGGGCCCGTTTGCATCCCTGGCACTCGAGATTGCCGAGCGGCTCGACAAGCAGGGCATCTCGGTTGCCGTCGTCGATCCGCGGTGGGTTCTGCCGGTCGCGGATTCGCTGGTGAAGATGGCGGACAAGTACGCCCTCGTGGTCACCATCGAAGACGGTGGTCTGCACGGCGGCATCGGTTCGACGGTCTCGGCCGCGATGCGGGCAGCCGGAGTGCACACGTCGTGCCGCGACATGGGCGTTCCCCAGCAGTTCCTCGATCACGCCAGCCGCGAGGCCATCCACAAGGAACTCGGACTCACGGCTCAGGACCTCTCCCGCAAGATCACCGGCTGGGTGGCGGGGATGGGCAGCGTCGGCGTCCACGTCCAGGAAGACGCGTCCTCGGCGTCGGCTCAAGGTGAAGTCGCGCAAGGCTGACAGCTCGTCTCACGATAATCTTCACTACGATCTCGAAAAGCGGTGGCTCACGGATCAATCCGAGGGCCACCGCTTTCGGTGAAATCGTGAGAGCTCGCTACTGGACGGATTCGAGTGTGCTGCCTCGCGTTTCCTTCACGAACCTCAGGACGACGAACAGCGACAACACTGCCATGACGGCGTAGCCGGCGTAGGTGTACGACAGATTCCAATCGGCCAGTGCCGGGAACGTCCAGGAGACCAGGAAGTTCGCGACCCAGTTGGTGGCGGTCGCAATTCCTACTGCTGCAGCACGCACGCGGTTGGGGAACATCTCGGAGATCAACACCCAGACCACCGGGCCCCAGGACAGAGCGAAGAAGAATACGAATGCGTTCGCACCGATAAGTGCGATAGTCGCGTTCGCTCCGGTCAGCGTGGCCACAGATTCGCCGATCTCGTTCTTGGTCACTGTTGCCGAATGGAAACAGAACGCCGCGGTGCCCAGTGAGATGGCCATACCGGCGGAACCGACCAACAACAGCGGCTTTCGACCGACCCGGTCGATGACGGCGATGGCGACAAATGTACCGACGATGTTGACCAAGGCGCTCACGACGCTGATCAGCAGGGATCGGTCGGCGCCGAATCCGACCGCCTGCCAGAGGGTGCTCGAGTAGTAGAAGATCACGTTGATACCGACCAACTGCTGCAATGCGGCGAGTGCAATACCGACCCACACCAGATGGGAGACCCCGAGCCGCTTCGAGAAGAGTTGGCGGACTGTGGTCTTGGCTTGCTTCTCCGTCAGAGATTCGCGGATCTCGTTCATGCGTTCGGTGACGGCGTCGTGATCTCCACCTTCGAGATCGGAGATGATCTTGCGAGCACGATCGTCCTTGCCCTGCGCCACGAGGAACCGTGGAGATTCGGGAATCGTGGTTGTCATGATCAGGTACAGGACTGCGGGAACCGCCTCGAGCATCAGCATCCACTGCCAGGCTTCGAGGCCTGCGATCTGATTGCGATCACCACCGGCCGCGGCCTGGAGGGCGTAATTGACCAACTGCGACACGGCGATTCCGAGAACGATCGCCAGTTGGTACATCGAGCCGAGACGTCCGCGAATCGCGGCGGGGGAGATCTCCGCGATATAGGCCGGGGCGATGACTGACGCGAAACCCACTGCCAGGCCGCCGACCACGCGCCAGAACGTGAGGTCGTAGACGCTGAACGGAATTGCGGAGCCTACGGCGCCGATGATGAACAACACCGCGGCTATCTGCATGACGCGGATGCGGCCGAGTCGGTCGGCGAGTGTGCCTGCGATCCAGGCGCCGAGTGCTGCGCCGAGCAGAGTCAGTGAGACCGTGAGCCCGGTGCCCGAGGCGCCGATGTCGTACTTGTCTCGGATCGCACCGACCGCCCCGTTGATGACGGCGGTGTCGTATCCGAACAGAAAACCGCCGAGCGCGGCGGCGCCGGCGAAGAGCACTGCATGTCCGACGTCGGCGCGAGTAGCGCCTGATCCTCCGCCGGAGGCGGTTCCGCTGAATGCCATTCCTGCCCCCTCAAAGGCCCTACGGTCGACACCCCGATGCGCCGATCCATCCGCGAGCACTCTGCACGCTACGCCCACCGGGACAGATTTGGCGGGGACTCACGCGCCGTTACCCAGCTGAGTCCATTCCCGCAGAGAATCAGCTTGACACGGTAATGTCGTATTGATTGCAGTTAGTATGCAAACAATATGGTAAGTGCAGGTGAGGGCGCTTTACTCGCCCGAGAGACGCTCGGCTTTTGCTGCGAAGTCTTCGAGATCCTTCGCCATGAATTTCCGGCTCACCCGCCTCTCCGGCGAGCCGTTCGATACGGATCACGCCGGAGAGGGTTGTCGGGAAAATCTCGTTTCTAGGCCGAGGCGCGCTTTGCGGCTTCGCTCAACGTCGGTGTGATCTGGCCGAGGACCCACGGCGTGCTCAGGACGTTGACGTTGCTCAGTCCGCCGATGACCCGGGTGTCGCTGAGGAATGCGGTGGATCCACGCTTGACCGCGCCGAGTCCACCGACTGCGGGTATGCCGGACGGATCACCGGAGCCGTCGGTGAAGCCGACGATCACATCGGCGTCGATGTCGGCGATGTTCTCGTAGGAGATCGTCTTGAAGAACGATCCACCTGCATTGTCCGCGGCTAGCTTCTCGACGCCCGGTGCGTTGACGAACCCGAGTTCGGTCAGCACCTGGACCCGCGGATCAGTGGGCAGATAGACGTTGATGTTGCTCGAATCGGTGTCGAAGTTGACCACTGCCAATGTCTTTCCGGCGAACTCCGGGTGGGCTGTGGCGGTATCGGCGAGAGTCGCGTCGAGGCCGTCGACGAGCTTGTCGGCCTCTTCGCTCTTGCCGACTGCCTTGCCGACGATGCGGGTCTGGTCCTGCCAGGATGTCTGCCAGGCCGCGCCGGGGTAGGCGGCCGTCGGTGCGATCTTGCTCAGTTGGTTGTAGACGGATTCCTCGAAGCCCTCGTACGGCGCGAGGATGACGTCGGGGGTCAACGACGCGATGGACTCGATCGGCGGTTCTCCGCTGGCCGGCATGTCGAAGAGCGTTGTCTTGTCCGCGTCGAAGTAGTCCTGCGCCCAGGGCATGACGCCGTTGTCGTCCGCGCCGTAGGTGTACTTGGGCTGTCCGACCGGAGTCAGATCGAGTGCGTACAGGATGTCCTGCGCGTTCCATCCGAGGGTGACGAGGCGCTCGGGCTTCGAGTCGATGGTCGTGGTGCCGAAGGTGTTCTCGATGCTGACGGGGAATCCGCCCGTACCTTGGGATGGCGTGGATGTGCCTGAATCCGAGGAGCACGAGACAAGTGCGGTGACCGCGATTGCAGCCGCACCGAGGGCAGTGAAGCCCCGAACAGAAGTTTTCATGAAGGGCAGCCTAACCTACTGAATTTCGGCAGCCAAACGAAACCGATTGTGCCGTTTATGCAGGTGGGAGTCGGATCTGGACCGCGTTTCTCAGTGCACCGTTTCGGTGGGCAATACTTTCCTCGTGCGATCACAGCAGAAGATTCTCGGCGCCGCCCTCGGACTGATCGAAGGTGGCGGATTCGAGGCTGTGAACATTGCCGCAGTTGCCACCGCGGCCGGTGTCTCGCGCCAGACGGTGTACTCGATTTTCGGCACACGTGAGGAGGTCGTCTCCCAGGCGATGGGCGGTCTCGCTGTCGAGGTTCTCGGGGAGATCACGGCACAGGTGGAGTCGGTCGACACGGCGTGTGATTACGTCGTCGAATTCATCGTTGCCGCGCGAACTGCCGTGCGTGCTCACCCGGTGCTCGCGACTCTGCTCCTCGCCGAGCGGGGAAACCCTGTCTTCGATCTCGAAATGATGAGTCGAGCAATACCTTTCGCTGGTCAGATGCTCACCCCTATGGTCGAACGTGGCCTCGCCACCGAGGCGGAGTTGGATGAGATAGTGGAAATTGCCGTGCGACTGGGGCTTTCGGTTGTTGCATTCGACAGTGACCTCGTACATTCCGACGACTCCTTGCGGGCCTTTCTCTCGAGGTGGCTCGGGCCCGCAATCCGGTCGACCTCGTAGTTCCTTGCCTGCTCCGCCAAAACCTTGACACTCGAGCGTCAGAGTGTCTAGTTTTGGCGTGCCCGGAATTCTCTGGCGACATTCTTCGAGGGAGCACCAGTCATGTCCGGAGTGAAACGTAGATCGTTCTTGGCCGGTACGGCCGCCGTGGGAGTCGCGATGATGGCGCCACGCACTGCCAGGGCTGCAACAGGGATTCCGCTGACACGTGAAGTGCACCGTGTCGTGGTTATCGGATCGGGGTTCGGCGGCGGGGTGACGGCACTTCGCCTGGCCGAGGCGGGGGTTCCGGTCACTTTGCTGGAGAGAGGGATTCGGTGGCAGACCGGGCCGAATGCCGAAACTTTCCCGCACCCCGCCAGCCCGGACAAGCGCATCCTCTGGCATCAGTCCAACCCGACTCTGTTCGGCAGGCCGGCGATCTTCGAGCCATACGCGGGTTTGTTGGAGACGGTGACCGGTGAGAACATGACCGCGATCTGCGCAGCCGGTGTGGGCGGCGGATCGCTTGTGTACCAAGGGATGACGCTGCAACCGGAAGAAGCGGTCTTCAACACGCACTTTCCGGAGGAGCTCGATTACGCACGAATGGGCCGCGTCCATTACCCGCGGGTGGCACGGATGCTGCAAGTGGAAACTGCACCAGACGAACTGATTTCCAGCCCGAACTACGAGGCGGCACGTGTATTCGCGCGTAACGCAACGCGTTCCGGTCTACCCGTGTCGAAGATTCCGATGCCGATCGACTGGAACTTCGCGTTGGCCGAACTGAGGGGTGAGATGAAGCCGTCTTACACCAACGGTGACGGCGCGCTCGGTGTCAACAACGGTGGCAAGCATTCGGTGGATGTCACCTACATTGCGGCTGCGGAAGCGACCGGATTGGTGAATGTGGAGACTCTGCACCAGGTCACCGATGTCGAGCGGGCTGCCGACGGACGGTGGCGCGTGTACGTGGACCGGACCGACATTTCCGGCAAGATTCTCGAGAACAAGATCTTGACGACGGATGCGCTCGTCATGGCTGCCGGCAGCATGAACACCACCAAACTCCTGGTCCGCGCCGCGGCAACGGGGCGGATCACGGATCTGCCGGACGAGCTCGGCGCAGGGTGGGGGACCAATGCCGATCGGATCTACATCTGGTCGGATCTCGCCGAGAATTTCGGCGCGACGCAGGGCGGGCCGGTCGTCTACGGCAGCCGGAACTGGGACGACCCGCATAATGCGTTCACCGTCATTCAGGCGTCGTTCCCGCCCGTTGCGTTCGACGCTCACAGCACGGTGATGGTCGGATTCGGTGTGAGCGACGACCGAGGTCGGTTCGTGTACGACTCGGCGCGGGGTGAGGCGGTGCTCCGTTGGCCGAAGGACGGGGATTCGGCGATCCAGCAAGGCCACATCGGGCCGGCCGCCCACCGGATCGCGGCAGGAGGACTGCTCACCGACACGAACGCGATACTGCCCTCCACGTGGCATCCCCTCGGCGGTGCCTGCATGAACTCGGTGTGCGATCTTGATGGGCGGGTTCTGGGCCAGCGGGGGTTGTACGTGCTCGACGGCGCTCTGCTGCCGGGAAACTCCGCTGCGTGCAATCCGTCGATGACCATCGCCGCCGTCGCGGAGCGTGCGCTCGAGAACATCGTGAAAGACGATGTGGGAACCCTATTCTGAACCTGCGCAAACGCCACGGACGGCGTACCCGAGGGCACGCCGTCCGTGACGGGTCGATCGACTGACTCAGACGCTGGCAACACCGGGCGCGAGGAAGCGCTTGCCGTTGACGGCCTCGGAGGTACCGGTCCGGTCCAGGTACGGCGTGATGCCGCCGTTCCAGAATCCGAATCCGCCGCCGAGCAGCAGGCAGAGGTCGATGTCCTCGGCTGCCGCTACGACGCCCTCGTCGAGCATGATCTGAATTTCCTCGGCAAATGCACGACGTGTGCGCTCGAGGACCTCTTCCGAAGTTGACACCTTGTCACCCTGCGGCCACAGTGCGGCGACCTCGGGGTCGACGGCCTGACCGTTCTCGCCCCAGGTCCACACGCCGGGTTTGCGGGCCTCGACGAGTGCTTCGAGTCCGGGTGAGCTCTTGAACCGGTCCGGGTACGACTCCTGCAGGGTCTCACCGGTGTGCAGTGCCACTGCGGGTCCGACGAGGGCCAGCAAGGTGAACGGCGACATGGGCATGCCGAGTTCGGCGATGGCATTGTCTGCGACGTCGAAGGGGGTGCCTTCGTCGACGGCGGACATGACCTCACCCAAGGTGCGGGTGACGAGGCGGTTGAAGACGAAGCCGGCCTTGTCGCCGCAGAGGACGGCGGACTTCTTCAGCGACTTCGCGGTGGCGAAAGCCGTTGCGAGAGTGGCATCATCGGTCTTGCTGCCCTTGATGATCTCGAGGAGGGGAAGAACGGCCACCGGGTTGAAGAAGTGGAAGCCGACCACACGCTCGGGATGCTCGAGGCCGGACGCCATTTCCGTGATGGAGAGCGAAGAGGTGTTGGTGGCGAGGATGGTTTCGGGAGCAATGAACTGCTCGAGTTCCGCGAAGACCTTCTTCTTGACGTCCATGTTCTCGAAGACGGCTTCGATGACGAAGTCGGTCTTGGCGAACGCGGCCTTGTCGAGGGAGCCGGAGACGAGCGCCTTGAGGCGGTTCGCAGCGTCGGGGGACAGGCGTCCCTTGCCCTGGAGCTTCTCGATCTCGGTGTGGACGTAGCCGACACCCTTGTCGATGCGTTCCTGGTCGATGTCGGTCAGGATGACCGGCACCTTGAGCTGGCGGACGAAGAGCAGCGCGAGCTGGCTGGCCATGAGGCCGGCGCCGACGATGCCGACGCCGCTGACCTTACGAGCGAGCGAGCGGTCGGGTGCTCCGGCGGGACGCTTGGCGCGCTTGTTCACCAGATCGAAGGCGTACAGACCAGCCCGGAGCTCGTCCGTCAGCAGAAGATCGGCAAGAGCCTCGTCCTCGGCCGCGAAGCCCTTGTCGAGCGAGGCGGCATCGGTGATGTCGGTGCTGCGAGCCAGTTCGAGCAACTCGACGGCCTTGACGGCGCCGGGAGCGTTGCCCTTGGTCTTGCCGTCGACGATCGCCTTCGCACGAGCAATCGCGTCGTCCCAGCCCTGGCCACGATCGATCTCGGGGCGAGCGGGGGTCACTGTGCCGGCGAGGACCTGCGACGCCCAGGCGAGGGACTGCTCGATGAAGTCGGCAGAGTCGAGAACGACGTCGACGACGCCGAGTTCGAGTGCCTTCTTGGGGGAGAGCACCTTGTTCTGGTTCAGCGAGTTCTCGATACCCACGGTGACGGCGTTCGACGGGCCGACGAGGTTGGGGAGCAACTGCGTTCCGCCCCAACCGGGGACCAGACCGAGGAATGCTTCCGGAAGACCCAGTGCGCCCGCATTGGCGGCAACCGTGCGGTAGTGGCTGTGCAGTCCGACCTCGAGGCCGCCGCCCAGAGCGACACCGTTGATGAAGGCGAACGTGGGAACGGACGACTCACGCAGGCGTCGGAACACCTTGTGGCCCAAGCGGCCCAGCTCGAGTCCCTGCTCACGAGATGTGATCGCGGGAACACCCTTGAGGTCCGCGCCGGCGGCGAAGATGAAGGGCTTGCCGGTGACGGCGATGGCAACCGGGTTGGCGGCAAAGGCTTCGTCGAGGGCGGCGTCGAATGCTGCGAGTCCGCCGGGACCGAAGGACGACGGCTTGGTGTGGTCGAAGCCGTTGTCGAGGGTGATCAGTGCAAACGGGCCCTCGATGCCGGGGACCGAGATGATCCTCGTGTAGGCGTTCGTCACGACCTCGTCGGCGAATGCTGTTGCAATATCAGACATTTAGTTGACTCCTGCCTGGTAGTCAGCGTGGTTCGGGTTCTCCCAGATGACGGTGCCGCCCATGCCGAGGCCGATGCACATGGTGGTCAAGCCGTAGCGCACGTCGGGACGCGTCGCGAACTGGCGGGAGAGCTGCGTCATCAGGCGAACGCCCGAGGAAGCGAGGGGGTGGCCACACGCGATGGCGCCGCCCCACTGGTTGACGCGCGGGTCGTCGTCGGCGATTCCGTAGTGCTCGAGGAACGCGAGGACCTGAACGGCGAACGCCTCGTTGATCTCGAAGAGTCCGATGTCCTCGATCTTGAGGCCGGTGCGTGCCAGCAGCTTCTCAGTGGCGGGAACCGGGCCGATGCCCATGACGGCGGGGTCGACGCCCTGGTAGGCGAAGCCCACCATGCGCATGCCGACCGGCAGGCCGAGCTCGGCTGCGGTGTCCTCACCGGCGAGCAGTGCTGCGGTGGCACCGTCGTTGAGTCCGGCTGCGTTACCGGCGGTGATGCGTCCGGCCGGGCGGAACGGCGTCTTGAGCTTCGCGAGATCTTCGACGGTGGTTCCGGGGCGCGGCGGCTCGTCTTCGGTGGCCAGACCCCAGCCCGCGGAACTGCGGGTGGCGACGGGGACCAGGGTGTCGGCGATGAAGCCGGCCTTCTTGGCAGCGTCGTACTTGTTCTGGCTGTTGACGGCGTAGGCGTCCGTGCGGTCCTTGGTGATGGTCGGGAACCGGTCGTGCAGGTTCTCGGCGGTGTTACCCATCACGAGGGCGCTCGGGTCGACCAGGCGGTCGGCGAGGAAACGCGGGTTGGGGTCTGCGCCCTCACCCATCGGGTGGTGACCCATGTGCTCGACGCCACCGGCGATCACGACGTCGTACTGGCCGAAGCCGATGCCCGACGCGGTCGTGGTGACGGCGGTCATCGCGCCGGCACACATGCGGTCGATGGCGAATCCTGGAACGGTTTCGGGGAGACCGGCGAGGATCGCAGCGGTGCGGCCGATGGTCAGGCCCTGGTCGCCGGTCTGCGTGGTGGCTGCAACGGCAACTTCGTCGATCCGTGCGGGATCGAGCTGCGGGTTGCGGCGAAGCAGCTCACGAATCGCCTTGACGACGAGATCGTCTGCGCGCGTGTCGGCGTACATGCCTTTCGGGCCGGCCTTGCCGAACGGGGTGCGAATGCCGTCGACGAAGACGACGTTGCGTTGGTTGTTTGTGGATGGAGCCACGCGAATTCCTCCTGATGGAGCTGCCCACCGCACCGAAGGGCGGTGAGACGTTGGTTCGGCGATCACGGCCAGGCGTCCGGCCTCGTATCGAGCGTACTACTGCCCATTACTGACCGGTAACTTAACGTGCCGAATTGCTCCAACCTCACACCGGGGTCAGGTCAGGATTCCGGCTCTTCCACTTCGGGCTCGGCCGGGACCACGGAGTTCAGTGCCTCGGCGAGGACGGGAACGGTCAAAGTGCGTTGCCAGCCACGTGCGCCACCGGAAGTGAGCTTGGTCTCGATCGCACTCTCGACTTCGGCGATGTCCGAGTCGGGTTCCAGTTTCCAGTCCCAGCACAGGCGCCTGACCAGGTCGGGTTGGAGCAGATTCTCCACGGGCACCGAAACCTCTTTGCTCAGGTCCGACAGTGCTGCGCGCGCCGCGGTCAACCGATCAGCCGCCGCTGGATCCTGGCGGGCCCAGCGGCCGGCAGCGGGCGGCCCGACGATGGGCGGGGTTTTCGGCGGAAGCTCGCTGTCGGGGAGCCTGCGCGCGGCTTCCAGTGCGTCCATCCAGATACGCGAATAACGGCGTTGACGTGGTCCGCCGAAGACGGGAAGCGAGCGGAGCGCATCCAGCGACCGAGGATCTTTGAGAGCGGCATCGATGATCGCGGAGTCAGGAAGAACCCGACTCGGAGACACGTCGCGCTTGCGTGCGAGATCCTCGCGCGCTTGCCACAGCGCCCGTACCGCCGCCAACTGACGGGTGGTCTTGAGTGAGGTGATGTGCGACGTACGACGCCAGCGGTCCGGTTTGGGCTTGGGCGGGCCGGCCAGACGGATGTACTCGAACTCTTCCTTCGCCCACTCGAGCTTGCCTTGGGATTCGAGTTCGGCTTCCATTGCGTCGCGCAGTTCGAGAAGCACTTCGACGTCGAGGGCGGCGTAGTTCAACCAGGCGTCCGGCAGCGGACGTGTCGACCAGTCCGCAGCCCCGTGACCCTTGCGAAGTTCCACTCGCAGGGTTCGTTCCACGATCGCGGCGAGTCCGACTCGCTCGAACCCGGCCAGTCGTCCGGCCAGTTCGGTGTCGAACAGCTCGGCCGGCGTCAGGCCCAGTTCGGCGAGGCCGGGGAGATCCTGATCGGCAGAGTGCAGCACCCATTGCAACGGGTTGATCACCTCGGCCAACGGCTGCAGGTCTTGCGCTGTCGGAATCGGGTCGAGCAGGAACGATCCTGCTCCTTCGCGTCGAAGCTGGATCAGGTACGCCCGTGCCGAATAGCGGAATCCGGATGCGCGCTCGGCGTCCACGGCGAGCGGGCCGTGGCCGGAGGCCAGCGCGGCCGCGGCGTCGGCGACACCGGCGGCAGTGGTGATGACGTCCGGAACTCCGTCACGCGGAACGAGCAGCGGAACTACGTCGGAGGTGGGCTCGGTTGCATCATCGGTGACTTCGGACATGGTCACTGACTCTACGTCGCAGTCGGGGCCGGGGTTGTCACCTCAGCGTCGAACAGTTCGTCGAGTGCGGCTCCGAAACCTTGCGCGAGCTGGTCCAATTCGGGGGCCAGATCGGAGCAACTGACGATGCCGACGTCGAGTTTTCCGTCGAGAGACATCACCGTCACGTTGAGACCTGCTCCGTGAAAGATCGGGCCGAGCGGGAACATTCCCTTGATCTGGGCACCGAGGAAGTAGAGCGGGACCGGCGGTCCAGGCACATTCGACACGACCAGGTTGGACACGACGGGGTGACGCTCGGCGAGTTTGAGCGACGAGTACACGCGCATGGCGGCGCCGAACACCGCCGGCGAAGCGAACTGCGACCAGTCCTGGAGCATGTTCGCGCCCAGAGCCTCGTTGTGGTTCTTCGAGGTGGCGTTGTAATCGCTGATCGCGTGCAGGCGTTCGACCGGATCGGCGATCTGGGTGCCGAGTTGCGTGAACATGCCCGAGATCTGGTTCGTGCCCGGACGATCGGATTTGCCGTGGACCGACACCGGCACCATGGCGACGAGGGAATCCTCCGGCAGCTCGTCCCGGTCCTCCAGATACTTACGCAGTGCCCCGGCGCAGAGCGCGAGAACCACGTCGTTGACCTTGACGCCGTGACGGTCCTTGACGGCTTTGACCTTCGCGAGATCGAGTTGGCTGAACGCGACGTTGCGGTGACCGGTGATCGCGCCGTTGAACGAGGTCCGCGGCGCGGTGAACGGAGCAGGCATCGCTTCACCCTTTCGCGCACGCGTCACCCACTTCGGGAGCATGGCGATTCCGCCGGGGACCAGACGGGCAATTCTTGCGGGTCGGGCGATGACGGCCATGAGTCCGCCGATGGCGATGTCCAGCGTTCCCGCGTCGCCCGCACCCTGTGCTGTGGGATCCACGAGCGCCGGTGAATCCGGTTCGAGACTGCACAGCTGAGCCAGGATGTTCGCGCCGGTGACACCGTCGGCAGCGCTGTGATGGATCTTCGACATGACGGCGATCTGTCCGTCGGCAAGTCCCTCGATGACCCACATCTCCCACAGCGGTCGGGAACGATCCAGCGGTTGGCTCGCGATGTGTCCGGCGAGCTCTGCCAGTTCCGCGTGTGTGCCGGGAGCAGGTACCGCGGTCCGATGGCAGTGCCGCTCGATGTCGAAATCGTGATCGTCGACCCACACGGGGTAGTCGAGATTGAGACGGGAATCTTTGAGTTTGCGCCGGAAGGTCGGCATGGTGGCCATTCGCGAGTCCAACTCGCGAAGCAGCTTCCGGTAGTCGTAGCCGCCCGGGATGGTCGTGGGGTCGAGCAGGACAAGTCCACAAACGTGCAATAGCTGGGTCGGTGTTTCCAAGTAGAGGAAGGTCGCGTCGAGTCCGCTGAGACGTTGCATGACTCATTCTAGAACAGGTTCTAGTATTTTTCCGGGGGAATGCTCAAACGAGTGACAGAGTCAGTCGTTCTGCCGCGACAGCGTGGTTATCCCGGCAGGCGGAAGCCCCGCCGCGTACGCGAGAACCTCGCAGAAAGCCTCGACGTGGTGAGCCAATTCGGACGAAGTTGCAGTCCAGGACGCTCGCAACTCCAGTTGATGGGCTCGCGGAGGCCCGGCGATGTCGCCGTACCGCACGGAAGTTGTAGCTGTGACCGTACCGCCCAGGGCCACAAAAGGTTCCGGTCCGGCCTCCAAAGCGTCCACCAGCCAACTCCAGGCTACTTCGGGAAGTAGTGGATCCGCGGCGACGGCTTCGTCGAGATCGGCCTGGATGTACGCCACCAACCGCATGGTGCCGTTCCACGCCTCGTCGCCGTCCGGATCGAACAACAGGATCAGGCGGCCGAAAGCGTCACCTTCGGACTGCTCGGCCACTACGTCGGAGTCCGGGTGGAGAACCTCGGCCCCCACCGCGTGGCTGTACGGAGCGAGACGCTGCGGCGGGCGGATGGGACCGACCTCTATCTCGGGCCGAACCCGCGCAGCGGTCATCGCCTCCACGGCGGCACGGAACTCGGCCGGGTCGGCTGTCGATCCGGATGTCGTCACAGGTCAGGACGTTAGTCGGGGATGTGGGCGGGGAGGTGGAGGCGCGCCGACCGAGTGTGGCTCGGGTGTGTGGCCGCTCACGAACCGCTCGGGTGTCCGATCCCGAGTGTGGGACGTGGCAGCATTGAGTCGATCGAAGACACACGTTGGCGGAGAGCGCGAGGACTGATGAGCGGGTTGGACAACATGAATTCAGGCATTACCGGGTCGGCGGAGTACAGCGCTCGGCGAGTCTTGCCCGACGCACCGTTGCTTGCCGCGGCGACCGGACGCACTCCGAGTCGACGGCCGGTGTGGTTCATGCGTCAGGCCGGGCGTTCGTTGCCGGAGTACCGCGAGGTCCGCGCCGGGATCGGCATGTTGGAATCTTGTTTCGATCCGGCGCTGGTCTGTGAGATCACGATGCAGCCGGTGCGCCGTCACGACGTGGACGCGGCAATCCTGTTCTCGGACATCGTCGTTCCACTCAAAGCCGCGGGAATCGATCTCGACATCGTTGCCGGCGTCGGACCGGTGGTTGCCAATCCGATTCGCTCCATCGCCGACGTTGCAGCACTCCCGCGACTGGTCCCCGAAGAGGTAGGCGCAATCGCGCAGGCCGTTCGGCTTCTCACCACCGAGTTGGGCTCCACGCCGCTGATCGGCTTTGCCGGAGCGCCGTTCACTCTGGCGTCGTATCTGGTCGAAGGTGGTCCGAGCCGGAACCACGAGAAGACCAAAGCGCTCATGCACTCCGATCCGAAGACCTGGCACGCGTTGCTCGGAAGTTTGGCCGACACCACGATCTGCTTCCTGCAGGCGCAGCTCAAGGCGGGCGTCGACGCGGTCCAGCTGTTCGACTCGTGGGCCGGCGCGCTCTCGCTGGCCGATTATCGGGAATTTGTCCTGCCGCATTCCGAGCGAGTGTTCGCCGAGGTTGCCGCTGCCGGCGTCCCGCGTATCCACTTCGGTGTCGGCACCGGTGAACTTCTCGGCGCGATGGGGGAGGCAGGCGCCGACGTCGTGGGTGTCGACTGGCGGATTCCGCTCGACGTCGCGGCTGGTCGTGTCGGTCCGGGTAAGGCGCTGCAGGGCAATCTCGATCCCGCCGTACTGTTCGCGGGCCCCGAGGTGATCGATCGTGAGGTGCGCCGGATCGCCGCCGAAGGGGACCGCGCGATCGAGGCCGGTGCCATCGGCCACATCTTCAACCTCGGCCACGGAGTTCTTCCCGACACCGATCCCACGGCGATCACCTCGGCGGTGGAGCTGGTGCACTCGCTGTGACAACGACTCGGCCGTCGGTCGCGGTGATCGGAGGCGGAATCTCCGGTCTGGTTGCCGCGTACCGGCTTCGGCGCAGTCTGGGCTCCGAAGCGGACATCACGATCGTCGACGACTCACCGCGGCTGGGCGGGAAGCTGCGAACGATTGATCTGGGCGGTGGCCCGATCGACATCGGTGCCGAGGCTTTCATCGCCCGTCGGCCGGAAGTTCCTGCGCTTCTCGCCGAGCTGGGACTGACCGATCAGATCGTCTATCCCGCGGGCCTGAGTCCGTTGATCTGGTCTCAGGGCTCACTGAATCGGTTGCCGACCGGAACCCTGATGGGAATCCCGGCTTCGGCGGAGTCGGTTCGAGATCTTGTCGACGAGCAGACCCTGGCGCGCATAGCGGCCGAGGCCGGCGTCCCGCTGGAGTGGACCCGCGGTTCCGATTGCAGTGTTGCCGAACTGGTTTCGCAGCGATTCGGTGATCAGGTGGTCAGCCGATCGGTGGATCCGCTTCTCGGTGGGGTGTACTCGGGGCTGGCGGAGACCATCGGCGTGCGTGCAGCTTTGCCGACACTCGCTGCGGCCCTCGATGCGGGCTCTCGGAGCCTCACGGATGCAGTCGCAGCCGCATTGCCGACGCCTGCACCGGGGCCGGTGTTCGGAGCGCTCAGAGACGGGTACGGCATCCTGCTCGATGCGCTGCAGCAGGCCGCCGACGCGACCTTCGTCCGTGGCGAGGCTTCCGGGTTGCGCAGCGACGGGGCTGGTTGGAACGTCGATCCGCTCGGAAGCGTCGACGCGGTGATTCTGGCCGTCCCGGCGCCGCGCGCGGCGGCGCTGTTGGCCGGAGTCGATGCGGATGTTGCGAGTACCGTCGCTCGGATCGAACTGGCGTCGTCCGCGGTGGTGGCGCTCCGGTTGTCCGGGCAGGTCGAACTTCCGCAGAATTCAGGGATCCTGGTAGCCACCGACGCCGACCTGACCGCCAAGGCGTTCACGCTGTCGAGCCGAAAGTGGACACACCTCGCTGATCGCGGTGAGCACCTCGTTCGGGTGTCGTTCGGTCGATTCGGTGCATCGGAGATCGTCGACCGGCCGGATGGTGAGTTGATCGACTTCGCGCGCGCCGATCTCGAGACCGTGACCGGAATCACCGAGGAGCCAGGCGCGACCTTCGTACAGCGGTGGCACGGAGGTCTTCCCCAATACGCCCCAGGTCACACGGAAATCGTGGCTGAAATCGAGTCCGGGATGACGCAGTTCGACGGCCTCGCCCTGGCCGGGTCGTGGCTGCACGGCGTTGGGGTTCCGGCGTGTGTCGCAGTCGGCACGACGGCGGCTACACGGATATTCGAGCGAGTGGCACGATAGACCCATGGCACGCCTTGATTTCGACAAACTGAACTCTGAAATCCGTTACCTCATGTTCTCCGTGTTCCAGGTGGAACCCGGTGTGCTGGGCGATGATCGGGAAGCTGCGGTCAAGGACGCCCGCTTGTTCTTCGAGGGTCTCGAAGACAAGGGCGTCGTGGTTCGCGGGATCTACGACGTCGCCGGCCTGCGCGCCGACGCGGACTTCATGATCTGGACCCACGCGGCCACCATCGAGGAACTGCAGGCCGCGTACGCGGATTTCCGTCGCACCACCGTCCTCGGACAGGCCAGTGCTCCCATCTGGAGCAACTCGGCGGTGCACCGCCCCGCGGAGTTCAACAAGAGCCACGTGCCCTCGTTCATCGCGGGTGAGGATCCGGGCGACTACATCTGCGTCTACCCGTTCGTCCGCTCGTACGAGTGGTACCTGCTCCCCGACGAGGAGCGTCGCAAGATGCTCGCCGATCACGGTATGGCTGCTCGTTCGTACAAGGACGTTCGCGCCAACACGGTCCCGGCCTTCGCCCTGGGGGACTACGAGTGGATTCTCGCGTTCGAAGCACCCGAGCTCATTCGTATCGTCGATCTGATGCGCGATCTACGTGCCACCGAAGCTCGCTTGCACGTTCGCGAAGAGGTGCCGTTCTTCACCGGCCCGCGCGTGGACATCGAGAAGCTGGTCCTTTCCCTTCCCTGATCTGCTTCGAAAGTAGTTTCTGTGACAACTGCACCGAACCGGCGTCGTCAACACATGTCCCATTGGGGAATGTTCACCGCCGAATCGGTCGCCGGCGAGGTGACCGCCGTGCATCCGTACGAGGGTGATGCGAATCCTTCGCCGATGCTCGGGAACCTCGCCGGTTCGGTGCGCAGTCGGGCTCGTGTTTCGGGCCCGGCGGTGCGTCGGGGTTGGCTCGAGAACGGGCCGGGTCCCAGCGACCGACGTGGAGCCGACGAATTCGTCTCGGTCTCCTGGGACGAACTGACCGAACTCCTCTCGCGTGAACTGCGTCGCGTGGTCGACGCGCACGGAAACAACGCGATCTTCGGCGGCTCGTACGGCTGGGCCAGCGCCGGCCGATTCCATCACGCGCAGAGCCAAGTTCACCGATTTCTGAATCAGCTGGGTGGATACACCAAGTCAGTTCACAGCTACTCGCTCGGTGCCACCGGCGTCATCATGCCGCGTGTGGTCGGAACGCACTCGAAGTTGTTCGCGCGCTCCACGTCGTGGGACGTCATCGCGAAGCACTCCGATCTCCTCGTCTCGTTCGGAGGAGTGCCGATCAAGAACACCGGAGTCAATGCCGGTGGTACGAGCGATCATCCGACGCGCGGGGCGCTCGACGCGTTTCGTGCCCGCGGCGGAAAGATCGTCTCCTTCAGTCCGTTGCGTGACGACGTCGAGGGTGACTGCGAGTGGATCGCACCCGTTCCGGGAACCGACGTTGCAATCATGCTTGCCCTGGCGTTTGTCCTGGCGTCGGAGGACCTGCACGATCGCGATTTCCTGGGCCGTTTCTGCGTCGGTTACGAACGCTTCGAGGACTACCTGCTCGGACGTTCCGACGGTGTACCGAAGGATCCGCGCTGGGCGCAGAAGATCTCCGGTGTGTCGGCGGAGTTCATCACCGACCTGGCTCGGAGAATGGCGTCTGGCCGGACGCTGGTGACCGTCACGTGGTCGTTGCAACGCATCAAACACGGTGAACAGGCACCGTGGATGGGCGTGACACTCGCAGCGATGCTCGGCCAATTCGGGCTTCCGGGTGGAGGTTTCGGGCACGGCTACGGTTCGATGAACGAGCCGGGTCTGGCTCCGGTGCCGTATCCCTTGCCGACCTTCTCGCAAGGTGTGAATCCGGTGTCGGATTTCATTCCGGTAGCCGCGATTTCCGACCTGCTGCTTTCGCCCGGGGAGGAGTTCGATTACGACGGCCGGCGCTTGACCTATCCCGACATCCGGTTGGTCTATTGGGCCGGTGGCAATCCGTTTCACCACCATCAGGATCTCCCGAGGCTGCGACGGGCATTTGCGCGTCCGGACACGATCGTCGTTCACGATCCGTACTGGACGCCGATGGCCCGCAACGCCGACATCGTTGTCCCGTCGACCACCTCGCTCGAACGAAATGACCTGAGCTGCACTCGAAACGACCCGCTTCTGGTCGCGATGCAGCAGGTCGTTCCACCTTTCGAGAACTCGCGTGACGACTACGACACGTTTGCCGCTCTCGCTTCTGCGCTCGGATTCGGGGAACAGTTCACCGAGGGGCGATCCTCACAGGAGTGGATCGAGCATCTCTACGGTCAATGGCGGCCGTTCGTCGATGCAGACGGCGGCAACACACCGACGTTCGAGGACTTCTGGGCAGAAGGGCACTACCGGATGCGAACCGAAGACAACCTCGTGCTCTTCGGTGACTTCCGTGAGAATCCCGAGAAATATCCGCTCTCGACTCCGAGTGGGAAGATCGAGATCTTCTCCGAGACCATCGAGTCCTTCGGCTACGACGACTGCGCCGGCCATCCGCGCTGGTACGAGCCCGACGAGTGGCTGGGTGGACCGCGAGCCTCGCAATTCCCGCTTCACTTGATCGCCAATCAGCCCAAGACGCGTCTGCACAGCCAACTCGATCACGGCGCTGCGAGCCAGGCGTCGAAGATTCAGGGACGCGAGCCGATTCGTATGCACCCCGATGCAGCGGCCGCGCGCGGCGTCTCGGCAGGAGACGTGGTGCGGGTGTTCAACGATCGCGGAGCGTGCCTTGCTGGTGTGATCGTCGACTCGGACTTGCGGAGCGACGTCGTCCAACTTTCCACCGGTGCCTGGTACGACCCGCTCGATCCTGCCGATCCCGACTCTCTGTGTGTGCACGGCAATCCCAACGTTCTGACACCGGACGTCGGCACGTCGTCACTCTCGCACGGGTGCACCGGCCAGCACGTTCTGGTGCAGATCGAGAAATTCGACGGGGCCCTGCCGCCGGTCAAGGCATTCGATCCGCCCGTGCTTCGTTCACGCTGACGGAACCGATCGGCCACCTCTCGCGTCGAACCTCGTGAGCGCCTGAATCAGGTGTCACGATCTATCGAAGGTGGGGGCCATCGTGAGTGCAGCGGATGTTGGTTCGATGCGGGGGCAAGTCGAAGTACTTCGGGCTCAGATCGATTCGATGCAGCACGTTCTGTTGGAGCGGACTCGATCGCTGGCGGACTTGCAGGAGAGGATCGCTCGAGCGACGGCGAGCGCGCGTTCGAGTGACGGCAGCGTGGAAATCGTCGTCGACGCCTCGGGGGCGGTGGTGGGAGTCGATCTCTCGGGGAGTTTTTACGCCAAGCATTCGCCGGCAGCGTTGGGGAATCTGATCCTGGCTACGGCCGCGTCTGCGGCAGAAGACATACGCCGACAGGTTGCCGAGATGACGAAGCCGCTCACGGAGGCGGCCGGAATCGACTTGCCGGACCTGGTTCCGGGCGTGCTCGGATTGCGCGAGATTCTCGAACCTCGTCCGAGCTCCACACCGGCTTCCTGCGACGAGAACTGGGACCGCACCGTTCTGAGGAGCTCCGGCAATGTCTGAACTGGGCGTGAATGTGGCCGCGATGAAAAGTGCTGCACCAGCCTTCGCGGTGGTCGCTGCCGATCTCGACGAGGCGCGGAGCGCTCTCGACGCAGTGGTCGCCGCCGAAGAGGGTTGCTGGGGCACTGACCAGTTCGGATCCGCATTCTCAGGCGCATATGTTCCCGGTGCTGAGTCAGCAGTCGGTGGGATGACGCTGGTCGCGGGCGCGCTGCGCGAATTGACCGCCACGCTGATCGAGATCACCGATCGTTTCGAATCGATCGACACCTCGCTTGCCGACGACATGGCGGGTGGGCTCTGATGGGACTCGAGATTCCCGGCTGGTTACAGGCGGTTGCGTCGGTCGCGGTGGGCAGTGACTGGCCGCAAGGAGACGAAACGGCACTGTCGAGGTTGGGTGATGCCTGGTCAGGCGCGGCTGATCGGATCGAGGCTTCGGCCGCTGCCGGTGGTTACGGATTGCAGGCAGTACTGGCATCGATCGACGGTCGAGCCGGCGACTCGTTGTCTCGGTATTGGTCCGAGGCCGGGGGAGTTGCGGAGGTCTTCGAGCGGTTGTCCTCTGCCGCGGCCGAACTGGGTCAGTCATGCACCGATACCGGCACGGACATCGAGTACACCAAACTGTCGATCCTCGCGGCGCTGGGCGCACTGGCGCTCGAGATTGCCGCCATGGTGGCGGCTGCTGTCCCGACACTGGGTGTCAGTACCGCCGGGGTCGTGGCGGCTGAGGTCGCAACAACACTCACGGTCCGAATGTTGTTGCAGCAATTGTTGATACGAGTGATCGAGGCTGCGGCAGTGGAAGCTGCCGCTGCCGTCTTCTCCGGCCTCGCCATTCAACTCGGGCAGATGACGATGGATCATCGCCAGTCGATCGACGGTGGCAAGGTCGTGACCGAGGGGCGCGACGGTTTCATCAAGGGACTTGCGAACGGAGGGTTGAAGACGACGCCGGATCGTGTCGGCCCTGACCCGAACCCGCTTCCGACCGGTTCGAGGTTGCAGGAGATCGCGCGAGGTGCCTTCGACGACGCGGTCTCGGGAGCGTCCGCTGCGCTCGTGACGAAGGAGGTCACGGGCGGCGACGCCGCGTTGACGGACATCACTTCCGGCGCGATCGGTGGCGGGATCGGTTCCGTCAAAGACGGACTTGTCGCTCGAAACGAGGACCTGAATGCGGCTGGTCTGAGCCCGACTGCGCTGAACTGGGACTTCTGAGTGGAAAGTCTCGAATCGTGGGCTACCAGTGACACGGGGTAGCCCACGACCTGGCTACTGAGCGGGCTTGAGAACCAGCGAGATCGAGTTGATGCAGTACCGCTGATCGGTCGGCGTCGGGTATCCCTCGCCCTCGAAGACGTGACCGAGGTGGCTATGGCACTTCTTGCAGATGACCTCGACCCGGCGCATTCCGAGTGAGCTGTCTTCTTTCAGGATCACGGCATCCGAATCCGCCGGATCGAAGAAGGACGGCCACCCGCAGTGCGATTCGAACTTCTCGGTGCTGCGGAACAGCTCGGCTCCGCACGCCCGGCAGGAGTAGACACCTTCCGTGGTGGTGTCGGTGTACTCGCCGACGAAGGGGCGTTCGGTGCCGGCTTGGCGCAGGACGGCGAACTCCTCCGGCGTCAGTTTTTCGCGCCACTCGCTCTCGGTGTACGTGACCTCAGGTGTGCTGTCGATGCCATCGTGTGAAGAACTCATGCCTCCACGCTAATGCTTTGTCGCCGTTTCGGCTTCGTCGGCAGGTGAGACGGTATCGAGTGGGGGATCGAGGAGGTAAGCGGGATCGATTCCCCGACCCAAGCGGCCCTCTCGACGCGCGACCAGATACCGGTATCCGAGGACACAGAAGATCACGATCAGCAGAAGGCTCCAGCCGAGGGTGCTCTTGGTGTATTCGGCCGCCCGGCCGAAGGTCGGCCAGCGGTTCGACCACCAGCTGTCGAACGTCATGAAGCCGTAGACGGCGAGCCAGGCCGGCCAGTTCCGCATGACCGAGTTCTTGAGCACCACGGACATCAGGAGCGGGAGCAGCATCATCGAGTAGTACATCTGGCCGAGCGAGGGCAGCAGGAACGACGCGGTCATGATCACACCGGTCGCGGTGGTGAGGAAGAACAGTTCGTCGTTGCGGTAGTAGCGGTACAGAAGCCACAGAGAGACGACGACCATGGCGGCCAACACGACGCGCAAGAGCAGGATCAACCATTCGGGCAGACCGAAGTAAGCGCCGTTTCCGACAATCGAACTGTTGAAGTAGTCACGAGATTCGAGCAGGTACGGGACGGTGCGGCGGACGAAGTCCATCGGATCCGACGCCAGCGGCCATGCCACGACCGTGAGAATGAACGGGATGCCCAGGGCGGTGACGAACACCTTCCACTGACCGCGAACGAGTGGCAGCAGGAGCAGCGGCGCGAGCGTGGGTTTCACTGCGATGGTGAGACCGATCGCGGCGCCGGCCCACAGATCCTTCTTGCGCATCAGCAACAGGAGGAAGGCAACTTCGCCGAGCAGGACGAGGCCGTTGATGTTGGTGAACACCAACGTGTTGGTGACCGTCTCCGACATGAACGCGCCGAGCACCAGAATCGGCGCCGCGATGGAACTGATCGTCAGGTCGAACAAGCGCAACAGCAGGTAGAGAGCCACGAGAATGGCGACGGCATTGACACCGATGAACAGCCACCGTGAGCGCTCGGGATCGAGGATCGCCAGGGGTGCCATCAACAAGGAACCCGATGGTGGGTACAGGTAATGGGGGTCCACGGAGTTGAAATCTGCGGTGTAGACGTCGCGCCCGTTCCAGAACGCCAGCGCGGCGTTGTAGACCGGTCGGAAGTCATCGGTGATGGCGCCGTTGACTGCTGTGACGATGACACGATTGAGCACTGTCATCACGGCGATCGGCCACAAAACGAAGTTGACGACTTGTTGGGTTGTCCGCCCGGTACGCGGCTCGAGCTGTCGAAGGAACACTTCGGCACGGTACACCGGAGCAGGGTGTGATCGGGGGATGCACCCCTTTTCGGTCGTGGTGGACGAGCGCCCGAGTCAGGCCGGGCACACGCTTCCGTTACTGGGCAGGGAGGCGTCGCTGAGGTAGAGGCGCATCGCCTGTTGAGCGCAGGTGGATTGTGCCGCGGGGTGACCCGCACCTTGCCAGTCCAGAGTTGCGAAGCGCGATCCTGCATTGGTCACGACGCCGGTGACGGTCGAGAGTCCGGAGTTCCCGACGGCCGGGTCACCCTGACCGCTCAGCACGAGGACTGGGGGCTTCAACTGATTCGGCAGGGGGGAGTTGGCGGTCGACGGCCAGCTGGCGCACGCCAGCAACCCGAGCGCGGCTTCTCGCCCGAACACCGGATAGTTGGTGCCCCAGGTGTCCGCAAGCTCGCGCGCACGCCCGATGCCCGGCCATTGCATGCCGTCGGTGCACCGTCCGATGAACTGGCCGTCGCCGTCCACCTCGTTCTCCGCCCGGGCGGCGCGCTCTCGAATTGGCGAAGCGTTGCCGGTACCGAGCGCGGACAGAGCGTCGGACAGTGAGCGGGTCTCCTGCTCACGGTTGGTTCCGGCAGTCCACAGGCTGGCCGAAATCGCGTTCGACACCGCAGCGGCGGACAGCGGCTGGAATTCATCGGCTCGAGCGCGCTCCATCAAGTCCGTGACCGATTTCTTCGGATCAGGTCCGAGCGAGCACCCCAGCGCCACACATCGCTGAGCGAACGCGGTCAACGCGGCTTCCTCGCCCTGCACGCGACTCTCTGCCTCGGTGGCAGCGTCGGTGGCCACCGGAGCGGGAGAATCGAGGATCAACCTCGCGAGGTTGTTCGGGTGGGCTGCCGCATAGCTCAGCGCGATGTCCGAGCCGGACCCTGCAGACCACAGAGCGATGGTCTCGACGCCCCACCGTGTACGTAGAGCGTCGATGTCCTCGGCTGCGGAGTCGGCGCCGAACTTCAGTTCTTGAGGGTCGAGGTAGTCGGTGCATGCAATGGTGGCGTCGTGACCGAGGGCCGCGACCGCATCGGCGGCGTCACCGGTGGAATCCGCGTCGAACTGGCCCAGATCGTGAAGGCCACGCCGAATTTCCGGCGTCATGCAGTCGATTGCGGTGGACCTGTCGATTCCGCGTCGATCGAGGGCAACCACGGGATGTTCGGTGAGAACCGTGTTCAAGCCGGATGCGGCGAGCGTGGCCAGAGAGTTTCCCGACGAACGATCGGTGCCCGATGTGAACACGATCGGATACGCGTCGGCAGGCGTCGACGAGGTCCGAGCGCGGGTCAAGCCGGCAGTGAAGTTGCCGTCGATGGCGCCGGTCACGTCGATGGGGGCATTGAATTCCGCGCATTCGAGAATGACGCCGGCGCTCGACGCCGCGAGAGCCTGGTCGGCGAGTGACGTGCCGGTGCAGTCTCGCCACGGTATGTCATCGGTCGGGACGCCAGGGTCGACCGGCGGCGCATCGGGCGACGGTCCCTCGCTCTGGGCAGGGCTGCCGTCGGTGCGGCCTTCGACCGCGACGGCGGGCCGAAGCGACGGACCGGCGCCGCACGCACAACACGTCGCGAGGACGACGGCCATCAAAGCAACTCTGCGCATGCCGACCAGAGTGCCAGGTTCACCGACGTGGCTGCTGACGAACCCATCGAGTGAGGATCGTGCCGTCCGTATCACCGAGAATGTGCGCGGGACGCATGGCTGTGGGCATTGCGTTGGGGGAGAGTGAGATTCGGCCGACTTTGCTCCCCACCAGTTCAGGTGACGTGGTGATGCAGAGTTCGTCGACGGCATTGTCCTCGATCAACTGCCCGAAAAGTGACGGTCCGCCCTCGCACAGCACGTGACGGAGCTTGCGAGCCGACAAGGCCCTGTCGATGTCGCCGCTGGTGACGTTCGGTGAGTCCGTCACCTCCACCTGCGCTCCGGCAGATCTCAGCGCCGAAATTGCCGCGGAGTCCGCGTCGCGACCGACAACAAGGATCGGTGGAACTTCGGTATCGCGAAGGAGTCGGCTTTCGGGGTCGATCGACGCGTGCGCCGAGACGACGAGGATCGGTGGGACCGGAGCGAGGCCGTCGGCAGTGCGACGCGCCCGGGCTTCGTCCGAGACCTGCACACCCCCGTAGTTCTCGGCTCGCGCTGTGCCTGCGCCGACCACGACGACGTCACAAAGTTCGCGCAAGATCCCGAATACCGACTTGTCTGCCGGTGTGCCCAGTCCACCGCTCACTCCGTCGACGGCGACGCACCCGTCGATGCTGGAAACGAAGTTCACGCGCATCCAGGGTTGCGAGAGGTTCTCCGGATAGGCGTACAAGCCGCGGAGTTCGTCGTCGTGGCCTGGTGTGAAGTAGGTCGCAATATCCATACGGTGCACATGAGAGATCACATCACGTAGATACCCTTGACGGATGCATGAACGTCTTGTCGATCGCAGCCCGGTGGTACCCGCCGATCAACTGGTAGCTCAAATGGTGCCTCCCGCAATGTTCGACGAGGTGAGTTTTGCGTCCTACATTCCTGATCCGAAGGAACCGAGCCAGGCAGCTGCTGTCGCCAAGGCCGAGGAATTCTCCAAGCGCGTCACCAAGATCCGTAGTGGTGGACGCCGCGGACTGTTCGGCAAGAAGACCCAGGCGACCGGCGCCGGCCTGTACCTCGACGGCGGGTTCGGTGTCGGTAAGACTCACTTGCTGGCGTCGATCTTCCACAGCGTTCCGTCGCCGAAGGCTTTCGGAACCTTCGTCGAGCTGACACACGTCGTCGGCGCTCTCGGCTTCAACAAGGCGGTCGAAGCGCTCGCCGACCACAGCGTTCTCTGCATCGACGAGTTCGAGCTCGACGATCCGGGCGACACCATGCTCGTATCCCGCCTCCTCTCGGAGCTTTCCGCGCGCGGCGTGTCCATCGTCGCGACGTCGAACACGCTTCCCGGCCAGCTCGGGGAGGGTCGCTTCGCCGCCCAGGACTTCCTGCGCGAGATCAAGAAGCTCGGCTCGATCTTCGAGACGATTCGCGTCGACGGCCCCGACTACCGTCACCGCGATCTCCCGCCCGCACCCGAGCCCGTCTCCTCGGAGGAGTTGGTCTCTCGGGCCGACGCCATCGACGGCGCCACGCTCGACAACTTCGACGAGCTGTGCAAGCACCTCAGCACCCTGCACCCGTCGCGGTACAACAAGCTGGTCGAGGGTGTGAAGGCCGTGTTCATCGACGGTGTCCACCCGGCAACGGATCAGTCCGTTGCACTGCGCATCGTGGTTCTCGCCGACCGCCTGTACGACGCGAGCATCCCGGTCACCGTTTCCGGCGCACGCCTCGACGAGATCTTCACCCCCGAGATGCTCGCCGGTGGGTACAAGAAGAAGTACTTGCGCGCGACCTCGCGCCTGCTCGCACTTTCTCGTTTCGAGGTCGCGGCCGGCTAGTCTGCACGCCTGTCAGCTGACGGGGCGCTCCATCACGAAATCGTGGTGGAGTTGTGCGCCCACGAGGAAAGTCTTCGTGCCGACCTGTGTGAAACCGTGCTTTGCGTAGAACTTCTGGGCGCGCAGGTTCTCCTGATTGACGCCCAGCCAGATCCCGGCACTTCCGCTGCGTCGTGCGTGGTCGACAACCGCGTCCATCAAGGATGCCGCCGCGCCGGTCCCGTGGTTACCCGGAAGCACGTACAACTTGCTCAGCTCCGTTGTCGGGCGAAGTGTCACAGCAGCTTTGACGTCCGGGTCGGCGGGCTCGTCGTCGACAAGCATCGCGTAGCCGACGATCGAACCGTCGCGAATGACCTTGAGAACGGTTCGCGTCGGATCGGTCAGGTACTCGGAGAACTTGTCGACGGAGAGAACATTGTCGATGAAGGCACTGATGTCGTCGTCCGACGCGTCCGGCGGACACGCCAGTGGAAACGTCACCGCTGCCACGTCGGCGATTGCTTCGGAATCCCAGATCCCGGCCCGGTCAACGGTGATCGTCACGTCAGTTTCTGCCTCTCGCGCACACAATTCGGTCGATCAAGTACACCACTTTCCTCGGGCGCAATGCTCAAGCGGCGTTCTCGGCCACCGGAGTTGTGGCTCGTTTCGGTGCGAACGCGGGAGCAAGAACTATCAAGATCGCGCAGAACGCCAGCGGAATCAGGAACCCGATTCGAAGGTCACTGAAGGCAGCGACCGCGCCGACGATGCCGCCGCCGACGACTGTGCCGACGTAGTTGAAGAGGTTGATGCGTGCGATCACCGCATCGACCTGATCCGGGGGAGCCATCCTGCCGGCAGCGCTGAAGCAGATCGGAGCGATCACCGGTACCCCGAGCCCGACGATGAGGAACCCGGCGATGGCAACGGCGGGAGATTGCGCGAGGACGACAACTGTCATACCGACTACACCGATGAGAGAGCCGATCCGCACGACGGTGGTCTCACCGAATTTCCCGACCCAGTAGTCCCCGGTCAGTCGTGCGACAAGTGCCGCGATCTGATACGCCGCCACGGAAAGGGCAGCGGTCCCGGCGTCGGCGAGCAGTTCGTCCTTGACGTACAGAGTCGACCAGTTTCCGACGCTGAAGTCGACCGCGTAGAACAATGCCATCGCGACGCCGAGGAGGACGAAGGCGCGGGTGGGTACCGCGAATTTCGCGGTGCTCGTGATGTTTGCCTCGGCAACCGGAGACTCGGACCGATCGAGCAGTTGCGGGCCGAAGGCCAGAAGCATCAGTCCGACAACAACTCCCGCGATCACCTGCGTGACGCGGATCGAAATGTCGAGGCCTGCGGTAGCAGAGATGAACAGGGCGCCGACAATCGCTCCGACGCTCCAGGAAGCATGGAACGAGGAGAGGATGAAGCGGCCCTTGGCGTGTTGGATCGAGACTGCCTGCATGTTGGCGGCCGCGTCGACCATGCCGAGTCCGATGCCGTAGATCGCCAGGAAGACGAAGAACATCGCTGCGTTGGGCGCAATTCCGGTTGCCCCGCCGAAGACTGCGATGACGGCGAGCCCAGTTCGCAGGGTCATCTTGCTCGACGTTCTCACGGCCAGCATCTCGGCGAGCACGCTGCCGAGCCCGGCGATGACGGACACGGTGACAACCGCAACCACAACCAGTGTCTCGCTCAGCTCGAACAAGTCCTTGTACTGCGGCAGCTGCGTCAGAATGGCGGCGAGCAGAAATCCTTGAAGTCCGAAGGCCACCGAAGTGGCGATCCGAGCCCTCGTCAGGGTGCGGGTGTTATCCGTCATCAAGCAGGGCCTTTGTCTCGTTCGTTCGGTTAGGCCGAACGGTACTGGATCTTGATACTGGTCGAGTGTCCAACAAAGCTGCGTGTTTTGCACGGTTCTTTGATTAACTGACCGACATGACTCGGCAGCCGACACCAGAATTTCCGTCTTCCTTCGTCTGGGGAACCGCCACTGCGGCCTATCAAATCGAAGGAGCTGTGGCCGAAGACGGTCGCGGACCGTCGATTTGGGACGAGTTCTGTGACCGTCCCGGTGTTGTCGTCGGGGGCGACACCGGGACGGTCGCTGCCGATCATTATCACCGCTGGGAGTCGGACATCGAGCTGATGAATCAGCTCGGGCTCGACGCTTATCGGCTGTCTCTGTCGTGGTCGCGCATTCTGCCCACCGGATCGGGGGCAGTGAATGCGAAGGGGCTCGACTTCTACGACCGCCTGATCGACCGACTGTGTTCGGCGGGAATTACTGCCGCCGTCACGCTCTTTCACTGGGATCTGCCCCTTGCCTTGCAGGAGCAGGGCGGCTGGATGAACCGCGACACCTCGTATCGGCTGGGGGAGTATGCGCAGGTCGTCGGCGAGCGGCTGTCGGATCGGGTCGGAATGTGGATGCCGCTCAACGAACCAGTTGTGCACACGCTTTACGGGCATGCCCTCGGAGTTCACGCCCCCGGACTGGCCTTGGGGTTCGAGGCTTTCCAAGCCGCACATCACCAGCTGCTCGGGCATGGCCTCGCTGTCGAAGCGCTTCGGGCAACCGGATGCACGAACATCGGAATCGCCTCGAACCATGCTCCGGTGCGTGCCGCTTCGGATTCGCCGGAAGACGTGATGGCTGCCGACATCTACGACCACGTCGTCAATTGGATGTTCGCCGACCCGGTTCTGGTCGGGAAGTACCCGGCCGACGAATTCGCTCAGCTGCTCAGCGGTCCTGTCGACGAGGACTTGAAAATCATCGGGGCGCCGCTCGACTGGTACGGGATCAACTACTACGAGCCGACGATGATTGCTGCTCCGGTGGAAGGCCAGGGGACCGAAGGTGTGCTCGAAGTCGACCTGCCCCCGGGCCTGCCCTTTGCCCCTGTCGCGATTACCGGTTATCCCACAACCGATTTCGGTTGGCCGATCGTTCCCGAGGGGCTGGGCGAGATCTTGCGGACGTTCCACGCCCGCTTCGGTGACGCACTGCCGCCGATCTACATCACCGAAAGCGGATGTTCATTCCACGACGCCCCGGATGCCGCAGGCGTCGTCGACGACGAAGCACGAATCGACTACCACGATGCGCACCTTCGCGCCCTCCGATCGGCAATGGACGACGGTGTCGACGTCCGCGGTTATTTTGTGTGGTCACTTCTCGACAACTTCGAATGGGCTGCGGGATACAAGGAGCGTTTCGGCCTGGTGCACGTCGATTTCGACACCCAGAAGCGCACACCGAAGACCTCGTTCGAGTGGTATCGCGCCCTGATCGCCGAGCACAAAGCGGCTCAGGTCTGACCTGTGCGGCGGCGGTCTGGGTTGCATTCTCGAACCGGGCCGCCTAGCCTCGTCTCTCATGAAGCGAATTCTCGTAGTAAGCCGCCGTAGCGGGGTCTGAATCGGACCGACCCCTCGCTGCGGGTCGTCTTGCTACCAGTTGGTCCTCCACTTCATTCCAGGAAGACCACGATCATGACTTACAACTTCGCTTTCGCTTCTGATTCTTCTTCTGCTGCTGATCCCTTTGCGGCGCGTCACGGCAAATCTCTGCCCGCCGGCTTGCGTGCCGAATGCTCAGCGATGTCGTGGACCGAGTTCGAGTCCACGTATGCGGCTATGAGCGGCCCGATCCGTCTGGGTGCGTGGTCCTCCGAGAAGATTGCGCCGGGTCGTTGGACCTTCGAAGCGACTCTCGGTCTGGGGGAGCGTATCCAGAAAGCGTCCGCCACCTCGACCGGCGCGATCTCAGCCATGACGTCGATGCTGCACGACGCGGGAATCTCGCTCGAGATCCTGTCTTTCCATCAGCACCAGATCGGCCACCGCACTGCGACGTTCATCTTCACCGAGTGCGACGGCCGTCGGAGCTGGGCGATGGGTATTGCGGAGTCGTCGACGGAGTCCTCGCTGCGCGCGATGACTTCGGCAGCGAACCGCTTCTCTCACTGAGCAGTTACAACAATCTGATCAGCTACATCAACCGCAGTACTGACGTGGATGCCCGAGGGGGCTTGCGTCAGTACTGCGGCCCGTGTGTTCGGCGCTCGAACGCAAAAAGCCGGAACCCTGAGGTTCCGGCTTCTTGCATTCTCAAATGGTGCGCGATACTGGGATTGAACCAGTGACCTCTTCCGTGTCAGGGAAGCGCTCTCCCGCTGAGCTAATCGCGCGGGTTCTGGAGAAAAATGGAGCGGACGACGGGATTCGAACCCGCGACCCCAACCTTGGCAAGGTTGTGCGCTACCAGCTGCGCCACGTCCGCATGAGCAATGAACTCCGTTACCGGAACTCAGTACTTTTCTAACTTATCAGACCTGCAAGCAGGTCTTGACCATCAGGCCCTAGGGCCTGACGTGGTGCGCGATACTGGGATTGAACCAGTGACCTCTTCCGTGTCAGGGAAGCGCTCTCCCGCTGAGCTAATCGCGCGAGGTGGAGACGGGAATCGAACCCGTGTGCACGGCTTTGCAGGCCGTTGCCTCACCACTCGGCCACTCCACCGTAAAAGGTTGAGTCACACCTCTCGAGCGGACGACGGGATTCGAACCCGCGACCCCAACCTTGGCAAGGTTGTGCGCTACCAGCTGCGCCACGTCCGCATCGCACCGTGTTGCTTGGGGAGCTGCTCGCTCTCCTCGGTGCGTTGGAAACATTAGCCGACCGTGTCGGATACACACAAATCACCAGCTCAGTGGCGTGTTCGGAGTCGAATCGGCCCGTTGCGCGCGTTGCAACTGTCCGTCTTGGCGATGAATACGGTCTGAAATCAGCTCGAATTCGTAGATTTCGGGGTCGCCTGGAGCAAAACGAATGCCAACCTGGTGATTCGTATTCATCGCGCAGCCGTGTTAATGTTCCAACTCGTTCGAGCGCATGCGTTCGGATGACTTACGGTCCCGTGGCTCAGTGGGAGAGCGTCCGCTTCACACGCGGAAGGTCGCTGGTTCGATCCCAGCCGGGACCACAGAAAAACACTGAAGGCGTTCCCGATCATCGGGGACGCCTTCAGTCGTTTGAGAGCACAGCTGGTCGAGGGCACAGCTGTTCGAGGGCACGGTTATTTCGGCATGCAGACCGTCGTCGCAGGTCGCCGGGCGACGATTTCGGTAGCCTGGTCGAAGAGACATTTCGCGACCGAAAAGGTGACTGCTTTGAGTACCGAAAAGGTCGATTCTTCCGTCGACGATTCAGACCTGTCCGTCTTCCAGGACGCAGAGTCCCGCTGGGAGCGGTGGCGCGCGGGAATCGCCGCGCGGCCCACCCTCAATCTTGCGTACCGCATCGGCGTCGGAGTCGTGGGCACGATCGTGTTCGCCGCCGGCATCGTGGCTATTCCGTACCCCGGGCCCGGTTGGCTCATCGTTTTCGCCGGCCTCGGCATCCTGGCGTCGGAGTTCGCGTGGGCACATCGACTCCTTCATTTCGCGAAGGCTCGATACGACCGGTTCATGGAATGGTTCGGCAAGCAGTCGCTGTTCGTCAAAGGTTTGGGCGTTCTGTTCACCACAGTGATCGTCCTGGCGACTTTGTGGGTGCTCGGCACTTTCGGCCTGATCGGGACATGGGTGGGCCTGGACTACTCGTGGCTCGAGTCGCCGCTGTGAGTTGAACGCGGCCCGGTTTCCTTCACTCGGTTGTCTCACCATGTCGGTAGGGCCGATAACATGATCGTGCGCGTGCTCGTAGTGGGTACGACGCCTGTCTAACTTGTCGCAATACCTTTAGGAGCACATCGCCGTGACCAGTCCCGCGCCAGAGCACTCAGCCGCCCCACTTCGGGTGCCCGCGGGGACGACCGCCGGGACTGCAGTGCGCGAAGCCGGATACCCCACGAAGGGGCCCGACGTGATCGTCGTTGTCCGCGATGGCGAGGGAACGCTCAAGGATCTGTCGTGGACACCTGAGGTCGATGTCGACGTCGAGCCGGTGGCAGCATCCACCGAAGACGGCCGCAGCGTCATCCGGCACTCCGCGGCCCACGTCCTCGCGCAGGCGGTTCAGAAAGAATTCCCCGACGCGAAGCTCGGCATCGGTCCGCCGATCAAGGACGGCTTCTACTACGACTTCGCGGTGGACCGCCCGTTCACTCCGGAGGATCTGGCCAAGCTCGAAAAGCGTATGAAGCAGATCATCAAGGGATCACAGCGCTTTTCGCGTCGAGTGGTCGATTCGATCGAAGACGCTCGGGTCGAGTTGGCCGACGAGCCGTTCAAGCTCGAATTGATCGACGACAAGTCCGGTATCGACGATCCCGAGATCATGGAGGTGGGCGGCAACGAGCTGACCATCTACGACAATCTCGATCCTCGTACCGGCGACAAGATCTGGTCCGATCTGTGCCGCGGCCCGCACATTCCGACCACCAAGCACATCCCGGCCTTCAAGTTGACCCGAAGCTCCGCCGCCTACTGGCGTGGCAACCAGGACAACGCCGATCTTCAGCGTGTCTACGGCACCGCGTGGGAGTCCACCGAGGCTCAGGACGAATACCTCGAACTGCTCGCCGAGGCCGAGCGTCGTGATCACCGCAAGCTCGGTACCGAACTGGACCTCTTCAGCTTCCCCGACGAGCTCGGTTCGGGTCTGCCGGTGTTCCATCCCAAGGGCGGCATCATCCGCACCGAGATGGAGAACTACTCGCGCAGCCGTCACATCGAGGCGGGCTACGAGTTCGTCAACACTCCGCACATCACCAAGGGGCATCTGTACGAGGTTTCCGGTCACCTCGACTGGTACCGCGACGGCATGTTCCCGGCGATGCACGTCGACGAGGAACTGAACGAGGACGGCACCGTGCGCAAGCCGGGCCAGGACTACTACCTCAAGCCGATGAACTGCCCGATGCACAACCTGATCTTCCGTGCTCGCGGACGCTCGTACCGTGAATTGCCGTTGCGGCTCTTCGAATTCGGCTCGGTCTACCGCTACGAGAAGTCCGGCGTCATCCACGGCCTGACCCGCGTGCGCGGCATGACCCAGGACGACGCTCACATCTACTGCACCCGTGAGCAGATGCGCGACGAGCTGACCACCACGCTGCAGTTCGTGCTGAACCTGCTCAAGGATTACGGCCTCGACGACTTCTACCTCGAGCTGTCCACCAAGAACCCGGACAAATTCGTCGGTAGCGACGACGTCTGGGAAGAGGCAACTGCAACGCTCGCCGAGGTCGGCGAAGCTTCCGGCCTGACTCTGGTGCCGGATCCGGGCGGAGCCGCGTTCTACGGTCCCAAGATCTCCGTTCAGGTCAAGGACGCACTCGGCCGCACCTGGCAGATGTCGACCATCCAGCTCGACTTCAACCTGCCCGAGCGGTTCGAGCTCGAATACACCGGCAACGACGGCGTCAAGACTCGTCCGGTCATGATCCACCGCGCGCTGTTCGGCTCGATCGAGCGGTTCTTCGGTGTCCTGACCGAGCACTACGCGGGCGCGTTCCCGGCGTGGCTGGCGCCGGTGCAGGTCGTCGGAATCCCGGTGGCCGAGGCGTTCGCCGATCACCTGTTCGACGTCACGAAGAAGCTCAAGGCAGCCGGTGTTCGCGCCGAGGTCGACTTCAGTGACGACCGTATGCAGAAGAAGATCCGTAACCACACCACGCAAAAGGTCCCGTTCATGCTCCTCGCGGGCGAGCGTGACGTGGAGGCCGGCGCGGTCAGCTTCCGTTTCCGTGACGGCACGCAGATCAACGGCATTCCCGTCGACGACGCCGTCCGGATCATCACCGAGTGGATCGGCCGCCGCGAGAACGCCTCGCCGACAGCCGAACTGGTGCAGCCAAGCGTGGCGCAGTGAGCGCCCCCGGTGACGACGGTCCGGGTTCGCTGATCGACCACGGCGTCGGTGACCCTGACCATTTGCAGCGCATTTGGTCGCCGCATCGGATGTCGTACATCACCGAGGCGCCCAACACCCCGGGCACGACAGGTGAACCGTTCATCGACATTCCGAAGATGTCGGACGAAGAAGGACTGATCGTTGCCCGCGGTGAGCATGTCTATGCGGTTCTGAACCTGTATCCGTACAACCCGGGGCACCTGATGGTGGTTCCGTACCGCAAGGTCGCGGCACTCGAAGACCTGACGCCGGAGGAGAGCGCCGAGTTGATGGCGTTCACCCAGCAGGCGTTGCGGGTGATCAAGAGCGTGTCGAATCCTCACGGATTCAACGTCGGCCTGAATCTCGGTGCCGCTGCGGGCGGTTCGCTGTCCGAGCACCTTCACCAACACGTAGTGCCACGTTGGGGCGGCGACGCCAACTTCATCACCGTGCTCGGTGGGGTCAAGGTGATGCCGCAATTGCTGCGGGAGACCAGGGGACTACTCGCCGGTGCCTGGCAACAATAGGTTGACGCATCCGGCTTCATGGCAGGATGCATTGCTGCAACGAGTTCCGAACCGGAACTCACGACGGGGAGGGTTCCTGCGGTGTTGAGCTTCTTCGGGCGCGCATCGGTGTCCAAGGTGACGGCACCTATGGGGAAGGCGCTGGTCAAGACCGGTCTGACGCCGGACTCGGTGACGGTGATCGGCACGGTGGCAAGCGTCGCCGGTGCGGTGACGCTGTTTCCGTCCGGACATCTGTTCTGGGGAACCATGTTCATCTGGTTCTTCGTCATGTTCGACATGCTCGACGGCGCAATGGCTCGTGCTCGCGGCGGCGGAACGCGGTACGGGGCGGTACTGGACGCGACCTGCGACCGCGTCGCCGACGGCGCGATTTTTGCCGGCCTGGCCTGGTGGGCGGTCTACCACGAGAACAGCAAGTGGCTGCTCGTCGCGACGCTCATCTGCCTCGTCACCTCGCAGGTCATCTCGTACGCGAAGGCGCGCGCGGAGGCGAGCGGGCTGACTGCGGACGGCGGGTGGATCGAGCGCCCGGACCGACTGATCATCGTGTTGGTCGGATCTGGCCTGACAGGTATGGGTCTACCGTGGGCGATTCACATCGCGATGTGGGTACTTGCCGCCGGAAGTATCGTGACGGTCTTCCAACGAGTGCTCGCGGTGCGCAATTCGCCTGGCGCTCGGGAACTTCTGCCGATCGCCCCGGCCGCATCGACGGTCGAAGGTGCGCCGGACACGGACGGCGAGGCAGAGAAATGAGCTTTGCCGAGCGTGCAACAGATCTGGGATACGCCGCGGGTTGGCGTCTGGTGCGAAGCCTGCCGGAATCGGTGGCGGTCAAGCTGTTCGACGCCGGAGCGGATTTCGCGGTACGCAAGGGCGGACCCGAACAACTCAGGAAGAACCTCGCGAGAGTTCTGGGCACGACGCCGGAGCAAGTTCCGGATCAGTTGATCAAGGATTCGATGCGCTCGTACGCCCGGTATTGGCGTGAGGCGTTTCGTCTTCCGTCGATGGACCTGGTCGCGACAGGTAAGGCGCTGCATGCGCTGGTCGAGGGCCAAGAACATCTGGAAAAGGCAATGGCGGCAGGTCATGGCGCGGTATTGGCGTTGCCTCACAGCGGTAATTGGGACATGGCCGGCGTGTGGTGCGTTCAGCAGTGGGGCGGGTTGACCTCCGTTGCCGAGCGGCTCAAGCCCGAATCCCTGTACGAACGGTTCGTCGACTATCGCGAGAGTCTCGGCTTCGAGATCTTCCCGCTCAGCGGCGGGGAGCATCCACCGTTCGTCGAACTCTCCAAGCATCTGCGTGAGAACAAGATCGTGTGCCTGTTGGGGGAGCGCGATCTGGCGAAGAAGGGTGTGCCCGTTACCTTCTTCGGCGAACCTACTCGGATGCCCGCGGGCCCGGCGAAGCTCGCGATCGACACCGGCGCGCCGCTGCTACCGGTCCACTGCTGGTTCACACCCGACGGATGGGGTTTCAAGATCGACCCACCGATCGACGTATCCGGCGGAGTCGGCCCGGCCACGCAAGCACTTGCCGACCGTTTCGCGGTCAACATCGCAGCGCACCCCGCTGACTGGCACATGCTTCAACCGCTGTGGCGCTCGGACCTTTCCGAATCGCGGCTCGCCCGCATGGAGGGTGAATGAAAATCGGCATGATCTGCCCGTACTCCTTCGACGTCCCCGGCGGCGTCCAGGCGCACGTGGTGGATCTGGCCGAGGTGCTGATCGAACGTGGTCACAAAGTGAGTGTGCTTGCGCCGTCGTCCGATGACGACGAGTTGCCGGATTTTGTGGTTTCCGCAGGTAAAGCCGTCGCGATTCCCTACAACGGTTCTGTTGCGCGGTTGTCTTTCGGCCCGACGGCGAACAACCGCCTCCGCAAGTTCATCGCGGAAGGTGACTTCGACGTTCTACATATCCACGAACCCAATGCGCCGAGTCTGTCCATGCTCGCGTTGCGCATCGCGGAAGGCCCGATCGTCGCCACCTTCCACACGTCGACCACGAAGTCGTTGGTGCTGAGCACGTTTCAGGGTGTCTTGGCTCCGTATCTCGAGAAGATCAGCGGCCGGATCGCAGTCTCGGAGTTGGCGCGTCGTTGGCAGGTCGAGTCTCTCGGATCCGACGCGGTCGAGATCCCCAACGGCGTCGATGTCGCAGCGTTTGCCGAGGCCGATCTGTTGCCCGGCTACCCGCGCGAGGGCGGAACCATTCTGTTCCTCGGTCGCTACGACGAACCGCGCAAGGGGATGGCCGTCCTCCTCGGTGCGCTGCCGGAGTTGGTCGAGCGTCACCCGGATCTCGAAGTGATCGTGGTCGGACGCGGCGACGAGGAGAAACTCCGCAAAGAGGCGGGTAAGTACTTCAAGCATCTCCGCCTGCTCGGGCAGGTCAGTGACGAGGAGAAAGCGTCGGCGCTTCGCAGTGCGGACGTCTACTGCGCGCCCAATCTCGGCGGTGAGAGCTTCGGGATCGTGCTGGTCGAGGCCATGGCGGCTGGCACTGCCGTCGTGGCCAGTGAGTTGGACGCTTTTCGCCGTGTTCTTCGCGACGGTCAGGCCGGCTTGCTGGTCCCCATCGGGAACTCCGATGCCTTGGCCGAGGCAATCGATTCCGTTCTCGGTGACCCGGATCGACGACGCGCGCTGGTCAACACCGCGACAAGTGTTGTTGCCGAATACGACTGGCCGGTGGTAGCCGAGCAGATCCTGCGTGTCTACGAGACCGTCACGGTCGGCGGTACCGGCGTACGCGTGGTGGGTTCATGACCTTCTCCGCTCTGACGATCTTCATTCTCGGGCTCGTCGCTGCCGTCGTCCTGGTCGTCGGACTGTGGGCGTACGGGACGGCGAACCGACTCGATCGACTGCATGTGCGTTCGGATCAGTCGTGGTTGGCGCTCGATGCGGCTCTGTCCCGTCGTGCCGCGGTTGTCCGCGCGGCGGCTGTGGACATGAGCGCCGACGACGCCCGCAGATTCGTCACCTTGGCGGACGCCGCCGAACGTGCGGATCGTCAGGATCGCGAGCTTGCCGAGAACCGGCTGTCCAATGCTCTCGCTGCCTACGGCACGACGTCGCTGCGACCTCAACTGGTGGCCGAGTTGGCCGATGCCGAGGCGAGGGTCCTGATCGCTCGGCGGTTCCACAACGACGCGGTGCGCGACACTCTCGCGTTGCGTACGCGTCGACTTGTTCGCTGGCTGCACCTCGGGGGAACGGCACCGCTACCTCAGTACTTCGAGATATCGGAGCGCACGACCGCGGCGGCGGTGCCCGAGGGCATCACCGTGGATACGTCACGGACCTCTGCCCGCGTGGTGATGCTGGACGAGGAAGATCGGGTGCTGCTGTTGCGCGGGCACGATCCCAAGATCCCGAACACTTACTTCTGGTTCACCGTCGGCGGCGGGCTCGAACGCGGCGAACATCTGCGAGCGGCTGCCGTTCGTGAGATCGAGGAGGAGACCGGATTCGTCGTGGATCCGGAGAATCTGCGAGGTCCGCTCTGGCGTCGGGTGGCGATCTTCCCGTTCGACGGTGAGCTGATCCGTTCGGAAGAGCTGTTCTTCGCTACGCGCACTCACGGCTTCGAGCCGGTCTTCCAAGGCCACACGGAATTGGAGCAGCGTGCCATCACCGGCCATCGCTGGTGCAGCGCCGACGAGATCCGCCAATTGGCCAAGTCCGGTGAGCCGGTCTACCCGTTGGATCTGGCAAACCTCCTGGTGGAAGCGGCGACGATCGCGGACGGTACCGAGGATCCGGAAGTGCGTTCCATCCGCTGATCGTTCGGTCGTTCAGTGCTCGCGGGCAGTTTAAGGCCAGCAATGGCAAATTGGATACGGAATCGAAGGCCGGTTAGTCCTAGAGTTCTGGCCAGAGGCCTCCGAGCGAATGAACTCGTGTGTTCGCCGTGCCTCGTTTCTTTCGTCACGCCACTACTGCAGGAGTTTGCTGTGAGCACCCCCGACTCTGCCCCCACCACCGCCATCGGCACCGCCCGCGTCAAGCGCGGCATGGCTGAAATGCTCAAGGGCGGTGTGATCATGGACGTGGTCACCGCTGAGCAGGCCAAGATCGCCGAAGACGCAGGCGCCGTCGCCGTCATGGCACTCGAGCGGGTCCCCGCAGACATTCGCGCACAGGGCGGCGTCTCGCGCATGAGCGACCCGGACATGATCGACAGCATCATCTCCACCGTCAGCATCCCCGTCATGGCCAAGGCACGCATCGGTCACTTCGTCGAAGCGCAGATCCTGCAGAGCCTCGGCGTCGACTACATCGACGAGTCCGAGGTCCTGACCCCGGCCGACTACGCCAACCACATCGACAAGTGGAAGTTCACCGCTCCCTTCGTCTGTGGCGCCACCAACCTCGGCGAAGCGCTCCGTCGCATCAACGAAGGCGCGGCCATGATCCGCTCGAAGGGTGAAGCAGGCACCGGAGACGTCTCCAACGCCACCACCCATATGCGCACCATCCGCGGCGAGATCCGCCGGTTGACCTCGCTGAGCGAGGACGAACTGTACGTAGCCGCCAAGGAACTGCAGGCCCCGTACGAACTGGTCGTCGAGGTCGCCAAGGCCGGCAAGCTGCCGGTCACCATGTTCACCGCCGGCGGCATCGCCACCCCGGCAGACGCTGCCATGATGATGCAGCTCGGCGCCGAGGGCGTGTTCGTCGGATCGGGCATCTTCAAGTCCGGCAACCCGAAGCAGCGCGCCGAGGCCATCGTCAAGGCCACCACGTTCTACGACGACCCGGACGTGCTCGCCAAGGTCTCGCGCGGGCTCGGCGAGGCAATGGTCGGTATCAACGTCGACGACCTGCCCGTCGGACACCGCCTCGCAGAGCGCGGTTGGTGACAGCAGGTTCGACGACCGGGCTCAGTGCCTGAAAGTCCTCACAGACGAAGGGGCGGCGGTTGCGTTGGCAACCGCCGCCCCTTCGGGGTGTGGCAGACCGATCAGATGCTGTCCGATACCTCGAACACGAACTCGACCTCGACGGCACTGTTTCGGGGTAGTTCGGCGACGCCGATCGCTGAGCGGGCGTGTTGTCCAGCCGAACCGAAGATCTCGGCCAGCAGGTCGGACGCACCGTTGATCACCTGGGGTTGCTGCGAAAATCCGGATCCGGACGCAACAAATCCAACGACCTTGACGACCCGAACGATGCGATCGAGCCCGACCAAGGCATCGACTGCCGCGAGTCCGTTGAGAGTGCACAACCGCGCCGCCTGGGCGGCGTCTTCGACGGAGACGCCCTCGCCCAACTTGCCGATGCACGTCGTAGTGCCGTCGACGAGCGGCAATTGCCCCGATGTATAGACGTATGACCCCGTCTGAACGGCGGGAAGGTATGAGCCTGCGGGGGTGGCAACAGGCGGGAGCGTCAGGTCGAGTGCGGCGAGTCGTGCGGTCCAGGTACTTGCGTCGTTCATCGGTTCCTCAATGGGTTCTTTTGTCCGGGAATGGTGTTCGAGTCTGTCATCGGGAGTCTCGGCAAGTCCAAGTCGTATTTGCGCCCACCCCATCACTTTTGGTGATATTCGCCGTCGTCGGATTCAAAATGGTGTTCGAGTTGGCCACCTAAACTGTGTCGTATGTCGTCAATTCGTAACATCTCACTGGGGATACCTGTCCGTTCCGGTCACATACTCATACTCGACGGCACGGACTCTGTCACGGGGGAGAACTTTCATCGATTGATCGGTGGCGGTATCGAGTTCGGTGAGACGGCCGAGGCAGCGCTGCGGCGCGAGTTCGCGGAGGAACTCGGCGTCACGTTGGGAAGCGTCGAGTTGCTCGAGGTCGTAGAGAACATCTTCGAGTTCGAGGGGCGACCTGGGCATGAGATTGTCCATGTCTTTGCAGTCGACTCGGCTGACATCGATGCGTTTCCGCTCGACGTGCAACTCCGAGTCCTAGACGAAGGTAGTCCAGTCCACTGGGTATTGAGTGGTGGGTCCGACCGCCCCATCTACCCGGCCGAAGCTGCCCGCATTATCAAGGCCCTGGTTCAGTAGGGGAATCCGTTGCCGGAACACGAGTGGCCGCAAAGGTTGCTCCTCAACAATTTTCGGTCAATCAGGATTGTTCGGACTGGATTCCTGGAAATCATGGATATCGAACGTATATTCGAATAATGTTGAGGAATGTTCGATGACGGAGTAGGAAGTTCGGGTACCGCAGCGCAGCTGTCCGGTGCTGAATCCGACTGCGCCCTCATCGATCTCATCGCCGATCTGCATGCGCGCGAATCGATGCTCGTGGAACGGAAACTGGCTGCCATTGCCGAGTTTTTCGAGCGTCGCAGCGCTGACCACACTGATAACGGTGCTTGGTCGTCTACCGCTCACGAACTGGCTGAGGCCGAGCTCGGCGCGGCATTGACCATGGGCCGTGCCGCAGCGGGAAAGTTGATCGGTCTCGGCTTTTCTCTCAAGACTCGCCTCCATCGCACGCGTGCCGCCATGGCGCGCGGAGAACTGGATCTGTATCGAGTCGGATTGATCGACTCCGCTACGGCCAACGTAGCCGACGATTTGATCGACGAGGTGGAACGGCAACTCCTCGAGAAGATCTCGGCGCCACCGATGCCTGGCGGTACCGGCTTGACGGGTCGCCGATTGACAGCGGCTATCGACCGGATCGTCGCCGTGGTGGATCCCGAGGGGATACGCGAACGTCGACGCCGCGCCCTGGCTGATCGGTTCGTGGGTGTGAGCGCTGCCGAGGACGGAATGGCGCGGATATTGGGGAGTATTCCGGCGGAGGAAGCACGGGCTTTCGACCGTCGGTTGCGGGAGTTGGCAATGTCGGTGTGTCGACACGATTCCCGTAAGTACGAGCAACGACGAGCTGACGCATTGGGAGCGTTGGTATCCGGGTCGACGATTCTGCCGTGCGATTGCGGCCGGGACGAGTGCCCACAAGATCGAAGCGGGATTGTGGTGGTGCGTCGGCCGTTGGTTCACGTGGTCATGCTGGAATCAACGCTTCAGGGCGGTGACGCACCAGGTGCAGACGAACCCGCTCACCTCGACGGTTATGGAGTGATCAGTGCAGAGCATGCGCGTGACATCGCCGCGGGTGCGCTGATTCGGAAGGTGAAGGTACCAGCCGATGCCGCGCTCGAGTCTTCCGGTGAGGGCGAGCCAGTACCTCCGCCCGTTGTTCCTTCGGCGTCGGTCTACCGCCCCGGCGCTGTCCTCGACACCTGGGTGCGGGTGATCGCAGGAAGCTGCCAGTGGTTGCACTGCGATGTCGCTGCATGGAATTCAGATCTTGATCACACTGAGCCCTTTGATCATCGCGATCCCACTTGTGGTGGAAAGACCGTGGCGTCGAATCTGAGTGCGTATTGTCGAAACCATCACCGCCTCAAGCATTCCGGTCAGTGGTTGCATATCTCGAACCCGGACCGGAGTGTCATGCTGACCTCGCCGACCGGACATTGCTACCGAACGAGGCCGTCAGGTCTGCTGGCGGGAATGCTCGAGCCTGTACTGCCCGAGGGTGGTCGGCGTCGGCGCACACGTCTGGAAAACAAAGCCGCTCGTGTGCGGGGTGAACGCCGGCGGCAGCGGTTACGAATGCACCTCCGAATGAAGAAGAAGGCCCGGAGGAGGACCTTCGACGGCGGAGACGATCCACCGCCATTCTGAGTCGATGCGCCCCGTCGCTCAGTGTTTTCGGATGCCCACTTTGGTGGCCGGGGGTGCGTCAGGCATTGTGTGAAGGTCGGTAGACGTCGGTACACGGGAAGATGTGGAGCATCGATGGCGAGGATCGAAGAAATTCTGGAGTTGGAACGCCTCGAGCGGGACATCTTTCGAGGAATCATCGCGGAGACCACCCTGACCCGCACTTTCGGCGGCCAGGTCGCCGGACAGGCATTGGTGTCGGCGGTACGCACGGTCGATCCGGCCTACTCGGTTCATTCGTTGCACGGATATTTCCTGCGTCCGGGAAATCCGATGGAGCCGACGGTTTTTCTGGTTGATCGTGTTCGGGACGGTCGATCGTTCGCGACCCGCTTGGTCACCGGAATTCAAGACGGGCAAGCCATTTTCACGATGTCGGCGTCCTTCCACGTCCAAGACGAAGGCATCGAGCACCAGGATGAGATGCCACCCGTTCCTGACCCCGAGACCTTGGCCATCGCCCAGGATTCGGAGGATCCCGAGACTGCGTGGCTGGCGCGTGAGTGGTCCGATTGGGACCTTCGAATGGTGCCGAAGGCCGACATCGACAAACGTCCGGGCGCTGCCGCGCAGCAGCAAGTGTGGTTCCGTTCCCGCGAGGCACTCCCGGACGACCCGGTATTTCACGTGTGCACGCTTGCCTACATGAGCGACATGACGCTGCTCGGATCTTCCCGCGGCCCCCACATGGACGTCGCCATGCAAAGCGCTTCGCTCGATCACGCCATGTGGTTCCTGCGGCCGTTCCGCGCCGACGAGTGGCTGTTGTACGACCAGACGTCGCCGTCAGCGGGCTTCGGTCGCGCACTGACGCAAGGACGAATCTTCGACAGCCGAGGAAATATGGTTGCTGCAGTCGTCCAGGAGGGTCTGACCAGGCTGTATCGCCCGAAGTGAGGTCGGCCGACGTGAGATCAATCGCAGTGAGACCTTCACTGGCGAGACCGCACCGCAGGCCGGGCCGGATGGTCGTATCTGACCTCGAAATCGACCTCCTCGGACACTTCTGATCGGTGTTCGAGGAGTGCCTCGACGGTCCACAGATCTGCCTCCGGTGTGTGCCGCCGCATGGCAGGTTCGCTCATGTCCAGGCGGACGCTGACGTCGAACTCCAGCCCGCGCCCGAGCAACATCGGACCGGCGATCACGATGACCGCGCGCTCATGGACGGGGATACGGGTCGAACGAGCCGATCGATCGGTGGGTTCGTCCCAGAGTTTCGGCAAGAACGCCCGTTTGGTGCGGGCTGCGGTGATCACTTCACGATCGAGTGCCCGATAGTCGAACCAGATAGTGCGGTAACTCAGCGTATCCTCGTGGCCGAACTCGTATCGCAGCGAAGCCGGCCGTACGTAGTCGTGCAGTGACACAACAGCACTCGGCCTGTTGCGCGACTCGACGGCGGTGCCGACCAGTTCCGCGAGCCGAGACGGCTGTGCACAATCAGGTCCGTCGATCGCTACTACCGCCACCGACGGAAACGATCCGCTCAGCGTTGCAATCTGCTCGGCCAAGGCGAGGGGACTGGACGGGATGAATGTACTCACGCCCACCATGGTGCCGTGCCCGCTCGCCGAGGCGATATTGTGAACCGTCATCGCGCCCAGTGCGGCGGTCTATGTTTTCGGAGGACTCATGGTTGGTATCGAGGAGATCCTCGCGCTCGAACACCTGGAGAAGGACATCTTCCGTGGTGCGGTCCATCCCACCGCACTTCAACGGACGTTCGGCGGGCAGGTTGCCGGGCAGTCGTTGGTTTCTGCCGTGAGCACCGTTGACGAGAGCTACCACGTGCACTCGTTGCACGGATATTTCCTGCGCCCGGGCAATCCGAAGATTCCGACGGTCTACCTGGTGGACCGCATCCGCGACGGGCGCTCGTTCTGCACCCGCCGGGTGAATGCAGTTCAGGACGGCAAGACGATCTTCACGATGTCGGCCTCGTTCCACGTCGACGACGAAGGTATCGAGCACCAGGACCGGATGCCCTCCGTTCCGGCGCCGGAGGATTTGCCGGATGCGCAGACCGTTCCGAAGTTGGCTGAATCGCAGTTCTATCAGGAGTGGAAGAACTGGGACATCAGAATTGTGCCCGCTGAGCAGAGCGCGTCAGCGCCGGATCTCGCCGCGCAACAACGCGTGTGGATGCGCTACCGCGAGGCTCTGCCGGATCGTCCGCTGCTGCACATCTGCACCCTCGCGTACCTCAGTGACATGACCCTGCTCGGAACTTCCAAAGTCCCGCACCGCGGCGTGAAGACGCAGACTGCTTCGCTCGATCACGCGATGTGGTTCCTGCGTCCGTTCCGGGCCGACGAGTGGTTGCTCTACGACCAGACGTCGCCGTCGGCAGGTTTCGGTCGCGCGCTCACTCAGGGGCGTATCTACGATCGCGATGGCAACATGGTGGCAGCGGTGGTTCAGGAGGGTTTGACGCGTCTCGAACGCGAACCCGACAGCCATGAGAGCAAGAACAGCCGTGAGAACACGACAGGAACTGTGTGATGACGCGTCCGTTGATCGGTGTACTCGCCCTCCAAGGTGATGTTCGCGAACACCTTGCCGCACTCGATGATTCGGGAGCGGATGCGGTGGGTATCCGGCGCCCGGAGGAACTCGACAAGGTCGACGGCATCGTGATCCCCGGTGGCGAATCCACCACAATGAGCCGGCTTCTGCAGGTATTCGAGCTGCTGGAACCGCTTCGTGAGCGACTCCGCGGCGGGCTGCCGGCTTACGGATCGTGTGCGGGCATGATTCTGCTCGCCAGCGAGGTACTAGACACCCGGCCGGACGCCGAGCATCTCGGCGCCATCGACATGACGGTGCGCCGCAACGCTTTCGGTCGGCAGGTCGATTCTTTCGAGTCCGACCTGGAGTTCGAGGGCATCATCGGTGATCCCATTCGCGCTGTCTTCATCCGCGCGCCGTGGGTGGAGCGAGTTGGGCCGGGCGTTGAGGTCCTTGCGCAGGTTCCCGCCGCCGCGGGGGAGGCCGCGGGCCGGATCGTCGCGGTTCGGCAGGGCTCGGTGATCGCCACTTCTTTCCATCCCGAGGTTACCGGGGACCGTCGAGTGCACGAGATGTTCGTCGATCTGGTTCGCGGATAACTGGAGTAGTCAGCCTCGGCCGAACCTACAGCTCCAGTTCGCGGGCAAGGATCGCCGCCTGGACGCGTGAGGTGAGGTGCAACTTCGACAGAACTCGCGACACGTGCGACTTCACCGTCGGAGCACCGACTCCGAGTTCACGCGACAGTTCGGCGTTGGACATACCCGTCCCCAACAGCGCGAGGACCTCGCGTTCACGGTCGGTGAGCTCGCTCAATCCCAGCGGTTCGGTGGGTTTGGGTGCGCGCTGCACGAACTCGCCGATCAGGACACGCGCCGCGCGCGGAGCGAGCACTGCATCTCCGGCCGCGACGTTGCGGATAGCGCTGGTCAGCTCGTCCGCGGTCGCAGTCTTGAGCAGGAATCCCGAAGCACCGGCGCGCAGGGCCGCGAAGACGTATTCGTCGAGGTCGAAGGTGGTCAACACCAGAACCCGGCTGCGGGTCGTCCCGATGATCTGACGCGTCGCCTCGATGCCGTCGGTGCCTGGCATCCGGACGTCCATGAGTACGACGTCGGGTTGATGCGTGCGGGTGACGGTGATCGCCGACGCTCCGTCACCGGCTTCTGCAACGACATCGATGTCGTCGTGCTGCCGCAGGATCATCGCGAGTCCCGACCGGATCGCGGCGTGGTCGTCGACCAGGGCGACGGTGATCACCGATCCGTTCCGTTCGGCGCGGGGACCGGTATCTGTGCGCATACCGTCCATTCTCCGTCGACCGGAAGTGCGTCGAGTGAACCGCCCAGCAGTTCGGCGCGGTGACGCATGTTTGCAAGTCCGTGCGTTCCCGCCCGAAAACTGGATGTGTCGCGACCGACGGGGTTTCGGATCTCGATCTGTAATGCATTGTGCTGGAGAGAGATCGACATCGAGATCGGTGCACCAGGCGCATGCTTGAGCGCATTGGTCAACGCCTCCTGGGTGATCCGGTACGCCGTGTGATCGACCACGCTCGGCAGGTCGGCAGTATCGATGTCGATCGCAACGTGCACGGCGGCGCCGGCTGCCCGAACTGCGTCCAGGACGACGGGCAACTCGGTCAGCCGCGGGGGAGAGGAACGCGGATCCGGGGTCTCGTCGTCCCCGGCGTGGAGCAGTTCGATCATCGACCGCATCTCGGAAAGGCCCGCGAGACTGCTCGATCTGATCGCTCCGATCATCTCCCTCAATCCGTCGTCTGGTTGGCCCCGTTCACCGGAGAGAGCTGAGGTGGACAGTGCCGCCTCCGAATGGATTGCGATGGCGGAGAGGTGGCTTGCGATGACGTCGTGCAGATCGCGCGCCATGGTTGCTCGTTCGTGAGCGACTGCGGCCTCGCGGTCCAGAGTGGCGAGTGCTTCGTGGACTCTGGAACGCTCGCGTTCGGCCTCGGTCAGTTCGACTTGTCGACGGATGACCAGTGCCCACCACACCGGTGTACCGAAGAACAGAGCGGTCACCACGCCTGCCCCAGCCGCAGCGCGGACGTCCTGGGTGGACAGGTAGACGAGTGCGGTGAGCGCGGCAACCGTCACCGCGGTCAGAGAACACACCACTCGGCCCAGCCGCGCCGTCCCGTACAGAACTGCGGCGTAGGTGAGATCCGAGAGGACCAGCCACATCGGCAGAGTGGGTCCCAGGGCAGCGTCGACCGCGACGATGACGGCCCCCGCCGCCAAAGCTGTTGCCGGACGCACCCGCCGGAACGAGTCGATCGCACACAGCAATGCCAGCATCCCGATCCGAACCCCGGCGGGAACGTCGGCGACACCTCCGACATCGGTCCACATTTGGTACAGGCCGACCAGGTAGAGGAGTACCCCGATCGCGAACAGGCCGAAGGCGGTGAGCGGATCGTTCCACTTGCCGACACTCCGACTTCTGGTCACCACAGACTTATCAGAGCACATCGGGGCGCCTGACTTGTCATACCAAATGATGAGGTCGGCGTTGTTCCGATGGCTGATGTGCGGATTCGATAGAGAAGACAGGCTCGACGTATGAAAATTCGCTTCGAGTTGATGATCGGCATTCTCTTGGTCGTCGGTGGCGGCTGGCTGTGGCTGTTCGGGCGTGACGCCGAGTTCTTCTGGTTTCGCGGCGGACCACTCGGCGTGATCCTCGCGATCATCGGTGCCTTCGACATCGTGAATGCAGTCCGAACGAGGGAGACAGCGATACCCGAGCGCCGAAACGACTGACGTGGAACTCGTCCTGCTCACCACGCTGGGCGGGCTCGCCCTGCTGGACAGTACGAGCATCGGAACCTTGGTCGTCCCGGTCTGGATGTTGTTGATGCCGGGACGACCGCAGGTTCGCAGGCTGCTGACATATCTGGTGGTCATCACGACGTTCTATTTTGTTGTCGGGGTGGTCGTCTGGACGCCGGCACGGGCAGGCATGCCTGTCGTCGCCCCGCTACTCGACACCCCCGCCGCCCGCGTTGCGCAGTTGATTCTCGGTATCGCGTTGTTCGCGTGGAGCTTTCGATTCGATTCCGAGAAGAGACGCACATCCGGTCAGGCCGATCGAACCCATGTTTGGCGAGAGCGGGTGCTCGGCTCGGCCAGTTCCGCGAGAAGTGTTGTACTTCTGGCGATTGCTGCCGGAACCGCCGAATTGGTGACGATGTTGCCCTACTTGGCGGCGATCGCGATGATCACCGCTGCTGGGCTGCCCGCAGTCACGTCTGCGTCGATACTTGCCGGATACTGCCTGATCATGGCCATGCCCGCAGTGCTTCTGTTGTGCGGGCGGGTCGTGGCCGGCAACCGCCTCGACAAGCCGCTGCGCCGAGTGGACTCGCTGATTTCTCGCTACGGCGACAGCGCAATGGGTTGGATATTCGGCATTGCCGGTTTCTACCTCGCCGGCAATGCCGCTGCCGTGTTGTTCGTGAGTTGACGTTGTTCGTGAATTGACGTTGTTCGTGAATCAACCAGCCTGAACCAACGAATTGATCAGCTTCACACCGTCTTCCGGGTGATCGACGGTCACGGCGAACAGTCGTCCGTTCTCGAGAGTGACCACGATGGCCTCACCCGAGCGGAGAGTGACGGCTGTTCCGCGCGGTGTCATTCGGTAACCCCATCCGCCCCATTCGGCCGGACGTATCGCGTCGACTGATGCGGACTTCACCTTCGAGATGGGGATCTTCTTCCATTGAACGCCCCAGGAACTGATGCCGACACCGTGACGGTCGACGCGCACGGTGACCGACGCGAATGCTGTGACGGCGAGGGTGGACACACCCAGGATCACGGCAACCCACCAATCCGAGTACGCGGCAGTCGCGATCACGAGAACTACGAGGCCGGCGGTAACGATCCACGGCCAGACGCTGCGGACCTGCCCGACCCACACTGCACGTTCGGAGGCCGTCAGCGGAGTGTCGAGCGTCGGGGTCGGCAGTGGCGACTCCGGGCCGCTTCGTTGCTGGTCAGGCAGCGCGTATGCCAGAACTCCTACGAGTACCGCCGCGATCGGCGCAAGAATCCACCAGCCGATACGCGCGGCTTCCGGCGACCCGGCGTCGATCGTCAGGGCGACGCTCAGAATCCAGATCGTCGCCAGTGTCGCACTCGAGATCGAGGTTACGGCGAGAAACAAGGGCGCGTTGTCGCTCGAACGGGCCGCGACGACACAGGCGCAAACGACAGCCACCAGAGAAATCACCAGCGCGATGGCGAAAAACGTCGTCGTGGTGCTGAAGCCGTCCGGGGTCGATCCGGACCAATGGCTCGCGACGGTCTCGGGTAGGCGGTCACCCCACGCGAAGCGTGCGAGAACCAGGATCAGGGTCGGGATCAGAGTCAGCGAAGCTGCTGTCCAGAGTCGGATCTTGCTGGTCGTCATTGTGTGCTGGTCTCCTTGATGAGGTCGAGCATGTGCGCAGTGTCGAGTCCGAGATTTCGGGCCTGCCGTACGAACTCGCGCGCAGATTCGTTGAGAGCTGTCCTTCCCGAGTCGAACTCGGCGCGAATGACGGCGCCACGTCCGCGTCGGAGGTCGATCAGGCCTTCGTCGCGGAGTGTTGCGTACGCACGAAGAACCGTGTGGAGATTGACGTCGATCGACTCGGCGAGAGCGCGAGCGGACGGCAGGCGGTCACCTGGTCCGATCTCACCGCGGATGACCGAGCCACGAACCCCGGCTGCAATCTGCTCCGCTAGTGGAGTTGTGGAGGCGTGATCTATTCGGACCAACATGTTTGCATTCTATGCAAACAATGCGCGGTTTGACTAATTCGTGTCGGGGGATGCAGCGAGTTGTGACGTGGGACGGGTAACATCGGCAGAGCTGAAAGACGCGCATTCGGCGTGCGCAACGCAGCAGGAAAGGGGCTTGAATCGCATGAGCGGCCACTCAAAATGGGCCACCACCAAGCACAAGAAGGCTGTGATCGACGCACGTCGTGGCAAATCCTTCGCGAAGCTGATCAAGAACATCGAGGTGGCGGCACGAACCGGCGGTGGCGATCCCACGGGCAACCCCACCTTGTACGACGCCATCCAGAAGGCGAAGAAGACGTCTGTTCCCAATGACAACATCGAGCGTGCGCGCAAGCGCGGCGCCGGTGAAGAAGCGGGCGGCGCAGACTGGCAGACCATCATGTACGAGGGCTACGGACCCAACGGCGTCGCCGTTCTGATCGAGTGCCTCACCGACAACCGCAACCGCGCAGCCGGTGAAGTTCGCACCGCGATGACCCGTAACGGTGGCAACCTCGCTGACCCGGGTTCCGTCTCCTACCTGTTTGCTCGCAAGGGTGTCGTCACACTCGAGAAGAACGGCCAGTCGGAGGACGACGTCCTGATGGCTGTGCTCGACGCCGGTGCCGAGGAAGTCACCGATCTCGGTGAAACCTTCGAAATCGTCAGTGAGCCACAGGATCTGGTTGCCGTACGGTCGGCACTTCAGGAAGCCGGCATCGACTACGACTCCGCTGAAGCCGATTTCCGCGCTTCCGTCGAGGTTCCCTTGGATGTCGACGGCGCACGCAAGATCTTCAAGCTCGTCGACGCGCTCGAAGATTCTGACGACGTGCAGAACGTCTACACCAACATCGATCTTTCCGACGAGGTTCTCGCGGCTCTCGAAGACTGATTGCTTTTCAACTCAACCCGGTCCTGACGTCCGCGTCCGGGCCGGGTTGCGTGTTGATGCGGGGTAGTAGTCCCGCGCACCGCTAAGCTATCGAACAGCTGTTCGGTATGGAGAGGTGTGACAAGTGCGCGTGCTCGGAGTGGACCCAGGCTTGACTCGCTGCGGGTTGGGAGTGGTCGACGGGAGCAACGGCAGGAAAGTGCGCCCCATTGCGGTCGACGTGGTGCGGACTCCGGCCGAGATGGACCTTGGTTCTCGGCTTCTGCGGATCTCCGATGCGGCTGAACTGTGGATCGAGCAGTACAAGCCGGAGGTGGTCGCGATCGAGCGCGTGTTCGCGCAGCACAACGTCAGTACCGCGATGGGGACGGCGCAAGCAGGCGGAGTTGTCGCGCTCGCTGCCGCCAGACGCGGCATTCCGGTGTGTTTCCACACGCCCAGCGAGGTGAAGGCCGCCGTCACCGGCAGCGGTAACGCCGACAAGGCGCAGGTCACTGCGATGGTGACGCGAATTCTGAATTTGAAGACGGCGCCGAAACCTGCTGACGCTGCCGACGCTCTGGCGCTGGCGATCTGTCACTGCTGGCGAGCACCGATGATCGAGCGGATGGCCCGCGCCGAGGCGATGGCCGCTGAACAAATGCGTAAGTATCAGGCAAAATTGGCCGAGACGAAGAAGGCAGGTTCACGATGATCGCGTCGGTACGCGGCGAGGTACTCGATATTGCGCTCGATCACGCGGTCATCGAAGCGTCAGGTGTCGGCTATCGGGTCAATGCCACCCCGGTGACTCTCGGTGCGCTGCACCGGGGAAGCGAAGCGCGACTGTTCACGACGATGATCGTTCGCGAAGACTCGATGACGCTGTACGGTTTTTCCGATACCGAGTCGAAGGACCTGTTCAGCCTCCTGCAGACGGTTTCCGGAGTCGGACCGCGCCTGGCGATGGCAACTCTCGCAGTTCTCGAACCGGACGCGCTGCGGCGGGCGCTCTCGGAAGGCAACCTGACGGCGTTGACGAGGGTGCCCGGTATCGGAAAACGCGGCGCCGAGCGCATGGTTGTCGAACTGCGCGACAAGGTCGACGCCGTCGCGACGACGGCCGGCGCGGCGTCCGGCGTCGTCGTCGGCAGCTCGATCCGTGATCAGATCGTCGAGGCTCTCGAAGGTCTGGGCTTCCCGATCAAGCAGGCTGAGCAGGCCACGGATTCAGTTCTGGCGGAATCGCCCGAGGCCACCACGTCGGTCGCACTGCGTTCTGCTCTGTCGCTGCTCGGTAAGACTCGATGAACTTCGACCCGCTCGACGATTTCGACGACGAGTCGCAGGTCTCTGCCGAATTGGTGGCGGGAGACGGTGATGTCGAAGCGAGTCTGCGCCCCAAGAGTCTCGACGACTTCATCGGTCAGCCTCGTGTTCGCGAACAACTGCAGCTCGTGCTCACCGGAGCAAAACTTCGTGGCAGCACGCCTGATCACATCCTGATGTCCGGTCCCCCCGGGCTCGGCAAGACGTCGATGGCGATGATCATCGCGGGGGAGTTGGGCTCTTCTCTGCGGTTGACGTCCGGACCGGCGCTCGAACGCGCCGGAGACCTGGCTGCGATGCTGAGCAACCTCGTCGAGGGCGACGTGTTGTTCATCGACGAGATTCACCGAATCGCTCGTCCGGCCGAGGAGATGTTGTACCTGGCCATGGAAGACTTCCGTGTCGACGTCGTCGTCGGTAAGGGGCCGGGCGCCACGTCGATTCCTCTGGAGGTTGCACCGTTCACGCTGGTCGGTGCGACTACGCGGTCGGGTGCGCTGACCGGTCCGTTGCGCGACCGCTTCGGGTTCACCGCTCACATGGATTTCTACGAACCCGAAGAGCTGCAACAGATTCTGATGCGTTCGGCCGGAATTCTGGGCGTCGATCTCGAAGTCGATGCCGGTGCCGAAATCGCACGACGCTCGCGGGGGACACCGCGTATCGCGAACCGATTGCTGCGCCGGGTTCGCGACTTTGCCGAGGTGCGCGCCGACGGAATCGTCACCATGGACGTCGCTCAGGCGGCCTTGGCCGTCTACGACGTGGACCAGTTGGGCTTGGACCGTCTCGACCGTTCGGTACTGAGTGCTTTGGTGCGTTCGTTCGGCGGCGGGCCCGTCGGCGTGTCGACGCTTGCGGTGGCCGTCGGCGAGGAACCGTCGACGGTGGAAGAAGTGTGCGAGCCGTTCCTGGTCCGGGCCGGAATGATCGCCCGGACGCCGCGAGGACGTGTGGCTACCGCCGCTGCTTGGACTCAACTCGGAATGACACCGCCGCCGGATGCCGCAGCGGGCGGTATCGAGGTTCGTGTCAACGAACCGCAGGCCACGTTGTTCGATCCGAACGGCGAGTGAATTTCGACTGGAAAGGCCTACTTGAACGGCCGATCTGTCAGGAATCCTCAGCAACTAATGGCACACTGGTGTATTGCGTAGGTCCATCCGGGACCATCGCGGCGTAAAACGTGCAACACAACCGAGGTTGATCAACACATGTCGAGTTTGCTTTTCCCCCTCTTGATCCTCGCACTGCTGGTGCCCATGTTCCTGGGCATGCGCAAGCAGAAGAAGGCCTTGGCCGCGACTTCCGAGATGCAGGACTCGCTGCAGGTCGGCGATCAGGTGCAGACCACGGCCGGGCTCTACGCCACGATCGCTTCCCTGGACGACGACACCGTGGACCTCGAGATCGCGGACGGTGTCATCACCACCTGGTCGCGTCTGGTCATCCGTGAGCGCGTCGTCGAGACGACCGAGACCGACGAGTACGACGACGACTCGATTTCCGAGATCGAAGAGTCTGCTGCCGACACCGAAATCCGGCTCACCAAGGAGTCCTGACTTCGTCGAACTGGTACGTGTTCTAGAGTTGTGAACTCGGACACACGTCCAGATCGGTTTGTCCGCTCTTACACCAGCAGCTCAGTTCACCCCGTTGATCAATCGTTGCAGTTCGAACGCCGCAGCTCGGGTGGTCGTCGACCACCCGAGCCGTGCACTTACTGAAGCTCTGCACCTACCGAGGAGACTTGAAGATCGTGGCACCTTCCACCGGAACGGTGCATCCGGTCCGCTACCTGGCCCTTTTCGGGGTCCTGGTAGTGGCACTGTATGCCCTGGTGTTCTTCACTGGAGACAAGTCGGCCACGCCGAAACTCGGCATCGACCTGCAGGGTGGAACGCGCGTCACGTTGACCGCTCGTACCCCGGACGGCAGCGCTCCCAGTCAGGACAGTCTCAAGCAGGCTCAGGAAATCATCGAGACCCGCGTCAACGGTCTCGGCGTTTCCGGTTCCGAGGTCGTTGTCGACGGTGACAACCTCGTCATCACCGTTCCCGGCGACGACAGTGCGCAGGCTCGCTCGCTCGGCCAGACCGCTCGTCTGTACATCCGCCCGGTGACGGGTTCGATCGACGTCGCCACCCGTGACGCGAATCGGACAGCTACGCCTGAGGCGCCGGCGGCCGAAACTCCGGCCACTGATGCACCGGCCCCCGAAGCACCCGCTGACGGGACGCAGACGCCGCAGAACCGTCCGTTCCTGGCTCAGGACCCGACTACTCCCGAGGCAACGCCCGCGCCGCAGACAACGACTCCGGCCCCCACCGGGGACGCTCCGAGCGACGGCACCGACGAAGGCGACGCAGCAGCAGCGGAAATCGCCGCAGCGCGCGCCCTCCGGCAGAGCAGCGATCCGACAGTGCAGCAGCAAGCAGTGGCGAACCTCGACTGCTCCGTCGCGGATCCGCTCCGTGGAAACGACGACCCGACCCTGCCGCTGGTCGCCTGCTCGCAAGACGGACTGAACATCTATCTCCTCGGTCCTTCGATCATCGACGGACAGGAGATTGCCGACGCGTCTTCGGTCTTCAACTCGCAGCAGTCGCGCCATGAGATCAGCCTCTCGTTCAAGACGACCGGCAGCAACACCTGGGCCGAGTTCACCTCAGCCAACATCGGCAAGCAGGCAGCGTTCACGCTCGACTCGAAGGTCGTCAGCGCTCCCACGATTCAAGGTGCAACGCCTGCGGGTAGCGCCACCTCGATCACGGGCAGTTTCACTGCCGAGAGTGCCAAAGAACTTGCCAACACACTGAAGTACGGTTCGCTTCCGCTCTCGTTCGCAGCCTCTGAGGCCGAGACGGTCTCGGCCACGCTCGGCCTGGCCTCACTGCAGGCGGCATTGATCGCCGGCGCGGTCGGTCTCGTTCTCGTTCTGCTGTACTGCCTCGTCTACTACCGCATGCTCGGCGTCCTGACGGCGTTGTCGCTGATTCTCTCCGGAGTCATGGTCTACGCGATCATGGTTCTGCTCGGCAGATACATCGGCTTCACGCTCGACTTGGCCGGCATGGCTGGTCTGATCATCGGTATCGGTATGACCGCCGACTCGTTCGTCGTGTTCTTCGAACGCATCAAGGACGAAATGCGTGAGGGCCGTAGCTTCCGCTCGGCGGTGCCACGCGGTTGGGCAAGAGCACGCCGAACAATTCTTTCCGGCAACGCGGTGAGCTTCATCGCCGCCGCAGTTCTGTACGTGCTTGCGGTCGGACAGGTGCGCGGCTTCGCCTTCACCTTGGGTCTGACGACCATTCTCGACGTGATTGTCGTGTTCCTCGTGACGTGGCCACTGGTCAGCATGGCGTCCCGTTCGGCGTTCTGGTCCAAGCCCAGCGTCAACGGTCTTGGCGCAGTGCAAGAGGTTGCCCGCGAACGTAAGGTTGCCGCCGCTGCGTCGGCTAAGGAGACACGAGCATGAGCGAGTCCAACAACTCCCCGGTGGGGTCCACCAACAGTTCCGCCGCCGAGTCCGCCGATGCGGCGGCCCGGTCGGAGATCACCGACTCAGGCGTCGATCAGGGCGCGATGCCCAAGCACAGCTGGCTCTCGCGGTTGTACACCGGAACGGGTGCGTTCGAGGTCGTCGGCAAGCGTCGCTTCTACTACGGACTGACCGGCGCTCTGGTCGCCATTGCGCTGCTGAGCATCATTCTGCGCGGCTTCACCTTCGGTATCGATTTCGAAGGCGGATCACGCATTCAGTTCCCGGCCGAGGGCGGAGTCGAGACGTCGGCGGTGGAAACCGTCTACTCCGACACACTCGGGTTCGAACCGGTCAGCGTGCAGACAGTCGGCTCGGGTGCCAGCGCAACCGTGCAGATCCGGTCGGAGACGTTGAACGCGACGCAGATCAACGATCTTCAGTCGGCTCTCTTCGACGAGTTCCAGCCCAAGGACAAGAACGGGAACCCGTCGGCGCAAGCCATCAGTTTTGCGGACGTGAGTGAAACCTGGGGTGGCCAGATCACCAAGAAGGCGCTGATCGCGCTGATTGTGTTCCTGGTGATCGTGAGTATCTACATCGCCATCCGCTTCGAGCGAGACATGGCGGTAGCTGCGATCGTTGCGTTGTTCTTCGACATCATCGTCACTGCCGGCGTCTACTCGCTCGTCGGTTTCGAGGTGACGCCCGCGACGGTGATCGGTTTGCTCACCATTCTCGGTTTCTCGCTGTACGACACCGTGGTGGTGTTCGACAAGGTCGAAGAGAACACCCGCGGTGTTCTGCATCTGACGCGCCGGACGTACGGCGAGCAGGCCAACCTCGCGGTGAATCAGACCTTGATGCGATCGATCAACACGACCGTCATCAGCGTGCTCCCGGTGATCGCTCTGATGGTTGTCGCGGTCTGGATGCTCGGCGTCGGCACACTCAAGGACCTTGCGCTCGTTCAGCTCGTCGGCATCATCGTGGGTGCGTACTCCTCGATTTTCTTCGCGACGCCGCTCCTGGTGTCGATGAAGGAACGCTGGGGACCCGTTGCCGCGCACACTCGTAAGGTGCTCTCGCGCCGGGCTACGCTGGCCGAGAAGGGTACGCAGACGGTAGCCGTCGGCGCACCAGTTGCACGCCGTGCGCCGGTTGCTCCGCAGCCGGGTGCGCGGCCGACCGGAAAGCGAAACAAGAAGGGGCACTGAACATGCTCCCAAGAACACGCACACTGGTTCGATCGATGACGTTCGTTGCGGCCACCGTTGTGGCTGCGGGTTCGTTGGCGGCCTGCTCGGAAAGCGCCGAGCAGGTTCCGTCCATCGGATATGCCATCGACAACTCCATCTCCACGTACAACGCCAACACGACAGCTGGATCGGTGTCCGGGGCGATGGCCGCGTTCGGCCGGGTGCTTCCCGGCTTCACGTTCACCGGCCCGGCCGGAGCACCCGTCTCCGACACCGACATCGGAACGGCGTCGGAGTTGCCCGGTGACGTGCTCACGGTCTCGTACAAGCTCAATCCGGCGTCCGTGTACTCCGACGGGATTCCGATGTCCTGTGACGATCTCGTCCTCACCTGGGCGGCGTCGAGTGGCAAGTTCACCGAAGACGTCGATGGTGCCGTGAAGCCCATGTTCGACACGGCGAACAATCTCGGATACGCGGACATCGACCGGATCGACTGCCAGAGCGGGGCGAAGGACGCGACGGTGTTCTTCAAACCCGGGCGATCGTTCACCGATTGGCGGTCGTTGTTCGGTGCGACTGCGCTGATGCCTTCACACATCGTGACGCAGCGCGCCGGAGTGGGCGACGTGGTGAGCGCGGTGAATGCCGGTGACACCGAAGCGTTGTCGAAGATCGCGGACTTCTGGAACACCGGGTGGAACCTGACTCCAGGTCAGGTGGACACCTCCGTACTGCCCTCCGCTGGTCCGTATCGAATCGACTCGTACAGTGCCGACGACGGCCTGGTGCTGGTCGCGAACGAGCGGTGGTGGGGCAACAAGCCGGCGACCGATCGCATCGTCGTCTGGCCACGTGGTGTGAATCTGACCGAGGATCTCGACAAGAACTCGATCGAGGTAGTCGACGTCGCTTCCGGCTCGGCTGGCGAACTCGGTACTCCGTCCGGGTTCGACGTCCAACAGATTCCGTCGCGGTCGATCGAGCAGTTCGTTCTCGCGACCTCTGGTTCGCTGGGCGACGAAGCCGCCCGTCGAGCGTTCGCGCATTGTGTTCCGCGGACGACCCTGTTCGAGAAGTTCGGGCAGACGGAGAATGCGCCGCAGGCGGGTCTGGGTTCCGGCGTGGTCGATTCGCGACTGATGGCGCCGGATTCACTCGTTTACAGCGACGCCGCTGCGGTCGACGGTGATCGGTACGCCAATGCCGACATCGAGGCTGCGAAGACGTCGTTGTCGGAAGCCGACCTCGACCAGTTGACCGTCCGGGTCGGGTACCTCGCACCGGACCCGGTGCGGGCGCAGATCGTCTCCGAAGCGAAAGCCGCGTGTGCTCCGGCGGGAATCACGGTCGAGGACGCAAGTAGCGACAGCTTCGATCCTGCGAGTCTGCAGACTGGGGGAGTCGACGCCGTGCTTTCCGGCATGGCAGGCAAAGTCGGCGCAGGCGGAACAGCGAGCATGATCGACGCGCGTGGAGCGCTGCGATCGGGCAACGGCGCAAACCTCGGTACGTACGGAAATGCCAGGATCGATCAGATCATCGATCAGTTGAACGTGGATGCGAGCACGAGTGCGCAATTGGGACTCTCGGTGGAGGCGGAGAACATCCTGTGGACCCAGGTGCCTACGATTCCACTGTTCAATCAACTACGAACTGTCGCTGTAGCTCCAGGCATGTCGGCAGTGTTGGTCAATCCGACTCGGGCCGCTACCGGCTGGAACATGGACAGATGGGTACTACGCAGATGAGCGTCTCGAATGGTGTTGCCTTGCACACGACTGAAGAATTGATCGCAATCCACCGGGCTGCCGGGGACGCCGTTGTTCGGCTGACCCGCTGGGCGGACAACTTTCCCGGTCCCGGTGTTCGGTTCGCCGATCTGACTCCGGTGTTCGCCGACGCCGAGGGGTTCGGGGCCGTGCTCGATGCCCTTGTCGCCTGTGCTCCGGACGCCGACACGATCGCCGCCGTCGATGCTCGTGGATTCCTGCTCGGTGCCGGTGCGGCCGCGAAGATGGGTGCGGGAGTCGTTGCCGTGCGGAAGGTCGGCAAACTGCCGCCGCCGGTGCTCTCTCGTTCGTACAGCCTCGAGTACGGATCCTCGACTCTCGAGATTCCCGCAAACGGCTTCGATCTCACGGGGCGGAATGTTCTGGTGATCGACGACGTTCTGGCTACCGGAGGGACACTCGAGGCGGCTGTACAGTTGGTCGAGTTGGGTGGAGCGAACGTCGTCGGCGTCGCAGTGGTGCTCGAGATCGAGGAACTGCGCGGTCGAGATCGCTTCTTGAAGTACCCACTGACATCACTGGTGAAGGTCTGAGTATTAAAGTTGTCTCCTGGGGGTCGAGTTAGACCTCCAGGGCAATTACCCGATGCAGGGCGGTTGCCTCAACCAACTCGGTGGTAGGAGGTGGCGACATGACGTCGAATCTTGATCGATCACAGAACTCGGGTGCAGTGTCGCAGGAGACGGGTGCAGTTCCGGCTCCGGAGACGACACCATCGAAGTCCGCGGTGCCCGACGATTCGGGATCTGCGCAAACTACCGGCAATCGGGGTGGGCAGAATCTGGCCGTGCCCGCTTCCGCCTCCCGTAGGGTGCGCGCTCGGCTTGCTCGGCGCATCACCGGTCAGCGCAACGCCACCATCCGCCCGGTGCTCGAGCCGTTGGTCAGCCTCCACCGTGAGCTGTATCCGAAGGCCGACCTCGCGCTGCTCCAGCGTGCGTACGACGTCGCCGAGGACAGACATTCGAGCCAGCGGCGCAAGTCCGGCGATCCGTACATCACGCATCCGTTGGCCGTCGCAAGCATTCTGGCCGAGTTGGGTATGGACACCACCACCCTCGTCGCAGCCCTTCTGCACGACACCGTCGAGGACACCGGGTACTCACTCGAAGAGTTGACCAAGGACTTCGGTGACGAGGTCGCTCACCTCGTCGACGGCGTCACCAAACTCGACAAGGTCGTTCTGGGCACCGCCGCCGAGGGCGAAACCATCCGCAAGATGATCATCGCGATGGCGCGGGACCCGCGCGTGCTCGTGATCAAGGTCGCGGATCGTCTGCACAACATGCGCACGATGCGATTCCTGCCGCCAGAAAAGCAGGCACGTAAGGCGCGAGAGACTCTCGAAGTCATTGCGCCACTTGCACATCGACTTGGAATGGCGACCGTCAAGTGGGAACTCGAGGACCTCTCATTCGCCATCTTGCACCCGAAGAAGTATGACGAGATCGTTCGACTGGTCGCCGATCGCGCGCCTTCTCGTGACACCTATCTGGCCAAGGTTCGCGCCGAGATCAACTCGACCCTGTCCGCCTCGCGGATCAACGCCATCGTCGAAGGCAGGCCCAAGCATTACTGGTCGATCTATCAGAAGATGATCGTCAAGGGCCGCGATTTCGACGACATCCACGATCTGGTCGGCGTCCGCATCCTGTGTGAAGAAGTGCGTGACTGTTACGCCGCGGTCGGCGTTGTCCACTCACTGTGGCAGCCGATGGCCGGACGCTTCAAGGACTACATCGCACAGCCGCGCTACGGCGTCTACCAGTCGCTGCACACCACCGTCGTGGGACCGGAAGGCAAGCCCCTGGAGGTCCAGATCCGGACCCAGGACATGCACCGGACCGCGGAGTTCGGTATCGCCGCGCACTGGCGGTACAAGGAGACCAAGGGCAAGCACGCGGGCGACATCGCCGAGGTCGACGACATGGCGTGGATGCGTCAGCTACTCGACTGGCAACGTGAAGCGGCCGATCCGGGGGAGTTCCTCGAATCGTTGCGTTACGACCTCGCGGTCAAGGAGATCTTCGTCTTCACGCCGAAGGGTGACGTCATCACGTTGCCTGCCGGATCGACTCCCGTCGATTTCGCGTATGCGGTGCACACCGAGGTCGGGCACCGATGCATCGGTGCCAGGGTCAACGGTCGGTTGGTCGCGCTGGAACGAACTCTCGAAAACGGCGAAGTGGTGGAGGTCTTCACGTCGAAGGCTGCCACCGCCGGGCCGAGCCGAGATTGGCAGACGTTTGTCGTCTCGCCGCGTGCCAAGGCGAAGATCCGGCAGTGGTTCGCGAAGGAACGCCGCGAAGAGGCGCTCGAGTCCGGCAAGGATCAGATCGCGAAGGAAGTCCGCCGCGTGGGACTTCCGTTGCAGCGGTTGATGAATGCCGAATCGATGAGCACGATCGCGCACGAACTTCGCTATCCCGACGTCTCGGCGTTGTACACGGCCGTAGGCGAGAGTCAGGTGTCGGCGCACCACGTCGTGCAGCGACTGGTTGCTCATCTGGGCGGCGTCGGCGCCGTCGAGGAGGAACTGGCCGAGCGTTCGACGCCGTCGACCATGCCGGTGCGCACCCGCAGTACGGGTGACTCCGGAATTCTGGTTCCCGGAGCACCCGGCACGGTGGCAAAACTCGCGAAGTGTTGCACGCCGGTACCGGGCGATTCGATTCTGGGCTTCGTCACGCGTGGCGGCGCGGTCAGCGTGCACCGTACCGACTGCACCAACGCCAACTCGCTCCACGATCAGTCGGAGCGAATCATCGACGTCGAATGGGCACCGTCAGCGACATCGGTGTTCCTGGTCGCGATCCAGATCGAGGCACTCGATCGTCATCGGTTGCTTTCCGACGTCACCAAGGCGTTGGCCGACGAGAAGGTGAACATCCTGTCGGCCTCGGTCACCACCTCAGGTGACCGAGTGGCGATCAGCAAGTTCACCTTCGAGATGGGTGACCCGAAGCACTTGGGTCATGTTCTCAACGTGGTTCGTAACGTGGAAGGCGTCTACGACGTCTACCGCGTGACCTCTGCCTCGTAAACTGCTGTGCGCCTTTATTAACCGCGGGCGGTTAATAAAGGCGCACAGGGGGTCAGGCGACTACTGCAGTCTCGATGGTGATCGGGGTGTTGGGTGCACCGCCGCCGGTTGCTCCCATGCCACCATCGTCGCCGTCGGCCGCGATCTTCTCGATCGTCGCCAGGCCGGCGTCGTCGATCTTTCCGAAGACCGTGTAGTTGGGCGGCAAGACCGAATCCTCGTAGACGAGGAAGAACTGACTGCCGTTGCTGCCCGGTTTACCCGAGTTGGCCATTGCCAGCGTGCCGCGGGGGTAGACGGCAGGCAAGGAGAGTGCCGGATCGTTAGCCGGGTAGGCAGTGGTCGGGTACTCGTTGTCGAAGCCATAGCCCGGTCCGCCCGTGCCCTTGCCCGAGGGATCGCCGCACTGCAGGATCTGTAGACCGGGTGTGGTGACGAGTCGATGGCACGGGGTGTCGTCGAAGTACTTCTGCTCGGTCAAGCTCACGATGCTGTTGACCGTGCAGGGGGCTTCCGCCCGGTTCAGTTCCATCCCGATCGGGCCGGCCGTAGTCGTGAGCGCGACGTTGACGGTTCCCTCGGTGGACACACCCGTGGAGTTCGGCGGATTGACGGTTTTTGCTGCACCCGCCGCGCTCGGGTACGAGCAGTCGACGGTCGCCGAGGCCGGAGTCGGGACAGGCGGGAGTGCGTCGAACTGTGACATGTCGAGCGGCGGCATGGCAGCCGTTGTCGTCTTCGCCTTGGAGGTGCTGGACGGCGAGTCCGAGCTACCGGAATCACTGGAACAACCAGCCAGAAGCAGCGCCGCGGCGCTTGCGGCGGCAATAACTACAGGAAAGCGCATCACAGGATTACGTCGCATCAGTCGAGCCTTACTGTCTTGATGTCGGTGGTCAGATTCGGCTTGCCGTCACCCTCTGGCGTCGATCCGCCGGCCGCGACCTTGTCCAAAGTGGCGAGCCCGGTTTCGTCGATCGTGCCGAAAACCGTGTACTGCGGGGGGAGTTGTGAGTCGCCGTAGACGAGGAAGAACTGGCTGCCGTTGCTACCGGGTGCCCCGGTGTTGGCCATCGCAACCGTGCCGCGCGCGTAGGTGACGGGCTCCTGCGCTGCCGGGTCGGTGGTGGAATACGCCGTGGTGGGGAATTCGTTGTCGAAGCCGTAGCCCGGTCCGCCGGTGCCGGTGCCCGACGGGTCACCGCACTGCAGCACCTGGAGCGAGGGGCTCGTCGTCATGCGGTGGCAGGTGGTGTCGTTGAAGTAGTCCTGCTGCGCCAAGCTCACGAAGCTGTTGACGGTGCACGGAGACTTCGTTCCGTCGAGTGTGAGCCCGATGTTTCCCTGCGAGGTCTCGACGCTGATGCTCGGCGTCGCGTCCGGCGCGGTGGTGGGAATCCCGTCGGTACGAGGAGGGTTGTTGGCCTTGGACGCGGTAGCGCCGTCGGCTGGATACGAGCAGGAAACCGTGTCGGCCAGTGGCGTCGACAGACCGGCCGGCATTGCACCCGCGGTCTGTGGCGTGAGGCTCGAGTCGTCGGCAGCAGTGTTGGTGGTGTTCGCGTCGTCGTCACTGCGATTGCTCAGCCAGATGAGTCCACCGACGACGCCGACTACGACGACCACGCCGAGTGCAGTTCCGGCTATCGTCATCTGCTTTCGCTTGCGGGCACGTTCTGCGCGACGTTCGAGCTGACGCTCGAGCTTGCGTTTCGCCGCCTCGCGGCGTTGCTCGTTACTCGGCACTGCTGTAGTCCTCCGTATCGCGGGTGGATCGTGGTCGGCCGGCCGAGCGACACCCTGGGGGTCGGCTTCGGCAAGCGGCTCTACTCGTCGTCAGAGTCTCCCATTGCAACCTGAGAACTTACTGGCGGGGCAGCAGCTTAGGCTGTAACCGACAGCGTGTTGTTCGTTTCCACCCTTCGAAGAGGAGTTGCCCCCGTGCTCGTCACTGGTTTTCCGGCCGGGATGTTCCAAACCAACTGCTACATACTCGCTCAGGACGACGCGTGCGAGTGCGTAGTCGTAGATCCGGGTCAGGATGCAGCTGAGCCGCTCTTCGAATATCTGGACTCCAAGGACATGTCGGTCACGGCGGTCCTCCTGACGCACGGTCATCTCGATCACGTGTGGTCGGCCCGCGAGGTCTGTGAGCGGTATTCCGTACCCGCGTACATCCATCCCGAGGATCGCTACATGCTCAGCGATCCGGCACGGGGGATCGGCCCGACGATGAAGGAATTCATTCAAGGCATGACGTTCGTGGAGCCGGACGAGGTGATCGAACTGGCCGACGGAGACAAGATCACCGAGGCCGGAATGACGTTCGTCGTGGACCACACACCCGGGCACACGCAGGGATCGGTGGTGTTCCGCACCCAGGCGAACACCGAGAGCGGGCCCGTGGATTTGGCGTTCACCGGTGACACCCTGTTCCAGGGTTCCATCGGGCGCAGCGACCTGCCCGGCGGAAATCACGAGCAGTTGCTCGCTTCGATCGCCCGCAAGCTATTGGTACTCGGTGACGAGACAGTGGTCCTGCCCGGGCACGGCGGCAACAGTTCGATCGGCGCCGAGCGAAGCTCGAATCCGTTTCTCGTTGGACTCAGCGCACAAGAATAAGGAAAAGTACCTCTCGTGAGTAAAGCCAGCACCTTCTCTGCACCCAAGGGCATTCCGGACTACGTTCCGCCGCAGTCAGCCGAATTCGTCGCCGTTCGTGACGGTTTGACGCGCGCCGCGAGGTTGGCCGGATACGGCCACATCGAATTGCCGATCTTCGAGGACACCGGCCTGTTCGCTCGCGGTGTCGGTGAGTCGACCGACGTCGTCAGCAAAGAGATGTACACATTCGCCGACCGCGGTGACCGTTCGGTGACGTTGCGTCCCGAGGGAACCGCCGGAGTCATGCGTGCGGTCATCGAGCACAGCCTCGATCGTGGACAGTTGCCGGTCAAGGTCAGCTACGCGGGCCCGTTCTTCCGCTACGAGCGCCCGCAGGCCGGTCGCTACCGCCAGTTGCAGCAGGTCGGCGTCGAAGCCATCGGGATCGACGACCCCGCGCTCGACGCTGAGGTCATCGCGATCGCCGACGCCGGATTCCGGTCGTTGGGGCTCGACGGCTTCCGCCTCGAAATCACCTCTCTCGGTGACGACACCTGCCGGCCGCAGTATCGCGAACTGCTGCAGGAGTTTCTCTTTGCACTCCCACTCGACGAGGACACGCGTCGACGGGCCGAGATCAACCCGCTCCGCGTGCTCGACGACAAGCGCCCGGATGTTCGTGAGATGACTGCGGGCGCACCGCTCATGCTCGATCACCTGTCCGAGAGCTGCAAGGCGCACTTCGACGAGGTGCTAGCGCACCTGGACGCATTGGGCGTTCCGTACGTCGTCAACCCGCGCATGGTCCGCGGCCTCGACTACTACACCAAGACGACCTTCGAATTCGTGCACGACGGACTGGGCGCGCAGTCCGGAATCGGTGGTGGTGGTCGTTACGACGGTCTGATGGAACAGCTGGGTGGACAGCCGCTCTCGGGCATCGGGTTCGGAATCGGCGTCGACCGCACGGTTCTCGCGCTCGAGGCCGAGGGTAAGTCCGTTGCGCCACCGGCGCGTGTCGACGTCTTCTGTGTACCGATGGGTGCCGAGGCGAAGGCTGCACTGGTGAAGATCGCACATCAGTTGCGTGCCAATGGGATTCGCGTCGATCTGGCGTACGGAAACCGCGGTGTGAAGGGCTCGATGAAGGCAGCTGATCGTTCGGGTGCCGCAATCGCTTTGGTTCTCGGCGAGCGTGAACTCGAAGAGGGCGTTGTCGTTGTCAAACAGTTGGCAACAGGTGAGCAGGAGGCAGTGGCGCTCGACCAGGTTGTCGACAAGCTCGGGGAACTCGTTGAGCACTGAGGCCGAACCGGTTTCGCTCGATCTGGTTCCCGTGGCGTTGATCGCGCCGCGGCTGAAGAAATTCGCCGTTGTTGTCGTGGTGTTCGGTGTGGTCGTCGGGTTGATCGTCAGTGTGTTCTCGACGGCGACCGTTGGAGTGATCGTCGGTGCCGTCATCGCGGTGCCGACGTCACTTGCGATCCTGATGACGCTGCGCCGGCACATCACGTTGTACGGCAACAGAGTTCGTGCGCAAGCTGGTTTTCGAACCAACGTCGTCGACGTGGCCGAGGTACTCACGGCGGCATTGACGGTGCGATCCGGCCGGATCAGCGAAGTCAGCTTGACGCTCGGCGACGGACGGTCCACCGTGCGGATCCCGCTCGCGTTGTATACCGCGGGGGGTGGGCGCGAGTTGGAGATCCTTGCACTCCGCAAGCTCGCCGACGCGCTGGCGGCCAGCGAGTTGGTACCGGCTGCCGCGTTGTCCTCGGTGCTGATCGAACAGTTGCGTGCCGAAGCCCGCGGCGCCGGACTCGCCGAGCGTCCGCTCTACCGCGCCGTCGAACTCGTGACGGCGGAGGGACGAGTGCCGAGAACCACACTGACAGACCACGAAGTGGCCGGTTTACTCGACTAGCGTGGAAACCGTTCTTACAGCGTTGTAGAACGGACAGTCGTGAAAACGGCAGGTGAGGAGTCGGCAATGAGTATTGCGCCCGTAACCGTCACGGTAACCGGAGCGTCGGGTCAGATCGCATACGGAATGCTTTTCCGCATAGCTGCGGGGGAGATGCTCGGCGCTGACGTCCCGATCAAACTTCGACTGCTCGAGATTCCTGCCGCCGTGTCCGCTGCCGAAGGCGTTGCGATGGAACTCGAAGACGGCGCATTTCCGTTGCTGAGCTCCATCGACATCACTGACGATCCCGATGTCGCCTTCTCCGGCGCGAACGTCGGGATGCTGGTCGGCGCACGTCCGCGGAGCAAGGGGATGGAGCGTGCCGATTTGCTGAGCGCGAACGGCGCGATTTTCACAGCCCACGGGAAGGCGATCAACAACAACGCAGCCTCGGACGTCAAGGTGCTGGTCGTGGGAAACCCGGCCAACACCAACGCGCTCATCGCGATGAACAATGCACCGGACGTGCCCGATACTCGGTTCAGTGCGCTGACACGTCTCGACCACAACCGAGCGATCGCGCAGGTGGTGAAGAAGACCGGGGTTCGTGCGTCGTCGGTGCGCAAGGTGTCCGTCTGGGGAAACCATTCGGCGACGCAGTACCCGGACCTGTCCCACGCGACTGTCGCAGGTGAGCCTGCACTCGCGGTGATCGACGACCGCGACTGGGTGGAGAACGATTTCATCCCGACTGTGCAGGTGCGAGGCACCGCCATCATCGCTGCGCGGGGATCGTCCTCTGCGGCGAGTGCGGCCAGCGCGTCGATCGACCACGTCCGCGACTGGGTGATCGGTACCGCCGAGGACGACTGGGTATCCATGGCCGTCTGTTCGGACGGTTCCTACGGAGTGCCCGAAGGATTGATCTCGTCCTTCCCGGTGACCTGTGCCGATGGCGAGTTCGCTATCGTTCCCGACCTCGCGATCGACGACTTCTCACGCGAACGGATCGACCTGCCCGTCAGCGAACTGGAGCAGGAGCGTGCGGCGGTGCGGGAGTTGGGCTTCGTCTGAGGTTTGTCTTGATCAGAGATCTCGGAACAGGTACTGATCGGGATCGTCAGCCCCGAGCACGGGCGGCGACACCATCGGCAGATCGTCGACCATCGAATTCTCGTCGCCGGCAGTGACGAGATACCTCGGGGTAGTGCGTGGCGACTCGTCGTCCCGAGATCCGCGGGGTCCACCGCCCAGCATGCCGCCCGGCGACATGCCGCTACTGCCGACTGCCGACGATGGTGCACCCAGGCCGGGCGTTGTTACCGGAACCGGTTGAACTGCAGCAACTCCCGCTGCGCCCCTCACCATTCCGCCGGTAGTGCCACCGCTTCCGCTCACCCATGCTCCGCCTGAACTTGCCGTCGCACTGGGTGACGGCGACGCGCCGGCTGCGAGTGACGTCGACGGATTGCCTGCGCCCCACAGCTTGTCGACGCCGGTCGGAAGCCCGGCGCCGGCCCGTGCAGCCGAAGTTCGAACAGCCTCTGTGCCTGGCTGAGTGGAGTCCGGGTGGGTGGAGTACGGCGCATCACCGGCATCGGTTGAGGCAGAAAGAGGTTGGGCGATCTGACGGGCGGCGTTGTTGATTGCCTCCGCAGTGACCAGGTTGGAGAGTGCCTCACTGGTCGGTGGGGTCGGCACGGGGATCGGTCCGGCAAGGGCGTTCATGGCTGCGGTGTGCCCGAGCATCTCCCCACGCGTCCGAGTCACCGCCGCGACGGCTGCCTGCATGTGTTCAGCTGCCGAGGCAAGCAACATCGCCTGTCCTGGTGGTGTCCACGCGATGGGCGCGGCAGCTGCAACCGTGGTGGCGAAGGACTGCGCGATTGCCGCGAGATTCGCGTTGCCTCGCTGCACCGATTCCGCGGCGGCAGCAGCAGTTTTCGATATCGCGGTTCCGCGTTCGCTCAATTCTGCGCCGCTGTTCTGGGCGGATCGCGACAGTTCGGTCGCGGCGTCACTGCCGGTGCTGTTCCAGGTCTGGCTTACCTCGGCGACCGCGCTTCGGGACAGTCCCATGGCGTGGTCGATGAGAGTGGACGCCTGATCGAAGATGCCGACGGGATCGATGCCCGCAAAAGTGCCTGTGCCGAGACTCTTCCCGAGTTCGATCAAGGGCGCGAACAGATCTTCGATTCCGGGGAGTGCCGGTACCGGTATGCCGGCGAGCATCGATTCGACCACATTGTTCGGCAGTGCCGGGGCAGGAGCGCCACCGTGAGGGAATTCGATGACGGTCGTCGAGTCGTCTTCGGTGCTCACGCGGTCGCGCCCGTCGATCCGGCCACAGCGGTCAGATCTGTTGCGATTGCATGATCTGTGGTGTCGTAGGCCTGCGCGGCTGCACCGGCCGTCGCGGCGTTGCCGGCGTAGAACGTGGCGAGTGCTGCAACATCTTTGGTGTGTGTGGCCTGAGCGCGCGCGAATGCTTCGAGAAATTCGATCCCGACGGGGCCCACGGCCGGTGCGACTGCTGCGATGTTTGCACCCAGATCGACGGCGGCGGCCTGCGCGATGCGTCCTGCCGCTTCGGTCGACGTCGAGCCGTACTTTCGGATGCCGTCAGTGGCGACAGTCAATTCGCTCATCATTACCCCCCAGTTGGTAAGCGTCGTGAGAACTTTAGCGGACCACTGTGGGCCCTTACAGGGAGACGACGCGACCTACTCAGCGGTTCCGGACAACCTGGACGAAGTGGCAGAGATTACATTCGGCTCCGGTGTTGGTATTGCGAGTGCGATCGATTTGGCACACTCGAACCATGCGAACCGCTTCGGACGTCATCCTCCGACTCACGTCCGATCCAGCTCGCTGTGGACTGGTGATGGATTTCGACGGCGTGCTTGCACCCATCGTCGACGATCCGTCGGCGAGTGCACTCCTGCCCGGCGCCGAAGACGTGCTCGCGACTCTGACGAAACACCTCGGTGTAGTCGGCCTGCTTTCGGGGCGGCCGGTGTCGTTTCTGCGAGAACGGCTGAGTCTGGATTCGGTTGTACTCATGGGTTCCTACGGTGTCGAGACCTGGACGGACAACGGAATCGAGGTGCTTCCGGCCGTCGCGGCGTTCAGTGATGCTGTCGCCGAAGCAGAAGCCGAATTGCGACGCTTGTTCGACTCTCCGGCAGTTTCTGGCATCCATGTCGAGAGCAAAGGCCTTGCGGTGGCCGTGCATTGGCGTCGGGCCGCGGATCGTGCGGTCGCGCAGCGCCTGGTGGAAGCAGCGACGACAGAAATCGCGAGCCGGACCGGGTTGCGGCGTGAGCCCGGCAAGTTGGTCGAGGAATTGCGCCCACCCGTTGAGGAGGACAAGGGGACAGGCCTCCTTCGCGCGATCGCGGCCGCAGGGGTCGACGTCGTCGCGTACGCGGGCGACGACCGGGGTGACCTACCGGCCTTTGCCGCTGTCCTTGCCTCGGGTGGAGAAGCGTTGGTGGTCAAGGGCGACGACATCGCACCGGAAGTGGCTGCTGTCGACGGCGTCCAGTTCGACGGCCCGCAGGCATTCCTCGATTGGATGAAAGAGCTTGCCGCGCAACTGGAACGCTGACGCGTAAGGTCAGTCTGCCAGGAACTCGACCAGGTCTTATTTCGAGGTGCCGCGTCCGCGGGGCAGAGTGACGCGAACCCGCGCGTGCCCTGTTCCTTGGCGTGATCGACAAGCGCTGATGGTTCTGTCAACGCGAAACTGGCCGCACCGGAAGGGCTCCGGTGCGGCCAGTTTTGGTCTTGGTCGGTTTGCGACTCGGTCAGGCGTCGCGCTTGTTGACGACGGCGATGCTGATTCCGAATATCACCAGCACAAACGCTGCGAAGTAGAACAAGCTTCCCCAAGGGCCCCAATGGAAATTGGTGCTCGAACCCGAAGAGAGGAAGTGGTCGGCGTTGGCGAACGGGAGGAACGGTGTGACGTTTCTGCCGAAGGATCCGAACATGCCGAACAGGCTCTCGATGAGCAGTGGCCACAGCAGCAGTAGTGCAATGGCGCCGGCGGACTGACGAAGGAGTGCTCCGACGGCGATGGCAAGGGCAACGCAGAGGAACGCGAAGATCGGTACGCCGTAAACGGCGCGCCAGGCGTCGGCGTTGTCCAGTGCCAGATTGGTGGAGCCTTCAGAGCCTGCCGCAGCTTTGGTGATGAATACCGCGCCGAGCATGAGAACGAAGGACAGCACCGCGCCGAAAGCCCCGATCAGGCCGGCTTTGGCGATCAGAACCGAAGCCCGACTCGGGATGGCCTGGAAGGTGGTACGGATGATGCCGAAGCGGTACTCGCTGGTGATCGCGAGCGCTGCCATGATCATCAGGACCATGACGCCGAATCCGGATACTCCTAGCCCCGCGTCGTTGAACGTGGGGAGGAATTTCTCGAAATCAGGAGTTCCTGATGCGGCTTCGTCGTTGTACGCCTGAATGCTCGAACTCGACGAACGCCCGATCATCCAGGCGACGCCCAACCCTAGTACGATGATTGTGATCGTGCACCACAGCGGCGACTTGGTCGTGGTGATCTTGATACGTTCAGCACTGAGAACAGCCATTACAGTGCACCTCCCATAGCCTGCTGCGTGTTTGCCTGCTGTGTATTTGCGTGGTGTGCACCGACACCCGGATCGATACCGGATGCGTGGTACTGGACATCGTCCCCGGTCAACTTCATGAACGCATCCTCGAGCGACCCCTGCTGAGAAGCCAACTCGTACAACACGATCCCCTGCGAACCAGCCAACCCACCGATCACATCGGTGGTCGAATCCACGACCACCAACACCGGCTCCGATCCTGAATGTTCCTCGCGGACAGTCAGTCCCTGGGCAGTCAATGCGGCATGGAGAGCGTCCAATTGTGGGCTGCGCACGCGCACCGTCGACTCCGACGAACGATCCACGAACTCCGCGACCGTCGAATCCGAAATCAACCGACCCCGACCGATCACCACCAACTGCTCCGCCGTGAGCGCCATCTCCGACAGGAGGTGACTCGACACGAGCACCGTGCGGCCCTCGGCCGCCAACCGCTGCATGAACTTACGAATCCAGACGATGCCCTCCGGATCGAGACCGTTGACCGGCTCGTCGAACAACAACACCTTCGGATCCCCCAACAACGCACCCGCCAATCCGAGACGCTGCGACATTCCCAGCGAGAACCCGCCGGCCTTCTTGCCCGCCACCTCGGACAATCCGACCAACCCGAGCACCTCGTCGACGCGGGACTTCGGGATCCCGTTCGAAGCAGCCATCCATTGCAGATGCGCCCGCGCACTGCGATTGGGGTGCACCCACTTCGCATCCAGCAACGCACCCACCGTCCGCAACGGCGTCTTGAGCTCCCGGTACGGCTTGCCCTCGATCAACGCCGCACCCGACGTCGGCTGATCCAAACCCAGGATCATCCGCATCGTCGTCGACTTACCGGCACCGTTCGGGCCCAGGAAGCCCGTCACGATGCCCGGCTTGACCGTGAACGACAAATCGTCCACCGCTTTCGTCGGTCCGTAAACCTTGGTCAATCCCCTCAGTTCAATCATGAGGAGAACTGTGCCCTACCGGCACTGACCAGCACATCGGTCCCGAGGATGACATGAACCCTGAGATGTGAATACGGCAGTTCAGGGAAAACCCTGTGCTCGACCGGAAGTCGGAACTGGCGCGGCATGCGGGTAGGGCGCATCGAAGTCGCCGTCGAACAATCGCCAGTAGAAGTCGTTCATCCTCGCAGCGACGGGCGCGTGCCGTGTCACGATCGCGGCCACCTCTGGTGTCACATCACCTGGAATATGACCTGTGGCGCATCGTCGTACGTACTGGTTGCGGGCGACTGGTCCGCCGCTCGTCGGCCTCGGTACCCCGCAGACCTCGGTCACCAGCCAGTTGACCAGAAGCATGGCGGCGTAGTCGGCGTCATGAGTGGCGTGGCGCCGGACGAAGTCGTGCTCGGCAGTCGACAGGTCGAAGTGTGGGGATGTGGCCAGTCCGAAGTCGGTGAGATAGATCCGCTCCATGTCGGTGCGCATGTTGCCGAAATGTCCGTCCATGTGCAGCAACTGTCGATCGCGCAAGAATGCCACGATCTCCGAAAACTGTCGCTCGACTTCGGCAGCTTTGGCGGACGGGTTGTCTTCCAGCCAATTCGAGATCGGGTGTTCGATGTACTCGCAGAACAGTACGAGGCTGCACGGCGCAGCGGCAAGCGCTTGGAGACGGGTCCGCACTTCACGGCTGGCGCCGGCGGTGTGAACGGAATCGATGTCGGCGTGTTCGGCCGCAACGGGCGAACGTCCGGGAAGTATCCGCCAGTGGTAAAGCATTGGGAACGACTGTGTTTCGCCGGCCAGAACGGCATCGGTGACCACGATGTTCGCGGCCAGTTCTCGCCAGGCATTGAAGCTTGGGCCACCAATGCCGTACTGGCAGAACGTCGGCAGATCGAAATGGTTGGAAGTAGAGCCCACCTCGGCGATTTCCCGCACGCTCAGTGGGATGCGTTTGGTGAATACCGGAACGCCGTTGAGCCTGTTGTCATAGACCCTGATCACTCCTGCGGCGCCACCTACGCCGACACTCGAGATTTGAACGGTGTCGACCAGTCGGGCCAGTTCGACATCGTTCTGGGAAGACAGGAACGCCGACAGCTTTCGGTGACGGTCAAGCCTGACGTCTGTCATCCCACGACTGTGCCACAGGCTCGTCCGGCTTCGATTTCGCGGAGCCGCCTGTCGAAGTCACCGATTCTGGCGGTGTCCTCGTAGTAGTCCTCTTGCTCGATGATCTTTCCCACTTGGTCCGAACGAGAAGCACTGTTCGATTTCGATAGATGACGGCGCCGTCGGGGCCAAGGGCTCGGTCGTCGAAACGGGCGAGCAGGGTCATGCGCCAGAGTGGACCACCGAAATACGCTTCGGTGACCGCGCCTTGAAGCCCCGCATCGACAAATTGTTGGAGAAACGTCTCGATTCGGTCCCCATCGCTTCATCTTCGAAGCTTGTCGTGGCATCGAATGCCCTGTCAACGATGTGCCCGGGTCTGCTGATATCTGACAGAGAATTGGATATTGACAGTGACTGTCACAATAGGTGAGACTCGCATTATCGAGAATGGCCGGATCTCGGCCGAGGCGGGAGGACGTTGCTGATGTCACTACGGGAGAGACAGCGGTTGCAGGTGCGAGCAGACATTCAACGTGCGGCATTCGATCTGTTCGCGCGTGACGGTTTCGAGGATGTGACCACCGAGCAGATTGCGGCGGCAGCGGGGGTATCGGCGAGTACGTACTTCCGGCACGTTCGTAACAAGGAGGATCTGCTGTTGGATCCGGTCAGGCAGGGCGGCGCCGGAATCGTGACGCTGCTCGAGGATCGCCCGGCATCCGAGTCGGCTGATCTTGCGATCTCGCGGGCAATCCTGGAACGCTCCAATGCTTTCGAGTCCGCGGAGATCGATCAGTGGCGATCGGCGTTCCGTACCGCGCCGCACCTGATGGATCGTGTCGCTCTGATCGCGCCCGAGCATCGTGATCGGTTGGTCGAGTTGGTGGCACAACGGATGTACCTCGATCCGGAAAATGACAGCCGTCCAGGACTTCTCGTTCATTTGATGTTGGCAGCGGCGGAGTTCGGTTATCGGCAATGGATACGTAACCCTCACAAGCGCGGGGCATCACTTCCCGTGTGCGTCGAGGGGGCGCTCGACGCAGTTCGGGGATCCCGGTGGCACACGCAGGACGAAGATGACACGAAAGGTCGTGACCAGTGATGGACGAGAACTCTCAGGGCGCCGTGCCGCCCGTAGTAGATGTGCCCGTAGTGGATGTCGTTGTTGTCGGATCGGGGGCTGCCGGCATGTCTGCAGCCATCACCGCAGCCCGCAACGGACTCTCGACGATACTCGTGGAGAAGTCCGAATACTGGGGCGGTTCGTCGTCCCGGTCCGGGGGCGGCGTGTGGATTCCGGGAAACTCGATACTTCGCCGCGAGGCACCGAAAGATGATATCGACTCTGCGCGAACATATCTGAAGAGCATTGTCGGAGAGGATGCAGACGCCGACCGAATCGACACGTATCTCGATCGGGGTCCGGAAGCCCTCGATTTCCTGATTCGTCACTCTGCGTTGGAGCTCGAATGGGTGAAGGGTTACTCCGACTACTTTCCCGAGGCACCTGGCGGACGTGCAAGCGGCCGCTCGTGCGAGCCGCGCCCGTTCGACGCGCGAGCTCTGGGCGACGATCTTGCGACACTTCATCCGCCGTACATGAAGGTTCCGCTCAACATGGTTGTCCAACAATCTGATTACCGTTGGCTGAGCACGGGGATCCGGCATTGGCGGGGTCCGGTGCGGATGCTTCGGGTAGGAATGAGATCCCTGGCCGCAAGAGCTCGGAGGAAGAAGCTGATCGGGCTCGGGCCGGCGCTCATGGCCGAACTGATGCTCGGAGTTCGGGACGCCGGAGTGACGGTGGAGCTCGGGACGAGGCTTGTGGATTTGGTGACCGACAGTGATCGTGTCGTGGGTGTGCGACTCGAGTCCGGGGGAGTGCAGACCACCATGCACGCTCGATGCGGTGTCATCCTCGCGTGTGGCGGGTTCGACAACAACGACGACATGCGAGGCGAGTACCAGCGACGGCCGAGTAGCGCGCAGTGGACTCTCGGGGCACCGACCAATACCGGGGATGGCATCCGTGCAGCTCTACGCGTCGACGCCGCAATTTCGTACATGGACGACGCGTGGTGGGCCCCGTCGATTCCACTGCCCAAAGGCCCGTGGTTCGCCTTGGCGGAACGCTCGTTGCCTCGCAGCCTCATGGTCAACGCCAGCGGTCAGCGCTTCATGAACGAGTCACTTCCCTATGTCGAAGCGGCACACGCCATGTTCGGCGGAAAGTACGGCCGAGGTGAAGGACCCGCTGAGAACATCCCGGCTTGGCTGATCTTCGATCAGACGTACCGTGACCGTTACCTGTTCGCGGGGGTTCCGGCGCGCAGGCCGATACCTCGGTCGTGGATCGAATCGGGTGCGATCGTGCGAGCTGGATCGATTGCCGAACTCGCTGCCGAGATCGGAGTGCCGGGCGATGCGCTGTCCGCGACCATCACACGATTCAACAGTCACGCGCGCGACGGAGTCGATCGCGACTTCGGCCGTGGGACAAGCAGATACGACCACTACTACGGCGACTGCACCAACAAGCCCAACCCCAGCCTCGGAGAACTCACGAAGGGTCCGTTCTATGCCGCGAAGATGGTGCCTGGAGACCTGGGGACCAAAGGCGGCATCAACACGGACGCTCGCGCGCGAGCGTTGCGCGCCGACGGTTCGGTCATCGACGGGCTCTATGCAGCAGGTAACACCAGCTCACCGGTGATGGGTCATACCTATGCCGGTCCAGGTGCAACTATCGGTCCCGCAATGGTTTTCGGATATCTGGCGGCGCTCGATGCGGTCGGACGATCCCACGACGGTAGTGAGCTCGCGACCGAAGGCAGGAATAATGGTTTGGCAGATCGCCGTGGGTAGGGTTCTCTTGACAGCGTGACCCACCTCAACATCGCCGACGTCGACTACTTTCTCCCTGATGGTCGGCAACTGCTCAGCGGTGTCAGCTTTCGGGTCGGCAACGGTGCAAAAACTGCACTGATAGGCCCCAACGGGACTGGTAAGACGACGTTGCTCCGCATTGTCGCCGGAGACGTCGTCGCCGACGAGGGCGCTGTCACTCGATCCGGAACACTGGGCGTGATGCGGCAATTCGTCGGCCAGGTTCGCGACGAGTCCACCGTGCGCGATCTTCTGTTGTCCGTCTCGCCGGCACGGATCCGGGACGCAGCACTGGCGCTCGATACGGCAGAAAACGCGATGATCGAGCGCGACGAGGAATCAACTCAAATGAAGTATTCGCATGCGCTGGCCGATTGGGCCGACGTGGGCGGCTACGAGACCGAAGACTTCTGGGACAAGGTCACTACCGCGGCTCTCGGTGTTCCCTATGACCGTGCGAAGTGGCGCGCGGCCAACTCCCTCAGTGGTGGCGAGCAGAAACGGTTGGTTCTCGAAGCACTGTTCGCTGGGCCCGACGACGCACTCCTACTGGACGAGCCGGACAACTACCTCGATGTTCCGGGCAAGCGATGGCTGGAAAAGACGATCTCGGAATCGTCGAAAGTGGTTTTGTTCGTCAGCCACGACCGCGAACTGATCGCCAACGCGGCCACCCACATCGTGACGCTCGAGCCCGGAATCAGCGGCGCAACGTCGTGGACGCACGGTGCTGGGCTGGCCAGCTACCACCAAGCCCGCGAGGATCGCAACGCTCGATTCGAAGAACTGCGCCGACGCTGGGACGAGGAGCACGCGAAATTACGTGCCCTGGTTCTGCGATTGCGTGAAAAGGCCAAGTTCAACGACGGCGTCGCTGCGCGGTATCACGCCTCGCAAACCAGGTTGGCGAAGTTCGAGGAGGCAGGGCCACCCGAAGCGATTCCACTTCAGCAGAAGGTGACGGTTCGGCTGGCGGGCGGGCGAACCGCCAAGCGCGCGTTGGTATGTCAAGATCTCGAGCTGACCGGATTGATGAAGCCTTTCGACACCGAGATCTGGTACGGAGATCGGGTTGCCGTGCTGGGCTCCAATGGATCCGGAAAGTCGCATTTCCTTCGGCTCTTGGCGGGTGGGGGGACCGATCCGGGGAGCGAGCATCTGCCCGTCGAGGCGCTCGACATCGCGCCAGTCGAGCACGGGGGTACTGCGACGCTGGGTGCCCGGGTACGTCCCGGATTGTTTGCGCAGACACACTCCAGGCCCGATCTGACCGGAAACACGCTGCTCGAGATCCTGCACATGGGCGACGAACACCGCAGCGGAATGGGACGCGAAGCGGCGAGCCGCGCGCTGGACCGTTACGGATTGTCCCAAGCTGCGGAACAGAAGTACGACGACCTGTCCGGCGGTCAGCAGGCACGATTGCAGATCCTGCTCCTCGAGCTCTCCGGCGCCACGATGTTGTTGCTCGACGAACCGACCGACAACCTTGACCTTCATTCGGCTGACGCGCTCGAGCAGGGCATTGCTCAGTTTGCCGGCACGGTCATCTCGGTCACGCACGATCGCTGGTTCGCGCGCGGGTTCGACAGGTTCCTCGTCTTCGGATCGGATGGGAACGTGTACGAGAGCGAGTCGCCGGTGTGGGACGAGGCCAGGGTCGAACGAGCGCGCTGAGATCGAGCAGCCACTCCCTACCTGGGGAGAGGCGGCAGCTCGTTGATCATCGCGCGAAGGAGGCCCGGATCGCTGCGATCCGATCGAGGCGGGGGACAGCGCGAAAGATCGAGCTGTGTCGGAAAGCGCCACACAACGCGACCTGGATCTACCCTGTTCACCGCCGAGTACCAGTGGGTGAGGGGCTCGGCGAGCGCCGCGTGAAGCTCGAAATGCCGTCGTCGGCGGCTGGGGTCTCCTTCGCGCTGAAGTAGAAGCTGCCCCGGTGACGGTATCGAGAAGACGGTCAGATCCGCGAAACCCAGTTCGAGGTGCTCGAAAGCTGTCTCGACTGCCGCGAGCTCGTACTCGAATCGCTCCCGAGGTGCTGCGCCCACCGCAGCGAGACACCAGCTGTAGTGCAGTTTCAGCGGGTCGCTGTCGCAGAGCGCGATACCGGTTCTCGCTTCGAGATCTTCCGCTTGCGACCATCGCTTCGAATTGACCGTTGTCCAGTAACTTGCCTGCACTTCGAGGTTGGTTCCATCCGGTTGGAACCCGGTGGGCTGATATTCGGCCACGAATTCCTCGACGACCGATTCATTCGTCATCTGGGCTCGGCACCAAGTGGTCTTGCCGGCGGCGCTGGGTCCTTCTACTGCGATGATCACCAGTTGATTCTCCATAGCGATTGGGGCGGTTGGTTTTTGCCCGTTGCCAGGAATCTCTTAACATCCGAAGGGGGCTCCTTCGTGGTCCGACACGGCCTTTTTCGGTGCGGTGGGTCACAAAATCGCAGTGACGGTTGACACATAACGGACGGATAACGATCGGTATGGTTGAACCTCGAATCAACTAGTTGACCTGTGGTTATTTCTTGAAACTCGACTGAATCTGGTACGGCAGTGCCGGAAAACTGCCCCGTGACCAATCCGTGACCATCACCTACGGTCGTTGACAGCCCGAAACTACCGGGCAAACACCGACCCGCAACTGCGTGCTTCTGCCCCGCGGGTCCGGTACTCCCGAAACCTTCGCGGGGCAGGAGTGAAACAGACGAGTCGATCGACGAGACGTGAAAGCGTCCGGGCCGACCTCGTCCGCGGTAGCGGAGAGGATTTACCCAATGACCAGCATCACCTTCAAGCGCGCCCTCGGCGCAGTTGCAACCGCAGGCGCAGTCGTCGCGATCCCGCTCGCCATGAGCACCGGCACCGCTTCGGCAGCCGGCCACGACTGGTCCGGAGTCGCAAACTGCGAGTCCTCCGGTAACTGGGCCGCCAACACCGGAAACGGCTTCTACGGTGGTCTGCAGTTCACGCAGAGCACCTGGAACGCATTCGGTGGATCGGGCAACGCTGCCAACGCCAGCCAGGCCGAGCAGATCCGTGTCGCCGAGAACGTTCTCGCAGGCCAGGGCGTCGGCGCATGGCCCGTCTGCGGTCAGTACCTGACCACCGGCACCACCGCAGGCAACTACGAGGCCGCAGCCGCCCCCGTCACCGCTGAGGCTTCCGTCGAGTCGGCTCCGGCAGCAAGCACCGGAAGCGGCAACTACGTGGTCAAGGCAGGCGACACCCTGTCGAAGATCGCTGCTGCACACGGCATCTCGCTCGAGAACCTCGCCAGCCAGGTTCCGAACATCAACCTGATCTTCCCGGGACAGTCCCTCTCGGTCTAGTCTCGTGGCCGTTTAGGTCCTCAATGCGTCGAAATTGTCCGGAGCTGATGCAGCCCCGGACAATTTCGGCGTTTCTGCGTTCGCAATGAGCGTTGCCGCTTCCGTATGGATGGGGTCAAGATCCTGGCGCCACCCAAGAATGTGCAGCGCCGACCCGGCGATGACGGCGGCGGCGGGAATCGGGGTGCCTTCGAGCGCGTCGGCTCGCGCGCTGATCACGCTTTCTACCAGGCGAAACGGAAGCTCGGCCAGGTGCGTTGATGATGGATCGTCAATCGCGTCGAGCACATCCTGGGCGAGTGCCCGGTATTGCTCGCGAAGCCGATCGCGATCGGCTCGGAACGACATGAACCTGTCACTTCTCAGTTCCGGTAAGAGATAAAGGACGCCGAGGTTCCACCGTCCGGTGATCAGTTGTGCCGCGTCGATGTACGAAAGTGCGTACAGCTTAACCTCGGGTGCGGTGTCGAGTGGCCTGAGATTCTCCGCGAAGTCGAGCGCCGGCGTCACGGTGTCGGCGAGAAGTGCAACCAGAATGTCGTCCTTGGTGGCGAAATGGTTGTACAGCGACGCCTGACGCATTCCGACTGCTTCGGCGATGTGGCGTGTGGACGTCGCGGCGAAGCCTCGGATGGTGAACAGTTCAGCGGCTGCATCCAAGATCTCCGCCCGGGCAGTGCCACCCGGGCGTCGGCGAGCGGTCAGGCGGGGTCGTCCGGGGCCGGCGTTGGTCACGCCTTCCATAGTGGCAGGCTGCGGCCTTACGTGCGGGATGGCCGCCGCTGTGAGCATTCGGTCACGTGCTCGAAACGTACTCAACGAGCCTGTTACAGAATCAGGCGAATCGTATACGCGGGCGTCACCTGCGGCGAGTGGACTTCGCGAAAACTATCAATCGACAGTTATTCGCCTCTGAATCGCTTCGCCGAAGGAGTACGCCGTTGAGTGCAACCACCCCGGCTGCGCAGCCCACCACCGCATCCGCACTCGCCTCTTCGCCTCACGACGACGGTGACCTCGCGGAGTTCGGCTACGAGCAGCAGCTGCATCGATCGCTGGGAAAGTTCGCGTCTTTCGCCGCGGGCTTCTCCTTCGTCTCCATCCTCACCACGATCTTCCAATTGTTCGGCCTCGGTTTCGGTTTCGCGGGTCCGGCATTCTTCTGGACGTGGCCGGTCGTCTTCATCGGTCAGTTCATGGTCGCTCTCAACTTCGCGGAACTTGCTGCCAGATATCCGATTTCGGGTGCCATCTACCAGTGGTCGCGGCGGATGGGTGGTGAGATCGTCGGCTGGTTCGCCGGTTGGTTCATGATTCTCGCTCAGATCGTCACTGCATCGGCCGCCGCGATCGCCTTGCAGGTCGTGCTCCCCAATGTGTGGAGCGGGTTCCAGATCATCGGCGAGGACAGCGCACTCACCTCATCGAGTGGTGCCGCCAACGCCGTGCTGCTCGGATCGGTACTTCTGGTTCTGACCACCTTTATCAACTGCATCGGCGTCAACTGGATGTCGCGTATCAACAACATTGGCGTGACCTGCGAAATCGTCGGTGTCATCGCAGTGATCGGGATGTTCTTCACCCACGCTCAGCGCGGACCGGACGTCGTCTTCGACACCGGCAGTGCCGGCGGTCAGCCCGGATACGCCTGGGCGTGGATCATGTCCGGACTGATGGCTGCTTACGTCATGGTCGGCTTCGGTTCGGCAGGCGAACTGGCCGAGGAGACCCGCAACCCCCGACGCGTCGCACCTCGTACGATCCGCCTTGCACTCTCCGCTTCCGCGCTCGGCGGCGGCTTGATGATTCTCGGCGCGTTGATGGCAGCGCCCTCACTGACCGACGGACGCCTGGCCACGGAAGGTTTGCCGTACGTACTGACCTCCATTCTGAGTTCGCCGTGGGGCACGGTCTTGTTGATCGACGTCTCGATCGCAGTGTTCGTGTGCACCTTGGCCATTCAGACTGCTGCTTCACGGCTGATGTTCTCCATGGCCCGCGACGGGCGCCTGCCTGCCTCGCAGATACTGGCAAAGGTCAACCCCCGAACCGGAACACCTATCGCGCCGTCCGTCCTCATCGGTCTGGTCTGCATTGCCGTCCTGGCCGTCAACGTAGGCAACTCGGCAATTTTTGCAACCCTGTCCAGCGTATGCATCATCTTGATCTACTTGGCCTACCTCATGGTGACTGTGCCGCTGCTGGTTCAGCGTCTCAAGGGATGGCCTCGCACGGCAGTCGGCCCCAAGTTCGACGCCGAAGGCAAAAAGCTTTTCTCCCTGGGCATCTGGGGAGTTCCGGTCAACATCGCCGCGGTTGTGTACGGCGCGCTGATGGTGATCAACCTGTCCTGGCCACGAGCCGAGATCTTCAACCCCACCGGGGAGTACCCCATTCTGCAGTGGGCCGCGCCCATCACGGTAGCGCTGGTCGTGGGGCTGGGAGTCGCTTGCTTCCCACGTGGCCGCGCCACCCCGAATCCCGTCACGATCGGAGCCTGACCATGAGTACTCAGACCACCGCCGGAGCGCGCGAGCATGCCCGGTCTCAAGCTGGAACGATCACCGATTCCATGCCCGTATTGCCGGCAACGCGTTGGCCGAACCCACCCGAAGACGTCGCTCCCGAACGTCTGACCTGGGCTGAGACAGTGCCGGGTGGGCGGTACACGACCAAGGTTCTCGCACGTGGAACCCGATTGCGACTTCGCGACATCGCTGGCAGCGCCTGCGCAAACATCTTGCTCTATCGCGCCGACGCCCCCTGGGAGCGTCTCAACGTCGCCGATACCGTCAAGGTGCCATGGCAGGCCTATCTCGGCGTCGGGCACCCGTTGCTCTCCGATCAGGGGCGAGTACTTGCGACCGTGGTCGCAGACACGTCGGGTCACCACGACGCGTTCTGCGGAACGACGTCACGCGCCACCAACGAGGCGAAGTACGGGCAGGGCTCGCTGCACAGTGCCTCACCCGCCGGGCGTGAACTGTTCACCGTCGCTGCCGCGAAGAACGGACTCGGGCCGCAGGACATTGCGCCTCCGTTGTCCTTCTTCCACGGTGTCCGCGTCGAGGCGGACGGCGCTCTCACCAGTACGGGGTCCGCCGGCTCAGGCGCAACGGTCGACCTTCTGATTCACCTGCCCGTCATCGTGATGATCGCCAACACCGCGCACCCACTCGATCCGGCGCCGCAGTTTCCCACCACGTCCCTCGAAGTGCTCGCGTGGAAGGCCGCCGACGAACTCGGCAGCCTTGACGATCTCGGGCCGGAATACCAACGCGCAGTGCTCAATACCGAAGATGCCTGGACGGCTTCGAACCTGGAGGAGATCGCATGACCACCACCTTGGATGTCCCCGCCCTCGTTCCCGGAACGGTGATCCTCGACGAGATTGCTGACGCATTCGGGCCGTGGTCCGCAGTTGTCCGTGCCGGTGACGTTCTGACCATCGTCGATCTACACGGAAATCAAGCCGTCGACACCCTCGTCTACGCCGGTGACGATCACAGCGTTCGGTACTCGGCAGCAGCGACGGTCACAGCCCAGAAGAACCTGTTTCTGTCCACAGGCTCCGTGCTCCGCAGTGACGACGGAACTCCACTCATGACCCTGGTCGCAGACGAGGTCGGAAACCACGACACCGTCGGCGGCGCGTGCTCACAGGAATCGAACACCCTGCGATACGGCCACCACACCAAGCATCAGCACGCGTGCGTCGAGAACTTCCTCGTCGAGGGCGCAAAATGGGGGCTCGGTAAGCGGGACCTGGTGTCCAACATCAACTTCTTCATGAACGTCCCGGTCGACCCCGACGGCACACTCGGAATCGTCGACGGACTGTCGGCACCAGGCAAGCGGCTCGCGTTGCGTGCCGAACGTGACGTGCTCGTCCTCGTGTCCAACTGCCCGCAGATCAACAACCCGTGCAACGGCTTCGATCCCACGGCCGTCCGCATGATCGTCACACGGCCGGGAGCAGACGAATGAACGCAAAACTGACCATCGTGCGTCCCGGAATGCTGACGACGGTTCAGGACTATCCAGGACGCGTCGGATACTGGCAGATCGGAGTCCCACCATCGGGCCCGATGGACGACCTGTCGTTTCGGTTGGGAAACACCGCACTCGGAAACCCCGAAGGCGCCCCCGGCATCGAATGCGCGATGGCCGGACCTGCCATGACGTTCGACGAAGACACCACGGTCTGCATCACAGGTGCCCCGGTGTCGGTGACCGTCGACGGCGTCGTACACGGTCAGTGGCGACCAGTTTTCGTCCCCGCTGGATCGGTGCTCGACGTCGGAACGGTCAGCGGCCCGGGACTGCGCATCTACGTACTCGTACAGGGCGGAATCGAGACCGACGACTATCTCGGCAGTGCGTCGACCTTCACCCTGGGCAGGTTCGGGGGACATGAAGGTAGGACTCTGCGGGCAGGAGACGTTCTCAAACTCGGACAGGCGACCGGGGTCGCGGGAGCTGTTCCCGCCGAGCATGTTCCGGCGATGCACACGTGCTGGGAACTTGCGGTGACCGAGGGCCCGCACGGGGCGCCGGAGTTCTTCACCCGCTCCGACATCGACACGCTGTACGCGACCGAGTACGAGGTCCACTTCAACTCCGACCGCACCGGTGTCCGGTTGATAGGTCCGAAACCTGACTGGGCCAGAACCACCGGCGGCGAAGCGGGACTTCACCCTTCGAACATCCACGACAACGCGTATTCGATCGGTGCACTCGACTTCACCGGCGACACGCCCATCCTCCTCGGACCCGACGGACCGAGCCTCGGCGGCTTCGTCTGCCCGATCACAGTGGTGTCCGCTGATCGCTGGAAGCTCGGACAGTTGGCTCCCGGGAACAACATTCGCTTCGTGCCGGTCCGCGCCGAACGGGCAGCCTCCCGGCGTGACCTCGGAGTATCGCGTCGAGCCTCCAATTCGGTTGTTCATTCCTCCGGTGGTGACGGCGACGACGGCGTCATAGCCCGCCGTGACGGCGACACCGCGGTCACGTACCGGCGCTCAGGCGATGACAACGTGTTGGTCGAATACGGCGACATGAATCTCGACCTGGCGTTACGTGCGCGTGCTCATGCACTGCATCAGCGACTCGACGCCGAGAAGCCGGCCGGACTACTCGATCTCACCCCGGGAATCCGCAGCCTGCAGGTCCGCGTCGACCCGGACGTGCTGCCCGTCGGCAAGCTGATGGGAATGCTCGCCGAGGCGGAGGACACCTTGCCGGCGGCCAACGAACTCGTTGTGCCCAGTCGCACCGTGCGGATGCCACTGTCGTGGGACGACCCGGCTACGCGCGAAGCGATCCAGCGGTACATGCACGGGGTTCGCGCCGACGCGCCGTGGTGCCCGTGGAACATCGAGTTCATCCGCCGGATGAACGGTCTCGAATCCGTGAACGACGTGTTCGACACCGTCTTCGGCGCCGAATACATGGTGCTCGGACTCGGTGACGTCTACCTCGGAGCGCCGGTCGCGACGCCGCTCGATCCGCGTCATCGTCTGGTCACGACCAAGTACAACCCTGCCCGCACCTGGACCCCCGAAAACGCCGTCGGGATCGGTGGGGCGTACCTCTGCATCTACGGCATGGAAGGCCCAGGCGGGTACCAGTTCGTCGGACGTACGACGCAGGTGTGGAATCACCGCCACCCCGCGAAGTCCGGGCCGTTCGAGGAGGGCACTCCGTGGTTGCTGCGATTCTTCGACCGGATCTCCTGGTACCCCGTCGAGCCGGAAGAGTTGATGGATCTGCGCGCGGACACCGCCGCCGGCCGCGGCGGGGGCGTCGAGATCGAGGACGGCAGCTTCTCGCTGGCCGAGCATCAGGAGTTCCTCGCGTCGAACTCGCGCTCGATCGAGGAGTTCCGTGCGATGCAGTCCGTCGCGTTCGGGGCCGAGCGTCAGCGCTGGTCCGACGCAGGGGAGTTCGCGCTGCCCGGTTGATGGTCGAGTGAGCACCCTTTTCCTCGAGTGAGCACCGCTTCCAGAGTGTCGGAAGCGGTGCTCACTCAGCAGTAACGGTGTTCAGTCCGCCTGGAACGGGCAGCAGATGTTTGCGTCAGCGAGTCAGCGCGCGATTGAACAGATCGATGAACGGGCGAGGCGACGGGGTTCCGGTGGGCCGGAAAGGCGCAGAATCCCTCGACGCGGATACCCACTCGGTTCTGCTCACCCGCGACAAGTCGAGCTGATACCGGGTGTCCGCGGCGAGTCGGTGCAGGAAGAGGGTTCCGGTTCGCCCGTTTCCTTCCCGAAACGGGTGGGCATGATTGAGCGTCGAGTACACCGATGCGAGCGCGAACGACGCAGCGCCGTGATCGAGTGCTACCCAATCGACGGCGGCGATGATCTCTTCGACCTCGGACAGGTAGTTCCGAATCGCCGAGACCGGAGCAAACGTTGCCGCACCTTTCCTGATGTCGACGGTTCTGATGTGTCCGGCCCACTGGTACAGATCTTGGAAAACGTGCTGGTGAAGTAGGAGAAGTTCGGCTGTGTCTCGCGTGTGCGGTACGAGGTCGCTGCCGAGATGCGCCTCACCCAGACGAAGCGCGGTCGCCGCGAACTCGAGTGATTGCAGTGCGGCGGGATCTCGTACGTCGAAATTGTTCTCGAGAACCGATGTACCGCGATAGACGTACGGCGCTGATCGTCGCCAGCGGATCCGCGGGGGAATCGCAGACGAGAGGCCGACGGCTCGCGCCAATTCCTGCTCGAAATACTCACGCCGAGAGAGCATCCCGATCATGACGGCCTCGAGTTCCGCGATCTGCTCGTTACTCGGATCCCAGCCTTCGAGGCGCTCCGCCGCTAGAACCTGTTCGAGCGCAGTGTGATTCACGGGTCGATGTCGGGTAGCGCCGACGCGGACGCGGCATATTCGAGTCGTCGTTGCACACCTGCGACCTCGCGCACTGCATTGCTCAGCAAGCTCCGCGAGAGCGGAGTGAGTTCGGAGATCACGACTTCGTCGGTCGGTGGCCGACCTGCCGCGAACTGATCGGTCTGGTGGCGGACACGAATCTGCTGCAACACCTCGAAAGATTCGATCAGTACCTGGGCGTCGTCGTCGAGTAGGAAACCGCTTCCCGCTGCAGCCTTGAGGCGTTCGAGTGTCGAACTCGTGCGGGCGCCCACGGAAATCCCCGCCCAACGAGCGATGTTCACGATCGGTTGGACGGCGCTGGCTTTGAGGTCGACGGTTCCGGTCCGACGCGTCATCACGTCCTTGAACGAATGGAGCTTTGCCTTGTCTCCGACGGCTTCGCGAAGGAGCAGTCGCATGACGGCCGGGTGCAGTCGCAGTTGATCCAACGCCGCAGGGCGAGGATCCAACGCCGGATCGCCCGCGACGACGCGGGCATCCGCCAGCATCGACAACATGACCAGGGCCTGGTCCTGGTACGGATTGGATACCCATTTCCGCAGCGCAGTGCGCCATTGTGGGAGCGTCCGAGCGAACCTGGCCTGGGTCGCGACGGCGTTCTTGGTGTCGCGAGGGAACCCGCACAGATCGAGGATGTCGTGGATGGTCTTCGCGGCGTCGGCTCCCTCGTGATGAGATTCGCCGCCCCACACCAGCGCACTGTCGATATCCGAAGAGGGGAGCGCTTCACGTCTGGCGACGCTGCCGAGCGACAGCCACGCGAAATCCGGTCGCTCGTCTCCGTCCACCACCAATTCGATGGCGCGCCTGACCGTCACGTCGATCAGCACCGCCAGCGTCGCACCGATGTCGAGCGGTGAGACCCGTGACGCCACCAATTCCGTCACCAGAACAGGGACCGCGCGGGCTGTTTCGACGAGGTGGGCGTCATCCTGTGCTGTGGCGAGCGCTGCGCGCAGTTCGAAACCCTGATTGGTGGCCGAAGTCAGGAGGTCGCTGAGTTCGAGCACGCCCATCAGTGCGCCTGCCTCAGTCACGACCGGGAGATGGCGCAATCCGTACTCGAGCATGTCGGTCACGGCGTCGGCGCCCAATCGATCCGGATCGACTGTCACTGCTGACGGCGTCATCACCGTTGATACCGGCTGATTGCTGTCGATACCACCGACTACCACACGAGCACGTAGGTCACCTTCGGTGAAGATTCCGAAACCGGTTGTCTCCGTCGGGATCACAACAGCGCGGCGGCCCGCATCGGTCATCAACTTCGCGGCCTCGCGGATGGTTGCCCGGCCGTCGCAGACAATTGCGGGCCCGCGCAACAGGTCTCGCACCCGGCGCATGGCGGGACTCTGCATGCCTTGCCCCGTCGAGTGCCCCGTCATGGGGTCATTGTCGCAGGTGTGTCCGGTTCAGGCAGCGGAGGGTGAGATGTCAGAGACCACCGAGTCGCGAGAGTACGTCGAGAGCGGAATCTGTAGTACGCCAGAGTGCGTCGATCTCCTGTTCTGCGCCCGGACGTGTCTGCGGATTCTGGAGGGCGAATCCGTTGGCCAGCGTGATGGTGTTGTATCCGCTGTCGGCGGCGCGGAGCAGCAGTTCCGAGGGCTGCGAGTTTCCGGCCAATCGGTCGAGTCCTTCGCCGACGAAGTAGAACCGCCAGAGCGGCCCCAGATCGGCGTCGTACTCGGCCTTGGTGAGGGTCACGATCGAACCACCCTTGACGGCAATGGAATCGACGATCTTGTAGAAATCGGGGACATCCTCTGCTGTGGTTCCGGAAGTGGCGACGGCGTGAGCGAGGTCGACGGTGAGATGCGCGTTGTAGCCGGCCATGGCGACTCGTGCCGGACTGGCGTCGCACTGACGCGTCAGGGTGAAGTAGTTGTTCCACGCCGGATCGGTGGGAGTACCGGTGAACTCCGCATGGACGTTCACCAGGTACCTGCGCAACAATTCGAAGCTGACGGAATGGGCCCACTCGTCATCGGCGAAGGCCGCAGGGTCTCGCTGCAGCGGCATCACCGCCTCGTGTTCGACAGCGTCCAGGCCGATGGAGAACAAGCCTCGCCAATCGTGGTGTGAGACGAGGATCGACGTGATCTCACGATGACGTTCGACAGCGGTCTCGAGCCGAGGCAGTCCGGCACCGTTCAGCGTCGTGACGTCGCTGAGTTCGGCAATCCGGCCCACCTCGGCATTGCTCAGCGGGCTGCCGCAAGCCGTCGAAAGACTCTCGCCCGGTTCTGCGAGTGCAGAACCGGGCGAGAGGAAAGCGGCGGTGATGCCGAGCGCGAGCGTCAACGGATACAGCCGCATCGGTTTCATCGGCTCAGACTAGGCGCCCATTTCACAAATGTCCGGATTGGCGATCAGCTGAGAACCGCGTCGGCCTCGATCTCGATGAGCAGAGCGGGGTCGATCAGCGAGCTGACCTCGAGGATCGTCGTGGCGGGACGAATCTCGCCGAACACTTCACCGTGCGCGAGAGCGGCCTGCTCCCACTGCGTCATGTCGCGCAGGTACATGCGAGTGCGAATGACGTCGTCGAGCGAGGCGCCGGCCTCGGCCAGTGCCGCCTTGATCGTTTCGAGCGCTGCGCGGGTCTGATCTGTGAGGGTCTCACCAGGAGCGGTGGTGCCGGAGACTGCGATCTGGTTACCGATGCGCACGGCACGGGAGTAACCGATCTTGGGTTCCCATTCGGAACCGGACGAAATATTGATTCTGTTCGACATGCACCGAATTCTGCCAACAACTTCCCGGCCGTGGTGAGGCACGGTCAGGTATTCGCTCCATCTTGACATACCTTAGAACAAGTGTTCGACTTGGGGCCATGAGGTGGTCGGGTCAGGCATTGGATGCAGATGACGGAGCGCTACCCGGACTCGAACGGGCCGGGTTGGTTCGCTCCGTGCAGACTCCCGAGTTCGAGGGAATCACGTTTCACGAGGTGCTCTGCAAGAGCGCGCTCAACAAGATGCCCGAAGAGTCGACGTTGCCGTTCAGCTTCACCGTCAACGCTTTTCGTGGTTGCTCGCACGCATGCCGATATTGTTTCGCGAGACCGAGTCACGAGTATCTCGACCTCGACGCCGGCGCGGATTTCGATTCCCAAGTGGTCGTGAAGACGAACATTGCCGCGGTGCTGCGCAAAGAGTTGGCGCGAAAGTCCTGGAAACGGGAGGCGGTGGCACTGGGTACCAACACCGATCCCTATCAGCGAGCCGAGGGCCGATACCGCTTGATGCCCGGCATTATTCGCGCGTTGACCGAATCCGGAACTCCCTTCTCGATCCTGACGAAGGGAACTCTGCTCCGACGGGACCTGCCGCTGTTGAAAATGGCGGCAGCGCAGGTCGACGTCGGAATCGGAGTGTCGTTGGCGATCAACGACGCTGCACTTCAGAAGCAGATCGAGCCTGGTACCCCGTCGCCGCGGGCGCGTCTGGAGATGATCCGCGCCATCACCGACGCGGGATTCTCGTGCAATGTCATGGTGGCGCCGGTCATTCCGTTCCTCACTGATTCCACCAGTCATCTCGACGGGCTGTTCGAGGCACTGTCCGAAGCCGGTGCGACGAGTGTGACGGTCTTCCCGATGCACCTGCGGGGGAGTACTCGGGGTTGGTTCATGAATTGGCTTGCACAGGAACATCCGGCGCTCATCCGTCGCTACCGCGAGCTGTACGGGCGGGGTGCGTATGTCACTCCCGAATACAAGCGTTGGCTCGCAAGCCGTGTCGAGCCACTGGTCGAGCGCCATGGGTTGGGTGGTCGTTCGGAGCATCGAGACGTCAGTGCAGCTGGCAGTGAGCCGCGTGAGGCGCCCCGGGAACTGGTGGGTGCGGGAGCAGCTCTCACTTTGTTCTGACGGCCGCGGGCGCGTAAATCGGAGGCGCCCCGGACGTTTGCCGGGCTACATTCGCCTGGTGCTACTCACACTGACGTCCACCCCGACCCCGCAGACTCCTGATGCGACCGCGTTGAGCTACCTGCTGCACAAACATCCCGACCGCGTGCAAAGCTTCGACTTGGCGATCGGCACCGCCACGGTTCTGTACCCTGAGGCCTCAGCCGAAAAGACCACGGTGGCAGTGATTGTGGACGTCGACCCCATCGAACTTGTGCAGAGTAGGTATCGACGCGGCAAGAGTGGCGACAACTTTTCGCTGGGTGAGTATGTCAACGATCGGCCGTATGCGGCGTCGTCCATACTCTCGGTTGCTCTGTCGAAGCTGTTTCGCACCGCGTTGACGGGAACGTGCAAGTCGCACCCGGAACTCGTCGGAACCGAACTCGCGTTGACCGTCTCGATTCCGGTGGTTCCGTGTGGCGGCGATGCGGAATTGCCTCGTCGGTTGTTCGAGCCGCTGGGCTGGGATGTGACCGCGATACCGGTGCAGCTTGATCCGCACCTGCCGACGTGGGGAAACTCCGACTTCGTGTCGTTGACGCTCACCGGGGAACACACGGTGCAGAGTGCCCTTCGGCACCTCTACGTGCTGTTGCCGGTCCTCGACGACGTGAAGCACTACTGGGTGGGACCCGACGAGGCAGACAAGTTGATCCGCGTCGCTGGAGAGTGGTTGGCGTCGCATCCGGATTCCGCGCTGATCATGTCCCGCTACCTGGCGCGTCGACGCGACCTGGTCGAATCGGTGGTCGATCGACTGATTCCCGACCAAGCAGAGGCGCAGATCGAACTACCGCGACCGGATCCGCCGCTGGCACGGCTTCGCGTCGACGCAGTTTTGGCGACGCTTCAGCGACTGCACGTCAGAACGATTGTCGACATCGGTTGCGGCGAAGGCAAACTGATCGAGGTGCTGATGCCGCACGCTCAATTCGACAAACTTGTCGGCGTCGATGTGAGCGCGCGCGAACTGACACGGGCGCAACGCAGATTGAAGTTCACCGAAATGTCCGACGCCCAACGTGAACGTGTGTCTTTGATGCAGTCGTCCGCGACGTACCGCGACGCGCGCTTGAAAGGCTTCGACGCAGCCGTGCTGATGGAGGTGGTCGAGCACGTCGACACGGCGCGCCTGCCGGCGCTGGTCAGATCGGTCTTCGTGGACGCAGCACCGCAGTATGTGCTGCTGACTACTCCGAATGCCGACTACAACGTGCTGTATCCGGCATTGGCCGCGGGAGAGTTCAGGCACCCCGATCACAGGTTCGAGTTCTCCCGAACCCAATTCCGCGACTGGGCAACCGAAACGGCCCGAGTCCACGGCTATTGCGTGGAGTTCGAATTTGTCGGAGCAATTGATCCGGTCCTTGGCGGGCCGACACAGATGGCAATCTTCACGAAGGAGGCACGAACGTCATGACGGTGTACGAGATTCCAGATCTCGCCCTGGTAGTACTCATCGGCGTCAGTGGCTCGGGAAAGTCGACCTTCGCGGCGCGTCACTTCGGTGAGTTCGAAACTCTCTCGAGTGACACATTCAGAGGGTGGGTCAGTGATGATCCGAACTCACAGGAGTCGACGTCCGATGCTTTCGAAGTGCTGGAGTTCGTCGCGGCCAAGCGTTTGCGACGCGGACGCCTCACGGTGGTCGACGCGACCAACGTCCAGCCCGCCGCGCGCAAGCGACTCGTTGCGTTGGCTCGCGAGCACGACATACTGCCGGTGGCAGTCGTGCTCGATATTCCGGAATCGGTCTGTTCTGCGCGCAACGACGCACGCTCTGATCGGACGTTCGGACGCGACGTCATTCGCCGCCAGCACCAACAGCTGACTCGCTCGCTTCGCGGGTTGGGCAAGGAAGGTTTCCGTTCGGTTCACATACTCAGAGGTGAGGACGCGGTTTCCGAAGCCACATTCTTGCGCCACCCGCTCCGCAGCGATCTGCGTGTCGAGCGTGGTCCGTTCGACGTCATCGGTGACATCCACGGATGTCGAAGCGAGCTCGAGACGCTCCTCGTGAAACTCGGCTACACCATCGACTTCGGGACGGATGGCAGAGCTGTCGATGCGGTGCCGCCGGTCGGGCGAACTGCCGTCTTCCTCGGTGACTACGTGGATCGAGGTCCGGATTCGGTCGGTGTGCTGCGTCTGGTCATGGGGATGGTCGCGGCGGGACACGCGATAGCGGTTCCGGGTAACCACGAGAACAAACTCGTCAAGGCGCTGCGCGGCAAGAAGGTCACGCCGAGTCACGGACTCGCCGAGACCCTCGAGCAGATGGCCACCGAGTCGGCGGAGTTCCGCGAAAGCGTCGTCGACTTCTGTGACGGCCTCGTCGCGCACCTCGTCCTGGACGACGGCAAACTCGTTGTCGCGCACGCCGGTCTCAAGGAGGACTACCACAACAGGGCATCCGGTCGAGTCCGGAGCTTTGCGCTCTACGGTGAAACTACCGGTGAGACGGACGAATTCGGCTTACCCGTTCGATACCCGTGGGCGCAGGACTACCGAGGATCAGCGATGGTCCTCTACGGTCACACGCCGGTGCACGAGGTGGAATGGATCAACAACACCGCGTGCCTCGACACCGGGTGCGTCTTCGGTGGATCCCTCACCGCCCTTCGATACCCGGAACGAGAGATCGTGTCGGTTCCGGCGGAGCAGGTTTGGTACGAGCCGGTGGTACCGCTGGCACCGCCGACTCGTGATCCGGATGTGCTCGATCTCGCCGACGTCCTCGAAACGACCGGCGTCGACACCGAACTGCGCGGTCGAGTGTCCGTTCGCACCGACAACGCTGCCGGCGCCTTGGAAGTGATGAGCCGATTCGCGGTCGCGCCGCAATGGCTGCGGTACCTACCGCCGACCATGGCGCCCTGCGCGAGCGCCCAATCCGATGACTATCTGGAACACCCGTCGACCGCGTTCGACGCATACCGGGCCGGCGGAATCGGAACAGTGATCTGCGAAGAGAAGCACATGGGTTCGCGGGCAGTGGTGCTCGTGTGCCGTGATCGATCGGTTGCTCAGTCCCGCTTCGACGCACCGGATGCGCTCACCGGGATGGTGCACACCCGCACCGGCCGCCAGTTCTTCGACGACGACCTGACTCAGCAGTTGATCGACGACATCGCCGCCGCAGTCACCTCCGCTGGGTTGTGGGAAGAGCTGGGCACCGACTGGCTGCTCCTCGACTGCGAACTGTTGCCGTGGAACGTCAAAGCGGAAGGTCTGCTGCGCTCGCAGTACGCGTCGGTCGCGGCGGCCGGGCGATCAGACCTCACAGCTCGCGAGGCCGTGCTGGCGCGGGCCGGGTCGCGGGGCCTGGACGTGGCGGAGATGTTCGAACAGACAACTGTTCGGGCCGCCAGTATCGAGCGCTTCGGCGAGGCGTACCGACGGTACGTGTGGCCGACGAACGGACTGGACGGCGTCACCATCGCGCCGTTCCAGATTCTGGCGGCCGAGGGCCAGTCGTACGGGGAACGGGATCACGAATGGCACCTCGGTATTTCGGACCGCCTGGCCGCGGCCGACCCGAGTCGATTTACCACTACACGTCGCCTGGTGGTCGATCTCGGTTCCGAGGACTCGGTGTTCGAAGCGACGAAGTGGTGGGAGTCGCTCACCGGCGACGGTGGTGAGGGGATGGTCGTCAAACCGCTGGCGAATCAGATTCACGGACCGCGGGGGTACAACGCGAAGGTTCAGCCGGGGATCAAGGTCCGCGGCCGGGAGTACCTGCGATTGATCTACGGTGCCGACTACCTCGAACCGTCGACGCTTGCGAGATTGCGTAACCGCAACCTCGGACACAAGCAGTCGATGGCGCTGCGCGAGTACGCGCTCGGCATGGAGGCGGTATCCAGGCTCGTCGACCGTGAACCTTTGTGGCGAGCGCACCAGGCCGTGTTCGCGGTGCTGGCTCTCGAATCGGAGCCGGTCGACCCGCGGTTGTGACGGCCGGTGCGCGGGCTCGGATTGATACCGTCGGGTATGGGTGTGATTGCTCGCTTGGACGGTTTCAATCGACGCCATCCGTGGAGTCACAACGATCACTACGGCCGGTGGGTTCTACGTAATCTGCGCGGGGTCAGGTCCGGTCGCGCTCTCGACGTGGGGAGCGGGACCGGCAATCTGATCGACCTCTTGCGTCGGCGGTTCGACGTGGTGGTCGGTGTGGAACCCGACCTGACAACCTCGGCCGCCGTGCGCGCAAGGTTTGTCGACGACGAGAACGTGATCATCGACGCGCAGCGGATCGAGGACTTTGCATCCGAGGCGAAGTACGACGCGATCACAGTCGTCGCAGCGTTGCATCATCTTCCACTCGAAGAATCGATGAAGCAGCTGAGTAGCCTGCTCGAACCGGGCGGGCGGCTCGTCGTGGTCGGGTGTTATCGATCGACCACAGCCACCGACGCACTCCTGTCGGTGTTGGCGACCGTGTGCAATCCCGTCGTCGGCGTCGTCAAGCATCGACGGGTTGCCTCCGAGCCACTGAAGGCGATGACAGCTCCCACCGCGGAACCGGGTGAGTCGATGGCTGACGTCCGACGCGCGGCCGCGTTGTATTTGCCAGGTAGCCGGATCAGGAGACGACTGTTCTGGCGATACACCCTGATCTACGACGAGAGTCCGGCCGGCGCGTCGGTGGGGGAGTGAGTAGACCGTTCCGGTTCCTGGGGAAACGCGCGTCGGCCGAACCCGACTATCGCCAACGAAGCGATCATCAGAGCGACCCCGATGCCCGCCAGATGTGAGAGCCCGCCACTGTCGACGACGGCCGCACCGAGCAGAGCGCCCGTTGCAATCGCGATCTGGAACACGACAACGTAGATGGCCGAGGCACGGTCGGTCCCGATAGGGACGGCGCGCAGAACCGAGGACTGGAGGCAGATCGGAACGGTAGTGAACGCCGCACCCCACAAGATCGTGGCGACGACAGCGAACGCTCCCATCGACGGCGCCAAGAGCCAGAAGATGGCCAGCGCGCCTGCCACCGTCGCGATCGAGATGAGCGTGAAGAGGCGCGGTCGGCGGTCGTAGTACTTGCCGGCGACCCACACTCCGACGGCGCCGGCGGCGCCGTAGACCAGAAGCATCGCGGTACGGATGCCACCGGACGAGCCGAGGCTTTCCTCCACCAGAAGTGTGAAGAACGTGTACGAAGCGAATTGCCCAAGGGCGGCAAACAGCGTTGCCGCGCAGATGACGGCGAGTGCCCGTTTCATCGCCGGTGTCGGCTTCGGTTTGTCTCGCTTACTCCGATGGTGTTGATCGACCGGCATTTCTGGCAACGCACGATGCAGTGAGAAAGCAATGCCCACTGCCACCACACCGATTGCCGCCGACGCGGTCCGCCAACCCCAGGACTGGCCGATCGCCGAAGACAGGGGTCCTCCGAGAACAAAAGCGAGAGACGTACCGGCATACACCATCGCGATGGCCTTGCCCTGTTGTCCGCGCGGAACCAGGGTGGCAGCGACCGGTGCAACGACAGCCCAGAACACTCCGTGCGTCGCAGCGCAGAGCAATCGTCCGATCACGAGCATCGGATAGTTGACGGCCAATGCTGCGACCAGTTGCGACACCGCGAGGGTGGCCACCGTCAGAACGACGACGCGTCGTCGCGGCCAGGTTTTGACCGCTCCGATCAGCGGAAGCGTCAAGACCGCGACACCGTATGCGTAGAAGGTCAGCAGTAGGCCGACACGCCCTTCGGTGACGTCGAGGTCCGTCGAGATTTCGCTGAGCAGTCCGACGGGGAGCATTTCGGCCGTCACGTAGGCGAAGGCTGCTCCGGCCAGTGTCATCAGCCGTAGCGTGGTTGCCTTCGGCAGTCGAGCAGTCATGTTGTGTAACGATACATGTATCGATACACACCTGCGCAATGGATATTTTTCACTCGCTATGCTGATGCTCATGGCCATACGTGCGCAGCGTTCGAGTCGTCCGACGATGGCCGACGTCGCCAAGGCCGCAGGCGTGTCGGTGATGTCGGTGTCGTACTCCTTCGCGCAGCCCGAGCGCGTGTCTGAATCAACGCGGGCCAAGGTGTTCGCCGCCGCCGAAGAGCTCGAGTACGCGGGCCCGAACCGGGCGGCGCAGTCCTTGCGGAGCGGGAAATTCAACAACATCGCGGTCGTCTTCAGCGAGAAGCTGACGTACGCCTTCGAAGACGCAGTAGCTCGGCGATTCCTCTCGGGAGTCGCCGAAGCGTGCCTGGATGCGAACGCCGGGCTGATGATGCTGCCGAACTCGGGGAAACCGGGAGACGTCGACAGAGTTCGCGACGCGGCAGTAGACGGTTTTGTCGTCTGGACCACCGTCTTCGACGATCCCATCCTCGACGCGATTGTCGGCACCGGAAAACCCGCATGCATCCAGGGTGGTCCGTTGCACGAGGGTGTGGATCTCGTCGGGATGGACGATGTTGCCGGCGCCGTCGCGATCGCGGCAGTCGGGTTGTCGGGGGCGCAGCGGCCCGCGGTGATCAGCCTTCCGTGGGATCGTGAGCGTCGGTCCGAGATTCGGATGGACGTGGATCCAGGTGAAGCGTTCTTTCCGGTGTCCCGCCATCGGCTCGAGGGCTACGAGCGCGCCGTCCGCGACGCGGGCCTCGATTGGCCCTCGGTGCGGGTAGGGGTCGTCACTGTCAACGAGCGGAGCGAGGGTGCGCGGATGGCTCGGTCCCTGCTCGACGTTCCCGAGAGCCGAAGGCGCGATGTCATCTTGGCGATGAGTGACGAACTGGCTCTGGGGGTTCTGGACGCGATCCGTGAACTCGGCCTCGCGCTGCCCGACGATGTCGCAGTCGTCGGATGGGACGACACAACAGCCGCATCGGACGCCGGCCTGACAACGGTTCGCCAGTCCCTGTTCGATCAAGGGCGCAACGCAGCTCGCGTGGTTCTCGGGCTCGACGATGCGGTCGAGCCGGTCGAATGGTCGGTGCGTCGGCGAACCTCGACGCGATGATCACGCCGGTAGTCATCGACGGTCTGCGTTTTCGGTGGTTTGTTCCTCCAGAATTGGGGGAGACCGTCCGGTGGGGACTCTCCTGGAATGTCGACAACCCGCGCCGGTGGGCGGTTGCCGAAGTCGCGGGTGCATTGCACCTACTTGTCGGAACTCCTCGTGACGACCCAAACGCGCGTCAGGCGTGGATAGACTTCGGCGCAGATGCCGCCACGACCGGGGTAGTTCGGCGCCTGCGGCTCATGTCGATGGAGTCCGACATGCTGCCCGACCCGAAGTTTCCGCACGGCCCGAACTGGGGTTGGGCTACGAGGCAATTCGTGCCTGGCTCCGAGCGCTTCTACGAGTTGGCGCGTGCACCTCGTGCGTTGCGCTCGTACCAGCTGACCGATCGTGAATACGGGCCGCGGCGCGAGGACTTCCTCCTGGTCGACCTCGAGACGGCTGCTTGATCGTTGGGACCTGACACCGTTTTTATTCAGTGGACACAGACTCCAGCTGACCGGAACCAGTGTCTGCTCGACGAAACCGGTGCCAGGTGCTGCGACTAGCGCGCTCCACTGGCCACGTTCAGTGAGTATTTGCCGGGCGGCGCCCCGACATGCTTGACGAAGTGCCGCGACAGGTGGGATTGATCGTGGAATCCGACGTCGACGGCCACGTCCGCCAATTCGCGCCCGGCGAGGATTGCGCGTCGCGCCAGATCGATTCGACGTCCCGTCACGTACTTGTGAGGCGGAAGCCCGAAATGCTTCGCGAAGTTCTTGATCAGATACGTGGGCTTCCGCTGCAGGATGTTCGACGCTTCCCGCATCGTGATTCCCGTTGTGAGTCGCGCATCGAGCAGGTCCCGAAGTTGATCGGCAACGCGTTCGTCAACGGTCGGCGTGTGAAGGGATCGACCTGTGGCCGGTGTGAGGATCTCGTTCAATCTTTCAGCGAGGAACCCCAGGCGACTTTCGGCCTCGAGTGATTCGCCGTCCGGGCCGAGTGCAGAGTGCAGTTGATCGATGCGATGGCGCAGCAGAGGGTCTCGAATCTCGGGGCTGTCCACCGCCGGGCCTATGAGGACCTCGCCGAGAACTGACGTGTCGAGGTAGAGGATTCGTTGACGAAATCCGGCCTCGGTGACCGGAACTCCGTCGTGTGCAATGCCTGGCGGCAACAGAGTCACGATCTCTGGTGCTGCGCCATGAGCGCGATGATCGAGGTCGTATGCAATCGTGCCGCGGTCGACGAGCATCAGGGACCACTGATCGTGCGTGTGTTTGGGATAGGCGTGTCCGACGAAATCGGCATGGAAGACCTCGGTGATTCCCGCGAGGCTCGGTGCCCACGCGGTGATCTGTGCGCCGCGGGGGTCCATGTCAGAAACGTACAAGACGCAGCTGCCTCGGGTGACGAAGAGTGGCGGGGTCGTCATCGCAGTGGTGGCGCGCCCGAGGGAGGAACAACATGAACAGTTCGGCAACAGCGGTATCGCTCCGCGAGAAGTTCGGTCAGTTCACCGAGCACTGGTCGCCCAAGAAGATTGCGGCCCTCAATGATTACGAGATCAAGATCGTCAAGATCAAAGGTGAATTCGTCTGGCACTCCCACACCGACACCGACGAAATGTTTCTGGTGACAAAGGGGCAGATCCGAATCCAACTGCGCGACGGAGATGTTTCGCTGGGGCCCGGTGAATTGTTCGTTGTGCCTCGCGGAGTCGAGCATTGTCCCATCGCCGAAGAGGAAGCGGAGGTGATGTTGATCGAACCCGTGGGCGTGGTGAATACCGGGAACGTCGGAGGATCACGAACCGCGGTGCTCGAGGACTGGACGTAGCTAGCGGCTCTTCCAATCCAGGGGATTGGTTCGGAGCGGCAGTGCCATGCCCGATCTCCAGAGCGTCGCCGCGCGAGAGTGCGGACGGAGCTGGACCTCGCGCCTCATCGACTGCGTGAACTCGTCGGTGAACCCTGTTCGCGGGTACTCCGCGATTGCTGCATCAACAGTTGCTCGCGGAATTTCGGGCGCACGCCGACCGGCAACGTCGAAATGCGCTGCGGCATGCAGTAGATAGGCGTCAGCGCCCGCGCCGCGGTCGACGGTCAGATCCATGTGCAGACGGATCGCTTCGCCGATTCGCTGTACCGACCTCTCCGAAGTTCCCACTCGGGTCGCGAGTTCTTCTGCGTCTGCGGCACTGATGTAGGTGAAACACCCGTGCTCGGCCGATCCTTCTGCGCCCAGTCCGACATCGTGAAGGGCGCACGCAGTGAAGAGATCTTCGGGGTCGTACTCGATCGCATCGATCTGCGCGAAGGCGTCGGCCCAGATCCAGCAGCGCAGGCTGTGGTTCAAGACCGCGGGGGAGAGGGTTCCTCTGGCGTGATCGAGCGCTTCGCTGCACAGCTTGGTGTCGGGGAGTGGGCGTTTGCGCAGCTCGGGTGTGCGAGTGGGGTAGCGGCCGAGCCGCAGTCGGAGCATCGACGGAGCACTCATGGCCTGCGCAGCAGCCGCGCGGGCCATGAGTTGTATCTGCTCGAGAGTGGTGAGCTCACCAGGGCGCATCGAATTCCTGTTCTGGGTGGGGGACAGCTGGATACGAATCTAGTTGGCAGGGAAACTTCTTCACAGATGTCCAATATCTGTCAATGACGGAAACACGGAATTATCCGAATATTGGTTGAAAGCAAGTGCCATCCAACGGCAACCCCCAATCTGTAGCCTCACCTCTGCACATCGCAAGAACCATCAAGCAACGACGGTGGGGCTCGGGCTCAGATGACGCCGAACCCGACGATCCCCGGGACTTCCGACGGGACGATGCGATGGAGCATGACCTTGTTGTTCTCGTTGCCGCCGACGGTCGTCAGAGTGCCGGCGTCGTTGACCAGAACGACGTTGACGTGTTGGCCGAAGGGGCTCGAGTCGCCGTACAGGATCGTGTCGCCGACCTTGGGTTGGTAGTCCTGACCGTAGGGGACAAACGCGTCGACGGACTCGTAATACTCCTGCAGCGTGTACACCCCGGGGATGCGCCACGACCCTGAGTTGGGGTTCGAGAACGGCGTGCCGATCTGGTTCATCGACCAGCTCACGAAATCGGCACACCACGATTCTTCGACACCCTCGGCGTATTTGGTGCCGGGACTCCCTGACTCCCACTCCTGCTCGAGGACGCCCAGTAGCGCACTCTGCTGAGCGCTGAGAATGCTGTGGTCGACGGCCGGGAACGAATCGAGATTCTCGCCGGCAAGAGCGTCGTCGCCGCGCGCGAACCACCACAGTGCGCCGGCGACAACTACGACCACCACAACGCCGAATACGCCCAGAACAGCGAGAGTGCGTCTGGGCGTATTCGGTGCGTGCGACATCACGCCACGATAGTCAATTACTCGAGCGGGGGCGCCGAGCGATCGATCGTCGTCGCGAGGGGCTTCTCCTTGACGAAGAGCAACAGGACAACCGCCGCGATGACCAAGGGGACGAGGTACAGGAAGATCGGCGCCAGCGCGTCGTTGTATGCACCGACGATGATCTCGCGAACCTGGCTCGGCAACTTCCAGAGGATTCCCGGGGTCAAGGAGTTCTCGTCACCACCGACCGCGCCGCCATTCGCCGGGAGTCGCTCGGCCAGGAGATTGGTCAGACGCGAGGCGAACAGGCTGCCCACGATCGCGCTGCCCAACGACGCACCGATCTGGCGGAAGAAGTTGTTCGACGCGGTGGCCGTTCCCACTTCGGCCGCGGGGAAGGTGTTCTGCACGATCAAGATCAAGATCTGCATGACGAGGCCGAGTCCGATACCCATGAGTGCGATGTAGCAACCGAAGACCAGCAGTGAGGTCGACGGCGTCAGACGTGAGAGCAGGACCAGAGCAACAGCGACGATGGATGTTCCGACGATGGGGAAGATCTTGTAGCGGCCGGTCTTGCTGACCAGCTGGCCGGACCCGATGGAGGCGACGAGCAGGCCCGCCATCATGGGAATCATCATCAATCCAGCTTCGGTGGCGTTCTTGCCGGTCACCATTTGGATGTAGGTCGGCAGGTAGGCGAGCGCACCGAACATGGCGATTCCGATGATCAGGCCGGCGACGGTGGTCAACACGAAGTTGCGCTGAGCGAACAGGTGCATCGGAATCACCGGTTCGTCGGCACGCTTTTCGACGAAGACAAAAGCCACTGCCGTCACGACGCAGCCGACGATCAACCCGATGATGACGGCCGATCCCCAGGCGTAGGTGTTTCCGCCCCAGGTCGTGAACAGGATCAGACACGTCGCTGCCGTCGCGACGAGAACCATGCCCAGATAGTCGATGCGAGGCTTGCCGAGGTTCGGCTTCCGCAGGTGCAGAAATGCCATCGCGCTCGCGATGGCGAGTAGGCCTAGGGGGATGTTGATCCAGAAGGCCCAACGCCAACCGATGCCCTCGGTGAACCAGCCGCCGAGTAGGGGACCGGCAACCGAAGCCAGTGCGAACACCCCGCCCATCGCACCCATGTACCGGCCGCGTTGCCTGGCGGGGACGACGTCGGCGATGATCGCCTGGGACAGCAGGATCAATCCGCCGCCGCCGAGTCCCTGCACGGCTCGACCAGCGATGAGTGTGGTCATGTCGTGGGACAGACCGCCGATCACCGAACCGACGATGAAAATGCTGATGGCGCCGATGAAGAGGCCCTTGCGGCCGATCAGGTCACCGAGTTTTCCGTACACCGGCATCATGACGGTCGAGGCGAGGATGTATGCCGTCGTCACCCAGACCATGTGGTTGACGCCGTTCAATTCGCCCACGATGGTGGGCAAAGCGGTACTGAAGATCATCTGGTCGAGCGAAGCCAGAAGCATCGTGATCATCAGCCCGACAAAAACGAGGATGATCGACCGTTTGTCCGGCGAGGCCTCGGTGTCGGTATGCGTGCCGTCGGGCTCGACGGTCGCAGCTTCTCGAGTGGACATGTAGTTCCTTAGTTGAGTGACGGCGGGTGCGAGAGTGTGGATCAGCTCTCGGACCTCAGTATTCGAGCCATCAGGAGTAGTGCCGGATCGAGCAAATCTGTTCTGGGGCTTGCCCGTTCACTGTTCTGCCATTTTCGGAAGACGTAACGCATCGCGGCGCCTGCGGTGATGACCGTTGCTGTGGCTTCGTCGGCAGCGGCTGTGTCCGAGTGCAGGCGGCGATACTCGGTTCTGTTCGACAACTCCCGCGTGAGGATCCGGGTGAGCGTGTCTTCAAGATCGTGGAAGGTGGCCAGATGTTGTTGCAACAGCGTGGGATGACGCTCGAACAATTCGCGTCGATGCGCGAGCAGATCGGGTCGCTCGTCGACGATTTGCATCGCCGCCTCGAATACCGCGAGAGCGCCGCGCAGCGGATCGTCCGGGTGCTCGCCGATGAGCGTGAGCATGGTCGTCTCACTTGGCACGACGAGCATGAGCCCGCCGATCGCTGCGTCCTTGGTGGGGAAGTAGTTGAAGAACGTGCGGGTCGACAGATTGCAGGCTTCGCAGATTTTCTCGACGGTCACTTCGTCATAGCCCAGGTCGAGAACGAGTTCGACGGCGGTGTGCTCGATCAGCTGCCTCGTCGCAATTCGTTTTCGTTCGCGCAATCCGAGAGTTTCGGTTCCCATTTCATCCATAATTGCACAGAGTGCAAAGTTTCATCGAATGCAATATTTCGCCCAAGGGTGCCTCATGAAATGCAAAAATGGGGATCGGGTGCCTGGTGGATAGGATGAACCGCGTGGAAGACACCTTGCCCCCTTGCCCTGAATGCGCCGGCGAATACACCTACGAGATGGGCGCGTTGATGGTCTGCCCGTCCTGCGCGCACGAGTGGGCGCCGACCGATAGTGCCGGCGAGGACCTGGGTGTGGTGAAAGATGCCGTAGGCAACATTCTTGCGGACGGCGACACGGTGACGGTCGTCAAGACGCTCAAGGTGAAGGGCAGTCCGACCGGCATCAAGTCAGGTACGAAAGTTCGCAACATCCGCCTTGTTCAGGGTGTTGGTGACCACGACATCGACTGCAAGGTCGACGGCATCGGACCGATGCAATTGAAGTCGAGCGTCGTCAAGAAGGTGTGACCGGACAGCGATAGTTGTCGGCTCGAAATCCTGTTCAGTTTCGACGGTTCGATAGCCACAATCGAGGTGATTCTCGACCGCTCGAACGAATGGACCGAACTGTGCCGAACTCGATCTGCCTGGCGCCCGCACTCGATAACACCGCACTCGATACAGACGAGCAGTGGAAACGCATCGTCGATGCGCTGACGCGCAGGGGTTTCCTCGGCGCCGGGCTCGGTGCCGCGGCCGCGACCTTGCTGGCAGCGTGCAGCAGCGACGAAAACGGCTCGGCGCCAAGTGGTCTCGTCACAGTGCAGGATGAGACGGGCAGTGTCGAGATTCCGTCGGACCCGCAGCGAATGGTCATCGCCCATGTCAGCGCCATGGCGACGGTGCTCGACCTCGGTGTGCCGCCGGAGAAGATCGTCGGCGGCTTCTTCGGTCTCGAGGGTGTGAGCGGTGACGCGGTGTTGCGTACGATGCCGGAGGCTGCGAACATCCCGAACCTCGGTACGGCGGGGACGTGGAACAAGGAAGCGATCATCGGCGCGTCGCCGGATCTGATCGTTATGCTCCTGACCGCCGGAAATGCTTATGCGGCAAAGTCCTACGACGAACTCTCCGCGACCGGTGTTCCAGTATTCGCCGGCTTCAACGGGTACCTCACGTGGGCCGAGATGAAGAAGTTGGTCACCTCGATGGGCGTCGCGGTCCGACGCGAAGACGCTGCTGCGGAATTGAACGCGAGAACGGAAGAGCGCCTCCTCACAATCAAGGATCGACTCTCCGCCCTCGGTTCGTTGCCGTCGGTGACCCTCCTCCGCACCGGCGAGAACGGTGTCGTCTACAACCAGGTCGACGCTCTTCTCGACGCCCTCGGTTTCCCCGGCGAACGAGCTACATCGGAGGAGTTCACGCGCACACTCACAGCGGAGCAACTCGATCAGGTGACCAGCGACGTGATCATCGTGGGCGCATTCCAGGACCAGCAGGACGTCCGTGCGCAGTTGGCGATGAACCCGCTCTGGGAGCGTCTTCCCGCTGTCCGCTCGGGGAACGTCCATTACGTCGACGACAGCCTGTGGGGCTCGGGCTATTCTCCTCGCGCCACCGAGCTGCGACTCGACGACATCGAGCGGATCTTCAGCTGACGCCACGCACGCATTCGGCTGGAGCGTCGGCCCCGGTAGGTCTCCCTACCGGTAGGGATCATCTGCTGAGCGGTAGATGAGTACGATGCCGTTCTGCGCTGGGTTGTTGCAAGTGAAGAGCACCTCACCGGCGGGGACGATGCCACAGTTCCAATCGCCGTAGGTGGTTCCGTCCAACGGTTTGTCGTACAGCATCGGGTAGGTCGCTTGCATCATCTTCATCGCTTCGACGCAGGTGGAGCCCCCACTCTTGATCAATACGTCGCGAGCCTTCCCGTCCTCGGCGGTCACCGTTCCACATGAGCCGACCGTCGAACCGCCCGAGTTCGTGGGAGCTTCGTTGTACGCGCTTACCTCACAGGAATTGATCGAATTTTCCTGGGCCGATTCGAATGTCTCCCCGCTGTGGGGGAAGAACCAAACAAGGGACCGATACATCCATGTGCCCTCGCAATCCCCGAGGTCGAACGCGACCACCGTCGCTTTCTCCGCGGATGCGGCTGCCACGCTGGAGGCGGACGTCACGTTCAGAGCGAGACCCGTGCCGTTTGCCTGCTCGCCGCCCCAGTTCTGCCACTCGATGTTGCTGACGGAGCCTGAGGCGCTACCGCCGTTGTACACCGTTTCAGGACGGACTTCTCCGTATCCGTTTTGCGAAGGTCCCCACACGCGTCCGAGGACCGGCTCCGACCTTTGGGGGACATTCGATGTGGGCGTTGGCTGCGCCTGTGGAGCCAATGCCTCCACATATCGGTAGTCGAACCCGTGAGTGGAGAAGGAAAATCCCCGTGTCGAGGTGTCGGACCGACATGACACACCGGTTTCTTGGACGTTGCAGGAGAAGCCGTCGGTCGAGAGCGTCTGACCGTAGGGAAGAACCGGCGTCGTGCCATCCGTGCGCCAGAACAGTGCCTGGCTGAGCCTCGCGAACCGAGGATCGTCTGTCCTGTTGACCAGGATGGCATTTGGTCGGACGAGGTTGTCCGACCCGTGATCCGCCACGAGTGGGGCATCTTCGACGTCGATATCCGTGCTGGTTTTCGGCTGGCACCCCGCCATCTGAGTATCGGCCCCGCTCTGCGCGCTTGCCGTCAGAATTGCGCAACGCCACAGACCGCTCGGCGTCGTGAAGAAATATCCGGCCTGCCCACCCGAGGTGTATTGGAAACCTGCCGGATCGACCAGTGCAGGAACGAGAGTCGTTGCGTCTCTATCCGGCGCCGCCTCCGCAGGTGTGGATGTCGCTGATGCCGACAACGCATCCTTGTCCGGGCCGGTCGGAGTGACCTGGTTCGCGCAAGACGCAGTTGTGAGCGCGGCCCAGACAACTAGTAGTGCTCCTATTGATCGTCCGCGGACGTGCACACGTGGCCTCATTTCATCAGTGCGTGTGGCGGGTATTCAATTGCAGTAGAAACAAACTCGCTCACGAAGAACCTGGCCTCGTAACCTATCGGCAGATTGTCACGGTGGGTATCGGCTGTTCAGTCGACAGTGTCTGCGGGGAGCGAGCGGCATTGAGAGCATCGAGCAACAGCGCCAGGTAACTACCGTCGTGTCACCTCGACTTATCGGTGCATTACCTCGAGAATCATGATCATGGACAAAATCAGGTTCTTCGAGCTGGTCACCGAATGGTTCGAGGTACTCGGTGTTGTCGCCATGGTTCTCGGGTTCGTGTTCGCATTCGTGATCGCGGGGCGCGCATGGAGTCGAACGCGGGACGGTAGTTCGGCGTTTCGTACTCTGCGCGAGACCATGGGCGCGGTCATCCTTCTCGGCCTCGAGATCCTTGTCGCCGCTGATCTGGTGAAGACGGTGACGTCGTCGCCGTCGCTGACAGACGCCGCAGTTCTGGGCATGATCGTTCTTATTCGGACCGTGCTGAGCCTGTCGATTCAGATCGAGATCGACGGGGTACTTCCGTGGCGCAAGGCGTTGGTGTCAAGTCCGGAACTCCTGGTACGCGCAGCGCGCGGATCAGGAGGCCGCACGACGCCCGACGCGTCGAGTTCGTAGCGATAGCCGTTGCGAGTGAAAGGTCGGGCAGATGACAGCAGTGCGTACCGAGCACCTCACGGTCGACGAAAGGCGGGCGCGCGGGCGCCAGGCGCGTAGAGATACGCCATTGGCCGCGCTCGCGGATCTGGCAGAGAGTGACCGTGATCCGATATCACTGCTCGAGTTGCAGGCGAAGTCGCGGGTACAGGACCTGGTGCCCATCCGATACGGGCGGATGTCGGCATCGCGGTTCTCGTTCTTCCGCGGCGCTGCTCTGGTGATGGCCGACGATTTGTCACGCAGTCCGGATTCGGGTCTTGCCAGCCAACTCTGCGGCGACGCGCACCTGAGCAACTTCGGTATCTATGCGACGCCCGAGCGAAAGCTCGCGTTCGACATCAACGACTTCGACGAAACGTACCCGGGACCGTTCGAATGGGACGTCAAGCGTCTGGCCGCAAGTTTGGTGATCGCCGCAAAGGACAACGGATTTTCGGGCAAGGAGCGAAAGAAGATCGTTCGCGGATGCGCGGCCGAGTATCGGGAAACCATGATCACCCAGGCAGGATTGGGAAATCTTGCAGTCTGGTACTCGCACATCGCACCCGAGGACGGGCTCGAGGCTCTCCAGATCGACCTGAAGAAGCGCATGCTTGCTCGCACACAAGCGACGCTGGACAAGGCTCGTCGCCGCGACAGTGTGCAGGCGGCAGGCAAGTTCACCGAAATCGTCGACGGCCGGCGGCAATTCATCAGTGATCCGCCGCTGATCGTGCCCGCAAACGAGTTGTTCGCAGGGACCGATCTCACGCAGATCGAGGAGTTGCTACGTCAGCGCGTTCGGTCGTATCGGAGCACGCTGCAGTGGGACCGTCGGGTGTTGCTCGAAAGCTTCGAGATGACGCACATTGCGCGGAAGGTTGTCGGTGTCGGGAGCGTCGGAACACGCGCATGGATGATCCTCATGAAAGGCGTCGACGACGACGATCCGTTGATCCTGCAGGTCAAGGAAGCGCAACCCTCGGTATTGTCCGGCTACGTCGATGGTCCGACCTTCAAGAACGAAGGGGAACGCGTCGTCAACGGGCAACGCTTGATGCAAGCGACAAGCGACATCTTTCTCGGCTGGGAACGAGGGCCGGGGCTCGACGAGGGTGAGCACGATTTCTACATTCGTCAACTGCGTGACGGTAAAGGGTCGGCAGTCATCGAAGAGATGGTGCCGCAGGGGCTGGAACTCTACGGGCGCCTGTGCGCCAGGGTCCTTGCCTACGCACACGCTCGCTCGTCCGATCGGATAGCGATCGCCGAATATCTCGGTGACGGAACCGAATTCGATTTCGCGATCGGGGAGTTCGCGGCTGCCTACGCCAAGCGCAATGCACGCGATCATGCCGCTCTGCTGACCGCGATCGACGACGGTCGCGTGTCAGCAGAGCGGGGAGTGTGACGACTCAGGCGAACACGCCGTCGAGCCAGCCCTGCCACGCTGCCGTTGCTGATCCACCGTCAGCACCCTCTGCGAAGAGGTGATGGGCCGCGTCGACGTTGCCGCCGAAAGCATTTCGGCCGTAGAACCGCAGCAATGCGTCCTCGGTGCGCAAGCCGATGAACCAGTCGTTGATGTAGTCGACAATCGCGTCGACGGTTCCGATTCCGGGGACTTCCACCGACGCGGAGTCACCGACAGCGGCGCCCGAGGTGATTCCGAGGGCGCTGCGAAGCGTTCCCATCGCTTGCGGCGCGGACGAGGATTCCGGGCCTTCGGCCGAGACATAGGTGACGGGTTTTCCGGCGAAGTACCGCACGTATTGGCCGAGACTGTGCAGGTAGAAGTCCGTGTGCTTGCTCGCACCGTCGTACTGGTTGTCCCAGTCCTCGGCAAACACTCCGGCGTGGACGTAGCGGACAACGGCGGTGCTCTCGTCGCGGGCCTCGACGACGTATTCGAGGTTGTTGAACCAGCCGTCGGGGCCTTGCATGTGGATGGCGAGTTCGCGGGGTGGCTCCCAGGTCGCGATGATCGGGCTGTCCGGGCGGCTGCCGTCGGCGGGGATCTCGAGAGGGGAGGGGAACATCCAGCCGGCCGTTTCGGCCGAGATGGCGGCCCAGATCTGCTCGGGGGTTCCTGGGACGACCACCTCGCGGCGGATTTCGAATTTCTCGGACATTGCTACTTCTCCGTTTCGGGCGCGTCGATCGCTTGGGTTGTGATGGTTTGGGGTGTGGTGAGGCTGGGATGCAGGGCGACAACGAGGCGGTGTTTGCGTCCGCCTTCGGAATTGCCGTCGTGATACTTGGCGACGAGTGAGTTGATCGACTCGCCGAGTTCGCCGGCGAAGGCGGCACGGTCGGCCGCCGTGGCAAAGGTGATGTCGCTGTCGATGGCAAAGGACGCCAACGGTTTTCCGGCTGCAGTTGCTCCGGCGATCAGTTCGCCGACCTCTCGGACGATCCGCGCTGCGAGACTGACGAGCCAGCGCGCCGAGAGTTGATCGGGGAACCGGCCCGGGTCCGGGGCGAGCGCCGACATGGCGGCAGGGGATATGACGTACGACGCGGCACTGGCCTGCATGATTCGCTCGGTCATGTTGCCTCGCTTGCGTTCCTCGACGAGTTCGACAAGTCCGTGGTCTTCGAGAGTGCGCAGGTGGTAGTTCACCTTCTGGCGTGTCAGCCCGATCCGGGGCGCCAGCGAGGATGCCGATCCCGGCACCGCCAATTCGGCCAGAATCCGTTGCCGAATCGGATCGAGCGACGCCTCGGCAGCTCCGGGGCGATCGATGACTGCTACGTCCAACATGAGAAAACCATCCCACCGACAACTAAATCTGTCAAGACAGAAAAAATTGTCGGTGGGATGGTTTCGGAGATTCGCTATCGCTTGAGGTCGGGCGGGTTGTTCAGATCCCGCGCCGAGTACGTGTCACACGACGAAATCTGGCCGGTCTGGTATCCGGTCATGAACCACGCCTGACGCTGTGCGGAGGAGCCGTGTGTCCAACCTTCAGGGTTGACCCGACCGGTCGTGGACTTCTGGATACGGTCGTCGCCCACCGACGAGGCGGCGGACAACGCGTCGCGAATGTCGTCTTTTGACAAGGGCTTCAGGAACGGTTGACCGGTCGCCTGATCGGGAATCGTGTCCGCAAAATGTGCCCAGACGCCGGCGTAGCAATCGGCCTGGAGTTCGGTGCGAACCGCACCCGACTGCTCACCCTGCGGGTCGGCCTGCGCGCGGCCGATGTCGCCGAGCTGGTTCTGGATGTGATGTCCGAACTCGTGCGCGACCACGTACTCCTGTGCGAGCGGTCCGGCGCTGGAACCGAAACGGTCGACGAGTAGTTGGAAGAAACTCGTGTCGAAGTACGCAGTCTGGTCGGCCGGGCAGTAGAACGGACCGACGTCACTCGACGCCTGGCCGCAACCGGTGTTGACCGAACCGCTGAACAGAATGACTTCGGGTCGCACGTACGCCGTGCCGGTCTGCTTCACCAACTGCTGTTCCCAAACGTCGTCGAGGCTTCCGACGGTCAGTGTGACGCGGCAGTTCACATCGGCGTTTGCCTGAGCACCGGTGCACTCGTCGACCGACGACAGTCCGGTCGACGAACTCGAAGTCTCGGTAGACGTACCCAGGAGTGAGCCGGGGTCACCGCCGAACAACAGCGCCAGGATCAGAACGATAATGCCGCCCGCGCCACCGCCGATCGCGATTTTGCCGCCGCGGCCACCGCCACCCCCGCCGCCTTGAACCTGAACGCGTCCCGCTTCGCCGCGGGCCCCCTCGTTGAAGGTCATCTATGTCCGCTTTCTGCTGTCGTGAACAAGTGCTTGCCGTCACTTCTGGAGATAGCTTCGCATGCGATGCGGGTCCGCGTTTCCGCTCTGTGCAGTTCGCTCCGTAGGATCGCAGGCAAAGTAGTCGGTCGTCGGTTATTGGAAGTAGTTCGAAAGGAATCCCGTGCTGCGCACACATCTCGCCGGTTCATTGCGACCCGAGCAGGCAGAGCAGACCGTAACGCTCACCGGTTGGGTAGCCAGGCGTCGTGATCACGGCGGAGTGATCTTCATCGATCTCCGTGATGCATCCGGAGTTGCGCAGGTAGTTTTCCGGGCAGGTGACGTGGCCGAGCAGGCGCACCGTCTGCGCGCGGAATACTGCGTTCGCGTGACCGGAACGGTCGAGGTTCGCCCAGAGGGCAACCAGAACTTCGAGATCCCCACCGGAGCAATCGAGGTCAACGCCACTGAACTCGAGGTTCTCAACGAAAGCGCACCGCTGCCGTTCCAGCTCGACGATCAGGTCGGCGAAGAAGCGCGCCTCAAGTACCGCTACCTCGACCTGCGCCGTGAAGGCCCCGGCTCCGCAATTCGCTTGCGCTCCAAGGTAAGTGCTGCAGCGCGCGGCGTTCTCGCGCATCACGAGTTCGTCGAGGTCGAGACTCCGACGCTCACGCGCTCGACGCCCGAGGGTGCCCGTGACTTCCTGGTGCCGTCGCGCCTTCAGCCCGGTAGCTTCTACGCACTGCCGCAGAGCCCGCAGCTGTTCAAGCAGCTCCTCATGGTCGGCGGCATCGAGCGCTACTACCAGATCGCACGTTGCTACCGCGACGAGGATTTCCGCGCCGATCGCCAGCCCGAGTTCACTCAGCTCGACATCGAGATGGCTTTCGTCAACCAGGACGACATCATCCTGCTCGCCGAGGAAATCCTGACGGCGCTCTGGAAGCTCGTCGGCCACGAGATCAAGACGCCGATCGACCGCATGACCTACACCGAGGCAATGCGTCGTTACGGCAGCGACAAGCCGGACCTGCGTTTCGACATCGAACTCGTCGAGTGCATGGACTTCTTCAAGGACACGACGTTCCGCGTGTTCCAGGCGGAGTACGTCGGCGCCGTTGTGATGCCCGGCGGTGCAAGCCAGCCGCGCAAGCAACTCGACGCCTGGCAGGAATGGGCCAAGCAGCGTGGGGCCAAGGGTCTGGCGTACGTGTTGGTCGGTGAAGACGGCACTCTCGGTGGACCTGTTGCCAAGAACCTGACCGACGCCGAGCGTGAGGGCCTGGCCGCCCACGTCGGAGCTCAGCCGGGAGACTGCGTCTTCTTCGCAGCTGGTGCAACGAAGCCGATGCGCGCCCTCCTCGGCGCTGCCCGTGGTGAGATCGCCCGCAAGAAGGACCTCATCGATCCTGACGCGTGGGCCTTCGTGTGGATCGTCGACGCTCCGATGTTCGAGCCGACCGCCGACGCCACTGCATCCGGTGACGTCGCTCTCGGCCACTCCGCGTGGACCGCCGTGCACCACGCGTTCACGTCGCCGAAGCCGGAGTTCTTCGACACGTTCGACACCGATCCGGATTCCGCTCTCGCCTACGCGTACGACATCGTCTGCAACGGCAACGAGATCGGCGGCGGCAGTATTCGTATCCACCGCAAGGACATTCAGGAACGAGTGTTCAAGGTGATGGGTATCTCCGAGGACGAGGCGCAGGAGCAGTTCGGCTTCCTCCTCGACGCCTTCGCCTTCGGTGCGCCGCCGCACGGCGGAATCGCATTCGGCTGGGACCGCATCACCGCGCTCCTCGCCGGCATGGATTCCATCCGTGAGGTCATCGCGTTCCCGAAGTCCGGCGGCGGCGTCGACCCGCTGACGGATGCTCCGGCACCGATCTCGGCTCAGCAGCGCAAGGAATCGGGTATCGACGCGAAGCCCGAGAAGAAGTCAGAGGACAAGAAGTCCGAAGGCGACACCGGCGAAGCCAAGTAGAGCCGACACCGGATCGCCATGCTGCATTTGCGGGTGATCTGCCCGACCGAGCGCACCGAGCAAGTTCTCGGTGCGCTCGCGTCGCAGCGGGGCGCGACACACATCGTCGTGATGCGCGATGTCGCGGTTCATCCTGCCGGCGACATGGTGGAGGCCGACGTCGCCCGTGAGGCGGCAAACGACGTCGTCGATGCCCTGAACGAACTCGGCGTCGCCGAAGACGGCGGAATGACGCTCGTACCGGTCGAGACGGTGTTGTCGGCGTCGGCGCGCAAAGCCGAGCGTGACGTGCCTGGTGATCCCGCGGATTCCGTCGTGTGGGAGGAATTGCTGTCCCGCACTCGCGAAGAGTCGACTCTCAACGGATTGTTCGTCGCGTTCCTGACCATTGCGTGTCTGCTGGCCGCGATCGGCGTCGTCACCGACTCTCAGATCACGATCGTCGGCGCCATGGTCGTCGGTCCGGAGTTCGGTCCGCTGGCTGCTTTGGCAGTCGCACTCGTACGGCGAGATCGACGGTTGCGTCGACGTTCGATTCTCGCGCTTGCCGTCGGATTCCCCATCGCGATGGGCGTGACGCTTGCCGCAACGTTCGTGGTGAAGTTCTTCGGATGGATGGACGTCGTCAGTCTCGAGTCACTCCACGAGGTCGATTTCGTATACAAGGTCGGGCCCATTTCGTTTGTCGTCGCGCTTCTTGCCGGTGCGGCTGGGATGCTGGCACTCGTCTCGTCGAAGTCCGCTGCCTTGGTCGGGGTGTTCATCTCTGTCACCACGGTTCCTGCCGCCGGTTTCGCGGTGGTTGCGGCAGCAAACGGAGAATGGCGGATCGCCGGGTTGTCGTCTCTGCAACTGGCTGTCAACCTGCTCGGGATCGTCACTGCCTGCGTGCTTGTTCTCTGGCTCAGAACCCGGGCCGACGAGGAATTCGAAGCAGCGTTGAAAGGCATTTCTCGATTTGTCGACGAGGACAAGACTCCATGACGTCGCCGGTTCGGAGTTCTGCTCACCGACAGCAAAATTCTCGAGAGAACTGTGTGCCGGTGTGGCGATTGGGGATTTTTGTCATCACCGCAGGTAGTCGGCAATTTCTGTTGCTGTGAGGCCTTGAATTCTCCGCTGCGAGCGGACGAGCTGGGCATGATCGGAGTCACTAACGGGTAAGTTGGTCGGTGATGACCGCATTACTGGCAGACCCCGTTTCCGAAGTCGTCGCAGCTGCTGAGCAGTTGCTGACACGCCGCACAGGGGCACCCGTAACCCTGGTGGATCCCGTAGATCTCGGGGGGAGTGGCCGCACCGTCGTGCTGCGCGTTCGTGTCGCCGAGAACCCGTTCTCCCTGCCCCGAACTTTGGTGATCAAGCAGGTCCGCGACAACTTCCAGGGAGCTACCAAAACAGCGATTGCGCTCCCGGCCGCGTCCGAAGGTGACTTCGACGTCGAGACCGCATTCCTTCGTGAAGCGGTGTCGTATCAGTTCGCCAACGCGCTTGCCAAGGACGCACGCCCCGGCGCCGAACTGTTGGCGTCCGACCTCGACGCTCGCCTCCTGATCCTGAGTGATCTCGGCGACGCCACCGCAATCAGCGTCCGACTCGAAGACTCCGACCCGGACACCGTCACTTACACGTTGATGGCCATGGCTCAGGCAATGGGACGCATGCACGCCGCGACCGTCGGCCGGGAGGACGACTTCACCGCACTGCTGCGTCGAGCCGAGGTTGCCCATTGCTCCGATGAAGTTGCGGATCAGGTGGGACGCGCAGTGGCCGGTGTTCCCGCGATGTTGGTGGAAAGTCTCGGGATCGATGTGAGTTCGGACATTCTCGAGCAGGTTCAGCACGCGCAGACACTGTTCAGTGGCGGTCGGTTCCGTGCCTTCAGTCCGTCGGACTTGTGCCCCGACAACATCATCGTCAACGACGACGGCGTGCAGTTCCTCGACTACGAGTGGGGTGGCTACCGCGACGCCCTCCTCGACATCACCTACGCGTTGGTGTCTTTTCCCGGCTGCCTGTGCAACATCGACCTGACCGAAGAGCGGGCGTCGGCGATGGTCGATGCCTGGCGGGCCGAGGTAGTGGGGATGTGGCCCGCCCTGGCCGACGAGGCCGAATTGGGGCGCAGGATCGTCGAGGCCCAACTCATCTGGGTCTGGCTCAGTACCTATCTGTACCTGCCCGAGGATCATTCGCGTATCGCCGCCGTCCGCGAACATTATCTCTCGATTCCACGCGCCGACGCACTGGTCGGACGCTGGGCCAGGCTCGCACGCTCGGCTCAGCTCGCCGGCAACGACGCCGTCGAGGCACACGCCCGCGACGTCGTGGCGGCGCTGCGGACCGAGTTCAGCTGACCGATCACACACAGAAGGGCGCCCGTGCACGAAGCACGAGCGCCCTTTCTCGGTCGAGTCCGCTCAGTTGTCGGAGACCAGATCGTTCTCGGACAGGTCCGTCGCCGCGAGCGCTGTCGAAAGATCGGGATGCCGGAACGTCGACGTCACCTGGTCGGCCACGACTCGGAAAGCAGAGGCCAGGGTCGCGGACTTGTCCGGTTCGGCCGCCCACGTTGCGGTCTGTTCGACGACGACCACGCCGTGGTGGACGTACATCTTTCCGGGGACGAGCGTGATGCCGGCGTTGGTGGCCCACTCGCGCAGGGCAGCGAGTCCCTGGCTCGCGCCCTTGGGGCCGCCTACCTCGATGTCGTCACTCGACAACTGCAGCAGAGTGTCGACGTCTTGGGAGTTGAGTGCATCGTGCCACGCGAGGACGGTGGCGATCTCGGAGGTGCTCATGGCGACAACGCTATCCAATGCGGATTCACGACTGGGTGAGGGCTGGCGGAACAGCGGATTGTGTCGGGCGTCGGTGGTCTCTAGTAGCGTCGATTCGTGAGCGATTGGCAAGCGGAAGACAGTGTGGGGGCGAAAGACGGCGTGGTGGCGGAAGACGGCCTGTTCGAGGCAACTCCGGAGGAATCCGCGATCGTCGACGAACCAGATGTCGTGTCTGTAGCCGAGCGCGCCCTGTCCTCGGTGCCGCCCGGTGCTCCTCTGGCTGTCCGCATGCGTCCGCTCACTCTTGGTGAAGTTGTCGGCCAACAGCACTTACTCGGGCCCGGCGCGCCACTCCGCAGAATGGTCGAGGGGTCCGGCGCCGCATCGGTACTTCTGTACGGACCTCCCGGCACCGGCAAGACCACGCTCGCATCGTTGATCTCGGGTGCTACCGGCCGCCGGTTCGAGGCTCTGTCGGCTCTGTCCGCCGGAGTCAAAGAAGTCCGCGGTGTCATCGAACTCGCGCGCCGCCGCCTGCTGAACGGCGAACAAACCGTCTTGTTCATCGACGAAGTTCATCGCTTCTCCAAGACCCAGCAGGACGCCTTGCTCGCCGCGGTCGAGAACCGCATCGTGCTCTTGGTCGGCGCGACCACCGAGAACCCGTCGTTCTCGGTCGTCTCCGCTCTGTTGTCGCGCTCGTTGGTCCTGCAACTGCAATCGCTCACCGCTGCGGATGTCCAGGAACTGCTCGAGCGCGCTGTCGCCGACGAACGCGGGTTCGGCGGAGCGATCACGATCGACGACGACGCGATGGAACACCTCGTTCGTCTGGCGGCCGGCGACGCCCGCCGAGCCCTGACGGCACTCGAGGCTGCCGCCGGAGCTGCACTGGACACGGCCGGTGACGCTTCGGGCCCGGTGGTGCTCGACCTCGCGACCGTCGAGGCCAGTGTCGACAAGGCCGCGGTTCGGTACGACCGTGCCGGAGATCAGCACTACGACGTCATCAGTGCATTCATCAAGAGCATTCGTGGATCAGACGTCGACGCCGCCCTGCACTACCTCGCACGGATGCTGACCGCGGGCGAAGACCCTCGCTTCATCGCACGGCGTCTGGTGGTTCACGCCAGCGAAGACATCGGCATGGCTGATCCGATGGCGCTGCAGACTGCCACCGCCGCGGCGCAGGCAGTGCAGCTGATCGGTATGCCGGAGGCTCGTCTGGCGCTGGCACAGGCCACCATTCATCTGGCGACGGCTCCCAAATCGGGTGCGGTCATCGCCGCACTCGGCGCGGCCATGGCCGACGTGGCCGCCGGAAAATCCGGACTGGTACCGCCGCACCTGCGTGACGGGCACTACAAGGGCGCCGAGCAATTGGGCAACGCAGTCGGATACAAGTACCCGCACGACACACGTGATGGTGTTCTGCGGCAACAGTATCCACCGGACGATCTGGTGGGTGTCGACTATTACCAGCCCACCGCGCACGGCAACGAGCGGGAGATCGCCGATCGGGTGAGCAAACTTCGCCGAATAGTTCGTGGCTGACGCCTGCCAGGTTCCACCGGCCGACGCGTTAGTCTGGACACCCATAGCTCGACGCTCTTGAAGGTAAGGACCGGTTAGTGCAAACCCACGAGATCCGCAGGCGATTCCTCGACCACTTCGTCAAGGCCGGCCACACCGAGGTGCCCAGCGCCTCGCTGATTCTCGACGACCCGAACCTTCTGTTCGTCAACGCGGGCATGGTTCCGTTCGTGCCGTTCTTCCTCGGGCAGCAGACGCCGTCCTACTCACGGGCGACGTCCGTGCAGAAGTGCGTCCGCACCCTGGACATCGAAGAGGTCGGCATCACCACCCGCCACAACACCTTCTTCCAGATGGCGGGCAACTTCTCCTTCGGTGACTACTTCAAGAAGGAAGCCATCTCCCACGCCTGGCAGTTGCTGACAGGTTCGGTCGAGGACGGCGGATACGGCATCGATCCCACGCGCCTGTGGGCCACCGTCTACCTCGACGACGACGAAGCGTTCTCGATCTGGCGCGACGAGGTAGGAGTGCCCGAAGAGCGCATCCAGCGCCGCGGCATGAAGGACAACTACTGGTCCATGGGCATTCCCGGGCCGTGCGGCCCCTGCTCGGAGATCTTCTACGACCGCGGCGCCGAATACGGTGTCGAGGGTGGCCCCGAAGCCGACGAGGATCGCTACATCGAGATCTGGAACCTCGTGTTCATGCAGAACGAGCGCGGCGAGGGCACCAACAAGGGCGACTACCCGATCCTCGGACCGTTGCCGAAGAAGAACATCGACACCGGCATGGGCGTCGAGCGCGTTGCGTTCCTCCTGCAGGGCGTCGAAAACGTCTACGAGACAGATCTTCTCCGCCCCGTCATCGACAAGGCCGCCGAACTGACCGGCAGTGTCTACGGGACCGACCACACTTCAGACGTCCGTTTCCGCGTCATCGCCGACCACGCACGCACCGCAGCGATGTTGATCGCCGACGGTGTGAACCCCGGCAACTACGGCCGCGGCTACGTCCTGCGCCGGTTGCTGCGTCGCATCGTGCGTTCGGCCAAACTGCTCGGCAGCGAGCAGCCCACCATGCGCGAGTTCATGATCGTCGTCCGCGACACGATGGCGCCGTCGTACCCGGTTCTGGAAACCGACTTCACGCGCATCGAGAACGTTGCCGTCGGCGAGGAGACCGCGTTCCTCAAGACGCTGGCTTCGGGTTCTGCTCTGTTCGAGAATGCTGCCGAGACGGTCAAGTCGTCCGGAAAGTCGGTCATCGCCGGCGATCAGGCGTTTGCACTGCACGACACCTACGGCTTCCCGATCGACCTCACGCTCGAGATGGCGTCCGAGGCCGGTCTCACCGTGGACGAGGACGGCTTCCGCACGCTCATGGCCGAGCAGCGCAAGCGCGCCAAGGACGACGCTCAGGCTCGTAAGCACGCCCACGCCGACCTCACGGTCTACAAGGAACTGCTCGACCGAGGCGCCACCGAGTTCACCGGTTTCGACGAACTCGTCTCCGAGGCTCACGTCCTCGCACTGATCGTCGACGGCGTCCGTGTCCCGGTAGCGAAGGCCGGTCAGGACGTCGAGGTCATCCTCGACCGAAGCCCGCTCTACGCAGAGTCCGGTGGACAGATCGCCGACATCGGTTCGCTCACCGCGCCGGGCCTCGAAGCCAAGGTCAACGACGTACAGAAGATCGCCAAGAAGGTCTGGACGCACAAGGTGACGGTGCAGAAGGGTGAGATCACCGAGGGCGACGTCGTACTCGCGCACGTCGACGCCGAGTGGCGCAAGGGTGCAACCCAGGGGCACTCCGGCACCCACATGGTGCACGCTGCACTGCGTCAGGTGCTCGGCCCCAACGCGGTGCAGGCAGGCTCGCTCAACAAGCCGGGTTACCTCCGCTTCGACTTCTCGTGGCAGGGCGCGCTGTCCGACTCCCAGAAGCAGGACATCGAGGCACTTACCAACGAAGCCGTGGCGTCGAACTACGCGGTCAACACATTTGTCACGGATCTCGACAAGGCCAAGGCGATGGGTGCGATGGCACTCTTCGGTGAGAACTACGGCGACGAGGTTCGTGTCGTCGAAATCGGCGGCCCGTTCTCGATGGAACTGTGCGGTGGCACTCACGTCGGAAGCTCCGCACAGATCGGTCAGGTAACGCTGCTCGGTGAGCAGTCGGTCGGCTCCGGAATCCGACGCGTCGAGGCGTACGTCGGTTTGGACTCCTACCGCTACCTCGCCAAGGAACGCGCGCTCCTGGCCGGACTCTCCTCCTCGCTGAAGGTTCCTTCGGAAGAGGTGCCCGCCCGCGTCGAGGCGCTCGTCGAGCGACTCAAGGTGGCCGAGAAGGAACTCGAGCAGACAAAGGCCAAGGCGGTGCTGGCGTCGGCAGGCGAGTACGTCGCCAAGGCCAAGCGCATCGGCAGTGTCCTCGTCATCGCCGAGCCTGCTCCCGCCGGAGTCGGCGGAAACGACCTGCGCAGCCTCGTCACGGACATCAAGGGTCGCCTCGGCTCCGAACCTGCCGTCGTAGCTCTGCTCGGTGACGTCGACGGCAAGGTCCCGTTCGTGGTCGCATCCAGCAAGGCAGCCCAGGGTCTCGGTGTGAAGGCCGGCGAGCTTGTCGCGTCCTTCGGTCCCAAGATCGGTGGCCGCGGCGGCGGAAAGCCCGACATGGCCCAGGGTTCGGGTTCGGACTCCGCCGGAATCCCGGCGGCGCTCGATGCGATCCGGGACAGAGTCGGAGAGCTGGCGGGCGGCAGCTGACGGTGGTGGCTACGCAACAGGGTCCCGATCGCCCCGGCATCGACGACCCTGGTCGCGGGCGGCGCATCGCCATCGACGTGGGCAGTGTTCGCATCGGCGTCGCGTCCAGCGACCCCGACGGCATCCTCGCGACACCGGTGGAAACGGTTCCACGCTCGAAGGAGCGTGGGCCCGACGCGCCGGATATCCGGCGCATTATCGCCATCGTGTCCGAATACGAGGCCGTTGAGGTTATCGTCGGACTGCCACAGACGCTGCGCGGTGAGCAAGGTAAAGCCGCCGGTATCGCGACTGCATTCGCCAAACGACTGCAGCGGGCCGTCGAACCGATCCCGGTGAGACTGTCCGACGAACGACTGACGACCGTCACGGCTGCGCGCAATCTCCGCGAAAGTGGAGTCAAGGCACGCGGCCAGCGACCGATGATCGATCAGGCTGCGGCGGTGGAAATCCTGCAAGGCTGGCTGGACGAGCGGAGTAGAGCTGTGAAACCAGGGGAGTCGTCGAAGGACGCTGCACTGGAGGGCGATCTGTGAACGCGCGGTGGGATGAGGGCGGCGGAAGCCGGCCCACCAGTTCGTTCGACTTCGACAACGACGAGACCATGGTCATGCGTGCACTGCCGCAGAACATCGATCCGCCGCACATGTCGCGAGCCGAGGCACGCAAGCAACGCGAAGCGCGCAACAAGCGCGCCAAGCGTGGCAAGAAGGTCGGCGTTCTCGCCCTGCTGGTGTTGGTGATCGCAGTCCTCGGTGTCGGTGCATACGGCGCTCTCTGGTACATGGATCGCAACAAGACCGCGGAGGATTTTGCCGGCCCCGGCGGCGCACCCGTGGTCATCCAGATCAACAGTGGAGAAACCGCATCGGAGATCGGTGCGACGCTCGAGGCGAAGAACGTCGTCGCGAGTTCCGCTGCTTTCTACAACGCGGCGATCGCCAATCCGTCTGAGATCCAGAAGGTGCAACCCGGCTTCTACCAGGTGCCGGTGCAGAGTAGCGCCGCGAGCGCACTCGACACCTTGGTTGCCCCGGACTCCCGAGTCGGCAGTGTTGTCATCGCCGAAGGGCGTCAGCTGCACGACAGTTCGGACGCGCAGACCGGCTCGCTCAAGAAGGGCATCTACAACCTCATTTCCGAGGCGAGTTGTGTCGGCCCGGTTTCCGCTCAGAAATGTGTCTCGACAGACGAATTGAACACTGCGGGAGCATCTTCCGATCTGGCTTCGCTCGGCGTGCCCGAATGGGCGATGTCGTCGGTCAAGAGCGTGCCGGACAAGGACCGTCAGCTCGAAGGCCTGATCGCCGCCAGCAGTTGGGATTTCGATCCCACTGCGACGCCGACCGAGATCCTGCGGTCGTTGGTCGAGGGTAGCGCCGCCAAGTACGAGGCCACGGGAATTCTGACAGCCGGCAGCGGGGTCGGAATGTCTCCGTACCAGTTGTTGGTGGCAGCGTCGCTGGTCGAGCGTGAGGCGTTGCCCGCTGACATGGCCAAGGTCGCGCGGGTGATCGTCAACCGACTCGCAGTCGATCAGCCTCTGCAGTTCGACTCCACGGTCAACTACTCACTCGACACCACCGAGGTCGCAACCACGGATGCCGACCGTGAGCGCGTCACGCCGTGGAACACGTACGCAATGCCGGGTCTGCCTGCAACGCCCATCGCTTCGCCGAGCATCGACGCGCTGAAGGCCGTGGAATCGCCGGCGGCCGGTGACTGGTTGTACTTCGTCACGATCAACAAGGAAGGCCAGACGCTCTTCACCAAGAGCTACGAGGAGCATTTGGCCAACATCGAACTGGCACAGCAAAGTGGGATTCTCGACAGTGGACGGTAGTACCGCGACTTCGCTCGCGACGCCCCGTAAGGCGGCAGTTCTCGGAAGCCCGATCGCTCACTCGAAGTCCCCGTTGCTGCATCTTGCGGCGTACGCGGCTTTGGGGCTGAGCGATTGGACCTACGAGCGGATCGAATGCACCGGCGATCAGTTGCCTGCCCTCGTCGACTCACTCGGCCCCGAATGGATCGGCCTCTCGGTGACGATGCCGGGCAAGATCGCAGCACTCGAATATGCCACCGAACGCACACCGCGAGCGGTGACCATCGGCTCGGCCAACACCCTGGTTCGCATCGACGGCGGTTGGCGTGCCGACTGCACGGACGTCGACGGAGTCAGCGGTGCGTTGATCGCCGGCGGTGTCGGCGATCTCAGCGGCACTTCGGCGGTAGTTGTCGGCGCGGGCGGCACCGCGCGGCCGGCATTGGTCGCGTTGGCCGACATGGGAGTTCGGACAGTCACCGTGGTCGCGCGTGATCCGGGGCGCGCATCCGGTGCCATCGAATGCGGTGGTGCGGTCGGGTTGGACATAGATCTGGTCGCCTTCGACGACGCACAGCTAGGCGGGATCTGTGCCGAATCCTCGGTCTTGGTCAGTACCGTTCCCGCGGAAGCGGCAGCGCCCTTTGCCCAGCAATTGGGGAAGGCGCGATTTGTCCTCGACGCGATCTACAACCCCTGGCCGACGCCACTTGCTTCGGTTGTCGAGGCGGCCGGTGGCACGGTGATCGGTGGCCTCGAGATGTTGCTCAATCAGGCCTTCGGGCAGGTAGAGCAGTTCACGGGCAAGCCCGCTCCGCGAGAGGCGATGGCAGCCGCTATCGCTTAGGTCTGTTCACAGTGTCGAGGTAGTCCACAAGACGATTCGTAGTCTGCCGCTGGCGAACGGCAGACGCCAAGCTCGAAACCATGTGGACGTTGATGGTCTTGGCAGGCTCGGGGGTAGTCGCTGGTTTCGGAGCTCGGGCGATCGTCGACAATTGGTTGCGGCGACACGGTTATCGACCAGTCGTGACTTTCTGTTGTGTGCCGCAGTGCGCCGTCGCAACAGGCTGGGTTGTCGTCGGTGCGCTGAATACCTCGGTGGTGCAGTTATTTTCCGGTCTCGCCGTGGTGTGGTGGTGCGTCGCGATCTCGACTGTCGACCTGGCTGTGCGTCGGCTGCCCAACAGTTTCACGCTGCCGGGCTACGCCGTCGTGATGGTCTACGCGACGGTGTCGGGAACGGTGTGGGTGGCGGTGGTGGGGTCGGCACTGCTCGCCGGAATCCACCTCCTGGCGCACGTGATGTCGCCTGGTTCCATGGGCGTCGGCGATGTGAAGCTCTCGCTTCCTCTGGGCGCCGTGACCGGATTGGTGGGAGCGGACGCCTGGCTGTGGTCGTTGGTGTCTGCCTCGGTGCTCACCGCAACGCTGGGCACCGCGCTGGAACTGCGAAGACGAGGGCTGGTAGCCCACAATTCGCCCATTGCGCACGGACCCTCGATGTGCCTGGCAGCCTGCGGTTCGATTGCGTTTGCCTGGCTGACGTGACGAGTGCAACATCCGCGAGAAGTCTGGCGTTATTGACCGTTCAACGACGGACGGTGAACTGCAGGAAAGACGTAACCGTCGGTTTCATAAATGCGGGTATTGCCAGCGCGCGGTCCCAATATGCGGCGAGTCGGACTTGCCGAATGTCCACATCCTGACGTTCACTGAGGTTTCGGAAATGGGACAAAACGAATCTCGTTTCGCACTCGATTATCGGGGGAACCTATGCGCACAAGGCTTTTCGTCGCTGCGGCAGCCTGTTTGGCGGCTGTGGCTGCAGGAGCGGGCGTCGCCGGCGCCGCGCCTGCACCTTCATCGGTGGCACTGGGCGGGGGCTCAGGAATCCTGCTGCCGGACGTGGATCACTCCGATCCTGACCGAGTTGCAGCATGCACGTTGACCGCGGTCGGCTACGACAACGCCGGTTCTCTCGTGGCACTCACCGCCGGACACTGCGGAGTTGTCGGGGACCGGGTGTTCGCCGAGTACCTGCCCGAGGCCGGACCCATCGGTCGGTTCTCTTACTCGAGTCCGGTCTCGGACATCGCCGTGATCGATCTCGACGACGCCAAGGTAGCTCCGCTGCGTACCGTAGGCGGCACGACGATCAACGGAATCGGCGCCCCGCCGGCCCCGGGCACGATCGTGTGCAAGGAAGGCCGTTCGACCGGCAACACGTGCGGTATCACCTGGGGTTACGACTCCGTCTACGGTGAGATCGTCGAGCACACGTGCTCGATTCCCGGTGATTCCGGTGGACCGCTCGTCGTCGGTGACCGCCTGGTGGGCTTGATCAGCAACGGCTACCCGCCGTACTGCTTCGAGCCGCTTCCGCCGCCGTTCCACGCTCCCGACAACTCGGCGGACATCAACATCGGTTTGGCTGACATCAACGCAAACGGTGGAGGATTCCGCCTGTTCTAGACCCACAGGTACCTCTGAGATGGCCCACACGCTCGTGCGTGTGGGCCATCTGTGTTCACCGGGAGGACCACTGTGACAACTGAGGTCTGCGACGTGGAAAGATGGTCGGCGTGCTGCGTTGGATAACTGCCGGAGAATCCCATGGTCCCGCCCTCGTCGCGATGCTCGAGGGCATGGTCGCGGGGGTCGAAGTGACCTCTGAGGCCATCTCGTCCGAACTTGCCCGTCGTCGACTCGGTTACGGCCGTGGCGCACGGATGAAGTTCGAGGCCGACAAGGTCACCATCATCGGCGGTGTCCGCCACGGATTTACGCTCGGTGGCCCCGTGGCCATCGAGATCGGCAACACCGAGTGGCCCAAGTGGGAAACCATCATGTCCGCCGACCCGGTCGACCCGGACCTGCTCGCCGATCAGGCTCGCAATGCCCCGTTGACGCGCCCGCGTCCCGGACACGCCGATTACAGCGGCATGCTCAAGTACGGCTTCAACGACGCGCGTCCCGTCCTCGAGCGCGCCAGCGCTCGCGAGACCGCAGCCCGCGTGGCCGCTGGAACCGTCGCACGGTCCTTCCTGCGTCAGGTATTCGGTGCCGAGGTCGTTTCACACGTTATTTCCATCGGTGCTTCCGAGCCGTACGTCGGACCCGTGCCGGCGGGCAAGGATCTCGACGCGATCGACGCGAGCCCGGTCCGCGCATTCGACAAGGCTGCAGAAGAGTCGATGATCGCCGAAATCGAATCGGCGAAGAAGGACGGCGACACCCTCGGTGGCGTCGTGGAGGTCGTCATCCACGGCCTGCCGGTCGGACTCGGCACTTTCGTCAGCGGCGCCGAGCGTCTCGATTCACGACTTGCTGCTGCTCTCATGGGAATTCAGGCCATCAAGGGTGTCGAGGTCGGCGACGGCTTCGAGACCGCGCGCCGTCGTGGCAGCGAAGCTCACGACGAAATCCGCCCGGGCCCGGACGGCATCGTGCGCTCCACGAACCGCGCAGGCGGAATCGAAGGTGGCATGACCAATGGTGAGGCTCTTCGAGTTCGCGCCGCGATGAAGCCGATCTCGACGGTTCCGCGCGCTCTGGCGACGGTCGACATGGAGAGCGGCGAGGAAGCGGTTGCCATCCACCAGCGCAGCGACGTGTGCGCGGTTCCGGCCGCCGGCGTCGTCGCCGAGTCGATGGTCGCGCTCGTCGTGGCTCAGGCCGCACTCGAAAAGTTCGGTGGTGATTCCATTGCTGAAACCACTGCCAACTACCGTCGTTACGCCGAGGGCATCGCAGCCCGACCGCCTCGATAGGACTCACGTATCGATGAAGCCGAAGGCTGTACTCATCGGTCCGCCCGGTGCCGGCAAATCGACCATCGGTCGACGTCTCGCGCAGGCACTCGAACTCGAATTGGTCGATACCGACGCCGAGATCGAACGGACCACGGGTAGGACGATCCCGGAGATCTTCACCCATGACGGAGAGCCTCGGTTTCGTGAGATCGAGGAATCGGTGGTTCGCGAAGCGTTGCAGGCCACCGACGGAATCGTCTCGCTCGGCGGTGGTGCGATCCTCTCCGATCGCACGCGCGAACTGCTCCAGGGGCACACGGTCATCTACCTCGAGATCAGTGTCGCCGAAGGGCTTCGCCGCACGGGGGCGAACAATCATCGCCCGCTGCTGGCCGGCGGAGATCCCAAGGTCAAGTACCAGGAGTTGATGAGGCGTCGTCGTCCGCTGTACCGGCGTTCGGCCACGATTCGGATTCGGACCGACGGCCGAAGTCCGGCGCGTGTCGTCGGGCAACTGGTGTCGAAACTTCAAGACAAATGAACAACCGGAGCGGAGTAGTGGAGCAGTGACCGAACCCGTACGTGTAGAGGTGAAGACCGCAAGTCCTTACCCGGTCGTGATCGGCCGCGGCCTGCTCGGTGATCTCGTTGCCGAGTTCGACGGCGCGCGCACTGTCGCGATCTTCCATCAGCCGCCGCTGGCAGAGACCGCGGAGGCCGTACGGGCTGCGTTGGCGGAGAAGGGAATCGACGCCCACCGTATCGAGATCCCCGATGCCGAGGACGGCAAGGATCTTGCTGTCGCGGGCTTCTGCTGGGACGTGCTAGGCCGGATCGGCCTGACTCGCAGCGACGCGATCATGAGCTTGGGCGGGGGAGCGGCGACCGACCTCACCGGCTTCGTCGCGGCTACGTGGATGCGCGGTGTCAAGGTAGTTCACGTCCCCACCACCTTGCTCGCGATGGTCGACGCAGCAGTGGGCGGCAAGACCGGTATCAACACCGAAGCGGGCAAGAACCTCGTCGGTTCGTTCCACGAACCGGGAGCGGTGTTCATCGATCTCGCGACGCTCGAGACTGTGCCGCACAACGAGATCGTTGCAGGCATGGCCGAGGTCATCAAGACCGGATTCATCGCCGACCCGGTGATCCTGGATCTCATCGAAGCCGATCCCAAGGCAGCTCTCGATCCGTCGGGAACTGTTCTGCCCGAGTTGATTCGGCGCTCCGTAGAGGTCAAGGCCAAGGTCGTGGCCGCGGATCTGCGCGAGTCGGATCTGCGCGAAATCCTCAACTACGGCCACACCCTCGGCCACGCGATCGAACGTCGTGAGCGCTACAAGTGGCGCCACGGTGCCGCTGTCTCCGTCGGCCTGGTCTTCGCTGCCGAACTCGGACGGCTCGCGGGCCGACTCGACGACGCCACCGCGGATCGTCACAAGTCGATCCTCGATCTCGTCGGGCTGCCGACGTCGTACGACGGTGATGCGTTCGGCGATCTGATGAAGGGAATGCAGACCGACAAGAAGAACCGTGCCGGGCTGCTGCGTTTCGTGGTCCTCGACGGACTGGCCAAGCCGGGTCGCCTCGAGGGGCCGGATCCGAGTCTGCTGGTTGCGGCGTACTCCGCGATTGCCCGCGATGCGCGGCCGGCCGGCGGAACGGTCCTGTTGTGAGGATCAACGTCGTCAACGGACCCAATCTGGGGCGTCTGGGTAAGCGTCAGCCCGAGGTCTACGGCGCGACCACACACGACGATCTGATCGAATTGTGTGTCGCGGCAGGCAAGGAGCTCGGCGTCGAGGTGATCGTCCGTCAGAGCGATCACGAAGGCGATCTGCTCGGTTGGATCCACGACGCGGCGGACGCGGGGGAACCGGTGATCCTCAATGCCGGTGGCTTGACGCACACGTCGGTGGTCCTGCGAGATGCATGCGCCGAACTGACCGCAGGTCTCGTCGAGGTGCACATCTCGAACGTTCATGCGCGAGAAGAGTTTCGGCACCACTCCTACCTGAGTCCGATTGCGATCGGAGTGATCGTCGGACTCGGCGTCGCCGCGTATCCGCTGGCGATCAGGTTCCTCGCCGAGCGAGGCTGAACGAGGGAAGTCGAAAAAACAGCCACACGAATGCGGCCCCGAGGAAAATATCCTCGGGGCCGCATTCGGTTGTGTGGACGGTGGGCGTTACTGCTCGCGCTTGCCCAGATCGATCGCCGGGAAGACCGCGGTATCGGCGTCGGATTCCTCGACGGACATCGCGGCTCCGCTGTATGCGTGCTGCTCGGTGGGGGAGTCGTAGCCCTCGCTGACGGGCACCGGTTCGTGGTGACGCTCGTGGGACGGGGTCTGCGGAGCTGTTCCGTTCTTGCGCTGTTCACGGCTGACGAAGAAGCGTCCGACGGTGATGGCGATCATGGCGGGGACGAAGATGAGAAGGATCGTGAACGCCGCACCGGAGGTCACCTCGAAGAACAAGCCCTGCTGGGTGAGTTCGAGGGAGGGGACCAGGCTGAGTGCCCAGCTGGCAGCGCCGGCGACGAACCCGCCGACCAATGCGGCCTTGAGCCACAGCATGGTCAGATCGGCGCCGTCCTCGGGTTCGGGGAAATTCCGGCGGTCACGAATGCCGTCGATACCACCCCAGATCGCGGCGAAGACGATGACGATCAACAGGGACAGCCAGCGCAGGGTGGACCCCTGAAGTGGCCACTGTGCGATCGCTGCACCGAGCAACGCACGAAACACAACATGTATCAGGGCCATGCCGAGGCCACGTACCAACCACGCATTCATGGGTACAGCCTAACTAGAACCCATTACACCTTGTGGCCTAACCCACACTTATTGCTGTAACCGCGAGTTTCGAGTTGATCGGCAGGTCTGCGCGGGCGGTAGGTTCGAGGGATGCCGGTCGACTTCAGAACACGCCGTGAATCCCTCAGACGCCTCCTCTCGGAGCGCGAACTCGACGCGATTCTCGTCACAGATCTCCTCAACATCAGATACCTCACCGGTTTCACCGGTTCCAATGCGGCGCTCGTCGTCAGTGCATCCGATTCAGCGTCCGACGAGCGTGAGACGGTGATCTGCACCGACGGCCGCTACGTGACGCAGGTGTCAGAGCAGGTGCCGGACCTTCGGGCCGAAATCGCCCGTTCGAGTGCTGCGCACTTGATCGAGAAGTCCACGGCGCCCGTTCTCGCGTTCGAGTCACATGTGGCGACGTTCGCCGAACATCGGGCTTGGACCGAAGCAGCGCCGAAGATCCGGTTCGAACCGGTGAGTGGACTCGTCGAACAATTGCGCATGGTCAAGGACGAGTACGAGGTGGAGTTGTTGCGAGCCGCGTGCACCGCAGCCGATGTCGCGTTGGCGCAGTTGATCGCTCGCGGCGGTCTGCGACCTGGCCGAACGGAACGAGAGGTCGGCCGCGAGCTGGAAAATCTGATGCTCGACAACGGGGCGGACGGTATTTCCTTCGAGACGATCGTGGCGGCCGGCGCCAACTCGGCGATTCCGCATCACCGACCGACCGACGCGATCCTGGCGTCGGGTGACTTCGTGAAACTCGACTTCGGCGCCCAGGTCGGTGGGTACCACTCGGACATGACACGGACCTACGTGCTCGAGTCCGTTTCCGATTGGCAACGGGAGATTTACGAGCTCGTCGCGCGTTCGCAAGCTGCCGGTTGCGACGCGCTCGCGCCGGGTGTCGAATGTGCGGCAGTCGACGCCGTCGCCCGTGCGGTGATCGACGATGCAGGCTACGGCGAGTTGTTCCTGCACGGCCTCGGCCACGGTGTGGGGCTCGAAATCCACGAAGCACCGGGGATCGGCAAGCTCGGCACCGGTACACTTCTTTCCGGCGCGGCGGTGACCGTCGAGCCGGGCGTGTACTTCTCCGGGCGCGGAGGTGTACGGATCGAGGACACGCTCGTTGTTCGTGAGCAGGGGCCAGAGCTGCTCACACTGACCGCAAAAGACCTTACCGTCGTCTGAGACGGTTTCCCGACCCCTAGGAGACGCGAAGCAAGTGGCTTCCACCAGTGATTTCAAGAATGGTCTGGTTCTGCAGATCGAAGGCCAGCTGTGGACGATCATCGAGTTCCAGCACGTCAAGCCCGGCAAGGGCCCTGCCTTCGTGCGCACCAAGCTCAAGAACGTGCTCTCGGGCAAGGTAGTGGACAAGACGTTCAACGCCGGTGTGAAGGTCGAGACCGCCACGGTCGACCGTCGTGACATGACGTACCTGTACCACGACGGCAGCGACTACATCTTCATGGACGGCGACACCTACGACCAGGTGTCGATCAGCGAATCCACCGTCGGCGACCAGTCGCGTTTCCTGCTCGAGAACATGGCAGTCCAGGTCGCGACCCACGAAGACGTTCCCCTCTTCGTCGAGCTTCCGGTCACCGTCGAGCTCGTCGTCAAGCACACCGATCCGGGCCTGCAGGGCGACCGCTCCACCGGCGGCACCAAGCCTGCGACCCTCGAGACCGGTGCCGAGATCAACGTCCCGCTCTTCATCAACACCGGTGACAAGCTCAAGGTCGATTCTCGTGACGGCAACTACCTCGGGCGTGTGAATTCCTGAGTGTCCGGCACACATAAGAAACTCGGTGCACGCCACAAGGCGCGCAAGCGTGCCGTCGACTTCCTCTTCGAAGCCGAGGCACGTGACCTCGATCCGGTCGCACTGGCGTCGGAGCGTTCCGATCTGTCCGTCAAGGACGACGCGGTAGCACCCGTCGCGGCCTACACCGTCACGTTGGTGTCCGGCGTTGCGGAGAATCTGGACCGGATCGATCAGGTCATCTCCTCGCATCTGCAGGACTGGACGCTCGAGCGTCTGCCCGCCGTCGACCGTGCGATTCTGCGTATCGCCGTGTGGGAGCTCTTCCACGCGACGGACGTTCCGCCGGTTGTCGCCGTGGACGAGGCCGTCGAACTCGCGAAGCAGCTCTCGACGGACGACTCTCCGGGATTCGTCAACGGAATCCTCGGCCAGGTCGTTCTCGTTGCGCCGCAGGTTCGATCGGCTGCGGCCGCGACCTCCCAGCGCGCGCAGGAATCGGATTCGGGTACCGAGTAGCAAGTTTTGTTCCACCACCGCCGTGCGAGTGTCACCGAGCGCGTTGTGTGTCTGCACACAACCGGTCGGAGTCGCTGCTCGCACGGCGGGATCAGGTCTGTCGGCTGATAGGGTGGGGACCGTCAGACATCCTTTAACGATCCGTCCAGTGAGGCGGAGAAGGAGGTCGCTGCATGAGCGTGCCCGAAGGGTCTCGCCCATCCGATCTTGCAGGTCCAGGTAACTCGAAGGCGCCGGTCGGTGCCGAGGCAGGTAGCGAAACCCGCGAATTGTTGTCCGCCCAGGATGTGGGCCGGACCATCGCGCGGATCGCTCACGAGATCATCGAGAAGACCGCACTCGACGGACCCGAGGGAACTGCCCCTCGTGTGGTCCTGATCGGTATCCCGACGCGTGGAACCACCCTCGCCACGCGACTGCGCGCCAAGATCGAAGAATTCTCCGGTGTGCGTCTTCCCATCGGATCTCTCGACATCACCCTCTACCGCGACGATCTCCGGAACAAGCCGCACCGCCCGCTCGAGCGCACGTCCGTCCCCGAGGGTGGCGTCGACAATGCGCTGGTCGTTCTCGTGGACGACGTCCTCTTCTCCGGTCGCACCGTGCGCTCGGCACTCGACGCGTTGCGCGATCTGGGCCGCCCCCGCGCGGTCCAACTCGCAGTGCTCGTGGATCGTGGTCACCGCGAACTCCCGCTGCGCGCCGACTACGTCGGCAAGAACGTCCCGACCGCGAGGTCCGAGGACGTCAAGGTTCTCCTCCAGGAGCACGACGGCAGGGAAGCGGTAGTCATCTCCGGGGGTAAGAGCGCGTGAAGCACCTACTTTCCATCGCGGACCTCGATCGTGAGTCCGCGGTAGAACTTCTCGACGAGGCAGAACGGTTCGAGCAGGCACTTCTGGGACGAGAGGTACGCAAGCTCCCGACGCTGCGCGGACGCACGGTCATGACGGTGTTCTTCGAGAACTCGACGCGCACCCGGGTGTCTTTCGAGGTGGCAGGCAAATGGATGAGTGCCGACGTCATCAATGTCAGCGCATCCAGTTCCTCGGTGTCCAAAGGTGAATCCCTGCGCGATACCGCGATGACCCTGCGCGCGGCCGGTGCCGACGCACTCATCGTGCGCCACCCGGCTTCGGGCGCCGCCCACCAGATCGCAAAGTGGACCGGAGCGGCCGACGACGGTGGCCCGGCAGTCATCAACGCAGGTGACGGCACGCACGAGCACCCCACTCAGGCGCTTCTCGACGCTTTGACCCTTCGCCAGCGTCTCGGCGACATCGAGGGCAAGCGGATCGCCATCGTCGGCGACATCCTGCACAGCCGTGTCGCCCGCTCCAACGCACTGCTGCTCTCGATGCTCGGTGCCGAGGTTGTTCTTGTTGCGCCGCCGACACTGCTGCCGGTCGGTGCGCACACGTGGCCGGTCACGGTTTCGCATTCGCTCGACGCGGAACTGCCCGGACTCGACGCGGTGCTGATGCTGCGGGTTCAGGCCGAACGCATGAACGGTGGCTTCTTCCCGTCGCAGCGCGAGTACTCGATCAACTACGGCCTGTCCGAGAAGCGGCTGGCGATGCTGGCCGATCACGCGGTGGTCCTGCACCCCGGCCCGATGCTGCGCGGCATGGAGATTGCATCCGCCGTTGCCGATTCCTCCAAAACTGCTGTACTGCAACAGGTTACCAACGGCGTACACATGCGCATGGCTGTCTTGTTCCGACTGCTGGTCGGGTCGGAGGACGGTGCGCTGTGACCAGAAACGAGAACGGAGAATCACCCGTGAGTGTCCTGCTCCGCGGAGTCCTGATCTACGGAGAAGGTGAGCCCACCGACGTACTCGTCGGCGACGGCACGATCCTCGAGATCGGCGTGGACCTCGATCCGGCCACGGCATCCGAGGTGATCGATGCCGGCGGGCAGATCCTGCTTCCCGGCTTCGTGGACCTGCACACACATCTGCGTGAGCCCGGCCGCGAAGACACCGAGACCATCGAAACCGGAAGCTCGGCAGCGGCTCTGGGTGGATACACCGCGGTCTTCGCGATGGCCAACACGAGACCCGTCGCCGATTCGGTGGTCATCACCGATCACGTCTGGCGACGCGGGCAGGAAGTCGGCCTCGTCGACGTCCACCCCGTCGGCGCAGTCACAGCGGGCCTGGAAGGCAAGCAACTCGCCGAGATGGCGACCATGGCCGCAGGCGTCGGCAAGGTCAAGATGTTCTCCGACGACGGCCACTGCGTCTACGACCCACTGATCATGCGTCGCGCGCTCGAATACTCCAGCTCACTGGGCGTCCTGATCGCCCAGCACGCGGAAGAGCCGCGTTTGACCGTCGGTGCGGTCGCCCACGAGGGCCCCACGGCCGCGCGTCTCGGCCTGGCCGGGTGGCCGCGAGCAGCCGAAGAATCGATCGTGGCCCGCGACGCACTGCTCGCGCGTGACGCCGGCGCCCGCGTTCACATCTGCCACGCCTCCACCGCCGGAACCGTCGAACTCGTGAAGTGGGCTCGCAGCCAAGGGATTTCGATCACCGCCGAGGTCACCCCGCATCACCTGCTCCTCGACGATTCACGGCTCGAGACGTACGACGCGATCAACAAGGTCAACCCGCCCTTGCGTGAGGCCAGTGACGTTGCCGCGCTGCGCAAGGGTCTGGCCGAGGGAATCATCGACTGCGTCGCGACCGACCATGCTCCGCACGCCGAGCAGGACAAGTGCTGCGAGTTCGCAGCCGCTCGCCCTGGAATGCTCGGCCTCGAGACCGCACTCTCGATCATCGTGCAGACGATGGTCCAGCCCGGCCTGTTGGACTGGCGCGGTGTTGCCCGGGTCATGAGCGAGCGCCCCGCGGCAATCGTCGGCCTCGACGATCAGGGCCGTCCCATCGAGGTGGGGGAGCCCGCGAACCTGACATTGGTCGATCCGTCGGCCGAGTGGACGGTCCACGGTCCCGACCTGGCGAGTGTCGCGCATAACACTCCGTACGAGTCGATGACATTGCCCGCTCGGGTCACGACCACACTGTTACGTGGCCGCATCACCGCACACGACGGGAATGTGCGGCTGCGGAGTAGCGAGGAGTAGCGCGTCATGGACAGAGCACTGTGGATCATCGGTCTGGCGATCTTCTGGGTCGCGATGATCGGCCTGATGTACGTCGGCTGGCGTGGACGCGCTCGACGCCAGAAAGACAAGATCGGCGAACTGCCGACGGTACCGGCAACCCTGGGTGAACTGCTCGTCCTGCCGACCACCGGCCTGTACGTCGGCAGCACCATCGCACCCAGTTGGCAGGACCGTATCGCCGTCGGCGACCTCGGTTTCCGCGCCACCTGCGAGATCAGCCGCTACAGCGGCGGAATTCTGGTCGAGCGTGACGGCGCGTCGGCGATCTGGATTCCGGAGAAGTCGATCCGCGCGATCCGCACGGAGAACGGTCTTGCCGGCAAGGTCATGAGCAAGGACGGCGTCCTGGTGATTCGCTGGGAATTGCCGAGCGGAACCGAGATCGACACGGGCGTGCGCGGTGACGACAAGACGGTTTATCCGGACTGGGTCAAGCCGGTGACTGCTTCGAACAAGACCGCTTCGAACAAGACGAATGACAACGAAGACGCAAGCTCTGGCGACATCGAGCAGAACGGAAAGAACGCATGAGCGGCTTTGACAACAGCCCCGCAGTACTGGTCCTCGAAGACGGACGGGTGTTCCGCGGAACCACCTTCGGTGCGGTTGGACAGACCCTGGGCGAAGCGGTGTTCAGCACCGGAATGACCGGCTACCAGGAAACGCTCACCGATCCCAGCTACCACCGCCAGATCGTCGTCTCCACCGCACCGCAGATCGGCAACACCGGCTGGAACGACGAAGACGACGAGTCGGTCGGACCGACCGGCGAGCGTGCCGGCGCCAAGATCTGGGTTGCCGGGTACGTCGTTCGTGACCCCTCGCGCGTCACCTCGAGCTGGCGTGCAACTGGTTCGCTGCAGGCCAAGCTCGAAGAACAGGGCATCGTCGGAATCGCCGGGATCGACACCCGCGCCCTGGTTCGCCACCTGCGTACTCGCGGTTCGATGAAGGCCGGAATTTTTTCCGGTGAAGCCATCGCCGCCGATGACGAACTGGTCCGACGGGTTCAGGATCAGCCGACCATGCTCGGCGCCGATCTTGCCGGTGAGGTCAGCACCACCAGCGGCTACGTCGTCGAGCCGAAGGGCGGGGAGGCGCTGTACACGGTTGCCGCCATCGACCTCGGTATCAAGACCAACACCCCGCGCATGTTCGCCGAGCGCGGTATTCGCGTCCACGTGTTGCCGTCCAACGCGAGTCTCGAACAGATCCTCGACCTGAAGGCCGACGGAGTGTTCCTCTCCAACGGTCCCGGTGACCCAGCCACCGCCGACGGCGCAGTCCACCTCACGAAAGAGGTCATCGGACAGGGCTTGCCGCTGTTCGGTATCTGCTTCGGCAACCAGATCCTGGGCCGCGCCCTGGGCCTGAGCACCTACAAGATGAAGTTCGGCCACCGCGGAATCAACATCCCGGTGATCGAGCATCAGACCGGTCGCATCGCGATCACCGCTCAGAACCACGGCTTCGCGCTCGAAGGCGAAGCCGGTCAGGAATTCGACACCCCGTTCGGCCGCGCGGTGGTCAGCCACACCTGCGCCAACGACGGAGCCGTCGAAGGTGTTCGCCTGCTGGACGATTCGGCCTTCTCGGTGCAGTACCACCCCGAGGCGGCAGCCGGCCCGCACGACGCCGCGTACCTCTTCGACCGCTTCACCAGCCTGCTCTCCGCACGGAAAGAAACCGGAGTCAAGAACTAATGCCACGCCGTACAGATCTCAAGCACATCCTGGTAATCGGCTCCGGTCCGATTGTCATCGGTCAGGCCTGCGAGTTCGACTACTCGGGCACCCAGGCCTGCCGCGTCCTCCAGGAGGAGGGCCTGCGCGTCAGCCTGGTCAACTCCAACCCGGCCACCATCATGACGGACCCCGAGTTCGCCGACGCCACGTACGTCGAGCCGATCACGGCCGAGTTCCTCGAGAAGGTCATCGCCAAGGAAGCCTTGCAGGGCAACAAGATCGACGCCGTCCTCGCGACGCTCGGCGGTCAGACTGCGCTCAACGCCGCAGTGGCGCTGCACGAGCAGGGCATCCTCGAGAAGTACGACGTCGAACTGATCGGCGCCGACTTCGACGCCATCCAGCGCGGCGAGGATCGCCAGAAGTTCAAGGACATCGTCGCCAAGGTCGGTGGCGAATCCGCGAAGTCCGCAGTTTGCTACACGATGGACGAAGTACACGCCACGGTCGCCGAACTCGGCTACCCGGTTGTCGTGCGTCCGTCCTTCACCATGGGCGGCCTCGGTTCCGGCATGGCGTACGACGCCGACGATCTCAACCGCATCGCCGGTGGCGGTCTGGCCGCGTCGCCGACGGCGAACGTCCTGATCGAGGAATCCATCCTCGGCTGGAAGGAATACGAACTCGAGCTCATGCGCGACAGTCGCGACAACGTCGTGATCGTCTGCTCCATCGAGAACGTCGACCCGGTCGGTGTCCACACCGGAGACTCGGTCACCGTCGCCCCGGCGATGACGCTGACCGACCGCGAGTACCAGGCGATGCGCGACCTTTCCATCGACATTCTGCGTGAGGTGGGCGTCGACACCGGCGGCTGCAACATCCAGTTCGCGATGGACCCGAAGGACGGCCGCCTGGTCGTCATCGAGATGAACCCGCGTGTCTCCCGCTCGTCGGCTCTGGCGTCGAAGGCGACCGGTTACCCGATCGCGAAGATGGCGGCCAAGCTTGCCATCGGCTACACGCTCGACGAGATCGTCAACGACATCACCAAGGAAACCCCGGCTTGCTTCGAGCCGACGCTCGACTACGTCGTCGTCAAGGCTCCGCGGTTCGCTTTCGAGAAGTTCCCCGGTGCCGACGGAACTCTGACCACCACGATGAAGTCGGTGGGCGAGGCCATGAGCATCGGCCGCAACTTCACCGAGGCTTTCGGCAAGGTCATGCGTTCGCTCGAGACCAAGCGTGCGGGTTACTGGACCGGCGCCGACATCGAGACGGAGAGCCTGGATGCACTGCTCGCCGATCTGAGCGTTCCGCAGGACGGCCGCATGTACGGCATCGAGAAGGCATTCGCGCTCGGCGCAACTGTCGAGCAGCTCTTCGACGCCACCAAGATCGATCCGTGGTTCCTCGACCAGTTCCAGCAGATTCACGAGCTCGGTGAAAAGTTGCGCGCTGCAGAGTCTTTCGACGAGGCTTCCCTGCGTCAGGCCAAGTACCACGGCATCTCGGACCGCCAGATCGCGGCTCTGCGCCCCGAACTCGGTGGTGACACGCACGCAGGTGAGGACGCCGTTCGCGCTCTGCGTGATCAGCTGGGCGTGCGCCCTGTCTACAAGACCGTCGACACCTGCGCCGCAGAGTTCGAGGCCAAGACGCCGTACCACTACTCGACCTACGAGCTCGATCCCGAGGCCGAGTCCGAAGTTGCTCCGCAGACCGAGCGACCCAAGGTTCTGATCCTCGGATCCGGCCCCAACCGCATCGGTCAGGGCATCGAGTTCGACTACTCGTGTGTCCACGCGGCGCAGACGCTGTCCGAGGCCGGGTACGAGACCGTCATGGTCAACTGCAACCCCGAGACCGTCTCCACGGACTACGACACCGCTGATCGCCTGTACTTCGAGCCGCTGACGTTCGAGGACGTCTTCGAGGTCTACCGCGCGGAGGCGCAGTCGGGCACCGTTGCCGGCGTCATCGTCCAGCTCGGCGGCCAGACCCCGCTCGGACTGGCGAAGCGTCTCGAAGCTGCCGGCGTCCCCATCGTGGGAACCAGCCCCGCAGCCATCGACCTGGCGGAGGACCGCGGCGAATTCGGTCGCGTGCTCACCGAAGCCGGTCTGCCTGCACCGAAGTTCGGTACCGCCACCACGTTCGACGGCGCCCGCGAGATCGCAGCAGGCATCGGCTACCCGGTGCTGGTGCGTCCGTCGTACGTGCTCGGTGGTCGCGGCATGGAGATCGTCTACGACGAGGCTTCCCTCGCCGACTACATCTCGCGCGCCACGGAGATCTCCGACGATCGTCCGGTCCTGGTCGACCGCTTCCTCGAAGACGCGGTCGAGATCGACGTCGACGCTCTGTGTGACGGCACCGAGGTGTACCTCGGCGGCGTCATGGAGCACATCGAGGAAGCCGGCATTCACTCCGGTGACTCGGCGTGTGCGCTCCCGCCCATCACTCTGGGCCGGGCGGATCTCGAGAACGTCCGCCGCTCCACCGAGGCTCTCGCGAAGGGCATCGGAGTCAAGGGCCTGCTCAACGTCCAGTACGCCCTCAAGGACGACATCCTTTACGTGCTGGAAGCAAATCCCCGCGCCAGCCGCACGGTTCCGTTCGTGTCCAAGGCGACAGCCGTCCAGCTGGCCAAGGCATGCGCCCGCGTCATGCTCGGCGAATCCATCGCGGAACTGCGTGCGAGCGGCATTCTGCCGGCGAAGGGCGACGGCGGAAACACCCCGGCCGGTGCACCGATCGCGGTCAAGGAAGCTGTGTTGCCGTTCAACCGCTTCCGCCGCGCCGACGGTACCGGCGTGGATACCTTGCTCAGCCCGGAAATGAAGTCCACCGGTGAAGTCATGGGAATCGACTTCGACTTCGGTACGGCTTTTGCCAAGTCGCAGACTGCCGCCTACGGTTCGTTGCCCACCACGGGCGCGGTGTTCGTCTCGGTCGCCAACAAGGACAAGCGTTCGCTGATCTTCCCGGTCAAGCGCCTGGCAGACCTCGGATTCACCATTCTTGCCACCGAAGGAACCGCAGATGTTTTGCGGCGCAACGGTATCGAGTGCAAGCAGGTGTACAAGCAGTCGGGTGAAGATGTTCCGGCCGGTGCCGAGACCATCGTCGACCAGATCCGCAGCGGCGAGGTCGCCATGGTCATCAACACGCCGTACGGCAACAACGGCCCGCGTGTCGACGGCTACGAGATCCGAAGCGCAGCGGTTGCGTCGAACATCCCGTGCATCACGACGGTGCAGGGCGCCTCGGCTGCCGTGCAGGGCATCGAAGCAGCCATTCGCGGCGACATCGGAGTTCACTCCCTGCAGGAATTGCACGCAGGTCTTCGTCAGCCGGCACAGCAGTCGTGAGTCACAGTTGGGGGCAGCGTCTCCGGTCCGCGATCGCGGACCGGGGGCGGCTGTGCGTCGGTATCGACCCGCATCCCGCGCTTCTCGACGCGTGGGGACTGCCGCGTACGGCCGAAGGTCTCGAGACTTTCGCCGAGATCTGCGTCGAGGCCTTCACCGGTGAGGTCGGACTGGTCAAACCTCAGGTCGCGTTCTTCGAGGCTTACGGCAGCGCCGGCTTCGCCGTGTTGGAGCGAACCATCTCGGTTCTTCGTGATGCGGGAACTCTGGTCGTCGCGGATGCCAAGCGCGGTGACATCGGTTCGACGATGGACGCGTACGCGCAAGCCTGGTTGGGTGATTCGCCGTTGGCCTCCGACTCGGTCACCGTTTCGCCGTACCTGGGATTCGGGGCGCTGACTCCGACACTCGAACTGGCACGGCAGAACGCCCGCGGGATCTTCGTCCTGGCACGAACCTCCAATCCGGAAGGCGGCGTACTTCAACAGTCGTCGACTGACGGTGTGAGCGTGGCTCAGTCGATCGTCGACGCTGCGGTCGATGCGAACGGCGACGGCCGTGACACCGTCGGACTGGTGGTCGGTGCAACTCGGGACCACGGTCTGGACCTGTCGCAGTTCAACGGCCCGATTCTCGCTCCGGGACTCGGCGCGCAGGGTGCGACGGCAGCGGATCTCGCAGACATCTTCGCGGGATCGACCGAGCTCCTGCTGCCGAACACTTCCCGTGGGGTGCTCAAGCATGGTCCTTCGGTATCGGCACTTCGGGAGGCAGCAATGCGTGACCGAGACGAGATCGAAGCCGCATTGGCGAACTGATCCGTGAGTGACCTCGAGGCTCGTTCGAGCGGTGGAACCCGGTGGTACCGTCCGTCGGTGAATCGTTGGTGGCAGATCGGACTTCTCGTCGCGGCGTGCGCGCTGCTGGCCACCGGGTTCCAATCCGTCACCGGCGTACACGGCGACGATCTCGCCGTGTACCGGACGGCGGGTCAGGCCGTCCTCGACGGCTCGAACCTGTACGACGAGTCGTTCAACGCGAGACTGCCGTTCACGTATCCGCCCTTCGCTGCGCTCGTCGCCGTTCCAGTCGCCCTGGGTTCCTGGGGTGCGGTCCAGTGGGGATGGAGTTTCGTCAGCCTCCTGATGCTGGCCGCGATCATCGTGCTCAGCTATCGCGAAGTCCCGTTCACACGTAAGCGGCCAGTCGTCGTCTACGTGGGTTTCCTGGTCCTGTGGACGGCGGCATCGCCGATCTCCGATCACCTCGGGTACGGCCAGGTCGGGTTGTTTCTGACTCTCCTGTGCTTGATCGACGTGCTGGCTCGACCACGGTGGATTCCCGAGGGTGTGCTGGTGGGGATCGCCGGCGCGGTCAAACTGGTGCCACTCGTCTACATCGGTTACTACGTGATCACCGGGCGCTGGAAAGCAGTTGCGGGCGGCCTCGCCGGCTTCCTCGGCGCCACGGCTCTGGGCTTTGCGGTTCTCCCGCGCCAGACGATCGACTACTTCGGCGACATCGCCTCACTCTCGGGGCGCGTCGCCGTCGGTGACCCGTCCGTGTTCGGTAACCAGTCCGTGCGTGGAATGGCCTTGCGGCTACTTCCCGAGGGCCTGGTGGGTCCGGCATGGCTCGTCGCCTGTGCGGTGTTGGGTGTCCTCGGAATTGTCGCGACGCGGCGCGCTCAGCGCCTGCGGGGCCATCTCGCCGGTTTCACGGTGGTGGCTCTGCTGGCGGCAATCGTGACTCCCATTGCCTGGACGCACCACTTCGTGTGGTTGGTGCCGGCGGTCGGTGTACTCCTCGTTCCGATCAAGTCTGGCGTGGGGGAGGGCACTCGATCGGTCCCTGTGTGGTCCTGGATCGCGATCGGTCTCACCGCTGTCGTAGTGCTGTTTCGGCTTCCTCGAGTCGGCGCGGACATGGATATCCCGGTAGTCGGCTTCGTGCTGGAGAATTCATTGCTCTGGGCGAGCCTCGCGGTAGTGCTCGCTCTGGCCGCCCCCGGCGTGAGTCGCATCGAACCCGAGACGGTCGACGCCGGCGATCCGAAATCGTCGCTGCAGACCTGAAAACGGGCCGCGACACGCGCATAGGCGTCGAAAATGCTCGAAAATTTTGGATGTGTCGGCGACCACGTTCATTCCCGCAGGTAACGATTTCGCACACTCGCACGGGGGTGTCGCACGCTATGGGTCGAAATACATTGTGTTACAGTCTATTTCGGTACTGTACGCACGTTCGTGTGGCGTCGAATTCGTCTCGATCCAGCCGAAAACGGTGACGATCCGTGACATCGATTCGACGCGCATAACCCACCGCGATCTGCATCGGACCGCGGGGGGTGGGTTAGCAATTCGCGCCAGGCGTGAGTACGGTCGCTATCGCTGCTGGTTATCAGCGGAATAGACAAAATTTGCACACGACGAGACGGAGGAACCGTGGCCCTTCCCCAGTTGACTGATGAGCAGCGCGCTGCTGCTTTGGAGAAGGCAGCTGCTGCCCGCAAGGCCAGGGCTGAGCTCAAGGAGCGCCTGAAGCGTGGCGGCACCGACCTCAAGCAGGTCCTCAAGGACGCCGAAGACAACGAAATCTTGGGCAAGATGAAGGTTTCGGCACTGCTCGAGGCGCTGCCCAAGGTGGGCAAGGTCAAGGCTCAGGAGATCATGACCGAGCTGGAGATTGCACCGACCCGTCGCCTTCGTGGCCTCGGTGATCGGCAGCGCAAGGCTCTGCTCACCAAGTTCGACTTCGAGGCCTGAGCCGACAAGTGATGATTGCTGACGCGGCAGTGTCTGATGATTGCTGACGCAACAGTGTCAGAGAGCAAGACCGCAGTGCGGAGGGGTCGGCTGGTTGTACTGGCCGGCCCTTCGGCTGTCGGTAAGTCCAGCGTCGTTCGCGAGCTGAGAACTCGGTTGCCTGAACTCGTTTTCAGTGTTTCGGCGACCACTCGCGATCCCCGTCCAGGTGAAGTGGACGGCAAGGACTACCGATTCACCTCCCGTGAAGAATTTCAACGGATGATCGACTCCGGTGAACTTCTCGAATGGGCGGAAATCCACGGCGGCCTGCAGCGCTCCGGCACCCCCGCAGCTCCGGTCGAAGAAGCGCTCGAAGCTGGAAAGCCCGTTCTCGTCGAGGTCGATCTCGCCGGAGCACGAGCTGTCCGCAAGGCGATGCCCGAGGCTCTGTTGGTGTTCATGGCTCCACCGAGCTGGGACGTTCTGGTGCAACGGCTGACCGGACGTGGAACCGAAACGGAAGACGTCGTGGCGCGCCGACTCGAGACGGCCCGAGTGGAATTGGCCGCACAGGACGAGTTCGACACGGTCATCGTGAACGAGGATGTAAGCCGTGCTTGCGATGAGTTGGTATCCTTGTTGGTTGGGAACTGATTCCGCACCCTTCGGGAACCGATTTCCACCCCGTTTCTCAGATATCCGGATCGATAAAACTAGTTCTTCAATGAAGATCTAATTCAGGAGACACAAGAGTGAGCAGCACTTCAGCCGCGTCCGCAGCAGGTCAGGGCGCTCTGCCTGCCTACGACACCCCGCTCGGCATCACCAACCCGCCGATCGACGAGTTGCTCGAACGCACCTCTTCCAAGTACGCCCTGGTCATCTACTCGGCCAAGCGCGCGCGCCAGATCAACGACTACTACAACCAGCTCGGTGACGGCATCCTCGAATACGTCGGACCTCTGGTCGAGCCCGGTCTGCAGGAAAAGCCGCTGTCCATCGCGTTGCGTGAAATCCACGCTGATCTCCTCGAGCACACCGAAGGCGAGTGAGCACCACATCTGCCGCACCCGAACCTCGTTCGGGTGTCGGGGGAGTATCCGACGCGCCCACATCGATACGTAAGCGCATTGTCGTCGGTGTCGGTGGGGGTATCGCCGCGTACAAGGCGTGCTCGATAATCCGCAGCTTCACCGAGAGCGGTCATCACGTCCGCGTGATTCCGACCGAATCCGCTCTGGAGTTCGTCGGGCGCGCGACGTTCGAAGCACTCTCCGGCAACCCGGTTCACACCGGCGTCTTCAACGACGTCCCGCAGGTTCCGCATGTCCGTCTCGGACAGGAAGCCGATCTGGTCGTCATCGCGCCGGCAACCGCTGATCTGATGGCGCGAGCGGTCATGGGTCGCGCAGACGACCTGTTGACGGCCACTTTGTTGACCGCGCGCTGTCCGGTCGTCTTCGCCCCAGCAATGCACACCGAGATGTGGGAGCACCCCGCAACGGTCTCGAACGTGGCGACACTGCGTTCGCGCGGCGTCCACGTGATCGAACCTGCCTCCGGGCGTTTGACCGGGAAAGACACCGGAGCCGGTCGACTTCCCGAACCCGACGAGATCGTCGGGTTGGCATCGTTGCTCCTCGAGCGCTCGGACGCGTTGCCGCGCGACCTGGAGGGTCGCCGCATTCTGGTCACCGCCGGCGGTACTCGCGAGCCGCTCGATCCCGTGCGATTTCTCGGTAATCGCAGCTCGGGCAAGCAGGGCTACGCGCTCGCCCGTCTTGCCGCGCAACGCGGCGCGCACGTGACACTGATCGCCGGGTACACGGCTGATCTCGCCGACCCCGCCGCTGTCGACGTCGTGCACATCAAGACGGCCGAAGATCTCCGGTTGGCAGTGGAAAAGCACGCACCGGGACACGACGGAGTCGTCATGGCTGCGGCTGTCGCGGACTTCCGCCCCACCACCGTCGAAGGCAGCAAGATCAAGAAGGGCGCAAACGAACCCGACTCGATCAGCCTCACCAGAAATGCCGACATCCTCGCCGGTCTCGTCGAAGCGCGTCGTGACGGCGACTTGGATGCTCGAACGGTGATCGTCGGATTCGCCGCTGAGACCGGTGACGCCCATGGTGACGTTCTCACCTATGCCCGCTCCAAGCTTGCCCGCAAAGGTTGCGATCTCCTCGTGGTCAATGCGGTCGGCGAGGGCAAGGCGTTCGAGGTCGATCACAACGACGGTTGGTTGCTCGGTTCCGACGGCTCGGAGTCCGCTCTCGAACACGGATCCAAGGCTTTGATGGCCAGTCGAGTACTCGACGCCCTGGTCAAGCTCTTTCCCGAGTAGCGACACGCGCCCGGTGGTGAGAGTTACCCCACGATAATCGGGTGAGTACAAGGGTGTTGCGCAGGCGGTCCAACCGTTATCGTCGGCTCAGCCCCCAGCTAACAAAGCATGACAAAACGGTCACCGAACGGTGATTCGGATACTTCAATAAGCTGTAGTCAAGAACTCAGTCGTCGAGAGGGAGATCTGTGAGCAAGTCCGGCAGTCGGCTATTCACCAGCGAGTCCGTCACCGAGGGGCACCCGGACAAGATCTGTGACGCGATCAGCGACTCGATCCTCGACGCGCTGCTCACCCAGGACCCGCGCGCCCGCGTGGCCGTCGAGACACTGGTCACCACCGGCCAGGTTCACGTAGCCGGTGAGGTCACGACCACTGCGTACGCGGACATTCCGAAGATCGTGCGCGACACAGTCCTCGAAATCGGCTACGACAGCTCCGCAAAGGGCTTCGACGGAAATTCGTGCGGCGTCAACGTCGCGATCGGCGCCCAGTCGCCCGAGATCGCGCAGGGTGTCGATCACTCGCACGAGGCTCGCGTCGACGGAATCAGCGACGACGAGATCGACCGTCAGGGTGCGGGCGACCAGGGCCTGATGTTCGGCTACGCCACCACCGACACGCCGGAACTGATGCCGCTGCCCATCGCGCTGGCTCATCGTCTCTCTCGCCGGTTGACCGAGGTCCGTAAGTCCGGCGTGCTGCCGTACCTGCGCCCGGACGGCAAGACCCAGGTCACCATCGAGTACGACGGTGACAAGGCTGTCCGTCTCGACACCGTGGTCATCTCCACCCAGCATGCCGCTGACATCGACCTCGACAACCTGTTGACGCCCGATCTTCGTGAGAAGGTGCTTCTCTCGGTGCTGACCGACGTCAACCTCACCGATCTCGACACCTCCGATGTTCGTCTGCTGGTGAACCCGACGGGCAAGTTCGTCCTCGGTGGCCCGATGGGTGACGCCGGTTTGACCGGGCGCAAGATCATCGTCGACACCTACGGCGGAATGGCTCGCCACGGTGGCGGCGCGTTCTCCGGCAAGGACCCGTCAAAGGTCGACCGCAGCGCTGCCTACGCCATGCGCTGGGTGGCCAAGAACGCTGTTGCCGCAGGTCTGGCCGACCGCATCGAGGTTCAGGTCGCCTACGCCATCGGCAAGGCAGCTCCGGTCGGACTCTTCGTCGAAACCTTCGGCACCGAGAAGACCGATCCGGCACGGATCCAGAAGGCGATCACCGAGATCTTCGACCTGCGTCCGGGAGCGATCATCCGCGACCTCGACCTGCTGCGCCCGATCTACGCGCAGACGGCGGCATACGGTCACTTCGGTCGCACCGATATCGACCTCCCGTGGGAGAGCACCGATCGCGCCGACAAGCTGCGTAGCGCAGCTGGTCTCTGATCACTGACGTACAGACGGGGCGCGGGTGGGCGCGGAAAGAGTAGCGGCAGAAGTCGATCCGGTCGCCCGGGTGCTGCCGATGCTCCCGCTCGCTCACCTCGACCGTGAATTCGACTACCTCGTTCCTCGTGAACTCGAAGCGGATGCGCAGCCCGGAGTCCGGGTGCGCATCCGCTTCGCTGGTCGTCTGGTGGACGGTTTCATCGTCTCGCGCGAGGCGACCAGTGACCATCAGGGGAAGTTCGGCTGGCTCGAACGCGTCATCTCGTCCGAGCGGGTCCTGACGGCCGAAATCGCGCAAGTCGTCGATCGTGTGGCGGAGCGTTATGCCGGAACCCGTGCCGATGTTCTCCGTTTGGCGGTACCGCCGCGGCACGCGAAGGTCGAGGCGGAACCGTGGGGGCCCGCCGAGCCGCCGTCCGCTCCTGAACCGATCGAAAATGGTTGGCATCTCTACAGATTCGGTGACGCCTTCCTGTCCGCCATTCGCGAGTCGAAAAGCCCACGTGCGGTCTGGCAGGCGTTGCCTGGTGAAAACTGGCCACTGCGCCTGGCCGAACTGGCCGGGGCCGTAGCGGCAAGTGGTAAATCCGCGATCCTGGTTGTGCCCGATCAACGCGACCTGGACCGCGTCGTCGCCGCTTGTACCGAACTCTCCGGAGCGGATGCGGTGGTAGGTCTGTCCGCGGGCCTGGGGCCGGCCATGCGATACCGAAGGTGGCTCGCTGCACTGCGCGGGACCGCCCGGATCGTCGTCGGCACGCGGAGTGCTGTTTTTGCGCCGACGGCCGAGACCGGTCTTGTCGTCGTCTGGGACGACGGCGACGACAACTTGTCCGAGCCGCGGTCGCCGTATCCACATGCCCGCGAAGTTGCCGTCCTGCGTGGCTACGTCGCCGGGTGCGCCGTCGTGATCGGTGGGTTCTCCCGTACGGCAGAAGCGCAGGTACTCGTCGACTCGGGATGGGCGCACGATCTGGTCGCTACGCGGGACGTCGTTCGTGCCCACGCACCCAAGATCACCGCGCTTGCCGACAGCGATCAAGCCTTGGCCCGCGATCCGGGAGCCAGAGCGGCTCGTTTGCCCGCTATTGCATTCGCGGCCGCCCGGCGCGCTCTGGGTGAGGGCAACGGAGTCCTGGTGCAGGTGCCTCGGCGGGGGTACGTACCGACCCTGGCCTGCGGAAAGTGCCGTGCCCCGGCACGGTGCCGTCGGTGCAACGGCCCACTGGCTCTTCCCGCTGCGGCAGGTCCCGACGGCGCCGGGACACCGGCGTGCCGCTGGTGCGGGGTTGCCGATGCCGCCTACCGATGTCACGCGTGCGGGGCGAAAGCGTTGCGCGCGGTGGTGGTCGGTGCCGGCCGGACCGCCGAAGAACTCGGGCGGGCGTTTCCCGGTGTGAAAGTTGTTCTGTCCGGGGGCAGTGATGTGGTCAAGGAACTGCCACACGGGCCCGCGTTGGTGGTCTCGACAGTGGGTGCGGAGCCGGTGATGACCGGCGGCTACGGCGCCGCGCTCTTGCTCGACGGTTGGGCACTGCTCGGCCGGCCCGATCTTCGCGCCGCCGAGGAAACACTCAGACGCTGGATGTCGGCTGCTGCCATGGTGATTCCGCTGTCCGAAGGCGGTGAAGTTGTGGTTGTCGCAGACTCGGGTATCCCGACGGTGCAGGCGTTGGTCCGATGGGATCCAGTGGGGCACGCACAGTCTCAATTCGAGGAGCGAGACGAGGTCGGCTTTCCTCCGGCCGTTCACATGGCTGCGATCGACGGTGGATCCGCAGCAATTGCGGAGTTGGTGGACTCGGCTGATCTGCCGGCAAGTGCTGTACTGCTCGGACCAGTGGAACTGCCTGCGGGGGAGAGGCTTCCGTATTCGGGTGAGGACGAGAGCGGTGTCGCGCCGGAGCGAATGCTGGTCCGCGTTCCACGCAAGGACGGTCGCGGCCTTGCGGACGCTCTGGCACATGCGAGGGCCGCGCGCAGTGCGCGGAAGTCTTCGGGTCCGGTCCGCATTCAGATCGACCCACGCCGCATCGGCTGATTTTCGAGTTGTCGGAGGAATCCTTGCGCTACCCGATATGACGATATATCGTCGAACTATCAACGATAGTGATGGAGGTTCGACGATGGATGCAAGTTTCCCGAACGAGGGGATGTTCGGCCGGCGCGGTTTCTTCGGCGGTTTCGGCCGTGAGCAACGGCCACCATTTGTGATGTGGGTGCCGACGGACGACGGCGCGTCGGGCGATGGTCCCGGCGATCGAGACGGTGGACGACGCGGTCGACCGCACGAGCGGCCGGGCTTCGGTGACATGCCACGCAGAGGCCATCGGCGGGGGCGTTTCGGTCCAGACGGCGGACCCGGCCCCGGCTTCGGTCCGGGCGCTCAGTTCGGTCGCGGGCGAGGACGTGGCGGACGAGGTCGTCGAGGAGATGTGCGCGCTGCGATTCTGCTGTTGATCGCGGAAGAGCCGATGCACGGCTACGAATTGATTCAGCAGATCGTCGAGCGCAGCGGCGGCGTCTGGAAGCCGAGTCCGGGCTCCATTTATCCCGCGCTGTCCCAACTCGAGGACGAAGGACTGGTGATCATCGAAAAGGTTGCCGGCCGCAAAACCGCCAAGCTGACAGAAGAAGGCGTCGCGTACGTCGAGGAACATCGCGCCGATCTCGGGGCGCCGTGGGATGACGTTCGTCTCAGCGTAGGGGAGCCGGAGCAGGACCTTCGAGAACTGATCGGCCAGCTGATGGGCGCGGCCGGTCAAGTGGCTGCTGTAGGCACACCAGCGCAGGTCAAGGCCGCAGCCGACGTGCTTGTCGAGGCGCGCAAATCGCTCTACCGAGTGCTTGCCGGTGATGACTCCGATGAAGGCGGCAATTGAGACGTCGGATACCTACTGTTCGGTAGGGTATGCGCCTCGAAGTTTCTGGTGTTACGGTCAGCTCCCTCGTAGGATCAGAGCAGGAGCAGGAACAATGTCTGGCGTCAAACGGTCTGTGGGACTGACATTTTCGGTAGCAGTGGCGCTGCTGATCGGAGCACCGCCGGCGATATCGGCTGCAGCACCGACGCTCCCGTCTGCGAGTGCCGACGCGATGGATGTTCCCCTCGTTATCGGCCCAGGCCAGGTGTCGCGTTCGGTAGCCACCGCATTCGCTCATGCTCATCCAGGATCCGCACCTGCCGGGTCGAACGATTTCGGTTGTGAGCCTTCCGCCACGCATCCCCGACCGGTTGTACTCGCCCACGGAACCGACACCGAGGCGTACGCGGATTGGGCGGCCCTGTCGCCGGCACTGGCAGCTGACGGCTACTGCGTCTTCGCTCTCAATTACGGCGGTGCGATCAAAGAAGAAGACGGGGACGTCGCACACGAGACCTACGGCGTCGGCGACATAGTCGGTAGTGCCACCGCGTTCGGTTCTTTCGTCGATCAGGTGCTGACCGCGACCGGAGCGGACAAGGTCGACGTGATCGGCTATTCCCAAGGCGCGACGGTGACGCGGTACTACGTCAACAAGATGGGCGGCGACGCCTACGTCGATCATTGGGTCGGTTTGGCTTCGCCGACCTACGGTGGGGTGATGTTCGGGTTGGTTCCCATTGTCCGTGCGATCCCCGGCGGAGAAGACTTTGTCGAAGACGTCTTTTCGCGAGCTGTCCGCGAGCAGATGCAAGGGTCGGATATGTTGAACACCCTCAACGCCGGCGGTGACACCGTACCCGGAGTGCGCTACACGACCATCGGGTCCACTGTCGACGAGATGATCCAGCCGTCCTCGAACATCGCGCTCCGCGGTGCCGGCGCAGAAAACATCGTCCTCCAGGATCTGTGCCCGTCTAACCTGACCGGCCACTTCCGCATGCCGTACGACCCATACGTGATCGACGTCATCCGGACGGTCCTCGACCCCGATGCCGAGCGGCACGCTTCGTGCAGCGTGGTGCCGCTCGGCACGGATATTCCGCAAGTGGTCATCGACGCAAATTCGTGAGCTGCAACTTCGTGAGCTGCAACTTCGTGAGCTGCTAACTCGTGAGCACCGAGATCACGTGGGTCGGGATGTTTACTCGGCGAGCTTGGCAGTGGCCTGCGCCCACAGGAAGAACTTGTTCGTTCCGAGGTCGCGGACGGTCTTGATGTTGAACGCTGCCTTCAAATGTTCTGCGTCCGAATCGCTTACGCCGTTGAGTGCCGCGACCGGGGCGTCCGCCAATTCTTCGACGGACTTTCCTGCGTAGGCCTTGTCGAACTTACTGTCGATGCCTGCCATCTAAGTTCCTCCGTGTGATCGGTGTATCCCGTATCAGCCTCCGCCGAGTGGCGACGACAGAAACAGTCAATACCGAGGACCGGTGAATGTGCAGGGTTCTGATCAAAGAAATTGCTGAGAAAGTGGTTCGGTGCGGCGCGAGGTAGGTCGTAGCTCTCGCAGTCCTTAGACTGACAGTTCCACCCACCGACACATCCGGGAGCATTTTCGTGAGTTGCAGTCCACCGCGTTCGACAGGCCGATCGGCTGATCAGAGTCCGAAGAGCCCAACGAAACGGGATAGCTGACATGCGCGTCGTGTTCGCCGGAACACCCGAACCCGCGGTTCCTTCACTGCGTCGGCTCATCGAATCCGCCAACCACGAAGTGGTAGCCGTCGTCACGCGTCCGGACGCTGTGGCGGGCCGCGGTCGAAAAGTCACCCGATCGCCGATCGGTCTGCTTGCCGACGAGCACGGCATCCCGGTGCTGACGCCGGCCAAGGCGTCCGATCCCGACTTCGCGGCCGAACTCGCCCGCCTCGAACCGGACTGTGCACCCGTCGTCGCCTACGGAAACCTGTTGCCACAGAACGTCCTTGACATTCCGAAATACGGTTGGGTCAATCTGCATTTCTCGTTGCTTCCCGCGTGGCGCGGCGCCGCGCCGGTGCAGGCCGCGATCAGTGCCGGTGACGAGGTGACGGGCGCCAGCGCGTTCCGTTTGGAAGCCGGGATGGATACCGGCCCCGTGTACGGAGTGATGACCGAGCGGATTCGCGACACCGATACGGCGGGCGACCTGCTCGGACGTCTCGCGGAAAACGGCGCTGCCCTCCTCGAATCGGTACTCGACGGACTCGAGGCCGGCGAGATCAACGCGGTTCCGCAGTCTGCCGACGGCGTCTCGTATGCCCCCAAGGTGACGGTGGACGCGGCCCGCGTGCGGTGGGAACTGCCCGCTCGCACAGTGGACCGGCATATCCGAGCCGTCACACCCGCACCCGGGGCATGGACGATGATCGGTGATCTTCGAGTCAAGGTCGGCCCGATCACCGTCACGGACGAGACCCTGGCAGTCGGTGAGATCTCGGTACGCAAGGATGGTCTGTACATCGGTACCGCGACCACCGCGGTGCGACTCGGGCAGATTCAGCCCCCGGGCAAGAAATTGATGTCGGCAGGGGACTGGGCACGCGGTGCCCGACTCGACGCGGAGGTACGAGCACAGTGACCGAATCACGACGACCGGCACGGCGGACACAGGGTCCCGGAGCCAAGAACGGCGGCGGCGGCAAGAACACCAAGCCGAAGCAGGCCAAGCGGCCTGATCCGGCAACCGCCGGGCTCGATCAACCGCGTCTGGCGGCGCGTGACGTCCTGCGCGCGGTCCGTGAGCGTGACGCGTACGCGAACCTGGTTCTGCCAGGGCTCCTGCGTGACCGCAAACTCGACGCACGCGATGCGGCGCTGGCAACCGAACTGGCGTACGGCGCGGCACGTGCTCAGGGACTGCTGGATGCGGTGATCGCCCATGCAGCGGGTCGGCCGATCGAAGAGATCGACGGAACTCTGCTCGATGTTCTCCGACTCGGCTCGTACCAATTGCTGCGCACTCGTGTCGCACCGCACGCTGCCGTCGCAACCTCGGTCGATCTGGTCCGCGCCGAAAACGGCCAGGGCCGAGCAGGATTCGTCAATGCGGTCCTGCGCCGTGTTTCCGAACGCACCCAGGAGGAGTGGGTCGAGCTGCTGGCCCCGAAGGACCCGGTCGGCCGGCTCGCCTTCGAGCACGCTCACCCCCTGTGGATCGCGCAGGTATTTGCCGACTCGCTCGGCGCTGCTGCCGGTGAACTCGAAGACGTCCTGATCGCCGACGACGCCCGCCCTGCCGTACACCTCGTCGCCCGCCCCGGCGAGATCTCCGCCGAGGAGCTAGCACTGGTGACCGGCGGCGAGATCGGGCCGTACTCGCCGTACGCCGTGCATCTCGACGGCGGTGACGCCGGACAACTCGAGGCGGTCCGCCAAGGCTTGGCGGGCGTGCAGGACGAGGGCAGTCAGCTGGTGGCCCGCGCCCTCAGCATTGCTCCTCTCGAAGGTGAAGACTCCGGACGCTGGCTCGATCTCTGCGCAGGTCCGGGCGGTAAGGCAGCGCTTCTCGGCGCTCTCGCCGGTATCGAAGGCGGGCGACTCGACGCCGTCGAGCCCGTCGAACACCGTGCCGAGTTGATTCGCAAGACCACTCGCGAGCTTCCCGTGGACGTACACGTGGCGGACGGCCGCGAATCCGGGCTCGAACCCGGATACGACCGCATCCTCGTCGACGCTCCCTGCACCGGGTTGGGTGCGCTGCGTCGGCGCCCGGAGGCACGTTGGCGTCGGCAGCCGTCCGATGTGGCCCCGCTCGTGAAGTTGCAGCGTGAATTGCTTGCTGCCGCAATCGAACTGGTTCGCCCCGGCGGAGTGGTGCTGTACTCCACGTGCTCGCCGCACTTGTCGGAAACGCTGGCTGTGGTCGCCGATGCGGTGCGGCGTCATGGCGTCGTGGAACTCGACACCAAGGCATTGGTGCCAGGTGTCCCGGACGTCGGAGACGGATCGTCGGTTCAGTTGTGGCCGCATCGACACGGCACGGACGCTATGTTCATGGCCGCTTTGCGCAAGCCGCTGGCCTGATCGGATGACTTCTGGGCATCGGTAGTCGTATGGTGCCTACATGGTTACGTGGGAACAGGTTGTAGTACTGGGTTCGGCTCTTCCCTCCGTGGAAGAGTCGACCTCGTACAACACCCCGGCACTCAAGGTGGCAGGTAAAACTTTTGCACGGCTCCGCACCGAAGCGGAGGGCGCTTTGGTCGTGATGTGCGGTCTGGACGAGAAGGAGGCGCTACTCGCCAGTGGCGAGGCGGCTTTCTTCACCACCGATCACTATCACGGGCACGGCTCGATCCTCGTGCACCTCGAACTGATCGACGAGGTGCAGTTGGGTGAGATGCTCGAAGACGCGTGGCGGATCAAGGCACCGGCCAAGGTGCGAAAGCTCCACACCGTCGTCAAGAACTGATCGGATTTCACCGGCTCCGATGTGCATGCACGGTCGGCAATGAGACACAGCTAAACTCGGCGTCGTGGCTTCCCCGATGATTGCACCGTCCATTCTGTCCGCAGATTTTGCTCGACTCGCTGATGAAGCGACTGCCGTGTCCGGCTCCGACTGGCTTCACGTCGACGTGATGGACGCGCATTTCGTTCCCAATCTCACGCTGGGTCTGCCGGTGGTCGAGAGTCTGCTGAAGGCGACGGATATTCCGCTCGACTGCCATCTCATGATCGAGAATCCGGAGCGCTGGGCGCCGCCGTACGCCGAGGCCGGTGCGTACAACGTCACGTTTCACGCCGAGGCCACCGACGATCCGCGTTCGGTTGCCCGCGATATTCGTGCAGCTGGTGCCAAGGCGGGGCTGAGCATCAAGCCTGGAACCCCGATCGACGACTACCTGGAAATCCTCGAGGACTTCGACACCCTCTTGATCATGAGCGTCGAACCCGGATTCGGTGGTCAGTCCTTCATGCCTCAGGTGCTCGACAAGGCACGCGCAGTTCGAAAGCTCGTCGACTCGGGTGAGCTGACGCTCCTTGTCGAAATCGACGGCGGCATCAACGCTTCCACGATCGAGCAGGCCGCTGAAGCAGGGATCGACTGCTTCGTCGCCGGTTCGGCGGTGTACGGAGCGAGTGATCCCGGTGAGGCGGTGCGCAAGCTGCGCGCGCAGGCCGCCTCGGCGTCGCCGCACCTGACGCTGTCGGTCTGAGCCGCTCGATGGCAAAGGGTGGACAGGCGTCGACGGCTGATCTCGACGCCGCGATGCAGATCGCGCTGGCCGCAGCTGATTCCGCGCGCGGATTCACCAGCCCCAACCCACCGGTCGGCGCGGTCATCCTCGCTGCCGACGGAACCATCGCGGGCGTCGGTATGACGCAACCGCCCGGTGGACCGCACGCGGAGGTCGTGGCTCTCGACGAGGCCGGCGATGCGGCACGTGGCGGTACGGCCGTGGTGACACTGGAACCGTGCAATCACCAGGGACGAACCGGCCCTTGCTCGCAGGCATTGATCGACGCCGGAGTCTCGGCGGTTGTCTACGCCGTCGGTGATCCCAATCCCGAGGCTTCCGGCGGCGCAGCGACCCTCATGCGCGCTGGAATCAGCGTCACGGCCGGACTGCGAGCACCCGAGGTGGAAGCTGGTCCACTGCGGGCCTGGCTGCACAAACAGCGCACCGGTCGCCCGCACATCACGTGGAAGTACGCGGCCAGTCTGGACGGACGCAGCGCCGCCGAGGACGGAACGAGTCAGTGGATCACCGGTCCGCAGGCGAGGGCGCGCGTGCATGCGCAGCGAGCGCAGATCGATGCGATCGTGGTCGGTACCGGCACCGTGTTCGCCGACGATCCGTGGCTGACCGCACGTCAGCCCACCGGTGAGCTCGCGGCGCACCAGCCCGTTCGTGTCGTCGTCGGAAAGCGCGAAATACCCTCGACGGCAAGCATTCTCGACGACACCGCACCGACTCTGGTGCTCAACACCGACAACGTCGACGAAGTAGTCGAGGCGTTGGGGGAGTACACGGACGTACTTCTCGAGGGTGGGCCCCGTCTAGCCGGAGCATTCCTTGCCGCCGGATATGTCGACGTCATAGAGGCATACATCGCTCCGATCCTGCTCGGCGCGGGCGCCTCCGCACTCGTCGATGCCGGAGTGCACACCATCACCGACGCCCACCGATTCCGTTTGGAGTCTGCGGTAACGATCGGCCCCGATATTTTGTTGAGTCTGGTTCCGGAGAGTTCTGCTCCGGGGAACGAGGAGTAGGGCGCGTGTTCACAGGAATTGTGGAAGAACTCGGCGAAATCGTCGCCAAGGAAGAACTGGTCGATGCTGCACGTTTCACGGTGCGCGGGCCACTGGTCACCTCCGACGCCGGCCACGGTGATTCGATCGCGGTCAACGGAGTGTGCCTGACGGTGGTCGACGTGCTTGCCGACGGTTCGTTCACCGCAGATGTCATGCAGGAAACCCTGAACCGCTCGAGCCTGGCGAAATTGGATGTCGGCTCTCGCGTCAACCTCGAGCGTGCCGCGGCGCTGAACAGCCGACTCGGCGGCCACCTGGTGCAAGGGCATGTCGATGGAACAGGCCACGTCATTTCCCGCTCGCCGTCCGAGAACTGGGAGGTAGTGCGGATCGCACTGCCCGACTCCATTTCCCGTTACGTCGTGGAGAAGGGTTCGATCACCGTCGACGGAGTCTCGCTGACGGTTTCCGCGCTGGGCGGAGACCGCGGGTTCGAGTACTTCGAGATCTCGCTGATCCCGACAACGCTCGAGTTGACGACGCTCGGAACCGCTGTGGTCGGTACGCCGGTCAACCTCGAGGTGGACGTGATCGCGAAGTACGTCGAGCGGCTTCACTCTGCCGGTCGGTAGGACCAGGCTGATCGGACCCGTCCGATTGGTCGTAGGGTTGTCAGTGCATCCGTCGGATGCACTTGTTGTATTCGATGATGTGAAAAGTCAAGACTTTGGAGTGCGAGCACGTGACCAGGTTCGACAGTATCGAGCGCGCAGTAGCAGATATCGCTGCAGGTAAAGCTGTTGTCGTCGTGGACGACGAGGATCGCGAGAACGAGGGCGACCTCATCTTCGCCGCCGAGAAAGCCACCCCGGAACTGGTGGCGTTCATGGTCCGGTACACCTCCGGCTACCTGTGCGTGCCGCTCGACGGTGACGATTGCGATCGGCTGGGCCTGCCCCCGATGTACGCCACCAACCAGGACAAGCACGGCACGGCGTACACCGTCACGGTCGACGCCCGTGAGGGAATCGGTACCGGCATCTCGGCGTCGGACCGCGCTGCGACGATGCGTCTGCTCGCCAACCCCGAATCCGGTGCCAACGATTTCACTCGCCCCGGTCACGTCGTTCCGCTCCGCGCGAAGGAAGGCGGAGTACTGCGTCGTCCTGGCCACACGGAAGCTGCAGTCGACCTCGCCCGCATGGCGGACCTGCGTCCTGCCGGCGTCATCTGCGAAATCGTCAGCCAGAAGGACGAAGGCGCGATGGCTCAGACCGACGAGCTGCGAGTATTTGCCGACGAACACAACCTTGCTCTGATCTCGATCGCGGACCTCATCGCGTGGCGTCGCAAGCACGAGAAGCACGTGCTGCGCATCGCCGAGGCCCGCATCCCCACCCGCCACGGTGAGTTCACCGCTGTCGGCTACACGAGCATCTACGACGAGGTCGAGCACGTTGCGCTGGTGCGTGGCGACATCGCAGGCCCCGACGGAGACGGTAGCGACGTGCTCGTCCGCGTTCACTCCGAGTGCCTCACCGGCGACGTCTTCGGTTCGCTGCGGTGCGATTGCGGCCCGCAGCTCGACGCCGCACTGGACATGGTCGCCCAAGAGGGCCGCGGCGTTGTTCTGTACATGCGCGGGCACGAGGGTCGTGGCATCGGTCTCATGCACAAGCTGCAGGCCTACCAGCTCCAGGACGCCGGTTCCGACACCGTCGACGCCAATCTCGAACTCGGCCTACCGGCGGACGCCCGTGACTACGGCATCGGTGCCCAGATCCTCGTCGATCTGGGGATCTCGTCGATGCGTCTGCTGACCAACAACCCGGCCAAGCGTGTGGGTCTGGACGGCTACGGCCTGCAGATCACCGATCGTGTTCCGATGCCGTTGCGCGCGAATGCGGAGAACCTCACCTACCTGCGCACCAAGCGCGATCGGATGGGGCACGATCTGATCGGACTGGACGAGTACGAGGCGAACCAGAACACCGCACAGCCGGGAACCGCATTGTGAGCGGGGAAGGTCAGCCGCAGCTCGCGATCGCCGAGGCCAAGGATCTGAAGCTGGCGATCGTTGCCGGGCAGTGGCACGCGACGATCTCCGAGGCTCTGATCGCCGGCGCGCAGCGCGTCGCGCAGGAGGCACAGATCAAGGACGTGACACTGGTCCGTGTCGCCGGCGCGATCGAACTGCCGGTCGTTGCGCAGGCATTGGCGCGCACGCACGACGCCGTCGTCGCTCTCGGTGTTGTCATCCGCGGCGGCACGCCGCACTTCGAGTACGTGTGCGACGCGGTCACTGCGGGCCTCACACGCGTCTCGCTCGACGAAAGCACCCCCGTGGGGAACGGTGTCCTGACCACCGACACCGAGCAGCAGGCTCTTGACCGTTCGGGTCTGCCGGGTAGCGTCGAGGACAAGGGCGCACAGGCCTGCGCCGCCGCACTGGACACCGCAGTGACCCTGCGCCATCTCCGAGCACCATGGACCGAGGATTCGTTTCGATGAGTACACCCGGCGACAACGAGAACTGGGAACTGATTGCGTCACCGCGTAAGTCGACGCGATACGCGATCGGAGTTGCTGTCCTCCTGGTGATCGTTCACGTCACACTGGCACTCCTGCTTCGCCAGGGGTCCACCGGCGTGTACTTCCGTGCCGCGGACCAGATCGCGATGGCAGGCATCGGCACCATTCTGGCTCTCGGTGTGCTGATGTTGACGCGGCCCCGGGTCAAGGTGGGCAAGCAGGGTATTGCCGTACGAAACATCCTGGGCGAGAAGATCGTCGACTGGGATCTGTTCGAGGGACTCTCGTTCCCCGACGGTGCCGCCTGGGCACGCATCGAATTGCCCGACGACGAGTACATGGCAGTGATGGCGATCCAGTCCAACGACCGCGAGTACGCCGTCGACACGGTCGGTAAGTTCCGCGAACTGGCCGACCGCTACGCACCGGTCGCGCACAAGAGCAACTGACGTCTTCCGACCGGTTCGGTGCCCGCATCCTGCGCGTTTCCGAGTCGGTCGGTGGCGGCGACTAACCTGAAACCGTGCCGGATCCCTCGACTTACCGCCCCGCTACCGGAACCATTCCGGCTGCGCCGGGCGTCTACAAATTTCGCGATCCGCATGGTCGGGTCATTTACGTCGGAAAGGCGAAAAGCCTCCGTTCACGTTTGAACTCGTACTTCGCGGACGTCACGACACTTCATCCCCGTACTCGGCAGATGGTGACCACCGCCGGCAGCGTCGAGTGGACCGTCGTCAGTACCGAAGTCGAAGCGCTTCAGCTCGAGTACAACTGGATCAAGGAATTCGATCCGCGGTTCAACGTCCGGTACCGCGACGACAAGACGTATCCGGTTCTCGCTGTGACGCTCAACGAAGAGTTCCCGCGCTTGTTCGTCTACCGCGGTCCGCGGCGCAAGGGTGTCCGCTACTTCGGTCCCTACTCCCATGCCTGGGCGATCCGCGAAACTCTCGATCTGCTGCTACGAGTCTTTCCCGCACGAACGTGCTCGTCCGGAGTCTTCAAACGGCACAACCAGATCGGCCGGCCGTGTCTGCTCGGCTACATCGACAAGTGCTCGGCGCCCTGCGTTGGGCGAGTCAGCGCCGAGGAGCATCGTCAGATCGTCGAAGATTTCTGCGACTTCCTCGCCGGCCGCACGGACAAGTTGGTCAAAGATCTCGAAAAGCGCATGCAGCAGGCTTCCGAGGACCTCGACTTCGAGACCGCAGCCCGTCTGCGTGACGATATCGGGGCTTTGCGCAAGGCGCTCGAGAAGCAGGCCGTCGTACTCGGTGACGGCACCGACGCCGATCTCGTCGCCTTTGCCACCGATGATCTCGAAGCCGCCGTTCAGGTGTTCCACGTGCGGGGCGGACGCGTGCGGGGTCAGCGTGGATGGGTCGTGGAGAAGGCAGGCGACGCCATCGACTGGGCCGCACTCGACGCCGAGTCCGACCTGCCGATCCTGGTCGAGCAGTTCCTCACCCAGTTCTACGGGGAGCAGGCGGCCCTCGACCCGGGAGCGGGTTCCGAGGCCGGGATCAGCGCAGTTCCCAAGGAAGTTCTGGTGCCGGTTCTGCCGGCAAACGCGACCGAGATCCAGGCGTGGCTGAGCAAGCTTCGGGGATCGCAAGTGCAACTGCGGGTTCCGCAACGCGGCGACAAGAAAGACCTCGCCGAAACAGTCCAGCGAAACGCGAAAGAGGCTCTGGCGCAGCACAAGCTCAAGCGCGCCGGCGATTTCACTTCGCGTTCCGCGGCGCTGCAGGGCATCCAGGAAGCACTGGACCTGGACTCGGCTCCGCTACGAATCGAATGCATCGACATCAGTCACGTCCAGGGAACCGACGTCGTGGCGTCACTGGTCGTGTTCGAGGACGGGCTCCCGCGTAAGTCGGACTACCGCCATTACGCGATCAAGGAAGCTGCCGGCGACGGTCATTCCGACGACGTCGCGAGTATCGCCGAGATCACGCGTCGGCGGTTCCTGCGCCACAACCGCGACCTGGGCGTCCTCGCGGCGTCGGCGTCGACCATGGACTCGGACGGTGGGGATCTGGCTCCCGAAGCGGCGATCGACCCGGCGACGGGCCGGCCTCGGCGGTTCGCCTATCCGCCCAATCTGTTCGTCGTGGACGGCGGCGCCCCTCAGGTCACGGCGGCAGCGGCGGTCCTCGACGAGCTGGGGGTCACTGACGTCGCGGTAGTCGGGTTGGCCAAAAGACTCGAAGAGGTATGGGTACCGGGGGAAGAAGATCCGGTCATCCTCCCTCGGACGAGCGAGTCGTTGTACCTACTGCAGCGCATCCGAGACGAAGCCCACCGCTTCGCGATCACGTTCCATCGCAGCAAACGCTCGAGGCGGATGACGGCTTCGGCTCTGGATTCGGTCAAGGGGCTCGGTGAAACTCGTCGAACCGCTCTGGTGGCTCACTTCGGTTCCGTGGCGAAGCTGAAAACGGCAACGGTCGAGGAGATCATGCAGGTCCCCGGTATCGGTGAGACCACCGCCACAGCAGTTCTGGCCGCACTCGGCACGGATTCGGCTGCAGCCGACGCGGGCGCTGAAGCTCGAGCGCTGCCAGCCGCGGTAGGGGATGATGAGCTGGACACGGAATCCGAATCGTCTGTTACGTCTGCTGACGCGCCCAGCGCCGAATCCGGTAGCGATGACGAGGGCTCCGAGTCGCGAGAATTGTCCATGCCGACGACGGGGCCGAGTGCACAGTGACTACCGACAGCGCCAAAGACAGTCGAACGATGGATTTCCTGCTGGTGACGGGATTGTCCGGAGCAGGTTTGAGTACCGCTGCCAAGGTGCTCGAAGACCTCGGCTGGTATGTCGCGGATAATTTGCCACCTGAGCTCATTTCCCGAATGGTCGGTCTGAGCTTGACCTCCGATCCGCCGGTCGATCGTCTCGCCGTCGTGATCGACGTGCGGAGTCGACTCTTCACCGGCGATCTCGGGTGGGTGCTCACCGAACTCGAGGCGGAACCGATCCACACTCGGGTGCTGTACCTCGAAGCGTCGGACGACGTGTTGATCCGACGGTTCGAACAGGTGCGCCGCAGTCATCCGTTGCAGAACGACGGCATCGACGGCACGTTGTCCGAAGGGATCGCAGCCGAGCGTCGGCAGTTGGCCGTGGTGAAGGCGGCCGCCGATCTGGTCATCGACACGTCGGCACTGAAGGCGCATCAGCTGCGTCAGAAGATCGAAACGGCGTTCGGAAACGATGCCAACCGCACGATGAAGGTGACGGTCCAGTCGTTCGGATTCAAGTACGGCCTGCCGATGGACGCCGATCTCGTCTGTGACGTTCGTTTCCTGCCCAATCCCCACTGGATCCCTGAACTTCGCCCGCACACCGGTCAGGATGCCGACGTCCGCGACTACGTGTTGTCGCGCGAGGGCGCGGAAGACTATCTCGACACCTACCGACATCTGGTGGATTTGACGATCGCCGGATATCGACGAGAAGGAAAGCGCTACATGACAATTGCGGTCGGATGCACCGGGGGTAAGCACCGAAGCGTGGCAATGTCCGAAGCTCTCGCGAGGCGTTTGGGTTCCGAGGACGACATCTCGGTCAGCATCGTGCACCGGGATCTGGGGCGCGAATGAGTGAACCGACACATCGCTCGCGGGAGACACCCGAGGGGCCGGCCATCGTCGCGCTCGGCGGCGGGCACGGATTGTTCGCCACGCTCCAGGCCGTCAGACGCTTGACGGTCGACGTCACCGCCGTGGTCACGGTCGCCGACGACGGTGGTTCGTCGGGCCGGCTGCGCGCCGAACTCGGCGTCATCCCGCCTGGAGACCTCCGGATGGCGCTGGCAGCTCTCGCGTCGGACGAACCCGAGATAGTCGACTGGACTCGGACCATTCAGCATCGCTTCGGCGGTGTCGGCGCACTTGCCGGGCATTCGGTGGGCAATCTCATCCTGGCCGGACTGACCGAGGTGCTCGGCGATCCGGTCGTCGCGCTCGACGAGATGGCGCGACTGCTGCGAATCCGTGGCCGTGTGCTGCCGATGTCGCCGATCGCGCTCGAGATCGAAGCCGACGTTCAGGGACTCGAAGAGGACCCCCGCGTCAGCCGCTGCATTCGTGGACAGGTTGCCGTCGCGACCACCCCGGGCAAGGTTCGGCGTGTGAGACTGCTCCCGTCCAATCCGCCCGCGTGCCCCGATGCCGTGACTGCGATCGATCGTGCCGATCTCGTGGTTCTCGGCCCGGGATCGTGGTTCTCGAGCGTGATCCCACACGTCCTGGTACCCGAACTCGTCGAATCACTGTCGTCGACGAAGGCTCGAAAGGTACTGGTGCTCAATCTCGCACCCGAGCCGGGGGAGACCGCCGGATTCTCCGCGGAGCGTCACCTGCACGTACTCTCCCAACACGTGCCCGATTTCCGGGTCGACTACGTGGTGGTCGACTCGGCGTCGGTACCGGCCGGGCGTGAACGTGAACATCTGCAGCGTGCGGCGGATCAATTTTCAGCCGAAGTCAGGTACGCGGATGTCGCGGACACCTCACCGGGCGCAGCGCATGTACACGATCCGGCAAAACTGGCCGATGTACTGGCTGAACTGTCGAGCAGTGCGGCAGTAGGGGATTCGACACAGTCTTCCCTGCAAGAACGGCAATCCGAAGAACAGAGGGAGAACGCTTCGTGGCAATGACAGCGGAGGTCAAGGACGAACTGAGCCGGTTAGTGGTGACTCAGGTCAGCTGCCGCAAGGCAGAGGTCTCCGCGTTGCTGCGCTTTGCCGGTGGGCTCCACATCGTCGGCGGCCGGGTGGTCGTCGAAGCAGAGGTGGATCTGGGCTCCACGGCGCGACGTCTGCGCCGGGAGATATTCGACCTGTTCACCTACAGTGCCGACGTGCACGTACTCAGTGCGGGCGGGCTTCGAAAGTCCGCTCGCTACATCGTGCGTGTAGCGAAGGAGGGTGAGGCCCTCGCGCGCCAGACGGGACTGCTCGATCTTCGCGGGCGCCCGGTTCGCGGCTTGCCTGCGCAGGTCGTCGGCGGAAGTGTCGGCGACGCCGAAGCAGCGTGGCGCGGTGCGTTCCTCGCGCACGGTTCCCTGACCGAACCCGGCCGTTCGTCGGCGCTCGAAGTGAGCTGCCCGGGCCCGGAAGCCGCACTTGCTCTGGTTGGAGCTGCGCGGCGTCTGGGGATCTCGGCGAAGGCACGTGAGGTTCGCGGAACGGATCGTGTGGTGATCCGCGACGGTGAGGCCATCGGCGATCTCCTGACCCGAATGGGAGCCCAGGACACACGTCTGGTGTGGGAGGAGAGGCGGATGCGACGCGAGGTCCGCGCCACCGCCAATCGTCTCGCCAATTTCGACGACGCAAACCTGCGACGCTCTGCTCGCGCTGCCGTTGCGGCTGCTGCGCGCGTCGAGCGTGCGTTGGAGATCCTCGGTGAGGACGTGCCCGATCACCTCGCGGCGGCGGGTGCACTGCGCGTCGAGCATCGGCAGGCGTCCCTCGAAGAACTCGGCCAGTTGGCCGACCCGCCGATGACCAAGGACGCCGTTGCCGGACGTATCCGTCGCCTGCTGTCGATGGCTGATCGCAAGGCCAAGGAAACGGGCATACCCGACACCGAATCCGCAGTGAATGTGGAGCTACTCGAAGAGGGGTGACCTGCCCTCCATCAGGGTGGGCTGCGCACGTTCGGGCCACGCGCATTAGGGTATGAGTCACATCGACCGATGAACCCCACGTCCGCGTCGTGCACACACGGATTCGGAGTATGCGTGGGTCAAGTTGCACACCAGAATCATGGTCAAAGGAGCGAATTGTGACTGTCCGGGTTGGCGTAAACGGTTTCGGCCGTATCGGACGTAACTTCTTCAGGGCGGTGGATGCGCAGAAGGCGCTCGGAACCACCGATATCGAGATCGTGGCAGTCAACGACCTGACTGACAACGCGACGCTCGCTCACCTGCTGAAGTACGACTCCATCCTCGGCCGTTTGCCGTACGACGTGTCGCTCGACGGTGACGACACGATCGTCGTCGGCGATCAGCGCATCAAGGCCCTCGCACACCGTGGCCCGTTGAACGAACTTCCCTGGGGCGAGCTGGGCGTCGACGTCGTCGTCGAGTCCACCGGCATCTTCACCGACGCCGCAAAGGCCAAGGGACACCTCGAAGCCGGCGCCAAGAAGGTCATCATCTCGGCTCCGGCCAAGGGTGAAGACATCACCATCGTGATGGGCGTCAACGACGACAAGTACGACGGCAGCCAGAACATCATCTCCAACGCGTCGTGCACCACCAACTGCCTCGGCCCCATCGCCAAGGTTCTCGACGACGAGTTCGGCATCGTCAAGGGTCTGATGACCACGATCCACGCGTACACCCAGGATCAGAACCTGCAGGACGCTCCGCACGCAGACCTCCGTCGCGCCCGCGCAGCTGCCCTCAACATCGTTCCCACCGGTACCGGTGCAGCCAAGGCAATCGGCCTGGTTCTCCCGCAGCTGCTCGGCAAGCTCGACGGCTACGCACTGCGCGTGCCGATCCCCACGGGCTCGGTCACCGACCTCACCGCGAACCTGAAGAAGTCGGCCACCGCCGACGAGATCAACGCTGCGATGAAGGCTGCTGCCGAAGGACCCCTCAAGGGCATCCTGAAGTACACCGACGCACCGATCGTCTCCTCGGACATCGTCACCGACCCGCACTCGTCGATCTTCGACTCGGGTCTGACGAAGGTCATCGACGACCAGGTCAAGATCGTCTCCTGGTACGACAACGAGTGGGGCTACTCCAACCGCCTCGCCGACCTCATCGGCCTCGTCGCCAAGTCTCTCTGAGCGGAGTTTCGATAACAGTGGCAGTTCAGACGCTGAAGGATCTGCTGGACGCTGGGGTCGAAGGGCGCACCGTACTGGTGCGTTCCGACCTCAACGTCCCGTTGGATGGCGGAGAAATCACGGACCCGGGTCGCATCGTCGCGTCCGCTCCCACCCTGCGGGCACTTGCCGAGGGTGGAGCGAAGGTCATCGTGACCGCGCACCTCGGGCGCCCCGACGGTCGGCCCGATCCCAAGTTCTCCCTCGCACCGGTTGCCGCGAAGTTGGCCGAAATCCTCGGTCGCAACGTGCAACTCGCCGGTGACGTCGTGGGACAGGACGCGCTGGCTCGTTCCGAAGGACTCACCGACGGTGACGTCCTGATGCTCGAGAACATCCGTTTCGACCCTCGCGAGACCAGCAAGGACGAAGCCGAGCGGGTCAAGCTCGCCAAGGCTCTCGTCGAGCTGGTCGGTGACGACGGCGCATTCGTCTCCGACGGATTCGGTGTTGTTCACCGTAAGCAGGCGTCGGTCTTCGACGTCGCGAAGCTGCTCCCGCATTACGCCGGATACCTGGTCGGCGCCGAGGTCGAGGTGCTCGCCAAGCTCACGCAGGACGCGGCGCGTCCGTACGCGGTGGTGCTCGGTGGCTCCAAGGTCTCGGACAAGCTGGCCGTCATCGAGGCACTGGCGCCGAAGGTCGACACTCTGGTGATCGGCGGCGGAATGTTCTACACGTTCCTCGCGGCTCAGGGTGTGTCCGTGGGCAATTCGCTGTGCGAAGAGTCCATGATCGAGACCTGCAAGGATCTCCTCGACCGGTACGCCGACGTCATCCACATCCCTCAGGATGTTGTCGTCGCGGACTCCTTCTCGGCCGATGCCGAGTCGAAGATCGTTCCGTTCGACAAGATTCCCGACGGCTGGATGGGTCTGGACATCGGACCGGAGTCGGTCAAGCGCTTTGCCGCGATCCTGACCGGCGCCAAGACGGTGTTCTGGAACGGCCCGATGGGCGTGTTCGAGTTCCCGAAGTTCGAGGCAGGCACCCGCGGTGTCGCCGAGGCAATCGTGGAGGCAACCGAGAAGGGCGCCTTCAGCGTCGTCGGCGGCGGCGACTCCGCAGCAGCCGTTCGTCAGCTCGGTATCCCGGACGAGGGCTTCTCGCACATTTCCACCGGTGGTGGCGCTTCCCTCGAGTACCTCGAGGGCAAAGAGCTGCCTGGCATCGCAGTACTGGAAGGCTGATCCGACATGGCACGTAAGCCGTTGATCGCCGGCAACTGGAAGATGAATCTGAACCACCTCGAGGCTATCGCCCTGGTGCAGAAGATCGCTTTCTCTTTGCCTGCGAAGTACTTCGACAAAGTGGACGTCACGGTCATCCCGCCGTTCACCGACATCCGAAGCGTCCAGACGCTGATCGAGGGCGACAAGCTCCTCCTCACGTACGGCGCGCAAGATGTCTCGGCTCATGACTCGGGTGCGTTCACGGGCGAGATCAGCGGCTCCATGCTGGCCAAGCTCGGTTGCACCTTCGTCGTGGTCGGTCACTCCGAGCGTCGCACCCTTCACGGTGAGACCAACGAGACCGTCCTCGCGAAGACGAAGGCCGCTCTCAAGAACGGCCTCACGCCGATCGTGTGCATCGGCGAAGGCCTCGAGATCCGCGAAGCGGGCGAGCATGTCGCCTACAACGTCGAACAGCTCAAGGGTTCGTTGGCGGGCCTGAGCGCGGAGGAGATCTCCAAGATCGTCATTGCGTACGAACCTGTCTGGGCCATCGGCACCGGCCGTGTCGCTTCTGCCGCCGATGCACAGGAAGTGTGTGCTGCGGTACGAGCAACAGTGGCCGAACTTGCCGACGCCGAGGTCGCGGCCGGCGTTCGCGTTCTGTACGGCGGTAGCGTCAGCTCGAAGAACGTCGGAGAGATCGTCGGCCAGACCGACGTCGACGGCGCTCTTGTCGGCGGCGCGTCACTCAAGGCTGACGAGTTCGCGACACTGTCTGCGATCGCTGCAGGCGGTCCACTCCCGTGATGATCGGGTAGTGAGCTGAAACTGCTCGAGACTAAGACTGCGGGTGTGTGACCGAGTAGGCCACACACCCGCAGTTTTTTGTTCGCGAGTCAGCTCACCAGTTTGGTTTCCAGAGCGCCGACGAGTTCGGGAGCAAGCTCCAACCCGGCGGTCAGATAGTTCTCGACGGTCCCGTAGTGGTGCTCGACCTGCTCGAAGGCAGCGCCCAGGTAACTCGCGTCGACGGAAAGCAGCAACCGGATCACCTCGCCCTTGTCTGCATCTGTGGCAGCGGCGATCTTCGCGACTGTTGCATCGATGTACTCGGCCGAGTACGTGTTCGTGAGCAGGTAGTCCGCCGTGATCGTTTCGCGCGGTACACCAGCGAGTGTCTGCAGTAGTGCTGCCGCCCAACCTGTTCGGTCCTTGCCCGCCGTGCAGTGGAAGAGTTGCGGCCCCTCGGTGGTCGCCAGGGCGGCGAACAACTGCGAAAATCCGTTCCGAGTGACGGGGTCTGCGACAAAGCTGCGATTGATGTTCTGCATGAAAGCTGTTGCAGCGTCCGCTGTTCGGAGAGCCATCGCTTCGGCGTGGATGTTTCCGGACAGGATGGGAATGTGGGCGTACATCGCCGGCGCCGGCACGATGTCGGGAGTTTCGTTCGCCTCGGTTTCGGAGCGCACGTCATAGACGGCGGTCAGCCCCAGCGATTCCACGATTGCAAGATCCTCGGGCGAGGGCGTCAGTACGTTTGCACGGTAGAAGACTCCGCGGCTCATCGCCTGTCCGCTGGTCGTGACGTACCCGGGGCCGGCCACGTCGCGGAAGTTGTGAATCGAAGCCAGACGCGGTGTGTCAGGCAGGGGTGTGTCGGGCAGGGCAGTGTTGGGCAGGGCAGTGTCGGAAAGCATGGAGCCGGCCTTTCGGAGGTAGAGTCGCGTCAACTGAAAAACTACTGAATCGGTATCTCGACAGTGTGATCGATGCCACTGACCAAGAGTCGTGCCTGGCCGGGTGCAAAGTCATGTGCGAGGCGGGTATGTGGTCAGGCTATCTGCGCGCGCCTGTATGGTGTTATCGGTTGTAGTTGTCCCTATTGGATTGGTGGACGTAGACAGACATGAAACTGTTCCTGGATATCCTGCTGGTCATCACCAGCTTGCTCCTCATCGCCTTGGTGCTCCTGCATCGCGGTAAGGGCGGCGGTTTGTCGAGTCTGTTCGGTGGCGGTGTCCAGTCCAGCCTGTCCGGATCGACTGTTGTCGAGAAGAACCTCGATCGGTTGACGGTCTTCACCGCGTTGATCTGGCTCATTTCGATCGTCGGCATCGGCCTGGAGATCAAGTTCGCCTGATTCTCGGCTCATGACTTACAGCCGGTAGTTTTTCACACACGAATTTCAGACACGGAACCCCGCCTATCGAGCGGGGTTCTTTGTTTCGGTCGATAATTGTGTGATGACTGAAACCGCGTCGCATCGAGAAACACCGCGAGAGGCCACCGAGCCGCTGCGCGAAGACATCCGGCTTCTCGGCGGAATACTCGGACAAATAGTGCGAGAGCAAGCCGGCGACAATGTGTTCGATCTGGTCGAGCGAGCCCGTGTCGAGTCGTTCCGAGTCCGTCGTTCGGAGATCGATCGCGCCGAACTGGTGTCGCTGTTCGCCGAAATCAGTACGGACGACGCCATTCCCGTCATCCGGGCGTTCAGTCACTTCGCACTGCTCGCCAACCTGGCCGAGGACATCCATCGCGAGCGTCGACGGGCCATCCACGTCAATGCGGGGGAACCGCCCCGCGACAGCACTCTCGCGGCCACGTACACCAAACTTGATGCAGCCGATATCGATTCGGCCACCGTCGAAGAAGCGCTTCGGGGCGCCCTGGTCTCACCCGTCATCACCGCTCACCCGACGGAGACTCGACGCCGTACGGTGTTCGAGACGCAGAGTCGGATCACCGAGTTGATGCGATACCGCGAGCGCACGGCGCTGAGCGTCGCAGAAACCGCTGATGTAGATCTGCAATTGCGCCGTCAGATCCTGACCCTGTGGCAGACGGCTCTGATCCGGCTCAGCCGCCTCCGCATCCAGGATGAAATCGAGGTAGGCCTGCGCTACTACGACGCAGCGTTGTTCGAGGTGATTCCGAAGATCAATGCGGAGGTTCGCAAAGCTCTGCGCGCGCGTTGGCCGGAAGCTGGCCTGCTGCCGGAACCGATCCTGAGGCCGGGTTCGTGGATCGGCGGTGACCGAGACGGCAATCCGTACGTGACCGGCGAAATCGTCCAGCGCGCCACGTCGCGCGCTGCGGCGACTGCTCTCGAGCATCACCTCGAGGAACTCGAACATCTCGAGCGTGAACTGTCGATGTCGGCGCGGCTGGTTTCCGTCACGCCCGAACTCGATCTGCTGGCGTCTACCTCCGGCGACGACTCTGCCTTCCGGGCCGACGAGCCGTACCGTCGCGCGATTCGCGGTATCCGCGGGCGCTTGAGCGCCACAGCACTGACGGTACTGGGGGAGTTGCCCGCCCACGGCTCCGACGACGGACTCGAGGCGTACACCGACCCGGCACAGTTGCAGCGGGATCTCGGAATCATCGACACCTCGTTGCGTCGTTTCGGTGACGAGACCATCGCCGACGATCGACTCGATCGGCTCCGAGAAGCGGTGGAGGTGTTCGGCTTTCACCTGTCCGGTCTGGACATGCGGCAGAACTCCGAGGTACACGAAAGCGTCGTCGCAGAACTTCTGGCGTGGGCCGGAGTTCACCCGGACTACGCGTCCTTGCCGGAAGCCGATCGAGTCGAATTGCTGTCGGCCGAGTTGACGACGCGGCGACCACTGACTTCGCCGGACGCCGAGTTCAGCGAATTGACCACCAAGGAACTGGCCATCATGGCGGCCGGTGCCAAGGCAGTGCGGGTTCTCGGAGCGGGTGCGGTACCCAACTACATCATCAGCATGTGTACCTCGGTCAGTGACATGCTCGAGGCCGCAGTGCTGCTCAAAGAGGTCGGGGTGCTCGATCCGGGCGTCGGCAGCGAACCCTCCTGCCCGATCGGAATCGTCCCGTTGTTCGAGACGATCGAGGATCTGCAGGGCGGCGCCGACACATTGCTGGCGACGCTCGACATCCCGATCTATCGTGCGATCGTCCGTTCTCGCGGTGACAGTCAGGAAGTGATGCTCGGGTACTCCGACTCGAACAAGGACGGTGGCTATCTAGCTGCCAACTGGGCGCTGTACCGTGCCGAGCTCGACCTCGTCGATGCCGCGCGTAAGAGCGGAATCAGGTTGAGGCTCTTCCACGGCCGCGGCGGAACCGTCGGACGTGGCGGCGGACCGAGTTACGAAGCGATTCTGGCTCAGCCTCCCGGTGCAGTCGCTGGTTCTCTGCGAATCACCGAGCAGGGTGAGGTGATTGCGGCCAAGTACGCCGAACCGCGTCTGGCACATCGCAACCTCGAAACACTCATCGCCGCGACTATCGAGTCGACGTTGCTCGACGTCGAAGGACTCGGCAGCGATGCCGACGCTGCCTACGCGGTACTGGACGAGCTCGCGGCCCTCGCCCGCACCGCGTACAGCGAATTGGTCCACGACACACCAGGATTCGTGCAGTACTTCGAAGCGTCGACACCGGTCGCCGAGATCGGGGCACTCAACATCGGCTCTCGTCCGGCCTCGCGCAAGCAGACCAAGGCGATCTCCGATCTGCGAGCGATTCCCTGGGTGCTCTCGTGGAGTCAGTCTCGCGTGATGCTTCCGGGTTGGTACGGAACCGGCGCCGCGTTCGAAAGATGGATAGACGGAGACGACACTCGGCTTGCCACGTTGACGGCCCTGTACGAGAAGTGGCCGTTCTTCCGAACCGTGCTCTCGAACATGGCCATGGTGATGTCGAAGTCGGATCTCGGTTTGGCGGCCCGGTACGCGGACCTCGTGCCCGACGCCGAACTGCGCGATCGAGTCTTCGGAATGATCACCGACGAGCACGAACGCACAATTCGCATGTACAAGGCAATCACGGGCAACGAGAACCTCTTTGCCGACAACTCGGGCCTCGAGCGGTCGGTCCACAACCGGTTCCCGTACCTCGAACCTCTCAACCATCTACAGGTCGAGCTGATCCGTCGGTACCGTTCCGGCGACGAGAGCGATCAGGTGCGTCGGGGTATCCAGCTGACGATGAACGGCCTTGCCACTGCGCTTCGTAACAGTGGCTAGGTAACAGCGGCTGGTTCTGCAGGTTTACCAGGGTGTGCGTGCGGCGACTCTAGAGCTGTCGCACGCACACCCAACGCTGCGCACCGGACCGAACGGGGACCGCAGTGGATCTGCAATTGGACGGACGAACTGCCGTCGTTACCGGCGCGGGAAAAGGTATCGGGTTGGCGATCACTCGGGCCCTGGTGGCCGAGGGAGTCCACGTCGTCGCGGGCTCGCGGACGCTCTCGCCGGAACTCGAATCGCTGCAGTCCGGCGGCGCCGTCACCTTTGTCGGCGTCGACCTCGCGAGTGTCGAAGGGTCAACCCGACTGCTCGAGGTTGCAGCAGCGAGGGGCGGCGTCGACATCCTGGTCAACAACGTCGGCGCCGTCACCCCGAGAACGAGCGGTTTCGCGGCCATCACAGACGAAGAGTGGGCGGCGTCGTTCAATCTGACGTTCTTGTCGGCTGTACGCACTGTTCGCGCTGCGCTGCCGGAGTTGATCCGCCGAGGTGGCGGGAGCATCGTGACGATCAGTTCGGTCAACGCATTCTTACCTGACCCCACGGTGATCGACTACAGCGCCGCCAAAGCGGCGTTGACCAACTTCTCGAAGTCGTTGTCCAAAGAACTGGGCGGGCAGGGGATCCGCGTCAATACCGTCAGCCCTGGCCCGGTGCAAACGGAGTTGTGGCTCGGCAAGCACGGAGTGGCCTCGACGCTGGCGAAGGCGAGCGGATCAGCCGCCGACGACATCGTCGAAAGCGCCGCGGCCGGAGCCGAGACTGGGCGGTTCACCTTCCCCGAAGAGGTTGCCGACCTGGTGTTGTTCCTCGCCAGCGATCGTGCGGGGAACGTGACAGGCGCGGATTTCGTGATCGACGGCGGTCTGATCAAGACCTTGTGATCATTGCTGCCTGAAACCTGATCATGTGCGCGACGGTCGACGACGTGATGCACAGGATCACTGCGGACGCGATGACCACCCACAGTCCCCACCCGATGGACGGTCCGGCAGTGTGCCCTGCGAACTCGGTACTACGTCGCACGATGGACGCGGCGTTTCCGACGGCAACGATCAAGACCGCGATTCCGACCAAAGGGCCGGTGCAGTGATTCTTGATCTCGGGCGTGACGTCTCGAACCATGAGGGTGATCAGCGCGGTCACCGCACACAGAGCGAGGACGAGAGTGATCACTCCGCATTCGTCGATACCACTGTGGTCCAGCGCGGAGGATGACGTCCACGGGCCGAGGCTTCCGGCGACGATCCCGGCGCACGCCCAGAGCGATCCGATGAGGCTAGGTCCGAAACGGTCGGGCATGAGGGAGGGAATTGCGCGGGTCGACGGCAGCTGAAACCCGAAGGCGCGTTGGTGATCCGGCTGATTGGGTGTGAACGTCACGGGACGGACCACCTTTCCTCCGCGGCGTCGAGCCGCCCAATCCAATGCTTTTCCGGAGTCTAAGGGCCGCCCAGTTCACTTTTGCCGAATCGAGCGAAATTGATTGAACCGGCGCTAGGGCTCGAGCAACTCGGCGTGAGAACATTCGTTGCAGCCCGCACCGACGAGGCGCTTACTGTTCAAACGGCGTCGTGAACGACACTGGTTTGCCGGCGGCGCGCGCGTACGCGATCTCTCGGCGCGTGGACTCACCGATGTATCCGCGAGGGTTGACGACCAGAACCCGATCGGCGAGGTCGATCTTGCGTAGGTGGAGCGCGTCGAGCAGGATCTTCTGCTCGACAGAGACCGCCTCGTCTGCTTCAACCGGCGCGACGACGATCACGCCCGCGAACGTCAGGTCGCGGTTCGCCTCCCGCATCTCTTCAGCGAATCGCGCAGAGCCGCAGATACAGACAATCTCAGGTCGATCGGGCACGGTTTAGTCTCTCACCGACGCGAGAGCCCGCGGCCACACCAGTCTCGTCAGATATCTTCGGCAACGCACCCCAGCTGTCAGTGAACGAAGTCCAGAGCTTCCTTGATCCACGCGTTGAATTCGACGTTCGAACTCGTCCCGGTTCGGTCGACGACGATCCATCCCTTGCTCATCGGCTTACCCCGCATCTCGGGCCAGCTTGCACCCTTGTGCGTCAGAAGCTCGTCGACTCGATCGGGGTCACACCGAACCATGATGTTGCCGTGTGAGTTCGCACTGGCGGCCAGCTTCCCGTTCACCATGAAGCTCAGCCCACCGAACATCTTTACTTCCTCGACGTCGTCCTCGCCCGAGAGCGCATCGCGGATACGCTCAGCCAGCGCTTTGTCGTATGCCATGGAGGCCTCCTGGGGTGGAGTTCCAGGTTAGATCAGATGGCGCAGGTACGTGTGCGGGTCGTGAAGGAACCGCTGCCAGTTCGACACCAGATCGAGGTCCTCCCAGCTCGAAGCTCGGATTCCCCATTCGCCGATCTCGAGCAGGTTGGCGTTCGGCAGCGCCGCGATGATCGGCGAGTGCGTCGCGATCACCGCCTGCGCGCCGGATTCCACCAGCTCGCCGAGCAGCGCGGCCAGTGTCAGGGTCCCCTGGAAGGAGAGTGCGGCATCGGGTTCGTCGATGAGATAGAAGCCGCCGTCGGAGGTCCTCGACGACAGGATCTCGAGCAGCGCCTCACCGTGGGAGAGGTGATGGTAAAGCGGTTCAGGTCGCTTGGGATTGGGGTTGTCCTCCAAGTACGTGTACAAACCGTGCAGGGTTTCGTCTCGGAGGTAGTACGCCCACTTCGATGCTCCGGGACTCCGCTCGAGCACAAGGTCGAGGCCGCCCGGTTCACTCGATCGAGTCTGATGCCGCGTATTGGTCGACCCGCCTTCGGCGTTGAGACCGAGAACGGCGGCAATAATTTCGATGACGGTCGACTTTCCCGCTCCGTTTTCGCCGACCAGAATGGTGACACCCGGTGGTAGCTCGAGACCGTGCTGAACGATCTGCGCGACTGCAGGCACCGTCATCGGCCAGCTGCCTACGTCGGCGCCCGACGATGGCCCGGCCTTGATGCGGCGGATGGGTTGTCTCTGCACGGCCATACGTTCTCACAAGGCTCCGACGAGAACGGACGTTAGTGGCGCTGCGCGAGCAATTCGACGATCTGAGCCACGAGATCGAGAGGGATCGGTTTGTTCAGCGGGAACTTCACCGTTGATTTCGCAGCCCGGTAAGGGTCGACGGACTTCTCGAACTCGGCGTCACCCGCCGGGAGCGGGTACATCGAGATGTGGTTTTTCCAGCCTGCGAAGTGAATCAGGTTCTTTCCGTGCACCGTCATGGTCGGCATCTGATAGCTGATGGTCTCATCGAGGCCTGGAACCGTGTTGTGAATCGTCTCGCGGATACTCTCGAGGGCTGGTTGCACGTCGGTGGGAAACGAAGCGATGTATTCGTTGATCGTCGCGAATTCGGCCATGCGCGGATCATAATCGCGCTCCGACTCCCAATTGCGGCGACTTGGGGGACAAATGAGACCATTAGGTATGAAAAATCTGGAACCTTGGGAGTTCGCCGGCATGCTCACGCATCTGCGCGCCTACCTGGCCAACGCAAGGCGCTTTCTGCGGGGGTGGTCTTACCGCGAGGTAGACGGCTCGTCGGAAGATCGTTGACTAGTCACGTTCAGCGTTGGTAATGCCAGAAATCGGGGCGGCTGCCGTCCGCGTCGGTGAACCCGTATTCCGTTCCGAGTTCGCCTGAACTGACCGATCGCTGATTCCATCGCTGTCGATTCGGATCGGCAGCGATGGCCGCGATCGCACGTCCGATGAATCTTGGTGACTCGGAGCGTGCGAAATCCGCGGGCGCAGTCGGACCATCCCGCTCCGGCAACAAAGCGTCACGCCAATTCGATTCGCCGACACCAAAATTCTCGAGCATCATCTCCGATCGCAGGAACCCGGGAGTGATGGCGACGGCAGTACAGCCGAACGGGGCAAGTTCGTGGCCTTGCGAAAATGCGAGCCTGTTCACGGACACCTTGGCCAAGTCGTAGAACACCGAGATGCGATAGTTCGATGCGTTGTATTCGGTAGTGCCATCGGTTATTTCGGCGACCAGTCCGCCTGGCCGATCAGTCATGAGCGGCAGGAGGTGGTGCGACGTGGTGATGTGGGTGTCGATCGCCAGACGCAAGATGTGAAACCCCTTGTCCAGATCGTGTTCCCATACCGGCGTGTTCCACTCCGCCGGCCCACCCTTGAGTAATTCCGCGCCCCAGATGTCGTTGACCAAGATGTCGATATGGTGATAGTCGATTCGCAAGCGTTCGGCGAGATCAGCCACTTGTTTGCTCTTGAGATGATCGACGGCAATCGGCACGCCGACGCCGCCCAGCTCGGTGACCAGCTCTGCCGTCTCTTCGATGGTCTCTCCGCGCGGATAGTCCGACTGAAGAATTCCGGCAGATGTGCTCCGGCCAGTGCAGATGACGGTTGCACCGGCCTCGCCCAAGGCCGCGGCGATTCCGCGTCCGGCGCCCCTCGTCGCCCCGGCAACTACAGCCACTCGCCCGCGAAGTGCGTCCGGATTCGGTGTCCACGACATTGTTCGATTGTTCTCGCCTGGATTGCTTCGTTCAAGAGTGAACGCGATCTGCGGAACCGAACCTTACTTCGCGGCGTCCAAGGTAGTAATCACTCGGATGAAGGAGGTAGGGGAGAGATGGATCGTTGTGTGGGGCGCAGTGCTGGTTGGAGAAACGGGATCTCGGGATTGAGTTCCGTTCCGTCAAAAGGAAATTCGCATCGGATCCGGACTCGGCGGGTAGTCGAAAGTCGCCACGGTGAGGAAGTCGTCGACGTACCACCAAGCCGGGAATCGCCCGAAGACGATTCCCGACCGGTGTGAAATCAGATCTGTGAAATCAGATCTGTGAAATCAGATCTGTGAAATCAGATCAGGGAAGCTGCGAGGCAGCGTCCGAATCGAGGAACCAACGTGTCGCAACCAAACCGGTGGCGCCGGCGGACGGCCAGTCGTCGGCCGAAGCACCTCCGACGGCTTTGGCAACGGCCTCGGCCTTTGCAGCACCCGAGACGAGCAGCCAGACCTCCTTGGCTCGCCGAACAGCAGGCAACGTGAGGGTGATCCGCACCGGTGGCGGCTTGGGGGAGTCCGTCACCGCGACTACGAAACGCGCTTCTTCGCGAACAGCGTCGGTATGCGGGAACAACGAGTTGACGTGTCCTTCGCCGCCCATACCGAGCAGGTGCACGTCGAACGTCGGAACCTGATTCCCGTGTGCCTGAGCGCCCAGCAGTTGTTCGTACGCCGTCGCCGCCCCGTGTGGATCACCGTCGTAGATACCGTCGGATGCGGCCATCGCATGTACCCTGTCGGGATCGACCGGCACATGATCGAGAAGCGCCTCACGTGCTTGCACTTCGTTCCGCTCGGGATCGCCGGACGGCAGGAACCGTTCGTCGCCCCAGTACAGATCGATCTGCGACCAGTCGATGTCGCCGGGAGCTTCACGCAACTTCTCGAGAAGTGCGATGCCGGTTCCACCGCCAGTCAGCACGATGGACGCAAACCCGCGAGCCTTCTGGGCATCGACGATGGTCGTGACCAGGCGTGCGGCGGCAGCGCCGACAAGTTGGCCGGCGTCGGAAAACTTCTCCACGACAACATCACTCATAGGTCACCTTCTCCAATCCGGCCAGAGCTTCTTCGTAGATCTCGTCCGGATCGAGCCGACGCAATTCCTCGGCGAGGCAATCGCGTGTCTCTCGACGACCCAGAGAAACCAGCGCGTCAGGCTGACCGGTGCGGATCAACGTAGCGGTCGTGCCCTCCTGCGGACGACTGATGGAGATACTGCGGGTCTCGAGCTTCAACTCGACCGTCAGCTCACCCGTACGTCGAATGACCGGACCGTCGATCTTGGCCGCCAACCAACCGGCGAGAATATCCAGTGCCGGTTCGGTTTTGAGACCGGAGACCACCGCTGAGGTGATCTTCTCGTGCGGCGGCTGATCGAGAGCCGACGCGAGGAGCGCGCGCCAGTAGGTGACGCGACTCCAGGCGAGATCGGTATCGCCGGCGGTGTACGACGCGAGTCGCCCCTTGATGGTGGCGGTCGGATCGGGGGCGCCGGTGGCATCGGTGATGCGCCGTATCGCGAGCTTCCCGACGGGATCCTTGGCCGGAATCTCGGGTGCCTCGAGGGGCCACCACGCGACTACCGGTGTATCGGGGAGCAGGAACGGGATGACGACGCTGCTCTCGTGATCCGCAAGCGGACCGTAGAGACGCAACACGACAACCTCCGAGGCGCCGGCGTCCCCGCCGACACGGATCTGAGCATCGAGCCTGGGCTCACTCTGCTCGTCGCCACGCAGAAGCACGATGACGCGGCATGGGTGCTCGCGGCTTGCTTCGTTGGCGGCCTCGATGGCTTCCTCGGCATTCCCGGTGTCCCTGGTGCAGACGACGAGCGTCAACACTCGTCCCAAGGTGACAGCGCCGCCGGTCTTACGTACCTCGACCAGTTTCTTGCTGACCTGGACCGTGGTGGTGGACGGCAAATCGAGAATCACTAGGGTCGCCTCCATTCGCGTCCGGTGCGTTGCATCATTTCGTCCGCAGACGGTGGTCCCCACGTTCCGGCCTCGTAGGGTTCCGGCTTACCGCCGGCAGCCCAGTGCTCGAGGACGGGATCGAGGATCTCCCAAGACAATTCGACTTCGGCATTCACCGGGAACAGAGACGGCTCGCCGAGCAACACGTCGAGAATGAGCCGCTCGTACGCCTCCGGAGACGACTCGGTGAAAGCCTGGCCGTACGAGAAGTCCATGTTGACGTCACGGACTTCCATGCTCGATCCGGGAACCTTCGAGCCGAACCGCATGGTGACGCCCTCGTCGGGCTGCACGCGGATGACCAGAGCGTTCTGGCCGAGGTCTTCGGTCATCGTCTTGTCGAACGGTAGGTGCGGTGCACGTTTGAACACCACCGCGATCTCGGTGACACGGCGTCCGAGTCGTTTGCCCGTGCGCAGGTAGAACGGCACACCCGCCCAGCGGCGGGTGTCGACCTCGAGGGTGATGGCGGCAAAGGTCTCCGTGATGGAGTCCGCTGCGAAGCCGTCTTCTTCGAGGAGCCCGACCACCGGCAGCCCACCCTGCCAGCCGCCCGCGTACTGGCCGCGGGCGGTGGTCTCGTCGAGGGGCTCGGCAAGGCGAGTAGCCGAGAGGACCTTGATCTTCTCCGCCTGCAGATTGAGCGGCTCGAAGCTGATGGGTTCTTCCATCGCCGTGAACGCGAGCAACTGCAGCAGGTGGTTCTGGATCACGTCACGGGCCGCGCCGATGCCGTCGTAGTACCCCGCGCGTCCACCGAGGCCGATGTCCTCGGCCATCGTGATCTGAACGTGGTCGACGTAGTGCGCGTTCCAGATCGGATCGAACAACTGGTTCGCGAAGCGCAGAGCCAGAATGTTCTGGACGGTTTCCTTACCGAGGTAGTGGTCGATACGGAAGACCGTGTCCTCGGGGAACACCTTGTTGACGACGGCGTTCAGTTCGCGAGCGCTCTCGAGGTCGTGGCCGAACGGCTTCTCGATGACGACTCGTCGCCACTGACCGTCCTCGGCCTGCGCGAGGCCCGACGCCGACAGTTGCTCGAGCACCTGAGGAAACGCGTTGGGCGGAATCGCAAGGTAGAAACCGTGATTGCCGCCGATACCACGTTCGTTGTCGAGCGTGGCCAACGTGTCGGACAGGTTCTGGAAGGCCTCGGCCTCGTCGAAACTGCCCTCCACGAACCGGATACCTTCGGCGAGCCTCTCCCAGACGTCCTGACGGAACTTGGTGCGAGCGCCGTCCTTGACTGCCTCGAGGACGACGTTCGCGAAGTCCTCGTCCGTCCAGTCACGCCGGGCGAACCCGACCAGAGCGAATCCGGGCGGCAACAGTCCACGGTTGGCGAGGTCGTAGATGGCGGGCATGAGCTTGCGCCTGGCAAGGTCGCCGGTAACACCGAAAATCACCAGGGCGCAGGGCCCCGCAATGTGCGGAAGCCGTTTGTCGGTGCTGTCCCGAAGGGGATTCACCCAATCTGATGCCGCCGCGGAATCGCTCACAGGCTCAGCTCTTCTGGGTTGCTGCGCGGAGCTGCTCGGCGGTTGCGTCGAGCAACTCGTTCCAGGACACCTCGAACTTGTCGACGCCCTCTGTCTCGAGGACCTTGAACACGTCCGCAAGATCGATGCCGACTGCAGCGAGCTGATCGAAGACCGCCTGTGACTCCTGAGCGGTGCCCGAGATCGTGTCGCCGGTGATCTCGCCGTGGTCGGCGAGAGCGTCGAGCGTCTTCTCCGGCATGGTGTTGACCGTGTTCGGCGCAACCAACTCGGTGACGTAGAGCGTGTCGGGGTAATCCGGGTTCTTCACGCCGGTCGACGCCCACAGCGGACGCTGAGCCTTGGCGCCGTCGGCCAGAAGAGCCTGGAAGCGCGGCTGCACCTCGAAGATCTGCTGGTACGCGTTGTACGCCAGACGTGCGTTTGCGAGTGCAGCCTTGCCACGAAGCTCGAGGGCTTCCGGCGTGCCGATTGCCGTGAGGCGGTTGTCGATCTCGGAATCCACGCGGGAGACGAAGAACGAGGCGACCGACTCGATGGACGAGATGTCGCGGCCGGCAGCCTTGGCGGTGTCCAGACCTTCCAGGTATGCGCCCATGACTGCCTCGTAGCGCTCGACCGAGAAGATCAAGGTGACGTTGACGCTGATGCCCTCACCGATCACCTTGGCGATGGCGGGAATGCCTGCCAGCGTCGCGGGAATCTTGATCAGGACGTTCGGACGATCGACGATCTTCTGCAGCTCGATCGCCTGCGCGACGGTGGCGTCGGTGTCGTGAGCCAGGCGAGGATCGACTTCGATGGACACGCGGCCGTCGACGCCGTTCGACGCCTCGAACTGCGGAGCCAGGATGTCGCACGCAGCACGCACGTCGTCGGTGGTCACCGCGGTGATGGTGGCGTCGACATCGGCGCCGCGCTGTGCGAGCTCACGGACCTGAGCGTCGTACGCCGATCCCTTGGACAGTGCCGCCTGGAAGATCGACGGGTTGGTCGTGACACCCACGATCGACTTCGTGTCGATGAGGTTCTGCAGGTTGCCGGACTGGATGCGATCCCGCGAGAGGTCGTCGAGCCAGATGGAAACGCCTGCAGCGGAGAGCTTTTCGGTATTCACGTTCTGTGTCATCGAGATCATCCCTTCACAGCTGCGAGGGAGCGCTGCGCGGCTTCGACAGTCGCGTCGGCAGTGATGCCGAACTCCCGGAACAAGGTCTTGTAATCGGCGGAAGCGCCGTAGTGCTCGAGCGAGACGGCCTGACCGGCGTCGCCGAGGATGCGCCACCACGGCATCGCGATGCCGGCTTCGACGGACACACGCGCGCGCACGGCGGGCGGAATGACCTCGTCGCGGTACGCCTGATCCTGCTCGAGGAACCAATCGAGGCACGGCACGGAAACGACGCGGGTTGCGACGCCCTGAGCTTCGAGGGTTTCGCGAGCCTCGGTGGCCAGATGCAGTTCGGAACCGGTCGCCAGCAAGATGACCTCGGGCGAACCGTTGGCTGCGTCGACGAGGACGTAAGCGCCGCGCTTGACACCCTCGGCAGCCTTCTCCTTGGTGCCTTCGAGAACCGGGATGTCCTGGCGCGTGAGTGCCAGAGCCGTCGGGCCCGTCTTGTTCTCGAGTGCTGCCTGCCATGCGAAAGAGGTCTCGTTGGCGTCACCCGGGCGGACGACGGCGAGGTTCGGGATCGCACGAAGAGCAGCGAGGTGCTCGACCGGCTGGTGGGTCGGGCCGTCTTCGCCGAGACCGATGGAGTCGTGGGTCCAGACGTAGGTGACGGCAGTCTTCATCAGTGCGGCCAGGCGAACCGCCGGACGCATGTAGTCGGAGAAGACCATGAAGGTTCCGCCGTACGGGCGGGTGGGTCCGTGAAGCGCGATGCCGTTGAGGATCGAGCCCATCGCGTGCTCGCGGATGCCGAAGTGGAGCGTGCGGCCGTAAGGCTGCGCATTCCAGTCGTTGGTGGAGATGGAGAACGGGCCGAACGAATCTGCGCCCTTGATGGTGGTGTTGTTGCTGCCGGCGAGGTCGGCGGAGCCGCCCCACAGCTCGGGCAGGATCGGTCCGAGCGCGTTGAGTGCCGAACCGGAGGCCTTGCGAGTCGCAACGCCCTTGGCGTCGGCCTCGTAGGTCGGGAGAGCGTCGGCCCAGCCGGCGGGGAACTCACCGGCGAACAGGCGGTCGAAGAGTTCCTTGCGCTCGGTCTCACGTGCAGCCCACGCGTCGAACTCGACCTGCCATGCCTTGCGTGCGTCGGCGCCGCGGGAGACGACCTCACGGGCGTGAGCCAGAGCGTCGGCGTCGACGTCGAAGGACTTGGCCGGATCGAAGCCGAGGGCTTCCTTGACCGCTGCAACTTCGTCGGCACCGAGAGCGGAGCCGTGGACGTCGCCGGTGTTCATCTTCTTCGGAGCCGGGAAACCGATGATGGTGCGGAGCAAGATGATGGACGGACGATCGACGACGGCCTTGGCCGCGGCAACCGCGTCGAGGATGCCGGAGACGTTCTCGCCACCTTCGACGTGCTGAACGTGCCAGCCGTACGCCTCGTATCGCTTTCCGACGTCTTCGCCGAGAGCGATGGTGGTGTCGTGCTCGATGGAGATCTTGTTGTCGTCGTAGAAGACGATGAGGTTGCCCAGTTCCTGGACCCCGGCGAGGGACGAGGCCTCGGACGTGACGCCTTCTTCGATGTCACCGTCGGACGCGATCACGTAGATGTGATGGTCGAAGGGGGAGGAGCCGACCGGGGTCTCCGGATCGAACAGTCCGCGCTCACGACGCGCAGCCATCGCCATACCGACTGCGGACGCAAGGCCCTGGCCCAGCGGACCGGTGGTCATCTCAACGCCGACGGTGTGGCCGACCTCGGGGTGGCCGGGGGTCAGTGCGCCCCACGTGCGGAGAGCTTCGAGGTCAGCGAGCTCGAGGCCGTAGCCCGACAGGTAGAGCTGGGTGTACAGCGTCAAGGATGAATGGCCACAGGAGAGAACGAAGCGGTCACGGCCGACCCATTCTGCATCCGAAGGATCGTGGCGCATGACGCGCTGGAAGAGGGTGTATGCCAACGGCGCCAAGCTCATTGCAGTTCCGGGATGGCCGTTGCCGACCTTCTGAACCGCGTCGGCGGCGAGCACGCGGGCGGTATCGACAGCCTTGGTGTCCAGGTCGGTCCAGTCCGAGGGGTGGACGGGTTGCGTGAGGACGTGGATCTCGTCTGTGATCGACACTGGCAGATGTCTCCTGACATGGTGTACGTGGATTGCGAGGGTGGGGTGTCCCTCCACTGCGTAACCCAGCCTAATGGTCCTGGCTGTCCGGGTCGATTCGGTTCCTCAATGGCTGCGGTCTACCATCGTTCGTAGTAGAGAACAGTGTCAGCAGTGTGTCGTGAAGAGTTAGTGCGGTAACGCGTGGTGCAAGGAGAGAACGTGCGGACAGGGCAACAGCCGAGCGGACATGGCTTCGGCAGCCCAGGTGCCGCCCCGCGGGCGACCAATACCGATACGGTGTGGGGTCGCGCAACGGGCAAGGTTCTGGCTTATATCGCGCTCACGAAGCCGCGAGTGATCGAATTGCTGTTGGTGGCAACCATTCCGGCAATGCTGCTGGCCGATCGCGGAACGGTCGACATCGTTCTGATCCTCAGCACCCTCTTCGGTGGCTGGATGGGCGCGGCGAGTGCGAACTCGCTCAACTGCGTCGTCGACGCCGACATCGACAAGGTCATGAAGCGCACGGCGAAGCGTCCGCTGGCCCGCGAGGCGGTGCCGACGCGCAACGCGCTCGTCTTCGGGCTCCTTCTCGGACTCGCGTCGTTCCTGTGGCTGTGGTGGCGAGCCAACCTCCTAGCCGGCATCCTCGTCGTGATCACGATCGCGTTCTACGTCCTCATCTACACGATGGTTCTCAAGCGTCGTACCTGGCAGAACGTCATCTGGGGTGGCGCAGCCGGATGTATGCCCGTCCTCGTGGGCTGGGCCGCTGTCACCGGGTCGCTGAGCTGGCAGCCCGTCGTGCTGTTCCTGATCATCTTCTTCTGGACGCCGCCGCACACCTGGGCGCTGGCGATGCGATACAAAGAGGACTACAAAGCTGCCGGTGTTCCCATGCTTCCGGTGATCGCCACCGAAGAGCACGTCACCAAGCAGATTCTGTTCTACAGCTGGGCAATGGTCGTCACGACGCTTGTCCTCGTGCCCGCATCGGGAGTCATCTACGCCGCCATCACCATCGTTGCCGGTGCGTGGTTCCTGCTCATGGCACATCAGCTGTACCGCAGCGTTCGCGGTGGTGCTCAGGTCAAACCGCTACGCTTGTTCCTGCAGTCCAACAACTATCTTGCGATCGTGTTCGTCGGCCTCGCCGTCGACTCGGTTCTCGGACTCCAGACGATCAGCGACATGCTCAGCTGATTCTGCTGTGCGCCTTTATTAACCGCGGGCGGTTAATAAAGGCGCACAGCACTTCGCTAGGGAATCAGAACGATCGACCCGGTCGTTGCTCGACCTTCCAGATCCCGATGCGCTGTTGCCGCATCGGCGAGGGGATACTCGGCGCCGACGCGAATATCGAGTTTCCCGTCCGCAATGGCGTCGAAGACATCGCCGGCACGCCAGGTCAGTTCCTCTCGAGTGCGAATGTGATGCGCGAGCGTCGGACGCGTCAGGAACAGCGAACCCGACGAATTGAGCCGCTGCGGATCGACAGGCGGAACCGGTCCACTGGCCGCACCGAACAAAGCGACCGTGCCGCGGATGCGCACGGAAGCCAAGCTCGAATCAAAAGTTGTCGCACCGACGCCGTCGTATGCCGCCGCTACTCCTTCGCCGCCGGTCAACTCCCGGACTCGCGCTGCGATGTCCTCGTCGTACCGCAGGACCTCCGCGGCGCCCGCGCCACGCGAGAGTTCTTCCTTTGCATCCGATGACACAGTCGTGATGACCTTCGCCCCGAGGCTGACGGCCATCTGCGTCAGGATCAACCCGACGCCGCCCGCGCCTGCGTGCACGAGCACGGTGTCGCCGCTCTGGATCGGATACGTCGACTTCGCGAGGTAGTGCGCTGTCATCCCCTGCAGGAGCGCCGACGCCGCGGCCGATGCCGGGACACCGTCAGGCACTTTCACGGCGACTGCGGCGGGAACAGCCACCTTCTCGGCATAGCTGCCAGTGGCAGCGGCCCACGCGACCCGGTCGCCCACGGCGAATTCGTTGACCTCGGAACCGACAGCTTCGACGACACCGCTGCCCTCGTCGCCGGGAATGTAGGGGAGCGGACGCTTGTACTGGCCCATTCGGAAGTACGTGTCGATGAAATTGATGCCGATCGCTTCGGTCTTGACGAGTAGATCGCCTGGGCCCGGTGTCGGTTCGGGTTGTTCGGTCAGAGTCAGCACCTCTGGTCCGCCGGTCTCGGTCACGTAGATGGCTCGCATGGTTTCTGTTCTACACCCGAGGCGGCCGACGCTCAGTCCATGCCTGGTGTCGCTTCCGGGCTACCGACCAGTATTGTCGAGTCATGAGCACCGATACCGAGAAGTCGGACGCCACCCCGTCCGCGCCGGAACTGCCGAAGTCCACGGTGAACGCCATCACCAAGTTCGTCGCCGAGCACGGCGGCTCCGCCAGCGCCGTCATCCAGCCGGTCGGCCTGGCCGGCGTTCGCATCACCCTCGTAGGTGCCGACGGCATCCTCGGTGATCAGGTCGTCGAGGACCTCGCCACGGCCAATGCCGTCGTTGCGTCCTTCGACAACGTCACCGTTGCCGAGTGGGAGCGCGAACTGACGAGCATCGTCACCCCGCAGGAAGGCCATTTCAAGAAGATGGCCGGTTGGGTCGCCAACCAGACTCGGTTCCCGAAAGCTCGCAACGAATCCTGAAATGACGTGTGGGGCGTAGGAACACCTTTTGGTGTTCCTACGCCCCACACGTGTCTTGAAGCGTCAGACAGCTGGTATCGGCGAATTGGTCGGCGTGTACTGGCGGGTCTTACCCGCAGCCCAAACTGCTGCGGTCGCAGCCGTGCACAGTCCTGCACCGGCGACGTGCATGATCACCAGAACTTCCGGCACATCGGTGAAGTACTGCACGACACCGATGAGCGACTGCGCGAGGATCAGTCCCAGCAGGACCTTCAGACGGATCTTCACGGCTGCGGATGTCCCGACCGCATACAGGCCGAAGGTCAGACCCACGACCAGCGCGAGATATCCGACCAGAAGCTGTGAGTGCAGATGGACGAGCGTCACGATCTCGATCTCCAGGCGAGGCACCGTCCGGTCCAGTCCCTTGTCGCCGGCGTGCGGGCCTGCGCCCGTTACGAGAGTTCCAGCGACCAAAACGCCGGCGAGCGCGACACCTGACAGCGCGGTAAGCCAGCGCAACGGCTTCGGCATCACGACCAGAGTTGTTGCTTCGTCGGGTTCCGCGATCTTCGCGTACATCACCGTGGCAACCCAGACCATCAGCATCGACGCAACCAGGTGAATGGCGACCGTCCACCACAGCAAGCCTGTGAGGACGGTGATACCGCCGATCACTGCCTGAACGACAGTGCCGAGCGGCATCATCCAGGCGTAGACAAGCACCTCTTTGCGTCGGCGAGCGCGAGTCACCGCAAGCACGATCGCAGCGGCGACGATGACGACCAGGAAGGTCAGCAGGCGGTTGCCGAACTCGACGGCTTGGTGAATCACCGCGACCTGTCCGTGGCCGACCGGGACGAAGCTACCGGGGAAGCACTGCGGCCACGTCGGGCAACCGAGCCCCGAGTCCGTCACGCGCACCACCGCGCCGGTGACAGCGATGCCGCCCTGCGTCAGGATCACGATGAACGCGATGATTTTCTGCGTTTTCAGCGAGGGGAGAGGTAGTCGATCCACCAAGCGTAAAAATCCGGCATACACACGATTCACCACGCCAACGATCGTAGTTCCCCATCAACTACACAGTGTCGTTGGGGCCAGCTCGCTCCGCGCCTGCCCCGCGTCGTTGGGGCCAGCTCGCTCCGCGCCTGCCCCGACTCGTCGAGACCAGAACTGCGCAGCCGTGGGGGCAGCTCGCGTCAGTTCGCGCGAACTCGCACGATTCCCGAGATCGTTCCCTGGAAGTACTCGCCCGACTCGGTGATGAGTGCAGACATCTGAAGGGTGTCGTTGAGGATCGTCGACGGCAACGGAGTCGAACCGATCTGAGACCCGTCCTTCGAGTCGATCACCGCGAAGGAGTAACCGTCCAGCGGAGAGGTGTTCGGAGCACCGTCCCGTGTCACCGTGTAAATCGAGCCGTCAGCCGTCGAGAGGTGAGGTACCGCGGAGCTGCGAATCGTGTTGTCCCACACGACATGGCAGCCGACCGGATCGATGTCGACGCGGGTCATTCCGCCGTTGAAGGGTGCCGTGGCGGGGACCGCTGGACCGGCACCTTCAGGAGTCGTGGGGTACGGGTATCCGTAAGTGCCGGCGACGTAGACGGAATGACCGATGCCGACGGGGGAGTTCTCGCTGCCGCTCGGTGAGCCGTCCTGGCTGGCAGCGGACAACACCGGCTGCGTGCACACCTCGGCGCCCGTGTCAGCGCGATAGACATGCAAGCTCACTGTCGGGTGGGCGTTGTCGACGATGGTCAAGAAATCGCTGCCCGTCGACGGGCCGAAGTATGTCGGCGTCGATCCGGTTCCCCAGCTGAGCTGACCCGGATTACGGGCCGGCCCGCGGTCGTACGGCTGACGCCAGTCGATGACGACCTCGTCGCCATTTCGCTTCAGTTGGTAGAGCGCGTGGGTAGTTGCGACAGCAGTGCCCGTCGGGGAGGTGGAGATGCTGTTCTGCACCTGTTCACCTTCGGGGAGCGCAATGCTGTGCGCGATTCGATCCGCGCCGACATACCCGACGGTGCCGTGCCCGGTGGCGAACCAGACATTGCCGTCCCAGTCCGGAGCGAGGCCGGTGACGTTGTCGTCGGCGGCAACCGCACCACTGAGATCGATGACCTCCGCGAGTTCCAGCCGCCAACTGCCGTCCGGATTCTGCGCATGGGAAATGCGGACCAGTTGACGGTTTCCGTCGACGGCTACGAGACGGTTCTCGTTGTCGAGGTAGGCGTAGACGCCGCCGAGCAGACTGCCCTTCGCGAGCGGCAGTTGTGCTACGGATCTACCCAACGGCGTGGCGTCGGCCTTCGGATCGATCAAATGGATGGTCGGGATCTGGCCGATCATCGTCGTGCAGAGCGAGACGACCATGCCGTCGGAACCCTGGAGGACCGTCGGGCAGGCGGCCATCATCGGGAAAGCTGTCACCTCGTGTGGGCCGGTTCCTGGACCAGGCAGCGGCGTGACGTCGGACGAGCCCGCGTCACCGTGCATGGTGGAAGTACCGACGGGACCGAGGTACGGATTTGCAGGTGCGAGGGGACCGGACACCGAAGGGGTCGCCGTTGCGGGTCCGGCACACAACATGACTGTTGCGGCCACACAGCCGACGATCTGAGCTGTCCGTCGTGTACTCACGTGAACTTGAACCACCTTGCTGCGCAGACTCCGGCCACTGCGGCCCAGATGAGAAGTACGAGAATCGAGAACCAGTCCATCGAGGTGTCGAGGGCCGCTTCGAGTGCGTGTGCGAGAGCGCCGGACGGAACAATGCGGACCAGCGTGTGGACGGCGGTCGGAAGTTCACCACTGGCGAAGACCACACTGCCGATGCCCACCATGATGAACCACAGGATGTTGGCGAGAGCGAGAACGATCTCTGCTCGCAAAGTACCGCCGAGCAGTAGGCCAAGCGCTGCAAATGTGACAGTACCGATGGCAATGACCACTGCGCCGAGTACAAGTTCGACGAATGACGGACGCCATCCCAACGCCAAACCGATAGCGCCGAGCAAGAGTGACTGCAGAGCCACGACGATGATGACGGCAGCGCTCTTGCCTGCGATGATTCCCCACCGCGGTAGCGGCGTTGCACCGAGTCGCTTGAGCGCGCCGTATCGGCGGTCGAATCCGACGGCGATGGCCTGTCCGGTGAACGCCGTCGACATCACGGCAACCATCATGACACCAGGGAGCACGGTATCGACCCGAGAATCGCCCAAATCGCCGATCGGAAGTAGACACAGTCCGATGAGCAGGGTGATCGGGATGAACATGGTGAGCAGCAATTGCTCACCGTTGCGGAGCAGAAGAGTCAGCTCCAGTTTGGTCTGCGCCGCCAGCATCTTGGCCGCCGAATTGGGGCGGGGATCCGGCGAGAAGGTGCCTGGCTCGAAGCGGTTCTCGGCGAGCCGTCGGTCTCTGGCAACGCTGATGGGACTGCTCTGGCCGTTCGACGCTGTTTCGTTCATGACCTTGATCTCCGTCATCCCCTCAGTTCCCGGCCCGTCAATTCGAGGAAGACGTCTTCCAGACTCCGTTGATCGACGCGAATGTCGTTGATCAGCACGTCCTGATCGGCAAACCACGTTGCGACAGTCGCCACGGTTGCCGGATCGATTGCACCTTCGACGACATAGGTGCCGGGGTTGGATTCCTCGATGCGGAACCCGGCGAGTGAACCGGCCAGCGAATCGAGGCTCAAACCGGGAACCGTCGTCAGACGGAGTTGTCCTTCGGCGCCCTTGCTGGTGACCTCCGCCGGCGTTCCCGACGCGACGATCTTGCCGTGGTCGATGATGACCAGTTCGTCGGCGAGCGCTTCGGCCTCGTCCATGAGGTGTGTGGTGAGCAGGACGCTCACGCCGTCGCGTCGCAGAGCGTCGATGAGTTCCCACACGAGTAGACGTGCCTGAGCGTCGAGGCCGGCGGTGGGTTCGTCCAGAAATACCAATTCGGGACGGCCGACCAGCGCGCACGCCAGTGACAGTCGTTGCTGCTGGCCTCCGGAGAGGCGGCGGTACGGGGTCTTGCGCGCATCGGTGAGGCCGAGTTTGGAAAGGAGCCAGGCGGGATCGAGCGGGTCGGCCGAGTATGCGGCCACAAGGTCGAGCATTTCCCCGGCCTTGGACCCGGGGTACGCGCCGCCGCCCTGCAGCATGACGCCGATTCGCGAGCGGACTTCACCGGAGTCGGCGATGGGGTCGAGACCGAGCACTCGAACCGTGCCGGCATCGGGGGTGACAAAACCTTCGCACATTTCGACGGTGGTCGTCTTACCGGCTCCGTTGGGGCCGAGCAGGGCAACGACCTGGGCCGTCTCGACAGTGAGATCGATACCGTCGACGGCTCGAACACCGTCGAAGGACTTGACGACACCCTGGATCTGTACCGCCGGCGTCGACGATCTGGAGGCTCTCGAGGTCACGGGGAATCAGCGTAAGCCCCCGCCGAGTTGTCTTCGTCTACCGGTCCGCCTTTCGTGATCTCCGCTACTGGCTTGTCGCTACGCCAGGGGAGTGAACTGCGGGTGAAGACGATGAGCGTTCCGGCGGTGAGGATGGTCGCGATGACGGCCTGCACGATCATGAACGGAAGGTATTCGGCGCCGTTGGACATCAACATGACGCTGACGATCGAGGTGAAGACGACGGCAGGGATGCGGAAAATCGGTGCGGTGGCCCACGCCGCCAACGGAAGGATCGCCCACAGCAGGTACCACGGCTGAACGACGGGGAACAGGAGAACGATCGCTCCGAGTGCGATACCGAGTCCACCGACCGGGTGTATGCGGCCCATGTACACCGAGATCATCATCCGTGCGGTGACGAGCATGGCGACGAGAGTTGCGATGGGCCGCGTGATCGTGAGGATCGCCGTCGTGTGATCGCCGAGTCCGAGCAGTACGCCTGCCAATCCCGTGCCGACGCCCAGGAGCGTCGGGATGGACATCCAACTCCGGACTGCCGTGGCGGTGTCGAGGGTGTTGATCCAACCCATACCGAGCCCACTGGCCACGCTGATGACAAACGTGACGACAGCGGCAACGATGCCCAGGAGAATCGCGGCTCCCGCCAGGGCTTTCCAGGTTCCACCCCAACGCCGGGCCAAAGCCATGCCGACAAATCCCAGTGCAAGCAAGGACGGAATTTTGACGGTCGACGACAAGGCGATCAAACCTGATCCCGCAACGAGATAGAACAGCGCTCGCCCACGGATGGGCCCGGACCCTTCGACTGCGCGAAGAGCGATCTCGATTCCGGCGAGCATCAACCCGAGCATGAGTGCTTCGTTGTGGATGCCGGCCACCAAGTGGAAGAGCAACAGCGGGTTCGCGGCACCGAGCCAGAGCGAACTGACGGCAGAGACACCGCATCGCTTGGCCAGTCGCGGTATCGCCCACACGATGAGCGCGACGCCGGCCAATGCGAGCAAGCGGTGCAAGAAGATTCCGGCCACGATGTTGTCGCCGGTCAGTGAGCTGATCCCGCGTCCCAGCCACAGGAAGAACGGTCCGTACGGAGCCGGGGTGTCGCGCCAGATCGTCGGAACCGTGCGGGTGAGAACGTGGTCGACGCCCAGTGCCGCCTTGGGGCCGATGGCGTACGGATCGAGTCCACGGGCCGCGATTTCGCTTTGAGCCAGATACGAGTAGACGTCGCGGCTGAACATCGGCGGTGCGACCGAGAGCGGCAGGATCCACAGCAGGAGTGTGCGGTCCAACTGGGAACGGGTCATGCGCCGCGGTGCGCCGGAACGGCTGCGTATGTCCCCGACTGCAAATCGGCCCATCATCAGCCAGGCCAGAACGACGAGCACGGTTCCGGTCATCGTCATGGTGAGTGAGACCGTCGGCATACGTCCGGGAAGGCTGAGGACTCGAAGTCCTGCGGTCGGATTCTGCAGGACGGGTTGTGCGCCGGCGCCGAGCGCTCCGACTGCCATCAAGACCGCGCCGGTTGCGCCGAATCGGCGAATCCCTCGCAGTTGTGCGGTTTCCTTCGCGTTCAGGCCCGGGCGCTCGTCCTCGTCGCCGTGCAGCACCGCGGCCATACTCTGCCGGGGAGCGGATCCGAAAGGTCGAACGCCGATTGTGGAAAGCGCGAGTGCCTTGGGTTTTTCCAGCAGGATCGCGCGCGCCGATCGCGCGGTCGTCGTCTTCTCGGGGGTCTGCGGCACACCAGGCAGCGTAGCGGCTCCATCCAGCCGGACAGACAAGCACAAACAACGTACGTTGTCCGGATATTCCCGAATGTAATGCAGGTTGCCCTTAGTAGACCTGCGAAAAGAATTCCGTCACACTTGTGTTGTGAAAAGAAATGCGTCAGACCCTCGAAGCAAGGAAGTTGCAGGTCAGCCCACTGTAGCGACCTCGCCTAGTGCTGCCGCAAATCCGGTGACGGTGAGCGTCGAAGGCCAGACCCGGGCCGCAGTGGTCAAGCTGCTACTCGAAGAAGGCCCCATTACCGCCTCCGAAATCGGCACGCGCCTCGGTTTGAGTGCCGCAGGTGTCCGACGTCACTTGGACGCTTTGATCGAGTCCGGCGAAGCCCGAACCGCTTCGGCGGCGTCGCTGCGTCAGCGTGGACGAGGTCGTCCCGCCAAGCAGTTCCAGATCACCGCGACCGGCCGAGGCCGCCTCGGCCACACCTACGACGATCTGGCGGGAGCCGCGATGCGGCAACTCCGTGAAATCGGCGGAGACGCGGCAATCGAGGAGTTCGCCAAGCGTCGGGTTCAGGCGATCGTCGGAGACGTCGAACCGGCTGATCCGACAGATGTCGACAACGTCGAGGCGACAGCGGACGCAATCGCCGAAGCCTTCAACGCGGTGGGGTTCGCAGCGTCGACCCGGCCGGTCGGCAACGGCGTGCAGATCTGCCAACACCATTGCCCGGTTTCCCATGTGGCAGAAGAGTTTCCGGAACTGTGCGAGGCAGAGCAGCAAGCATTCCGGCAATTGCTCGGGACTCATGTTCAGCGTCTGGCGACCATCGCCAACGGTGACTGCGCCTGCACGACGCACGTTCCCCTCGTGTCCACCGGGAGTAGATGACCGGACCAGAGTGTTTTACAGAGCGTTGCCACCGTGCAGCGTTCGAATAGAGATTTTTCAGCTAGTTCTTCAAAGTCAGAACTGCTCGACCACAGCGACCAGCCCTCGCTGAAACCGAGCAGCCGTCAAGAAACAAGACTCCGGAAGGAGCTCGCATGACCGTCACATCAGACCAGGCGACTACCACTGCGGCAGCAGGCACCGAGCCGCTCACGCAGGAAGAGACCATCGCGTCCCTCGGTCATTACGGCTACGGCTGGTCCGATTCCGACGAAGCCGGAGCCAGCGCGCAGCGCGGGTTGTCCGAGGCTGTCGTGCGGGACATCTCCGCCAAGAAGAGCGAGCCCGAGTGGATGCTCGACATCCGCCTCAAGGCGCTGCGCACCTTCGACAAGAAGCCGATGCCGAACTGGGGCAGCGACCTCGAAGGTATTCACTTCGACAACATCAAGTACTTCGTCCGGTCCAGCGAGAAGCAGGCCGAGTCGTGGGAAGACCTGCCCGAGGACATCAAGAACACGTACGACAAGCTCGGCATCCCCGAGGCGGAGAAGCAGCGCCTCGTTGCCGGCGTCGCAGCTCAGTACGAGTCCGAGGTCGTCTACCACTCGATCCGTGAGGACCTCGAGGAGCAGGGCGTCATCTTCCTCGACACGGACACCGGTCTCAAGCAGCACCCGGAGCTGTTCAAGGAGTACTTCGGATCGGTCATCCCGGCCGGCGACAACAAGTTCTCCGCGCTGAACACCGCCGTGTGGTCGGGCGGCTCGTTCATCTACGTTCCGCCGGGAGTCCACGTGGACATCCCGCTGCAGGCGTACTTCCGCATCAACACCGAGAACATGGGTCAGTTCGAGCGCACCCTGATCATCGTCGACGAAGATGCCTCCGTGCACTACGTCGAGGGTTGCACCGCGCCGATCTACAAGTCCGATTCACTGCACTCGGCCGTCGTCGAGATCATCGTGAAGAAGGGCGGCCACTGCCGCTACACGACCATCCAGAACTGGTCCAACAACGTCTACAACCTGGTGACCAAGCGCACCAAGGTCGAGGCCGGCGGATCCATGGAGTGGGTCGACGGCAACATCGGCTCCAAGGTCACCATGAAGTACCCGGCCGTGTGGCTGATGGGCGAGTACGCCCGCGGTGAGGTTCTCTCCGTTGCGTTCTCCGGCGAGGGCCAGCACCAGGACACCGGCGCCAAGATGCTCCACCTCGCGCCGCACACGTCCTCGACCATCATCAGCAAGTCTGTCGCCCGCGGCGGTGGACGTGCGTCGTACCGCGGTCTGGTGCAGGTCAACAAGGGTGCCCACGGCTCCAAGTCGACCGTCAAGTGTGACGCTCTGCTCGTCGACCAGATCAGCCGAAGCGACACCTACCCGTACGTCGACATCCGCGAGGACGACGTCACCATGGGTCACGAGGCCACCGTTTCGAAGGTCAGTGACGATCAGCTCTTCTACCTGATGAGCCGCGGACTGACCGAGGACGAGGCGATGGCCACCATCGTGCGTGGATTCGTCGAGCCCATCGCGAAGGAACTCCCGATGGAGTACGCGCTCGAGCTCAACCGCCTTATCGAACTTCAGATGGAAGGGGCTGTGGGTTAGTGACCACGCCAGAGACCGGAGTCATCGGAGCTGTTGCCGGGGAGAACCCGACCGCTCCTGTAAAGGGTGCAGCCACCGGCTCACCCATCACGAACAAGGGTGAGCAGTTCTCCTCGTTCGACGTCAATGCTTTCGAGGTTCCCGGCGGACGTGACGAGATCTGGCGGTTCACCCCGCTGCGTCGCCTCCGGGGATTGCACGACGGCAGCGCCGTCGCCAACGGACAGGTCACCGTCGAGGTCGACGGCGGAAGCGACATCACCGTCGAGACCGTCGGGCGTGACGACGCACGTCTGGGCAAAGCCGGCGTTCCCGCTGATCGCATTGCAGCGCAGGCGTATTCGAGCTTCGAGACGGCAACGGTCATCTCGGTTGGTGCCGAGGTCGAGGTCGAGAAGCCCGTTGTGGTCACCATGACCGGCCCCGGAGTCGACAACGTCGCCTACGGACACACCCAGATTCGTCTGGCGCAGTTCGCCAAGGCGACGTTCGTGATCGACCAGCGCGGCAGCGGAACCTTCGCGGAGAACATCGAATTCGTTCTCGGTGACAGTTCGCAGCTGACCGTGGTGGCCATCCAGGACTGGGCGGACGACGCAGTTCACGTGACGTCACACCACGCTCGCCTGAACCGCGACGCAGTGCTTCGATACACCTCGATCAGCCTGGGCGGCGACCTGGTTCGCCTGTCCGCCACCGTCAAGTACGACGGACCGGGCGGCGACGCCGAACTGCTCGGCCTGTACTTCGCCGACGCCGGCCAGCATCTGGAACAGCGTCTGCTGGTGGATCATTCGCAGCCCAACTGCAAGTCCAACGTGGTCTACAAGGGTGCGCTTCAGGGAGATCCCGGATCCGGTAAGCCCGACGCGCACACCGTGTGGATCGGCGACGTTCTCATCCGCGCCGCAGCGGAGGGCACCGACACGTTCGAGCTCAACCGCAACCTGGTGCTGACCGACGGCGCCCGCGCCGACTCGGTTCCGAACCTCGAAATCGAAACCGGTGAGATCGTCGGGGCCGGCCACGCAAGTGCAACGGGACGTTTCGACGACGAGCAGCTGTTCTACCTGCGTGCTCGTGGTATCTCGGAGGATCAGGCTCGTCGTCTGGTCGTACGTGGGTTCTTCCACGAAATCATCAACAAGATCGCTGTTCCCGAGGTGCGCGATCGCCTCGAAGCCGCAGTCGAAGCCGAACTCGCAGCCGTCGGCTCCTGACCGCCCCGCCTGCGACACCACCCCGTCGCTACGCTCGCCCGCCTCATCTTGAAGGAATTTCATGTCTACCAGTGACAACACCACCACCTCGGTCCTCGAGGTTCGTGACCTGCACGTCGAGGTCGCCAACTCCGATGCCAACGCCGAGCCCATCCAGATCCTCAAGGGCGTCGACCTGACGGTCCGCTCGGGGGAGACCCACGCGATCATGGGCCCCAACGGCTCCGGCAAGTCGACTCTGTCGTACGCCATCGCCGGTCACCCCAAGTACCAGGTCACGTCCGGCTCCATCACCCTCAACGGTGAAGACGTCCTCGCAATGAGCGTCGACGAGCGTGCGCGTGCCGGGCTCTTCCTGGCCATGCAGTACCCCGTCGAGGTTCCCGGCGTTTCCATGTCCAACTTCCTGCGCACCGCCGCTACGGCCGTGCGAGGCGAGGCTCCCAAGCTGCGCCACTGGGTCAAGGAAGTCAAGGAAGCCCTCAGCGAGCTCGAGATCGATCCCTCGTTCATCGAGCGCTCGGTCAACGAAGGCTTCTCCGGTGGCGAGAAGAAGCGCCACGAGATCCTGCAGTTGGGCATGCTCAAGCCGAAGATCGCGATCCTCGACGAGACCGACTCCGGCCTCGACGTCGACGCTCTGCGCACCGTCTCCGAAGGCGTCAACCGCTACAAGGAGCGCGAGAACGGCGGCGTTCTGCTGATCACGCACTACACGCGCATTCTGCGCTACATCAACCCCGACTTCGTTCACGTGTTCGTCGGTGGCCGCATCGTCGAGTCCGGTGGACCGGAGCTGGCCGACGAGCTCGAGACCAACGGCTACGTTCGTTTCACCGCGGACACCGCAGCTACCCAGGGAGCGTAATCACGATGACCACCTCGGTGCGCGAGCTCGACGTCACAGCGGTTCGGGCCGACTTCCCGATCCTGGCGCGAACCGTGCGCGACGGAAAACCTTTGGTGTACTTGGATTCCGGCGCTACCTCACAGCGTCCGGTCCAGGTTCTCGATGCCGAACGGGACTTCCTGACCACGTGTAACGCGGCAGTACACCGGGGTGCTCATCAGCTCGCAGAAGAGGCGACTGACGCGTACGAGAATGCTCGCGCCACCATCGCTTCCTTCGTGGGTGCGGATTCGGACGAGTTGGTGTTCACCAAGAACGCCACCGAGGCTCTCAATCTGGTGACCTACGTTCTCGGTGACGATCGCTTCGACCGCCATGTCGGTCCTGGCGACGAAATCGTCATCACCGAACTCGAACACCACGCCAACCTCGTTCCCTGGCAGGAACTTGCGCGCCGAACCGGTGCGACGCTCAAGTGGTACGGCGTCACCGACGACGGCCGGATCGATCTCGATTCGCTGGAGCTGACGGACGCGGTGAAGGTCGTTTCGTTCACCCACCAGTCCAACGTGACCGGCGCGATCGCGCCCGTCGAGGAATTGGTGCGACGAGCACGCGCCGTCGGTGCGCTCGTCGTGCTCGACGCGTGCCAGTCGGTGCCTCACATGGCGGTCGACTTCCACGAACTGGGAGTGGACTACGCGGCGTTCTCCGGTCACAAGATGCTCGGCCCTTCGGGGGTCGGAGTTCTCTACGGCCGTCGTGAACTGCTGGCAGCGATGCCTCCGTTCATCACCGGTGGCTCGATGATCGAGACGGTCACCATGGAGGTCAGCACTTACGCGCCACCGCCTCAGCGTTTCGAAGCCGGCGTACCGATGACCTCACAGGTGGTCGGGTTGGGCGCTGCCGTGGATTACCTGAACACCTTCGGGATGGACGCAGTCGCCGCGCACGAGCACGTGTTGGTGGAGGCTGCTCTCGAAAAGTTGTCGGCGATCGAAGGTCTGCGCATCATCGGACCGCAGACGTCCGAGAACCGCGGCGGAGCGATTTCCTTTGTCGTGGACGGTATTCACGCCCACGACCTCGGACAGATCCTCGACGACGAGGGCGTCGCGATTCGCGTCGGACACCATTGTGCGTGGCCGCTGCATCGTAAGTTCGGTGTCGCTGCGACGGCCCGTGCGTCGTTTGCGCTCTACAACACCACCGCGGAAATCGATGTTCTCGTTGCCGCGATCAAGCGTGCGCAGGAATTTTTCGGTGTCGCAGGGGAGTTGAACTGAATCATGCGCATGGAGCAGATGTATCAGGAAGTGATCCTCGATCACTACAAACATCCGCACGGCCGCGGACTCCGTGAGCCGTTCGGCGCCGAGGTGCACCACGTCAACCCGACGTGTGGCGACGAGGTGACGTTGCGCGTCCAGATATCCGAGGACGGAACGGTCTCCGACGTCTCGTACGACGGTCAGGGTTGTTCGATCAGCCAGGCGTCGACGTCGGTGCTCAACGACCTCGTCATCGGGATGCAGGTCACCGACGCACTGAAGACGGTGACGGCGTTCAACGAGATGGTGAGCAGTCGGGGCACCGTCGAGGGGGACGAGGACGTTCTCGGCGACGGTATCGCGTTCGTCGGAGTCTCGAAGTATCCGGCACGCGTGAAGTGCGCCTTGCTCGGATGGATGGCATTCAAGGATGCTGTAGTCCAGATTGTCGACGGCAGTGCTGTGACGACGGCGGACAGCAGCAGTGAATTGGTCGACACGACTGAAGGACAGGGATCATGACCGAGACACAACCAGTGCAGGACGCCGAGGTCGGCGCTCCGGTGAATCCGAATCCCGATTCCACTGCGGAATTCGGTGGCGCACAGGGCAGTGGCACTGTCCCGTCGCCTGAGCGACTCGACGAACTCGAAGAAGCGATGCGCGACGTCGTCGATCCCGAACTGGGAATCAACGTCGTCGATCTCGGCTTGGTCTACGGACTCTTCGAAGACGACGGTGTCGTCACTATCGACATGACTTTGACGTCGGCGGCGTGCCCGTTGACCGACGTGATCGAGGACCAGGCGCGCGGCGCACTTGTGCGTAGCGATCTGTGTACCGACATGAAGATCAACTGGGTGTGGTTGCCGCCGTGGGGACCGGACAAGATCACCGAAGACGGACGCGAGCAACTGCGCGCACTCGGCTTCACGGTCTGACAAGCAACCTCGGCACGATCAACTGAATACATTTCACCGGAGCGTCGGTGCCCGTTCGTCGGGTACCGGCGCTTCGGTTTGTTATATAGGGCCGTTTTAGCCATGATATTCAGGACAATAGTCCCAAATGGTTGTTTGATGAATATTTGCTGGAAGCTGACTGATCGGTAACATCGCAGCTGATTGTCACGATGTGATCTCCGGCGGGCGATTTGCCAGTTTCCACCCGAGCTTTCCAAAGTATTCGTCTCATTTTCGAAGTGCCCCGATCAGTTCGAAGCGTCCAGCGGACGCATATACCTGTTTGCATCATGATCAAGTTGTAAGAGGGAGATTCGTGTGGATGGCAGTCCCGACCGAGGAATCGTTTCCGCAGCTCGTCCGGACGACGAACTCACCTTCCCTCTTTCTGCCGCGCAACTTTCCCTGCTTGTCGCACAACAGCTTCGACCCGAGATTCCCGTCAGCATCGCTCAGTACGTGGACGTGGACGGCCCGCTCGACATCGAGCTGCTGACCGCTGCCAGTAAACAGACCGGTCGTGAGATCGGCTCCGGATATCTGCGCCTGGTCGAGGTGGACGGGGTTGCGCGTCAGTGGCTCGATCTCGACATGGACGACTCCCTCGACGTGGTCGATCTTCGCGCCGAATCGGATCCGGAATCTGCAGCGCAGGAATGGATGCGCAGAGAGCACACTGCTGCCATCGATCCGTTCACCGATCGCCTGGTCAGGCTGGCAGTCCTGGTGCTTCGCGACGACCATTACTACTGGTACAGCCGTATTCATCACGTAGCGCTCGACGGTTTCGGCGCGATGTCGATGATGAACCGCACAGCCGAGATCTACACCGCCGCGGTGCGCGATCTACCAGTTCCCCCAGCGGTAACTGCCCCCCTCCAATCGTTGGTGAAGGCAGAGGCCGACTATCTGGGCTCAACCCGGTGGGAACGCGATCGCGACTACTGGAACACCAAGATGGCCGACAAACCGGGCGGAACCTCGCTCGCGTCCTCGACTGCTCCGTCGCAGGCATGGTCACGCCTACGGTCGGCCACGGTACCTACGGAACTGCGGAGCTCCCTCGAACGGCTGGCCGCCGCCCACGACGTGACGACGTCGTCAGTGGTGATCGGTGCACTGGCGGCTTACCTCGCCCGGGCCACCGGGACCCGCGACGTGGTCCTCAGCCTGCCGGTCTCGGGGCGGACGACAAAAGCTGCTCGCAGGTCCGGCGGAATGATGTCGAACGTCGTCCCGATACGTGCGAGCGTCGATCCGCATTTCGCGGTCGGGGACCTGCTGCACGAGGTGAAGATCGAACTCACCGGCGCACTGCGTCATCAGAAGTACCGCCACGAGGACCTACGACGCGACCTCAACGCCGGTGATCACAGCATCGCCGACGGACGAGGCTTCCACGGGCCGTTGATCAACCTCATGCTGTTCCATTCCGGAATCACTCTCGGGGACGCGCACGGCGAACTGAACGTGATCTCGACCGGGCCGATCGAAGACCTCTCCGTCAACGTCTATCAGACTTCCGCAGCCGAAGAGATCCAGATCGACTTCGCCGCGAACCCAGACCTGTACACCAACGAGGACATCTCGCGTCACCACCGGCGTTTCCTCGAATTCCTCGAATTATTCTGCGCCGCAGAATCGGGAACTCGATTGATGGACATCGACCCCGACGCCGCGGGGAAATGGATCGCCGAAGTCCAACACGCCCGCAACGTCGAGTACTGGTCTGCGACCTTGTCGAACCCCGCCGAGGAACTGGGTTTGCCGGTCGTCGCCGGAACCGGTCGAACGTCCACGCCCCTCGAGATCGAGGCAGGCCTCTGCCGGAGCCTCGAGACGATGGCGACGACGATGAACACGAGTCTGTTCGTGCTGTTCCAGTCTGCGATGGCCGGACTGCTGCGCCGCGTCGGTTCGGCCGACGAGGTGTCGATCGGCGTCTCGGTCCGAGGGTACGGCGCCTCCAATCCGGACGATTTCGTCTCGATGTTCGCCAACCAGTTGGTGCTTCGCTCGACGGTGTCGAACACCATGACGCTCACCGACCTGGTCGGTGCGGTGGACACCGTCGCAATCGAAGCTCTCGAACACGCAGACATTCTTCTGTCTTCGGTGACCGCCGCACTCGGTGACGGCCGCTGGGTCGAGACGGGCCCGTTGTTCCGGGCGATGGTCTGTTTCGAGGAGCCGCTGGATGCTCACCCGAGATTTCCGGGGCTCATGGTCGGTGCGCCTATCGGATCGGATCTGGCCACCGTGCCGGAACTGTTTGTCTCCCTGGCGATTCCGACTGGTGAGCATGCCGATTTCGATCAGCCGATCTCCGGTGTTCTGGATTGGCTCGGCACGAAAGAGCAAGCCGAGGACCTCGCCGACCGTTATCTACGAATCTTGACCGCGATGGTCGGTACTCCGCACTCGGCGCTCGGCTCAGTGGATCTACTGCGCCCGGAGGCGCGCCAGGCGCTGGTGCCGCCCGTTCTGCCGATTACCCCGGTCCGAACGCTCTCCGAGATCCTTTCCGACCGCATTCGGGCGACCCCGGAAGCGATCGCCGTGGTCGCGGGCAGCGAGCGCGTGTCGTACCGCGAACTCGATCGACGATCGAATCAGTTGGCGCGCAAGCTCGTCGATCATGGCGTGCAATCCGAGTCGTTGGTCGGAATCATGCTGCCGAAATCCGTGGACATGATCGTTGCCGCTGTCGCGGTAGTGAAGGCCGGCGGCGGATACCTCCCACTCGATCGTGCACACCCCGCCGAGCGTTTGGCATACGTGGTCGAGGATGCGCAACCGGTGTGCGTCATCTCCGATTCCACTTTCCCGAACTCCGCCTTCCCGAACTCTGACGTGGTGGTCGTCGGCGTCGAATCCGACGAATACTCCGGTGAGAGTCTGGAAACCGATGAGCGCCCGCGCGGACACGGAGCCGACAATCTGGCGTACGTGATCTACACCTCGGGGTCGACGGGCCGACCCAAAGGTGTCTCCGTCACCCACGCCACCGTGGTGCGATTGTTCGAGAACACGCACGTCGAATTCGGATTCGACGGCAACGACGTGTGGACGATGTTCCACTCGTTCGCCTTCGACTTCTCGGTCTGGGAACTGTGGGGCGCGCTGCTCCACGGCGGAACGCTGGTCCTGGTCGATCACGAGGTATCACGCGACCCTGACGCCTTCCGGGCGCTGGTCGCCGCAGAAGGCGTCACCGTGCTCAATCAGACGCCCTCGGCCTTCTACCAGTACATCGAAGCCGACCTTCGAGCCGATTCGGAGACCCGGCTCCGGTACGTGATCTTCGGTGGCGAAGCCTTGGATCTTCGTCGCCTCGGGCGCTGGTACGACAATCACCCGGGGTACGAAAGTCACACGGAATCCGCGCCTGCACTCGTCAACATGTACGGCATCACCGAGACGACGGTGCACGTCACCCATCTCGAACTCGACCGGGCGAGCGCGAGTGCGCTGACCGGCAGCCGGATCGGTGACGCGATCGACGGACTTCGTGTGTACCTGCTCGACGAGCATCTCTCCCCGGTCCCGGTGGGGATCGCGGGGGAGATCTATGTCGCCGGCGGTCAACTCGCCCGTGGCTATCTCGGCCGTCCAGACCTCACCGCGGGCCGGTTCGTTGCCGATCCTTTCAATGCCGGCGGACGACGGTTGTACCGGTCCGGCGACCGCGCACGATGGATTGCGCCCGGACAACTCGAGTACCTCGGACGCGGCGACGCGCAGGTCAAGATCCGCGGATTCCGGATCGAACTCGGCGAAATCGATTCCGTCATCCTCGGCGCGCCGGGAATCGACGACGCCGTGACCGTCGTGGCTCCGACGCCGGCGGGCGGCGCTCTCGTGACCTATGTGACCGCTTCCGACGTCGTGGACGCCGAAGCCCTCCGAGCTCACGCCGCCGAAGCCCTCCCGACCTACATGGTTCCCGATGCCTTCATGGTCCTCGATTCGATTCCGTTGACCACCAACGGAAAACTGGACCGGCGTGCGCTGCCTTCGCCTATCCTGGCCTCCACCAAGGTCTTCCGACCCCCGACGACCCCGACCGAGGGCAAGGTTGCGGCGGTTCTGGCTGACATCCTGGGTAGTGGACCGCTCGGACTCGACGATAATTTCTTCCATCTGGGCGGAAACTCGCTGGTAGCGACGACGGCGGTAGCGCGCTTGACCGAAGCCACCGGGGTTAAAATGCCGCTGCGTGCACTCTTCGACCATCCCACGGTGTCCGGGATCGCGGCGACGATCGAGCGTGCGGCACAGACCCCGGTCGCCGACGGTATTCAGGTCGTGGCCCGGCCGGCTGTACTGCCTCTCGCTCCCGCGCAGCAGCGACTGTGGTTCCTGAACCGCGTGGCACCGGAATCAGGTGCGTACAACATTCCACTGGCGGTGTCGTTGCGCGGCGCCGTCGATCCCGACGCACTCAGTGCCGCGATCGTGGACGTCGTGACACGTCACGAGTCACTACGCACCGTGTTTCCTCAGGTTGGGGACAACGCGACGCAGAAGGTTCTGGGCCTGGGCGAGGGGATCGCAGGGCTCGAGTCGATCGACGTGGAACGCGGAAGCCTCGAGAGAGTGATCTTCGAATTCTCTTCGGCCGGTTTCGATCTGGTCCGCGAACGTCCGGTGCGCTACCTGCTGATCAATGTCGCCGCCGAGAAGGAAGGCGATGAGGAGGAAGCTGTCCTCGTAGTGGTTCTGCATCACATGGTGGCCGACGGTTGGTCACTCGCCCCGTTGGCTGCTGATCTCACCGGCGCTTACGCCGCTCGCGTCGGCGGCAACAGCCCGCAGTGGGCACCGCTTCCAGTGCAGTACGCCGACTACACGCTCTGGCACCGAGAACACCTCGGGGACACGGCATCCACCGAATCGCTTGCCCACTCACAGATCACGTTCTGGAAGCGGCAGCTGGCAGGAGCACCCGAGCAGCTCCACCTGCCGACGGACTGTCCGCGCGCACTCGACCCGACCATGCGCGGAGCCGGAGTCGACATCAGAATCGGCGCTTCCACGCATCAGAAGCTCGTTGTACTTGCCGCCGATCACGACGCCACGCCGTTCATCGCCCTGCACGCGTGCTTCGCCCTGCTTCTGGCCAGGTACAGCGGCACGGACGACATCGTCATCGGAACACCGGTGGCCGGACGAGGGGACAGATCTCTCGATCTGCTCGTCGGCATGTTCGTCAACACTCTTGCCCTGCGGACCGTCGTCGATCGGGACGCAACGTTCGCCGCACACCTGTCACAGGTCAGGGCCGTCGACGTGGATGCCTTCGACAATGCGGACGTGCCTTTCGACGTCGTCGTGGACGCGCTCGAACTGGACCGCTCGCCCGCACACCACCCGGTCTTTCAAGCGGCCATCACCTCGCGGATAGCCACCACCCACACAGCCGAACTGGCAGGGGTGTCGATGACGGCGCGGGCAGTCGAGACGGGGCTGACCAAGTTCGACCTCGAGCTCACCGTCACCGAACGTCACGAGGCCGGGGCCGCAGCAGGAATCGATGCCACGTTCACCTATTCCACCGACCTGTTCGACAACGCGACCGTCGAAGCCTTGGCGCGAAACTTCGTAACCCTCGTGGAATCGGCAGTGTCGGAACCGACTGCACCGGTTGGTGACCTTCGTGTACTCGGATCGCGGGAGAGTGCCGCGACGTTGCCGCGACGCGGTGTGGCTTCGGTGGGCGAATCGACGCTGGCGCAGATCCTCGGAGACACCGCGAGGAAGTATCCCGACGCGATCGCCCTCGAAGACTCCGAGCGCTCACTCTCGTACGGGGAGCTGGAGCGTCGATCGAATCGGATCGCTCGATACCTCATGGACCTGGGCGTCGGCCCCGAGACACCGGTCGCACTGGCCGTTGCCCGATCGGTCGACTCCGTGCTCGCAGTCTGGTCGGTCACCAAAGCCGGTGGCGTTTTCGTCCCGGTCGATCCCCGTTATCCCGCAGATCGAGTTGCGCACATGCTCGCGGATTCGGGTGTGCGGATCGGAATTCGGTCCGCCGAGGTTGCGGCCGGTCCGGCAGCCGGTGGGAACGTCGCAGTCTGGATCGACCTCGGCGACGCGGACACGGTTGCAGAATGTGCCGCCTACTCCGACGCTGCCATCGACGACGCTGACAGAACAGCGTCGATCACTGCGGCGTCGGCTGCGTACGTCATCTACACCTCCGGCTCGACCGGAGTGCCGAAGGGCACCGTCGTCACTCACGCGGGTTTGGCCAATCTTGCTCGCGAACAACAGGATCGGTACCGGATCACCGCCGGGTCGCGAACTCTGCATTTTGCGTCACCGAGCTTCGACGGCGCCGTACTCGAGCTACTGCTCGCCGGTTCGACCGGCGCGACGATGGTGATCGCCCCTCCCGACATCTACGGAGGGGAGGCGTTGAGCGAGTTCCTCCGAAGCCACGAGGTCACTCATGCCTTCATTACTCCGGCTGCGCTGGCGACCGTCGATCCGGCGGGCGTGACGGCACTGGAATGCGTAGTCGTCGGCGGCGACGTGTGCACGCCGGAATTGGTCTCGAGCTGGGGCAACGGGCGCAGACTGCACAACGGATACGGTCCGACCGAAACCACTGTCATGGTTGCCATCAGTGACCCACTCTCACCGGGGGAGCCGATCACCATCGGCGGTCCCATCCGCGGAATCGACGCCGTGGTGCTCGACTCTCGGCTGCAACCGGTCCCGATCGGCGGCGTCGGCGAGCTGTACATCGGTGGGCCGGGCCTTGCACGTGGTTACCACCTTCGTCCCGCGCTGACGTCGGATCGGTTTGTCGCGCATCCGTACTCGACGCCCGGTGCCCGGATGTACAGAACCGGTGACCTGGTCCGCTGGACCAAGGACCTGACCCTTCGCTACGTGGGCCGCAGCGATCATCAGCTCAAGATCCGCGGGTTCCGCATCGAACTCGGCGAGATCGACGCTGCTCTGATGGATTCCCCCCTCGTCCAGTTCGCCACGACGATTCCCGTCGAATCCGCCGCGGGTACCACTCTGGCGTCGTACGTGTTGCTGAGCGGCGACGCTGATATCGAGTCGCTGTTCGTGGGACTCGCCGACACGCTGCCGCGCTACATGATTCCGTCGTCGATCACCCCGATCGACGCCATTCCGTTGACTCCGGTCGGCAAACTCGATCGCAGAGCGTTGCCGACGCCGATACCGCGCGAAATCCTCGGAACGGGCCGTGAACCCGAGGCCGGACTCGAACGAACCGTTGCCGACGTTTTTGCTTCACTGCTCGACGTACCCGAGGTCCGAGCAGGAGACAGCTTCTTCGATCTCGGGGGCAACTCGCTCGTCGCGACGCAGGTGTCCGCGCGGTTGAGCGCAGCGACGGGACTCACCGTGGACGTGCGCTCGATCTTCGAAGCACCGACCGTCGAAGCGCTCGCTGCACGTCTGGCGGCGAGCGCCGAAGAATCAGACGATCGACCTGCCCTGAGCGCCGGTGCTCGCCCGGACCGCCTACCGCTCTCCGCTGCGCAACAGCGGCTGTGGTTCGTCAATCGCTTCGACCCGCAGTCCGCGGTCTACAACATTCCGTTCGCGATCCGGATCACCGGAGACATCCACGGCGATGCACTCGAGGAGGCGCTTGCGGACGTCATTGCACGCCATGAGGTGCTTCGAACGATCTACGTCGACAGCGCCGACGGCCCGAGTCAGGTCATCCGAGCAATTTCCGACGTGCAGTTCTCCGTCGAGCGCTACCGCGGATCCGAAGGTATCGAATCCGCGACGACGGAGTTCGCGGCGCGTGGGTTCGATCTCGGTTCGGATCTGCCGATTCGGGCCATGCTGGTGCGCGAGGACACTTTCGCTCACGTACTGGTCGTCGTCATCCATCACATCGCCTTCGACGGCTGGTCCCTGACTCCCTTTGCGACAGATTTCGTCGCGGCGTACTCCGCACGCGTCGTCGGAGCCGCCCCGGTTTTCACACCGCTCGACGTGCAGTACGCCGACTACGCGGTGTGGCAGCAAGACTCGCTCGGACAGGTCGGCGACCAGGAGTCTCTGGTTGCCCGCGAACTGACCTTCTGGACCACTGCCATGGCTGGTGCCCCGGACGAGGTACTGCTACCGGTCGATCGCCCACGCGGATCTGTCTCCACGACCGCCGTGGGATCGGTGCCGATCGTCATCGACGCGGCGACCGGGGAGCGTCTCGCCGCCTTGGCGAGGCGCAGTGGCTCGACGCAGTTCATGGTCGTACACGCGATCCTGGCGGTTGTTCTCGCGCGTCTCGGTGCAACCGACGACGTGGTGGTCGGCACCCCGGTGGCAGGCCGCGGGCGACCCGAGCTGGATTCTCTGATCGGGATGTTCGTCAATTCGGTACCGCTTCGCACGCCGGTCGATCACCGAGCGCCGTTCACCTCTCTGCTCGAGGTCGTCCGTGAACGCGACCTTGCCGCCTTTGCGCACCCCGAGCTGCCCTTCGAGGTGCTGGTCGACGCCCTCGATCTCGACCGGTCGACTACGCGACACCCCCTGTTCCAGGTCATGCTGTCGTATCACCAGAACGTGGTTTCGCCGCAGGTCACGGTCCACGACGCGCATCTCGAAGCGCAAGCACTCGAACCGTCCGTCGCGAAGTTCGACCTCGAGTTCACCCTGCTGGCAGGCGATTCCGAGAAGACCGAGATCACCGGGTCGCTCAGGTTCGCCGAGGCGCTCTTCGACATTGCCACCGCGGAAACGATCGCCGCGCGTGTGCAGTCGGTGGCCCGCGCCGTCGCCGCAGATCCGGAGACCGCGATCGGCGACCTAGATTTCCTCAGCACCCTCGAGCGGGCGTCGCTGATGCCGGTTCGCGGTCCGGCGTGGACAGCCTCGCGTACCTTGGCCGAAATATTGACGCGGACCGCCACCCGTTCAGGCGATTCGGTGGCCCTTCGATCCGGTGACACCACCGTGCTCTACCGAGATCTCTTCGCCCGTGCATCGGCGCTTGCCCGCCGTCTGACCACGGAAGGGATCGGTGCCGAAGACATTGTGGCGATCGCGATTCCGCGCTCGATCGACTCTATCGTCGCCTTGTGGGGCGTTTCCTTGACCGGCGCCGCGTTTGTTCCGGTCGATCCGCGATACCCCGCCGATCGCATTCTGCACATGCTCACCGACTCCGGAGCCACTCGCGGAGTGACGACGGAAGCGGTGATCGAATCACTGCCCCGCCCGGTTCCGTGGATGACAATGGACGACATCCACGGCGACGGTGTCGGGCAGCCGGTTCCGGCCGCGCCGATCCGAATCGACAACCTCGCCTACATCATCTACACCTCCGGATCGACAGGAAAGCCCAAGGGTGTCAGCGTCACTCACCGTGGCCTGAGCGCATTGGCGGCCGAGCAGACGGCGCGTTACGGCATCTCGGCGCAGTCGCGGACGCTGCACTTCTCCTCACCGAGCTTCGACGCATCCATCCTCGAACTGCTGCTCGCAGTCGGTGAAGGCGCGACGATGGTGATCGCCTCTCCCGACGTCTACGGCGGCCAGGACCTAGCCGAATTGGTCACCGATCACCAGGTGACCCACGCGTTCATCACACCGGCAGCGCTGGCCTCGGTCGATCCCACCGGGCTGGACGTCTTGCAGTCGATCGTTGTCGGTGGCGAGGCATGCCCACCCGAACTGGTCCGTAAGTGGGCACCGGGTCGCCGATTGTTCAACGGCTACGGGCCGACGGAAACCACCGTCATGGTCTGCATCAGTGATGCCTTGAGCGTGGGGGAGACCGTGACCATCGGCGGGCCCGTCCGCGGCGTGTCCGCGGTAATTCTCGACGGCTCGGCTCAGCCGGTACCAGTCGGGGTCACCGGTGAGCTCTACATCGCCGGCCTGGGACTTGCCCGCGGCTACCTCGACCAACCCGCCTTGACGGCGACGCGATTCGTGGCAGCGCCGTTCGGCCCGGCCGGCACCCGCATGTACCGGACCGGTGACTTGGTTCGGTGGACGCCGCTCGAGACGATCGAATACGTCGGACGCTCCGATCACCAGGTGAAAGTGCGCGGATTCCGCATCGAACTGGGCGAGATCGACTCCGTCCTCAGCACTTACCCCGGCGTCGAGTTCGCGGTCACCGTGGGCGTCGACGCAGCTTCCGGTGAGACGATGTTGGCGTCGTACGTAGTGCTCGGTGCCGATGCGGTCGATATGGACGAGTTGCTGAGCCATGCGCGCCGCTCACTGCCCGCCTTCATGGTGCCGTCGGCGATCACCCCGATCGATCACGTACCGCTGACCCCCGTCGGGAAACTTGACCGATCGGCGCTGCCGGCGCCGACACTGCGTTCGTCCGAGCGAAGTGTCGAGCCGCTGACGACCGCGACCGAACTCCAGGTTGCCGGCGTCGTGGCGGAACTGCTGGGTATCGAACAGATCAGTGCGTCGGACAGTTTCTTCGAACTCGGTGGCAACTCACTGCTCGCCACCAGACTTGTCCAGCGACTCGGCGAGTCGTTGGGCAGGCAGGTACCTGTCCGAATGCTGTTCGAGCACCCCGAAATTCGGGAACTTGCCACCGCGCTCGACACATCCGCCGGGGCGAAGGCGCTACCACCGATCACCGCCGTAGACCGCCCCGAGCGAATTCCGCTGTCCTACGCGCAAGCACGCATCTGGTTCCTCAACCAGATGGATCCCGGCTCACCCGCGTACAACGTCCCTGCTGCGATCTCCCTCGACGGTGCACTCGACGTCCCGGCCCTCGAAGCTGCGGTCCTCGACGTGATCGAAAGACACGAAATCCTGCGCACGGTGTTCCCCGACTCCGGCACCGGTCCACACCAGGTGATCCAGGATGCATTCACCTCGCTCGAGTACGGAAATGCGGACACCCGTGAACCGGCAGAGCTCGCCAGAGAATTCGCGTCGCGTGGATTCGACATCACGACCCAAGCTCCCGTTCGCGCGCTCCTGCTCGAATCGACGCCGCAGCACCACACACTTGTCATCGTGATCCACCACATCGCGGCGGACGGATGGTCGATCGCGCCGTTGATGAAGGACGTGCTCACCGCCTACGTCGCGAGAAGTTCGGGACACGCTCCCGAGTTCACCCCGCTCGAAGTGCACTACGCGGACTTCGCCATCTGGCAGCGGGAAGCGCTGGGCTCGGTGAACGAATCCGAGAGCGCGCTCGGGGCACAGGCGTCGTACTGGCGGGAGACGTTGCGGGGAGCACCTGAATTGATCGACCTTCCGAGCGATCGAGCGCGCCCGCGCACCCAGTCGTTAAGCGGTGCCCACACGGCGGTCTCGCTTCCGGCGCACACCCGGATCGCGGTCGAGGCGGTTGCCGGAGCCAATGCGGCGACGCCGTTCATGGTGCTGCACGCTGCCTATGCCGTCCTGCTGTCCAGGCTGAGTCGAAGCACCGACATCGTGATCGGATCTCCGGTCGCCGGGCGAGGACACCGAGTTCTCGACGACCTCGTGGGAATGTTCGTGGGCACGGTCGGACTGCGCACGACGGTCGACCCCGGGTCGACGTTCGTCGACGTTCTGCGTACTGTCCGCTCCGTCGATCTCGACGCCTTCGCCCACGCGGACATTCCGTTCGAGCAGGTCGTGGACGTGGTGGCGCCGACCCGGACCACCGACCGTCATCCGGTGTTTCAGACGATGATCTCGTTCCACGGCGCCCACCCGACGACGTGGGACCTGCCTGGACTTGCCGTTCGTGCCCACGAGATCACACCGGACATCGCCAAGTACGACCTGCAGTTCACCGTTGTCGAACAGACCGCGGAGGAAGGCGGCGGCTACGAGGCCTCCCTCACCTACGCGAAGGATCTCTTCGACACCGATACGGCGGAGTCGTTTGCAGTGATGCTGGAAACGATCGTCGAGACACTGACTGCCCAGCCCTCCGCCGTCGTCGGTGACGTGGATCTTGCGGGACGTCGCCTGCGTGCGTTGCCCGGACGTCCGGCCGGCGATGCCTTGACCTTGCCGGAGTTGCTGCTTCGCGGCGCTGCCGATCCGCACGCTCCGGCAATCGTCGACGTCGCCACATCCGTCACGCTCACGTACGGCGAACTCGACCGACGCTCCGACGCTATGGCGTTTGCGTTGATCGCTCGCGGAATAGCGCCGGAAATGATGGTGGCACTGGCGCTTCCGAGGTCGGCCGACTATGTGATCGCGCTCTGGGCCGTAGCGAAAGCCGGCGGAGTGTTTCTTCCCGTGGATCCGGCGTACCCCGCCGAGCGGATCGAGCACATGCTCACCGACAGTGGAGCGGTACTCGGTATCACCAGGGGCGAGTATGCGGCCGACCTTCCTGGCGTCACATCGTGGATCGAGTTGGATGCGATCGAATTCACCACCGAAATCGAGGCAGTCCATTCCGAGACACTGCCGGACGCGCCACTCGAGTTCGACAACCCGGCCTACTTGATCTACACCTCGGGCTCGACAGGAAAACCCAAGGGCGTGTTGGTCACTCACGCGGGACTGGCAGCGTTTGCCGACGAACAGCGGGAGCGTTTCGGCGTCACCGCGCACTCTCGCGCTCTGAGCTTCGCCTCGACGAGCTTCGACGCGTCGGTTCTCGAGCTCCTTCTGGCTTTCGGCGCCGGCGCAACGATGGTGATAGCGCCTCCGACAGTTCTCGGCGGTGTCGAATTGCACGAACTGCTCGACGAGCAGACGATCACCCATGCTTTCGTGACTCCAGCCGCCTTGGCGACTGTCGATCCCGCCGGGCTCGACCATCTCGAAGCCGTCGTCGTCGGCGGCGACGCCTGTTCCGCCGACCTCGTATCTCGGTGGGCACCGGGGCGCCGAATGTTCAACGCGTACGGCCCGACCGAGGCCACCGTCGCAGTCACCATCAGTGATTCGCTGGTCGCGGGGGAGCCTGTGACGATCGGCGGCCCGATCCGCGGCGTGGACGCGATGATTCTCGATTCCCGACTGCACTCGGTTCCCGGCCAGGTCGTCGGTGAGCTCTACGTCAGCGGCGACGGTCTCGCCCGCGGGTACCTCGGCAACCCCGCACTCACAGCCGCGCGCTTCGTCGCCGACCCGCATGGACCCGAAGGCGCTCGGATGTACCGCACCGGGGATCTTGTGCGCGAAGATCGCTCAGGGGCACTGATCTACCTCGGACGCGCAGACCACCAGGTCAAGATCCGAGGGTTCCGAATCGAACTCGGAGAAATCGACGCGGTGCTGGCAGCGGAAGCGTCCGTGCATTCGGCTGTCAGCGTCGTCGTCGGGGAGGGCGTCGACGCTCGGATCGTCGCGTACGTCGTCCCGGCACATGCGGAATTCGACGCCGCCGCGCTGCGCCGTCACGCAGGTATATCGCTGCCTGCGCACATGATCCCGTCCGCTGTTGTCGTGATCGGCGCAGTCCCGACCACACCGGCGGGCAAGCTCGATCGCAGCGCTCTGCCTGCTCCCAACTGGGAGTCGCCGAGTGGACGCAGTCCGGAAGGCAGCGACGAGATCGCGATCTGCGCTGCTTTCGCGGAGGTACTCGATCTGGCCGACGTAGACACGTACGCCGATTCGAGTTTCTTCGAACTCGGCGGCAACTCACTCATGGCAACGCGTTTGGTCGCTGCCATCAAAGAACGCACCAGCATGACCGTCCCCGTCGCGTGGATATTCTCCGACCCGACTCCGGAGGCATTGGCGCGCAGACTCTTCGAACTCGAGGCAACAGTTGTGACAAGTGACGCGGATACCTCCGCACTTGCGGTAGTCCTGCCACTACGTCCGGAAGGCCGCGCCGAGCCACTGTTCTGCATCCATCCGGCCATCGGATTGGCCTGGTGCTACGGAGCGCTCGATCGCTACGTCGACTCCAGCCGGCCGCTCTACGGCCTGCAGTCGCCGGTCCTGACGGACTCCGAATTTCGGGCGGAGCTGATCGAGGACTTCGCGGCGCGGTACGTCGAGGAAATTCGCGGAGTTCAGCCGCACGGTCCGTATCACCTGCTGGGGTGGTCGATCGGCGGATTGATCGCTCACGCGGCGGCGGTGCAGTTGCAAGCCGCGGGTGAGAGCGTCGCCGACCTGATTCTGCTCGACAGCTTCGTTCTCGAAGACCCGACGATGGCGGGCGCGCAGCCTTCTCTCGCCGAACTGATCGGCGGGTTGGGGATCTCGGTCCCGGACACCGGCGAGCGTGATCTGACACCCGAGGACGCCGAAGCACTCTTGCGCGAAGCCATCGGCGATCCCCCCTTGGTCTCGAGCGATCGGATCGAGCGACTGTTCGAGGAATACTCCGCAGGCGCCGAACTGGCTCACCGATACCGCCCGGGCAAGTTCGTGGGCGATCTGCTGTTCTTCTCGGCACACGCCGACACCTTCGACCCGCTGCGAACCGCGTCGGCGTGGCGACCGTTCGTCTCCGGGGTGATCATCGACCGTCCGGTGCCCACGTCACACGCCGAAATGTTCACCGAGGCAGGTCTGGAGGCGATCGGACCCGTGATCAACCTTGCGGTCGGAACGGGTCGTCACGCGGCTCCGGACGTCGACGCAGAGTTGGACGCTCTGATCGAGGTCCAAGACGTGCGCGGCTGACTCAGGCTCGTTTCTTCCTCGCTGTAGTCGACTTCGACGAGCCGGCCTTGGAGGCGTTCGACTTCGCTTCGTCCACACTGCGCTGCAGTGCGGCAACCAGGTCCACCACCTCTGCGTCGGTGCCCTCTTGGTCGACCTCGGCGGCGGGGATGACCTTCTTGCCGCCGTTCTCGATCATCTCGTCGAGCAACTGCCTCAGTTGGAGCTGGTAGTCGTCGGTGAACTCGGTCGGATCGAAATCGCCCGCCATGCTCTCGACGAGCGTCTGCGCCATCTTCAGTTCCTTCGCCTTCGGCTTCTCCACGTCGTCGAGGGAAGGGAACTCTGCTGCACGAACTTCGTCGGGCCACAGCAAGGTCTGGATCACCAGAACACCGTCGCGAGCGCGCATCGCGGCCAGGCGCGTCTTCTGTCGCAGGGTGAAATGCACCAGTGCCGTTCGATCACTCTCGGTGAGCACAGTCGAAAGCAGGACGTACGCCTTCGGCGACGCCGAATCGGGCTCGAGGAAGTAACTCTTCTCGAACAAGATCGGATCGATCTGATCGTTCGGCACGAATTCCAGCACCGGAATCTCGTGCTTCTCCGCAGCCGGGAGTTTGTTGAAGTCCTCGTCGCTCAAGATGACGCGCGATCCGTCTTCCGAGTCGTACGCCTTGTCGATGTCCGCGAACTGAACCGTGTTTCCGCACTCGGAACACACACGGTTGTACTTGATGCGGCCACCGTCTTTTGCATGGACCTGGTGAAATCGGATGTCGTGGTCCTCGGTCGCCGAGTACACCTTGACCGGGACGTTGACCAGACCGAAGGCTATCGAGCCTTTCCAAATCGAGCGCATGCCTCCCATGATGGTCGCCGCCGGCCGTTTGCGCGAGGCAAACGATCACGGTTGATCCCGAACCGTTGCGTGTGGATGGGTCGGTTCGGGGCGTATCGAGCGGGTATCCGCTTCGAGAACCCGACTCGCACACCTGGGGGGACGCTCCGATGAGAATCCGAACCTACCGTCGACGCGTCACCGCGGCGCTGGCGATTTCACTGGTTCCACTGCTGTTTGCGCCTTGGCCCGCGAACGCAGATCCGGCACGCACCGTAACCATCAGCGTCCACTCCGATGCGATGGGCCGCGACATTCCACTCGAGGTGATCCTCCCCGCCGACACGAGCGCCCCACGGCCTACGTTGTATCTGCTCAACGGCGCCGGTGGTGGCGAGGACAGTGCAACGTGGGAAGGACGGACCGATGTCCTGGACTTCTTCGCCGACAAGAACGTCAACGTCGTGACGCCGCTGGAAGGAGCGTTCAGCTACTACACCGACTGGCAGAAAGACGATCCCGTACTCGGGCGCAACAAGTGGCAGACGTTCCTCACTCGCGAACTGCCGCCCGTCATCGATGCGCAGTTCGGTACCAACGGGGTCAACTCCATCGCGGCGATTTCGATGACGGCGACGTCGGTACTCAATCTCGCGATCTCGGCACCAGGCCTTTATCGGAGTGTCGGGGCCTACAGCGGGTGCGCGGAGACTTCCACCCAGCCGGGTCAGGACTATGTGCGGTTGGTGGTCGGCGCGCGGGGTGGCGCTGATCCGACAAACATGTGGGGACCGTTCGACGGTCCGGGATGGCGCGAGAACGATCCGGTTGTGAACGCGGAGAAGTTGCGGGGGACCGCACTGTACGTTTCCACCGGATCCGGGCTGCCAGGTCCGCACGACAACCTTCAGGCACCCGATGTGAACGGAAATCCCGGAGCGCTCCTGAATCAGATCGTCGTCGGCGGCATCATCGAATCCGCGGTCAACGGGTGCACGCACGGCTTGGCGGACCGACTGAACGCACTGGGCATCCCCGCGACCTTCGACTTCAAGCCGACCGGAACCCACTCGTGGGGCTACTGGCAGGACGACCTACACAATTCCTGGCCGATGATCGCCGGCTCGATAGGAGCGCAGTAGTCGGTCCGGAGTGCTCACCTCAGAAACGGCGCGCGCATCAACGTCTTTCGGACGTGCCACGGTGACGATCGGAACAGGGTTGCCATCACCTTCGCCGTCGCGGACGCGTCCCGCCGATCGGACAGGTAGGACCGCTGAGCCTCGACCGGTAGATCGAAGAACGTGTCGAAGAATGTCGCGACCTCTCTCGAGCCGAGGGTGAGAAGTGCGTTCAGGCCAACGCGGCGAAGGGCAGACACCGCCTTGGCCGACCGCGGCCAGAGCGCCGCGTTGGGATCTCCACCGCCGGCGATTGCTTTGGCGACAGCGTCTGCCTCGGCGAGTGACGAGGCAACGCTGTATCCGGTTCCCGGATGCATCAGACCGCCTCGCCCGCCGAAACGGAGGACACCGTCGGGGAACGACTCCTTCGGGCCTTCGACTGCAAAACGGACCCGCTCGACCGGTGCGTCGTCGGGGACTTCGCAGCCCCGATTGCGAAGCCGGGTGCGCAGACGCGCTTCGAGTTCGCGGAGCCCCAACGCCGGCCGGCCGACGAGGCAGGTCTCCTCGAGGAGAACTCGCTCGTCATCGAGTGGGACCGCATAGAGAAACGACGGAGTGTCGGCGTCGGAGGCGCCGTTGTCTGTTCGCCAGTCCATGAACCAGGCTTCGCCACCACCCAGAATCGGATCGGCCAGAGCGCGGTCGACGATCACTCCGAAGGCGGTCTGCTGGGCGGTTGTCACCGTCAGTTCGGTACCCCGGGCGTCGATGACGACGGAACCTGTCAGCTGCGATCCGTCCACGCACAGGACGGCGGTAGGTGACAGTGTTTGAGCACGCACGGCTCTGAACTGTACGGATGTTCCCGAGAGAAATGATTGCAGTAAAGATGTATTCAATACGCAATATGTGCGATCAAGCGTTTTCTGTCTGCGGGTCCACACGCTCGGGCGTTCGATCCGGCTTGCGATCACATCGACCGGCAGCCACGACGGCAGCTCGTCAGCCCACGCCGAATAGGTCGGCGTCCACACCCGATGGGGATGCGGATCGACAACGACGACGGTGAGTTGCCGGGCGATACAGCGGGTGGCGAGTGCCCGCCCGGCCGGGCCGCCACCGACGATCACCACGTCGGCGGAAGAGTTGTCTGTGCTCACGACCGGCGCACTACATCGATCCCGTTGCGAGCAGACCGCCGTCGACCCGGACCGTTTCGCCCGTGATCCACGCCGCCGCGTCGGAGACGAGGAAGCCGACCAGACCGGCAACGTCCTCGGGGGTGCCGAGCCGCTTCATCGGGTAGCCCGCCGACGCCTTGTCCTCGCCGGCAGCGACCAGGGCTGCCGCGAACTGCGTCTTGACGATCCCGGGAGCTACGGCGTTGACACGAATCTTCGGTCCCAGTTGCCAGGCCAGTTCTTCCGTCAGGCGGATGAGCGCAGCCTTCGACGCGCCGTACGCCGCGATGACGCCCGTCGACCGGATCCCGGCCACACTTGCCAGGTTCACGACGGCTCCACCGTGTTCGCCCATCCATGCCCGATGTGCTTGCTGGACGTAACCGAGGGCGGCAACCACATTCACGTCGAAGATCTTGCGCACGGCGTCGAGGTCCGCTTCCATGAGCGAACCGAAGACGGGGTTGATTCCGGTGTTGTTGACCAGAATGTCGAGTGAACCGAATTCGGACACGGCGCGGTCGACGGCACCGGAGCGGGCTTCGGCATCGGCTGCGTTGCCCGCGAATGCGACGACCTTTCCGCCGTGCCCCAGAGCGGACAGCTCGGATGCGGCGGCCTCGAGGGGCTCCGGCTTGCGGGCTGTGATCAAGACGTCGGCACCGCGAGCGAGGAGTTCGGCGGCGACAGCTTTGCCGATTCCGCGACTTGCGCCGGTGACGATGGCGGCACGGCCTTCGAGGTCGCGAGGACGAGTGCTGTTTTCGCTAGTCATGTCCCGAACGTTAGCGGACTCACACGCTGCTGGTCGGAACGACCGTCAGGTCACGGTAAAATCGATAGTTCTTGTGTCTGTAGTCAGGCATTGTTTACCCGTATTCGTCGTTTTTCCTGAGGAGTTTGCTTGATTACCGCCACTGACCTCGAAGTTCGTGCCGGTGTCCGCACCCTTCTCACGGCTCCCGGGCCTTCGTTGCGCATCCAGCCGGGCGACCGGATCGGACTCGTCGGACGTAACGGAGCCGGAAAGACGACCACACTGCGCATCCTCGCCGGCGAAGGTGAGGCATATGCGGGAAGCGTCGTACGTACCGGTGAACTCGGATACCTCCCGCAGGACCCCAAAGAGGGCGACCTGAGCGTCCTCGCCAAGGACCGGGTTCTCTCCGCACGTGGCCTCGACACGATGCTCCGCGAGATGGAGAAGCAGCAGATTCTGATGGGCGAGGTGCTCGATCAGGAATCGCAGGACCGCGCGGTCAAGAAGTACGGTCAGCTCGAGGATCGGTTCTCGGCCCTCGGCGGATACGAAGCCGAGAGTGAAGCCGCACGCATCACCAGCAGCCTCGGTCTCGAAGACCGCATTCTCGGGCAGCCGCTCAGCACGCTGTCCGGCGGTCAGCGTCGTCGCGTCGAATTGGCGCGCATCCTCTTCGCCGCCTCCGACGGCAGCGGTGCCCGCTCGGACACGACTCTGCTGCTCGACGAGCCCACCAACCACCTCGACGCCGACTCCATCACCTGGCTGCGTGGCTTCCTCCAGAACCACGAGGGTGGACTGGTGGTCATCAGCCACGACGTCGACCTGCTCAACGACGTCGTCAACCGCGTGTGGTTCCTCGATGCCGTCCGCGGTGAGGCCGACGTCTACAACATGAACTGGAAGAAGTACCTCGACGCTCGTGCCACGGACGAGCAGCGTCGTCGCCGTGAGCGCGCCAATGCCGAGAAGAAGGCCGGTGCGCTGCGGATTCAGGCCGCGAAGATGGGCGCAAAGGCAACCAAGGCCGTCGCGGCTCAGAACATGGCCAAGCGAGCCGACAAGTTGATGGCGAACCTCGATGCCGAACGTGTCTCGGACAAGGTTGCGCGGATTCGTTTCCCCGAACCCGCCGCTTGTGGCAAGACTCCGCTGATGGGCAAGAACCTCACCAAGGTGTACGGCTCGCTCGAGATCTTCACCGGTGTCGATCTCGCGATCGATCGTGGGTCTCGTGTGGTTATCCTCGGACTCAACGGTGCAGGTAAGACCACGCTGCTCCGCATCCTCGCGGGCGCGGAGAAAGCGGACGCTGGTGAGCTGATCGCCGGTCACGGACTCAAGGTCGGCTACTTCGCTCAGGAGCACGACACCCTCGACGACGACGCGTCCGTGTGGGAGAACATCCGCCACGCCGCGCCGGACACAGGGGAGCAGGAACTGCGTTCGCTGCTCGGTGCCTTCATGTTCACCGGCCCGCAGCTCGAACAGCCGGCCGGAACGCTCTCGGGTGGTGAAAAGACGCGTCTGGCTCTGGCCGGTCTGGTGTCGTCCGCTGCCAACGTTCTGCTTCTCGACGAGCCCACCAACAACCTGGACCCGATTTCACGCGAGCAGGTGCTCGACGCGCTCCGCAGCTACACCGGTGCCGTCGTCCTGGTCACCCACGATCCGGGCGCTGCCGAGGCCCTCAACCCCGAGCGGGTCATCCTCCTGCCCGACGGCAACGAGGACCACTGGTCGCAGGAGTACCTCGAGCTGATCCAGCTCGCCTAACCCCCTGTGCGCCTTTTTGGTAGTGGGAACTACCAAAAAGGCGCACAGGGGCGAAGCCCCTCAGTCTCTCCGCCGCACCGATTCCTCGACCAGATCGAGAACCGCTGACAGGTTGTCGACGCCGTGGCCGGAGGCGATTCTCGCGACCAGGCCGTCCATCACCAGATCCAGATACCCGATCAGAATTTCGGTGGGGACGTCGTCACGGAGTCTGCCTGCCGATTTCTGTCTGGCGAGACGCGCACTGGTCGCTTCCGTCAGTTCTACGGAGCGCTGTGACCACTTCTCGCGGAAATCGGCGTCGTTGCGCAGTCGACGCGCTATCTCCAGTCGCGTTCCCAGCCAATCGAATTGGTCGGGCTGCGCGAGCATGTCCCGCATGACCTGGACGAGGCCCTCTTCGGCGACGACATCTGCCATCCGGCTCGCATCCTCGCTTGCGAGAGCGAGGAACAGGCCGTCCTTGTCCTTGAAGTGATGGAAGATCGCTCCGCGGGACAAACCGGTGACTTCTTCGAGACGGCGAACTGTGGCGCCGTCGTAGCCGTATTCCGCAAAGCAGCGGCGGGCGCCGTCAAGGATCTGACTGCGCCGTGCCGCGAGATGGTCTTCACTGACCTTGGGCACGGGCATCCCTCCTTTGTCGGGTTGCCTGTGAACACTTTCGGCCGTAGGCGCTGAATGTCGACTCAGTGCACAAAGCGCTCACGACCACCGATGAAACCTGGTTCGCCTTCCGGCGAAAGTGGTCGTGAGCGCTTTGTGACCCGTCAGGGGCCGAAAGTGCTCACAGGCACGTAGTGCCTACTAGCCGCGGATCATGTTGCGAAGCACGTACTGCAGGATGCCGCCGTTGCGGTAGTAATCCGCTTCGCCGGGGGTATCGATGCGTACGACTGCGTCGAACACGACCTTCTCGCCGTTCTCGCGCGTCGCCGTGACCTTCATGGTCTTCGGGGTGACGCCCTCGTTGAGCTTCTCGACACCTTCGATGTCGAAGGTCTCGGTGCCGTCGAGCTTGAGCGAACCTGCGGACTCGCCGACCGGGAACTGCAGCGGGACAACGCCCATGCCGATCAGGTTGGAGCGGTGGATGCGCTCGAACGACTCGGTGATGACGGCCTTGACGCCGAGCAGGCTCGTGCCCTTGGCTGCCCAGTCACGCGAGGATCCGGAGCCGTACTCCTTGCCGCCCAGGACGACCAGCGGGATGCCGGCTGCCTGGTAGTTCTGCGACGCGTCGTAGATGAATGCCTGCGGTGCGCCTTCCTGCGTGAAGTCGCGGGTGTAACCACCCGAGACGTCGTCGAGGAGCTGGTTGCGCAGACGGATGTTCGCGAACGTTCCGCGAATCATGACCTCGTGGTTACCGCGACGCGAGCCGAGCGAGTTGTAATCCGCACGCTCGACGCCATGGGAGTCGAGGTACTGCGCAGCGGGGGTGCCGACCTTGATCGGACCTGCCGGGCTGATGTGGTCGGTGGTGACCGAGTCGCCGAGCAGTGCGAGGACGCGAGCGCCCTTGATGTCCTTGACCGGAGCCGGATCCATCGTCATGCCGTCGAAGTAAGGTGGCTTCCGCACGTAGGTGGAGTTCTCGTCCCACTCGAAGGTGTCACCCTTCGGGGTTTCGAGGTTCTGCCAGCGGCTGTCGCCCGCAAAGATGGTTGCGTACGACTTGCGGAACATGTCCTGGTCGATCGAGGACTTGATGGTCTCTTCGATTTCCTGCGTGGACGGCCAGATGTCCTTGAGGTAGACGGGGTTTCCGTCGGTGTCGTTACCGAGCGAATCGGTCTCGAAGTCGAAGTCCATGGTTCCGGCGAGGCCGTAGGCAATCACGAGCGGCGGGGAAGCCAGGTAGTTCATCTTGACGTCGGGGGAGATACGTCCCTCGAAGTTACGGTTACCCGACAGCACCGCGGTGACCGAGAGGTCGTTGTCGTTGATGGCCTTCGAGACTGCCTCGGGCAGCGGTCCGGTGTTACCGATGCACGTGGTGCAGCCGTAACCGCCGAGGTAGTAACCGAGCTTCTCGAGGTACGGCCACAGGCCGGCCTTCTCGTAGTAATCGGTGACGACCTGCGAACCGGGAGCCATGTTGGTCTTGACCCACGGCTTGGTGGCGAGGCCCTTCTCGACGGCGTTGCGTGCGAGCAGTGCAGCACCGAGCATGACCGACGGGTTGGACGTGTTGGTGCAGGAGGTGATACCTGCAACGACGACGGCGCCGTGGTCGAGAACGAACTCACCGGCGTCGGACTTGACGACGACCGGCTTGCTCGGACGGCCTTCTGCACCGTTGGCAGCAGAGAGAACGTCGACCGCTCCGTCGTCGGCAAACGACAGAACCGCGGGATCGGAAGCCGGGAAGGACTCTTCGACGGCCTCGTCGAGCTGGGTGTGCTCGGTCGGGTGGTTCTCTTCCACGTAGTTGTGGATGTCCTTGCGGAACGCAGTCTTGGACTCCGACAACAGGATTCGGTCCTGCGGGCGCTTCGGGCCGGCGATCGAGGGAACAACGGTTCCCAGATCCAGCTCGATGTACTCCGAGAAGACGGGTTCCTTGTCGGGGTTGTGCCACAGGCCCTGTTCCTTGGCGTACGCCTCGACGAGAGCGAGCTGCTCGTCGCTGCGGCCGGTGAGGCGCAGGTATTCGATGGTCTCGGCATCGATCGGGAAGATCGCTGCGGTGGAACCGAATTCGGGGCTCATGTTGCCCAGCGTCGCGCGGTTCGCGAGCGGAACCTCGGCAACACCGTTGCCGTAGAACTCGACGAACTTGCCGACGACGCCGTGCTTACGGAGCATCTCGGTGGCGGTGAGCACGACGTCGGTTGCGGTGACGCCGGGCTTGATCTCACCGGAGAGCTTGAATCCGACGACGCGGGGGATCAGCATGGAGACGGGCTGGCCGAGCATTGCTGCCTCGGCCTCGATGCCGCCGACGCCCCAGCCGAGCACGCCGAGGCCGTTGACCATCGTGGTGTGCGAGTCGGTGCCGACACAGGTGTCGGGGTATGCCTGTCCGTTACGCGACATGACGGTGGGTGCCAGGTACTCGATGTTGACCTGGTGAACGATGCCCATTCCCGGGGGGACGACCTTGAAGTCGTCGAATGCGCCCTGGCCCCAACGGAGGAACTGGTAACGCTCGCCGTTGCGCTCGTATTCGAGGTCGACGTTGCGCTCGAGTGCGTCGGCCTGGCCGAAGACGTCGAGGATGACCGAGTGGTCGATGACCATGTCGGCGGGGGAGAGCGGGTTGACCTTGTTCGGGTCGCCGCCGAGGGTGGTGACGGCCTCACGCATGGTGGCGAGGTCGACGATGCAAGGAACGCCGGTGAAGTCCTGCATGATCACGCGGGCAGGCGTGAACTGGATTTCGATGCTCGGCTCGGCTGAGGGATCCCAGCTTGCGATTGCGCGGATGTGATCCGCGGTGATGTTGGCGCCGTCTTCGGTGCGGAGAAGGTTCTCGGCGAGAACCTTCAAGGAATAGGGCAATTTCTCGGTGCCGGGGACGGCCGAGAGGCGGAAGATCTCGTAAGAGTTCTCACCGACCTCGAGGGTTCCCTTGGCTCCGAATGAATCGATACTGGTGCTCACGTCTGCTCCACTCGTCTATGAGGGTCGCTACCGACGGGGCTGTGTCGGCAGCTGAAGCGAGGTACTTCGGCCGGGAAGATTCTCCGTAGCTCACGCCAATCGCACAGTTCGCGTGAGAACTGTCCGAACATCGGAGCTGCAGTAGAACCTGTCCTGACCGGTGGTACCTCTTGGTCCAAGTCTAACAGTACGCTTGTCCTGTGAGAATTCAGGGCAAGTTGACCGAAACAATCTTCATGCAGACTGCGGGCCTGCGCAACGCAGGCTTGGCTGGGTGACCGCACCCACAGCTACCGCTCGGGCGGCACGCGCGGCGGTTGTGTGTGACGCCTGGTGGCAGTCGACCTGAAGTAGGGTGCATGCAGGCCCGTCGCGGGTCGGCCGCCGAAAAACGACCTCGGAAGAACTCCCCGCATCTCAGCGGTGGACGGAATCCGAACAGCACCCGGATGAGAGATGTCTGCTCCTACAAATCACGCTTTTGCGCCTGTGCACGTGAAGTCCCCGTTGCACGTCGCTGTTCCGTCGGACGTCGATCTCGACGACGTGCTCGCGGACATTTCGACGGACGGCGTCTCCGCCCCCGCGGATGATGTTGCGGGGCTGACCGCGGTGGTGACCGACGCTCGTGAACGTGGTGTCGACTTGAGCGTCGTAGTAGTCGACGCAAATCCGGGCCGGCCGTCCGATCTTCGAGACCTGGCCACGACGGTCGGCAAAACAGAAGGCGGAACGGTTCTCGTTCTGAGCCCTGACTGGATGGGTAGCTACAGCGATTCGATCAGTCGAGTGCAGCTCGAAACTGCACAGGACCGATCTTTCGGCGAAAGCGCAAGCGTGACCGCGGACCGCTTCTCGCACGAGATCGTGGCGCCAGGTCCGCCGTGGACGCTTTACACGGTCCTTGTCATCGCAGTGGTGGCGGTTATTGCCGGAATTACCTTTGCCGTCAAGTGGCGGCGAGAGCCAGAAAACGCGCAAACCAGACATATCGCCTCGACTTCGGAAACACCAGCACCATCCGACCACCGGGCCGATTCCGTCTGACCTTGGTCCTTTTGCGAGATTTTCAGTAACTCGTCGAAAACAGGTACTCACTGCTGTTTGCGGTGAGTACCTGCCCTTTTTGGTGCCTGCATGCCATTCGACCAGCTCAAATACCGTTTGTGTTATTTGTGGCTAAAGTTTCCAAAGAACGCTTGAGTGTCGTACGGTACAACTGGCACTTTTTGGGGAAGAAGTGTCGCAGACAGGCTGATGTTGTTCGACGCGTACTTGTCGGTTGCCTCGTTCTCGAGGTGTCGACGGTGGCGTTCGTACGGCACGTCCAGGTCGACGAGCAGCTCTCGGGCTGTGGGCGACCGGTGCTTGGTCTGCGCATTCCCTCCCCGCACGGATCGGCGACCCAGCGGGCCGTGGCGTTACACGCGAGGGAGAGTTATTTGTGAGGCAAGTAACACGTGGCGGCGAGTCCCGTCGTGGTCCTTCCCGTAAATCGATGCGCCTGGCGCAACTGGTCATCGGATTCGGCGTCGTCGGATCCCTGATCGTCGGGACGCCGGCCATGTCCTCGGCCGTACCGCCACCGCCGCCGAATCCGAGTGACTCGGATATCGCCGCGGCAGATTCGCAGGTCTCGTCGAGCGTCGGCACCGTCAGCGCGCTCATCAATCAAGTCGCATCGGCAAACGAACAGTTGTCGGCACTCGACAACGAAGTTGCGATCAAGCGTGAAGACGTCAACAAGACTCTCGTGGATCTGCAGAACGCTCGCGGCGCCGCAGACTCCGCAGCGCAGGCCGTCGGAGTCACGAAACAAGCTCTGAAGGACGCGTCGGCGCAGATCGAGGTCGCTCAGACGGACTTCGACAAGTACGCACGCTCGAGCTACGTCAAGGGCACCAATACTGCGTCGATCTCGTCGTTCCTCGACGCCAAGGGTCCTGGCGACGTTCTCGACCGCGCGCAGGTCCTCAAGCTTCTCGCCAATACGCAGAGTGCAGTGCTCGACGGTCTCCAGCGAGCACGTACCGAGCAGGCGAACAAGGATTCCGCGACCCGCCAGGCCAAGCAGCAGGCCGATGCCGCCGCCGAGGTCGCCGCGCAGCTGAAGGATCTGGCGGAGCAAGCGATTCAGATCGCGCGCAACGCTCTCGATCAGCAGGTAGCCAAGAAGGCCGCGATCGAAGCCGAGCGCAACTCTGCCCAGGCTCAGCTCGACGCCGCCCGCAACGCCGTCGCCGGCTTGCAGGGTCAACGCCAGGCATACGCGACCTGGGACGAACAGCGCCGTGCCGAGGAAGCTCATCAGAAGGCTCTCGAAGCCGCTGCCAAGGAAGCGGCCGCTCAGGCCGCCGCCCGTGCCGCAGCCGACCAGGCAGCCAAGGATCGAGCTGCCGCACTGGCAGCGGCCCAGCGTCCGCACACCGCGGTCGAAGACCCGACTCCGACCGTCATCCCGGACGACGACGACACCTGGACTGACGAAGAAACAGGGACCGACGAGGAAACAGGCACGGACGAAGAGACCGGCACCGACGAGGAAACGGTCACGACGCCCAAGCCCACCACCCCGAAGCCGACGACGCCGAAACCCACCACTCCGAAGCCTTCCGTCACCGGAAGCGCTGCAATCGAATCCGTCATCGACCGCGGAATGTCTCAGCTAGGCGTGCAGTATGCCTGGGGCGGCGGCGACGAGAACGGTCCGACGCGAGGCATCCGTGACGGCGGCGTCGCTGACAGTTACGGCGACTTCAACAAGGTCGGGTTCGACTGCTCCGGCTTGATGATTTATGCCTTTGCCGGCATCGGGATCTCGCTGCCGCACTACACCGGCTATCAGTACACCGCAGGCACTCAGGTTCCGTCTTCGGAGATGAAGCGCGGCGACATGATCTTCTACGGCCCCAACGCCAGCCAACACGTGGCGCTCTACCTCGGTAACGGTCAGATGCTCGAGGCACCACAATCCGGTTCGAGTGTCATGGTCTCACCGGTTCGGTGGGGCGGAATGACGCCGTACGCCGTCCGACTGGTGTCCTGACCGTCAGAGGAAATGCCGCTGACACCCGCATTGTCAGGGAAGTATCAAGTTCCCGACGTGGTGTTACGGCATCGAGCGCAACTACCTGGAATAGTTGACGGGGAACACGTTACTGTCGGTACTTTTCTAGGTGAAAGCGATGGATTCTTGGTGACCTCACGTGAAGATTCGGTCGGAACGGTCGACGTAAGCAAGGCGAGTGGAAGTGCGGACGGAGCAGCACCTTCCCTGGCAGCCGACGTTCAGACCTTGGAACGAGCGATTTACGAGGTCAAGCGAGTCATCGTCGGGCAGGACCGGCTTGTCGAGCGCATTCTCGTCGGACTTCTCGCCAAGGGGCACGTCCTCCTCGAAGGCGTACCCGGTGTCGCCAAGACGCTGGCCGTCGAGACTTTCGCGAAGGTCGTCGGCGGTTCGTTCTCCCGCGTCCAGTTCACCCCGGACCTGGTGCCCACCGACCTGATCGGCACGCGCATCTACCGTCAGGGCCGCGAGGAGTTCGACACCGAACTCGGCCCCGTCGTCGCCAACTTCGTGTTGGCCGACGAGATCAACCGTGCCCCGGCCAAGGTGCAGTCCGCGCTCCTCGAGGTGATGGCAGAACGCCACGTCTCGATCGGTGGCAAGCGGTACCACATGCCCGATCCGTTCCTGGTGATGGCGACGCAGAACCCCATCGAGAACGAGGGTGTCTACCCGCTCCCCGAGGCGCAGCGCGACCGCTTCCTGTTCAAGATCCTCGTCGATTACCCGACAGTGGAGGAAGAACGCGAAATCGTCTACCGGATGGGCGTCGCGGCCCCGGAGCCGCACCAGATCCTCGGTCCGGAGGAGTTGGTCAGGCTCCAACGCGTCGCCAGCAACGTCTTCGTTCACCACGCGCTCGTCGATTACGTTGTCCGGGTCATCGCCGCCACGCGTACGCCGCGTGAGGTCGGACTCGAGGACGTCGCCGGCTGGATCGCGTACGGCGCCTCACCCCGCGCGACGCTCGGCATCATCGCCGCGTCGCGGGCCCTCGCTCTCGTCCGCGGGCGCGACTACGTAGTGCCGCAGGACGTCATCGAGGTGATCCCGGACGTGTTGCGTCACCGTCTCGTTCTTTCCTACGACGCCATGGCCGACGAGGTGACTCCCGACGCCGTCATCGCCCGGGTGCTGCAGACCGTCGGACTGCCGCAGATCGCCGCGCGGCCGGTTCCTACCGTTCCCGGACCGCCCCAGCAGGGCGCACCGCAGGCACCGCAGTTCAACGCACCGGGCACAGCTAATCCGCAGGGCAACGGCGCGCCGATCGCGACCGCTGAGACGATGAGTCGCCCGCAGTGACCGAAGGCCGCGACGGTGGCCGGGCGACACCCGCCGGATCCACCGGTTCTCCGCCGTCGTTCCGATCCGGCGAGCTCAGCGACCCCAAACTCACCGCTGCGCTGCGCACCCTCGAGCTGACGGTTCGCCGCCGCCTCGACGGTGTGCTGCACGGCGATCATCTCGGCCTGATTCCCGGTCCGGGTTCGGAGCCGGGAGATGCCCGCGAGTATCAGCCGGGCGACGACGTGCGGCAGATGGACTGGTCCGTCACCGCACGGACGACGCACCCACACGTGCGTCAGTCGGTCGCAGATCGTGAGCTCGAGACGTGGCTCGTCATCGACTTGTCCGCAAGTCTCGACTTCGGGACCGCCGGATGCGAGAAGCGCGACCTGGTCGTCGCCGCAGCCGCGGCGATCACTCACCTGACCAGTTCGGGCGGTAACCGCGTCGGCGCCATCATCTCGACCGGCGCACAGACAACTCGAATTCCGGCCCGCGGTGGGCGAATTCACGCACAGGCGATGCTCCGCAAGATCGCGACGACTCCGCACGCGCCGGACGGGGTACGCGGTGATCTGGTCGGCGCGATCGAAGCGCTCAGACGCCCACAGCGTCGGCGCGGACTGGCGGTGGTCATCAGTGACTTCCTCGGACCGATCGACTGGGAACGCTCGCTGCGCGCCATTTCAGGACGGCACGACGTGCTCGGTGTCGAAGTGGTCGATCCGCGAGACCTCGAACTGCCCGACGTGGGCGACGTGGTGCTCCACGATCCCGAGTCCGGCCGGACCAGAGAATTCACCACGACGCCGCAATTGCGCGCCGACTTCGCCAGAGTCGCCGCCGAGCACCGCGTCGAGGTCAGGCAAGCTCTACGTCGTTGCGGCGCACCGCTCATGTCCCTGCACACCGATCGGGACTGGATTGCCGACGTCGTGAGATTCATCTCGGCACGCCGACACAGTTATGGTGCCGGCGCCGGAACTGGGGGCGTTCGTTCGTGAGTCTTTCTCAATTCACCGCACCGTGGTGGCTGCTGTTCCTCGCTGTCATCGCCGCGTTGGTGGTCGGTTACGTACTCGTGCAGAAGCAGCGGGCCAAGCACACACTTCGGTTCACGAACTTCGCGCTACTGGAGAAGGTCGCGCCTTCGCGGCCCGGGCGGTGGCGTCATATTCCGGCGATTCTGATGGTCATCGCATTGGTGTTCTTCACCGTCGCCCTTGCCGGTCCGACGGCAGACAAGAAGGTCCCGCGAAACCGCGCCACGGTGATCCTCGTGATCGACGTGTCGCTGTCGATGCAGGCCACCGACGTCGAGCCGACGCGATTGGCAGCAGCGCAGGAAGCTGCGAAGTCGTTCGCCGACGGTCTGACTCCCGGCATCAACCTCGGGTTGGTCGCATTTGCCGGAACGGCTTCGGTTCTGGTGTCGCCCACCACGAATCGTGACGCGACGAAGGTCGCCATCGACAACCTCAAGCTCAGTGAGCGAACGGCGACGGGCGAAGCGATCTTCACCTCGTTGCAGTCGATCGACACGCTGTCGGCTGTTCTCGGCGGCAGCGATCAGGCGCCACCGGCGCGCATCGTGTTGCTGTCCGACGGTAAGCAGACCGTTCCCGAAAACTCGGACGATCCGCGGGGCGGATTCACCGCTGCCCGTCAGGCCAAGGACAAGGGCGTTCCGATCTCGACCATTTCCTTCGGAACGACATACGGGCGAGTCGAGATCGAAGGAGACCGAATCCCCGTCCCGGTCGACGACGCGTCATTGAAGGAGATCGCCAACCTTTCCGGCGGAAGTTTCTTCACGGCATCGAGCCTCGAAGAACTGCGCCAGGTGTACGACACGCTCGAAGAGCAGATCGGTTTCGAGACGACACGAGGCGATGCGAGTCGACCGTGGTTGGTTCTCGGCGTCGTGTTCGCGACCGCTGGTCTGACGATTGCCCTGGTACGCAGGCAGCGTCTGCCCTGATCGAGAGCAGTTCCGAATTGTCCAAATACCGCTGGTACGCGGCCCGCAGAGAATTGATAGGTTGATCGCCATGTCTACCCCTCCCACGACAGTGGTTTCCGAACGGACCGTCACCACACCGCGCTCGGTGCTCGTCACCGGCGGTAACCGCGGAATCGGCTTGGCCGTCGCTCAGCGGCTCGCCGCAGACGGCCACAAGGTAGCCGTCACGCACCGCGGTTCCGGTGTCCCCGAAGGGTTGTTCGGCGTCGTGTGCGACGTCACCGACACCGAGTCGATCGACCGTGCATTCAAAGAGGTCGAAGCGCACCAGGGGCCGGTCGAGGTCATCGTCGCCAATGCCGGCGTCACCGACGACACACTGATCATGCGAATGAGCGAAGAGCAGTTCACGAGCGTCGTCGACGCGAACCTCACCGGTACGTTCCGCCTCTCGAAGCGTGCGACCCGGTCGATGCTGCGCGCGCGTTTCGGACGGTTCATCTTCCTCGGCTCTGTGGTGGGTCTGGCAGGTCAAGCCGGCCAGGTCAACTACGCCGCGTCCAAAGCAGGCATCGTCGGTATCGCTCGTTCCCTGACAAGGGAACTCGGCTCACGTTCGATCACCGCCAACGTCGTCGCTCCCGGGTTCATCGAGACCGACATGACGGCAGCACTGGGCGACGACGTCAAGGACAAGGCCACCGAGTTCATCCCGTTGCAGCGGACCGGAAAGCCGGAAGATGTTGCAGCAGTTGTCAGTTTCCTCGCCTCCGACGATTCGGCCTACGTCTCGGGTGCGGTCATCCCCGTCGACGGCGGACTCGGCATGGGGCACTGACCCGCTTTTCGCACACACACCTTTCTCGTACGTCTGAAATCAGGAGGACATCTCATGGGCGGCTTGCTCGAGGGTAAGACCATTCTTGTCACCGGCATCATCACCGATTCGTCGATCGCGTTCCACGTGGCCAAGGTCGCGCAGGAGCAGGGCGCGAAGGTACTGATCACCGGATTCGATCGTCTGCGCCTCATCGATCGCATCGCCCAGCGACTGCCGCAGCCCGTGCCGCCGGCAATCTCGCTCAACGTCCAGAGCTCGGAGGATCTCGCATCTCTCGCCGAGCGTGTGCGCGAGCTGGCTCCCGAGGGTATCGACGGCGTCGTCCACTCGATCGGCTTCGCTCCCCGCTCCTGCCTGGGAAGCCCGTTCATGGACGCGCCGTGGGAAGACGTGGCGGTCGCACTCGAGGTGTCCGCCTACTCGTACAGCGCACTGGCCAAGGCCTTGCTGCCGGTGCTCAACGACAACGCGTCCATCGTCGGTATGGACTTCGATCCGGCGCGCGCGATGCCGTTCTACAACTGGATGGGTGTCTCCAAGGCGACCCTCGAGGCCGTCAATCGGTACGTGGCCAAAGAGGTCGGCGTCCGCGGCATCCGCTCGAACCTGGTGTCCTCCGGCCCGATCAAGACCTTGGCCGCCAAGGCCATTGCCGGTGACAGCACCGGTCCGGGCGCGGAGTTGGACAAGCTGAACACCGCATGGGACGGTGCTGCGCCCATCGGCTGGGACGTCGACGATCGCGAGCCGGTCGCCAAAACGGTCTGCACCGTTCTCTCGGATTGGTTGCCCGGCACGACCGCGTCGATCATCTACGTCGACGGCGGCTTCCACGCGATGGTCGGCTAGTAGCACCCCTTCTACTACGCAGGTGAGTACCCGGGTGACTCCCGCCGAACGGCATCGCGCAAGATTGAACTCATGACCGTAAGTATGGACATGCAGTTCGATGCTCTTCTCGTTTTGTCGTTCGGCGGTCCCGAAAAACCCGAAGACGTACGGCCGTTCCTCGAAAACGTCACGCGCGGTAGGGGAGTGCCACCGGAGCGGCTCGACGCTGTCGTCGAGCACTACATGCATTTCGGTGGAGTTTCGCCCATCAACGCGCTCAACCGAGACCTGATCGAACGGGTCGGAGGTGAGCTGGCAGCAGCCGGCGTGGATTTGCCCGTGTACTTCGGCAACCGCAACTGGCACCCGATGGTCGAAGACACCGTTGCCAAGATGCGCGAGGACGGTGTCCGCAACGCCGCCGTGTTCGCCACGTCGGCGTGGGGTGGTTACTCCGGATGTCGGCAGTACCACGAGGACATCGCCCGTGCCCGTGAGGCGGTCGGTGACGGCGCACCGACGCTGACAAAACTTCGCCAGTACTACGACCATCCGCTGGTCGTCGGCGCGTTCGCCGACGGTGTGCGCGCGGCCCGCGCAGAGTTGCCCGAAGCGACTCGCGATACTGCGCGCCTGGTGTTCACCGCGCATTCGGTACCGAGTGCCGCAGACCGCAATGCAGGGCCGCCGGCAGAGGGCGGAAACCTCTACAGTCGACAGGTCGCCGAGGCCGCGAAGTTGGTTGCCGAGGCCGTCGGCGTCGAGGATTTCGATCTGGTGTGGCAGTCGCGATCAGGCCCGCCGCAGGTTCCGTGGCTGGACCCCGACATCTGTGATCACCTGGATACGTTGTCCGCCAAGGATGTTCGCGCCGTGATCGTGTGCCCCGTCGGTTTCGTCTCCGATCACCTCGAAGTGGTGTGGGACCTGGACACCGAGGCCAAGGACAAGGCAGCCGAACTCGGGATGGATTTCGTTCGGGCAGCAACGCCCGGCCGCGATCAGCGTTTCGCGCAGCTGGTGCCCACGCTCGTTCGGGAACTGGCCGAGGCCGAGCAGCCACTGCGACTGGGGGTCGAGCCGCTGCTCGGCTCGACCACCAACGGTCTCTCGTGTGCAGTCAATTGCTGCGCGGCCGTTCAGCGTCCCCGCTGACGGTCCGACGCTCAGGTGTTCGGATGCTTGAGCTTTCCGCAGGGCCCGGGAACGGTGGACGTGCTGCGCGAGGTGAGGAGCGTCTCGACGATCTGTCGATCCTCGGGGCTCAGTGACGGGTCTATGTAGTTGAGTTCGGGCGCGCCCAGTTCGCGGACTCGCCCGGCGAGGGTCGCGACAAACGAGACGCGTTCTTCGTCGTCGTCGTTGACGTCGTGGATCTGCAGCACCGACACCGGAAACTTGCGCAGCGTCACAGGCAGGAAGCGGGCGCCGAGCACATGGTCGACGTTGAATCCCGCCCACTGCCCCTGGTTGGCCTCCACGCATTCGGCGTCGGAGTGAATTGCGCTCTCGCCGATGTACTTACGTGCGGGCAGCATCTTCTTGGGGGCAAGTTCGGATGCGCCCTGCTGAAGGACGGGAAAGTCGCCGTCCGAGTACAACCAAGGCTGGTTGGCCATCTTGATCAACCGACCGGCGTCCAGATCCGGGAGATAGCGAGACTTGAGGAGAAACGCGACGCTGTCGACCGAGATGCCCAGCAGTTCTGCGGCCTTCTGTCGGCTCATCGCGAACGTCGGGGCATTCTTCGGGGCGATCTGGATCAAATTGACCATGCGAACTCCTGTAAGTGTTCAATTGTTGCGGGCTTGGTACAGCTGACATGACAATTCGCCGTTTATCAACCTCTAGCTGATTTCCGACTTGTAGATGAGTCGGTTGTCACCATCCGAGTTCACGCAACCGGGGATCTCCGATCCCGAAGTGGTGGCCGATTTCGTGGATCACTGTTCGGCGAACTTGCTCGATCACCTCGTCTTCGGTGCTGCAGATCGCACAGATGGCCCTGCGGTAGATCGTGATGCGGTCGGGAAGGACGCCGGCGTACGTGGTGGTTCTCTTGGTCAGTGGGATGCCCTGATACAGCCCGAGTAGCCCCGGTCGTCCACCTTCGAGTTGAACGGTCACTGCGACATTGGCCATCTCCGCACCCAATTTCGGTGGCAGGCTGTCGAGCGCCCGCTTGACCATGTCCTCGAACTGGCTGTCGTCCACGTCGATCATCTACCCATTGTGCGTGCGGGGGCGGGATCCGGGTGTGTCCATGTGGAAACAGTGCAGCTTACGGCTATGTTCATTGCGTGGCCGAAGACCTCTATCACCGTTACGAATTCACATTCATCGTTCAGATGCTGACAGTCTCGCAAGAGCAGGCGATCGAAGAGAGCTTGGGCGGAAGGGTCGAGGACCGACGCGGGCTGCAGCTGCTGACGCTCACCTCGGAAGGTATGCGAGCGGCGACAACGGCTATCACCGTGGTGGACCAGTTGGTGGCTGCAGGCGTGCGTCCCCAGCGGACACATCCCGATCTGGTGTCACGTCAGGACATTGCCGACCGTGCGGGGGTGACGCGGCAAGCTGTCGGGCAGTGGGTGCGAGGGGTCCGGCAGGCGGCTACGCCTTTCCCGATTCCGTACAACTCGGTTGCCGGGGGGATCTGGTTCTGGGGCGACGTCCTGGATTGGTTGCGCCGTCAGGGGTACAGCCAGGACACCGGTTTGCGCTACCCGACGCTGGATGAACATATTCGCATCGACCGCCATATCGCGATCAATCACAAGACTGTGGGTTGATCGATCAAACGGTTTGCTTGAAAATAGCTATTGAAACAAACCGACGGTAGGTATAAAGTCCCTAAGTACCTCAATCAATCTATCGGTGCGTCGGTCCTGCTCTGGGGGGAGCCTGGTCTGCGCTGCAGATACCCGAGCATGCGAGCAGGAATTCATGGTTTCGACCCCCGAAGTACGACCGATGCCCAAATCGGCCGCGCTCACGACTTCTGTGGCTATTTCCAGCGATGTAGCAACGGCTAAGCTACGTGAAGGTGTATCGGGCAGGGGCCGTCTGCGAGCGGCGACGGCGGCGCTGTTCCGGCGCTCACGCCCACGTACGACCTTCGCGCCACCGTTGAGCGTGCTTCTTCTCGTCACCTCCGACAACGGTCTCTCGCAGCGGGCCGGTCTTGTTCTTCGCGAGGCGGGACACCAAGTCCGTACAGCCGTCGTCGCCGACGCGGACGCAGTGCTGGCCGCGACTTCTGCGGGAGATTTTGACCTCGTCATCTGCCCGTTCTTGAAAGTTTATGTCCCGGAATCTGTTTGGCAGCGGTGGACGACGATCATCATCCATCCCGGCCCGCCCGGAGATCGCGGGCCGTCGTCGCTGGACTGGGCGATAACCGATGGCGAACCAATCTGGGGTGTCACGGCATTGCAGGCCGCTGAGGAACTCGACGCCGGAGCGGTGTGGGCCTGGCGGACGTTCGAACTCCGGAACGGGGCAACCAAATCCTCGGTATACAACGAGGAAGTCACCGACGCGGCGATGGAGTGCATTACGGAGGTCGTCGAACATTTCCGTACTCCTGACTTCCAGGCGATCCCATCGGACCGAGTTGCGCGGCCCGTGGCTTCGACCCGATCGCGGCCGAGCGTGAAACAGGCCGATCGCGTTTTCAGCTGGGAGGAAGACGCGTCGAGCATCGTTCGCGCCGTCAACGCCGCCGACGGGTTTCCCGGCATCGCCGTTCAGTTGGGGCTCGACCGGGTCTACGTCTACGACGCTCACCTCGATACCCACGTCGATGCAGCGCCCGGCACCATCGTCGAGTACTTCCACCAGGCAATACGTGTTGCCACCGGTGCGGGCTCCGTTTGGATCGGACATGCGCGGCTCGTCGGCGCCGGCAATGTCAAACTTCCGTCGACCGCGGTCGTACGTCCGGACGTGTTCGTTCCACAGGTCTGGGAGAGTCGTTACCCCGAGACCGACTATCACCGCGACGGCGAAATCGGATATATCTCGTTCCGCTTCTACAACGGTGCGATGAGTACGAAGCAATGCGCGCGACTGGCCTCCAGGCTCCGCTGGGCGATCGCGCAGGACACCAAGATCCTTGTCCTGACGGGTGACTACGACAGATTCAGCAACGGTATCCACCTCAACGTCATCGAGGCCGCGTCGGATCAAGCCGGAGAAGCGTGGGCCAACATCAAAGCCATCAACGAGATCGCGAAAGCGATCGTCACCTGTACGGAACAGGTTGTGGTGGCGGCATTCACAGGCAACGCCGGTGCCGGCGGGGTCATGCTCCCGCTTGGAGCCGACGTAGTCGTGGCCAGGGACGGTGTGGTTCTCAATCCTCATTACGCCACGATGGGCCTGTTCGGCTCGGAACTGCACACGTACACACTTCCGGCTCGGGTCGGCGAGGAGCAGGCCCGCAGTCTGCTGGCCGAGTGCAGTGCGATAGGCATCCGTCGAGCCTTGGACATCGGACTTGTCGACGCGATCGGCCCCAGGCGGCCGGATCTGTTCGAGGCGTGGTTGCGCGAGGTCGCCACCGACTTGCTCGAAGGAGATCGGCTGGAATCGATGCTGGAGCGCAAACGTCTTCGACTGGAACGTGATCCGGTGGAGCCTTACGAGGAGCGTGAGCTCGAAGAGATGAAGATCGACATGTTCGGTGACCGCAACGGGTTTGCCGAGAAACGCCGGAACTTCGTGCTCAAGCTCTGATCGACACGCTGTTCGCCGACGCGACACGGGCAGTGCGAACAACGTCCCACAGTCGTCGCAGCAGGTCGTCACGCCTCTGCGCAGTGGACACGCTCGGGGCCTGATTGGTCGATACCGCCGCAGCCACGGTAAGAATGGCTGCCACGTTGTCGGCGGTGTCGATCACCTGTAAATGCCGAGGCGACAGTGTCGACGGCCAGCGGTGTCCGGCCTGTGCCTGCAGGGCTTCGGCGACCAGCGTACGAGCGTCGTTTCCAGGTATTCCGGTGGCTACGGCCGGAAGCCCGCCGAGCACCTCGGCTGCGTCCCGAACAGCTTGGCGCAGTTCGTATTCGGCTTCGCGGAGTCCGATCGATTCGGCGCTGCCCGCCACAGTGGGAATGGAGAAGACCGTCCATCGCAAGACGTCCGGGCCTTCCTTCGACGGCACGAGTCCGACTCCCGGCTTGCCGACGGCGCCGATCTGTATCCCTTCACCCGTTGCGATCGCAGCGCGCGCGAACTCGGTCCCGGTGGGCAGACCACGTACATCACCGGCCGTGGGAAGGACCAGGCGGACCTCGGCAGCCTCCGAGCGCGCGATTCTGAGCAGGGTGGGCACACCGGAAGCCGTGACTCCCGGCCATTCGAGATCGTGGCGGACCGCGGTTTCCGCATCGGCGGCGCCGATCAGGTGCATCGGTGCCCACGCGGCAAGGGCGTCGATGACGTCGTCCGGCGCAGCGTCGCCGGCGAGCCATGACGCTGCCCACACGGTGAGGGTTGCGCTGGGAGAACTCATGACCGTGAAGTTTAGTTCGGCGTGGCGACATGCGCGGCCCCGGCGTTGTGACCTAGCGTGATCCGGCGTGAGCGGTGGCAACGGATACGGTGACATTTTTGCGGGTCATACCCGCAAACAGAAGCGCGTGACGCCTGAAGTGGCGGCCGAGCGTGATCTTGTCGTCGAGGATGCGGCGACGGGATTCTGCGGTGCGGTAGTCGGTTTCGAGCGCACGTACGACGGCGATTTCGTGCGGCTCGAGGACGGTCGTTCCCGGACGCGGTTGTTCGCGATGCGCGAGGCGGCCTTCCTCATCGACGGCTCACCGGTCACCCTCGTACGGCCGGCCCCCAAGCCCGCGTCCACCAAACCCGCACGGTCGGCTTCGGGTTCGACCCGAGTCGAAGGCTTACGTGCACGCACGGCACTGCCCAGCCGGATCTGGGTGGAGGGAGTACACGATGCTGCGCTCGTCGAGCGGGTGTGGGGTCACGATCTTCGCGTCGAAGGTGTTGTCGTCGAACATCTCGAAGGACTCGACAATCTGGGGGAGCGGCTTGCCGAATTCGGGCCTGGTCCCGGCCGCCGCGTCGGGGTCCTGGTCGACCACCTGGTCACCGGTTCCAAGGAAACCCAACTGACTCAGGGCCTCGGCCCGGACGTGTTGGTGACCGGGCACCCGTACATCGACGTGTGGGAGGCCGTTCGTCCCAAATCTGTCGGAATCGCCTCCTGGCCGAAGATTCCACGCGGCGAGGATTGGAAGACGGGAATCTGCCGCGAACTGGGCTGGGGGACACCTCAGGAGGGCTGGCGGCGGGTCTACAACTCGGTCGAGAGCTTCCGCGATCTGGAAGCTCCTTTGATCGGTGCAGTCGAACAACTTGTCGATTTCGTTACCGAGCCGAACTGACGTAGCGGCGGCCTGGGTCACACATTCTGGTTAGATGGTGTTGTGGCTGCACTTATTTGGCTGATCGGAGCACTGGTGCTCGCCGGGGCCGAAGCGCTGGTGGGGGATTTCTTCCTGCTGATGCTCGCCGGTGGGGCGCTCGCTACTGCCGGTGTCAGTGCTGTCACCGACTTCCCGGTGTGGGTCGACGCCGTCATGTTCGGAGTGTTCTCCGCCGCCCTCGTCCTGGGCGTGCGACCGATCATGTTGCGTCGCTTCGGTAGTCCGCCGCCGACCCCGACCGGAATACAGGCACTCGAAGGTAAGCACGCTCTGGTTCTGGAAGAAGTGGGCGAGCATTCCGGGCAGGTCAAGTTGGACGGCGAGGTGTGGACTGCCAGGCCGTACGACACCACCGAGGTGTACCCGCCGGGTACCAAGGTGACGGTGATGGAAATCAACGGCGCAACAGCAGTCGTCTGGAGGGGACCTTAATGGCAGCACTCATAGTGCTCGGTGTGTTGGTGCTATTCGTGATCTTGGTGGTCGCGAAGTCGGTAGCACTGGTACCGCAGGCAGAAGCCGCGGTGATCGAGCGGCTCGGTAGGTATTCGAAGACGGTGTCCGGGCAGCTCACGTTCTTGATCCCGTTCGCCGATCGTGTGCGCGCCAAGGTGGATCTTCGTGAGCGGGTGGTCTCCTTCCCACCGCAGCCGGTGATCACCCAGGACAACCTGACACTGTCCATCGACACGGTGGTGTACTTCCAGGTCACCAATCCGCAAGCTGCGGTGTACGAGATCAGCAACTACATCGCTGCCGTCGAGCAGTTGGCAACCACCACGCTGCGAAACGTCGTCGGCGGAATGACCCTCGAAGAGACGCTTACCTCGCGTGATTCCATCAACGGTCAGCTTCGTGGTGTCCTCGACGAGGCGACTGGTCGCTGGGGCCTGCGAGTGGCCCGCGTCGAGCTCAAGAGCATCGATCCGCCGCCCTCGATCCAGGAGTCGATGGAAAAGCAGATGAAGGCGGACCGCGAGAAGCGCGCGATGATTCTGACGGCTGAAGGTCACCGCGAATCCGCTATCAAGACCGCCGAGGGTGCCAAGCAGAGCCAGATTCTTTCTGCCGAGGGAAACAAGCAGGCCTCGATCCTGAACGCCGAGGGTGAGCGTCAGTCCCAGATCCTTCGCGCTCAAGGTGACCGCGCGGCCAAGTACTTGCAGGCTCAAGGCGAGGCCAAGGCCATCGAGAAGGTTTTCGCTGCAATCAAGTCCGGTAAGCCGACTCCGGAATTGCTTGCATACCAGTATCTTCAGACGTTGCCGCAGATGGCGCAAGGCGATGCGAACAAGGTGTGGCTCGTACCCAGCGACTTCGGTGACGCGCTGAAGGGATTTGCCAAAACGCTTGGCGCGCAAGGGCAGGATGGCGTTTTCCGGTACGAGCCGCCGGCCGCCGAAGAGAATCTTCCCAATCCTGAGGACGATTCAGCCGAGGTGGCGGAGTGGTTCGAGACCAAATCCGATCCGGCTATCGCGGAAGCAGTGCGCGCTGCTGAAGTTGCTGCACGCACACCGGTCGAAGACCCGGCAGCTGCGGTCAGGCACCGCCGTGAGAGTGCGCCCGAGCAGCCTGGATTCGTAGATCCCGCGTTGCCACAGCAGGGCGAAATTCCTTGGCCGGGTCAGTTGCCGCTGCCGCCCGAGCGTGAAGATTTCCAGCAGAAGTACCCGTACCAGGGGCAGCCGCCCGAGGGTGGCCAGCGCCAGTAGACGCCTCTCGTAGCGAACGTTGATCGGGACGGGCACTCATCACCTACGTGATGAGTGCCCGTCCCGTTCCGCATACGGCGATCGCCCAGAGGACACTGACGAAGGTTCCCATGATGAACTGCTCGGACGCATGAGGTTCGCGAAGTTCCGGGTACCGTGCGAGCCCCTTGACTGCCAAGACGATCGCGATGCCTTCCGGCCAGGTTGCGAGAATCGATGCCGCCACCGCGAGCCGTTCGAGGATGCCGATCACACGTCCGCCGCGAAGAGGTCCGGCGTCCGGTGCCGGGCTCCCGTCCGGTTGGCGACGAGCGATCTTGAAGGTGGCAAGTACCAACGGTGCACCGGCCGTGGCGGCGGCAAGTACGCACAGGACAAGCGTCGCCCCGAGAGCGAAACCGGTGACCGGGGTCGTTCGGGTCGATGCCAGTGCGGCAACACCCAGCGCCGGAAGAGCCACCACGGACGACGCCCATTCGGGGACTTCCAGTCGACCACGACTGAGCGGTCCCAGTGCCGCTGCAACTGCTGGTGCCGCGGCGGCGACGGCGAGCGCGATCAACGCCAGAACGACCATGTATTCGAGCCCCCTGCTGTGTCGACGAGTTTGTACCGGTGCGAGCGTGAGCAGTCTAGGGCTGGAGTCTGACCAAAAGTCGTTCTGCGAGTCTGCGCCCGGCGAGTTCTGCGTGCCACCCGGCTGTCAGGAGTCGCTTGGACATGGCCTGTTTGGTGATTCCGAGGTGGGCCGCTGCGCTGACCTGAGTGAGTCCGCTGTCCATCAGGGCGATGGCTTCGCGTCCGTCCTTCGTCTGTCTCGTGACGATCGTTCCGAGCAAGGTGAACGCGGCATCGACATCTGCGGCGAGTTCGTCGCGTGAGCTATCCGCCGGCGCCTGTTCGACGGCAATTCTGGCCGGAGCTCGCTTGGCTCGCTCGACGGCGATCCGAGCAGCTTCGAATGCCGGTCCGCGTCCGGCCCGGGTCTGCCGTGGGAGAGGCTGCTCGACGGGACCGATCCCGATCCCGACACTCCAGTGCTCGCGCCGAATCAGCTCGAGTGCGACGAGGACGAGTAGCGCCGGATCGTCGGTCACCGCTTGAATCTCGTCGCCCGCTGTGCGCTCGAACGGCCGCAGGAGCCTGCAATCGGCCATGTCGTCGATGATGTCCCCGACGCGGTCGACATCCCGTCGGCTACCTCGCTGATCCACCGTCAGTACAAACATTAGTCAATGCTAGATAGTTGACTTTCAATAGTCAATCGTTTTGGGTTGACTCAATCAAATCAACCTCTTGGGGTTGACCGTTGTCAACGATGGTTTCGCCCGGTGAAGGCTGACGGCGAGCGTCGAACACCAGACCGGCGATGCCGATCGCAATGCAGATCCCGGACAGAATCAGGAGACGAGGATCGGCTTCGCCGGAGAGCGCATCGCCCAGAACGACAATCCCAACAGTGCCGGGCAAGATGCCGACGACGGTGGCAAGGATGTAGGGCACGATCCGGATCGACGAAATGCCGCAGCAGTAGTTCACCACCGAGAAGGGGACAAACGCGATCAAGCGCAGAGAGCCGACGGCCAGCCACCCCCGCTTTTCGATCCGCTCGTCCACCCGCCGGATCGTCGGACTCGAAATCCGTTGCCACACGACGTCGCGGCCGATGGCGCGGACCAGGTAGAGGGCCAGAACGGCGCTCACAGTCGTTGCCGCCACGGTAAGAGCGATGCCGGTCACCGAGCCGAAAAGAACCCCCGCGCTGAGCGTGAAGACGGTGCGCGGGAACGGCGCGACGGTGACTATCGAATGAACCAGGAAGAACACGAGGGGAAACGCCGGGCCAACCGAGTCCGCCCACTCTCGCACCTGGGACACCGTGGGATGTGGGGCGAGGAGGGCTGCGAGGAACAAAGCGAGCACTACCAGGACTATTGCGATCAATCTTCGGTCCAGCAGGCGTCCCATCACAGGTCACAAGGCTACCTGCGAACGGTGAACCGGGCCGACTGCCGACCCGCAATCGTGAGTCGAACATCGCCACGGGGGCGGGAAAGCGACGTGCTCCAGGCGACAATGAAACGGCGCTGTGACGAAAACCACTAGGCTTTCGGAGTGGCCTTCACCTGCAGTCCCGGCCAGTGAAACGAACTCGCGGGTAACCCGCAAACATGCTGAACAATCGCTAGGTAAGGGCCGGTTACACGTGCACGAACGACCGAATCCGCACGTCGCCCGGCCGGTCGGAAAGTGGCCACGAACAGCCCTGTGAAGAACATGACGTGATCCTCACGATATCTGGGCTCAACCGCGGGTTAGCATCACAGAACTAACGAACAAATCCGATTATCGGTAAAGCGCTCACGCAAAAAATGAGAGGGAGCGGACACAGTGTCATTAGCTTCAGAAGCCGAGGCTGTCGAGCAGGCGTACGCGGAGTGGCAGCGCTCCGTAGCCGGTGTGCTCGCCAAGTCCCGCAGAGTCGATGCGGCAGAACTGGGCCCCGAGCCACAGAAACTGCTCGAAACCGTCACCTACGACGGTGTCACTGTCGCACCGCTCTACAGCCCACGCGACGAGCGTCCCGAGCAGAGCTTGCCGGGCACGTTTCCGTACGTGCGTGGCGTCGACGCTCACCGTGATGTCAATGCCGGTTGGTTGGTTTCCGCTGCATTCGGAACCGCCTCGGCGGCCGAGACCAATCGCGCCATCCTGGACGCCCTCGAAAACGGAGTCAGCGCACTCTGGTTGAAGGTGGGCGCCGACGGCGTTCCGGTCACCGACCTCGCCGCTGCGCTCGAGGGCGTGCTTCTCGACCTCGCACCGCTCACGCTCGATGCAGGCGCAGCGACAAACGATGCAGCCCGAGCACTCATCTCACTCCTCGATGCACGCAGCGAAGCCGGCGACGGTGTCAGCGATCGCAGCAGTATCCGAGTTCACCTCGGTGCAGCACCGCTGACCAGTTCGTTCTCCGGCGCAGCCGACGTCGAATTTGCAGGCGCAGTCGAGTTGGCCGCCCTCGCCGCCGCTCGTGCGGAAACCGTGCACGCGATCACCGTGGACGGCACGGCCTTTCACAACGCGGGTGCCGGCGACGCCGAAGAACTCGGAGCCGCAATCGCCGCCGGCCTCGAGTACCTCCGTGCACTCACCGCCCAGAGCGGCCTGACCATCGGTGCTGCGTTGTCGCAGTTGGCTTTCCGCTACGCGGCAACCGACGATCAGTTCCAGACCATCGCGAAGTTCCGCGCCGCACGTCTCGTATGGGCACGCATCGCCCAGGTCTGCGGAGCTTCCGATTTTGGTGGAGCGCCGCAGCACGCAGTCACCTCCGCCGCGATGATGGCTCAGCGTGATCCCTGGGTGAACATGCTGCGCACGACCCTCGCTGCATTCGGCGCCGGCGTCGGCGGAGCAGATGCAGTGACTGTTCTTCCGTTCGACGTCGCCCTGGCCGACGGCACCCTCGGTGTCAGCAAGTCCTTCTCCTCGCGCATCGCGCGCAACACACAGCTGCTCCTGCTCGAGGAGTCGCACCTGGGCCGTGTCCTCGATCCGTCGGCCGGGTCTTGGTACGTCGAGGACCTGACACAGCAGATCGCCGCCACCGCGTGGGAGTTCTTCCAGGAAATCGAAGCAGCCGGCGGATATCTGGCGGCACTCGAAGCGGGAATCGTCTCCGGTCGCATCGCCGCTACCAAGGCCAAGCGCGACTCCGACATCGCACACCGCAAGACCACGGTCACCGGTGTCAACGAGTTCCCGAACCTCGGCGAAACGCCGCTGTCCGCCGAAGCCGTCGAGCCTGGCCAGTCCGTCGCCCGCTACGCAGCTGCATTCGAAGCGCTTCGTGACCGTTCGGACGCGTTCCTCGCCGCCGGCGGCGCCCGTCCCACTGCGCTTCTCGCGCCGCTGGGCTCGGTTGCAGAACACAACGTGCGCACCACGTTTGCGTCCAACCTGCTCGCTTCGGGTGGTATCGACGCAGTCAACCCCGGCCCGCTCGAGGTGGGCGCCGAAGCCATCTCCGCTGCAGTCAAGGCTTCCGGTGCCACCGTCGCCGTGCTGTGCGGCACGGACAAGCGCTACGGCGAGAGCGCCGCAGCGGCCGTCGCCGAACTTCGCGCCGCCGGCATCACCAAGGTGCTGCTCGCAGGACCGGAAAAGGCAGTCGCCGACGCGACCGGCGATTCTCGCCCGGACGGATTCCTCACCGCCCGCATCGACGCAGTGTCGGCTCTGACCGAACTGCTCGACTTCATCGAGACGGGAAGCTCCAAGTGACGACACGAGAGGTCAAGCACGTGATCGGCAGTTTCGCCGAGGTCCCACTCGAGGACCCGCAGTCTCCGGCACCCACACCGCCGTCGGTCGAGCAGGCCCAGGCGCTCATCGAAGAGGGCGCCAACGCCAACAACTACGCCGCCGAGCAGGTTGTCTGGTCCACCCCCGAAGGCATCGACGTCAAGCCGGTGTACACCGGTGCGGACCGCACGGCCGCCGCCGAGTCGGGTTACCCGCTCGACAGCTTCCCGGGCGCAGCGCCGTTCCTGCGTGGTCCGTACCCGACCATGTACGTGAACCAGCCGTGGACCATTCGCCAGTACGCCGGATTCTCCACTGCCGCGGAGTCGAATGCGTTCTACCGTCGTAACCTGGCGGCCGGTCAGAAGGGCCTCTCGGTCGCCTTCGACCTCGCCACACACCGCGGCTACGACTCCGATCATCCTCGCGTTGCCGGTGACGTCGGAATGGCCGGTGTCGCAATCGATTCCATCCTCGACATGCGTCAGCTCTTCGACGGAATCGACCTCTCGCAGGTGTCGGTCTCGATGACGATGAACGGCGCCGTGCTGCCGATTCTCGCGCTGTACGTCGCTGCGGCAGGCGAGCAAGGTGTCACTCCGGACAAGCTGGCCGGAACGATCCAGAACGACATCCTCAAAGAGTTCATGGTTCGTAACACCTACATCTATCCGCCGAAGCCCTCGATGCGGATCATCTCGGACATCTTCGCGTACTCCAGCGCGGAAATGCCGAAGTACAACTCCATCTCGATCTCGGGCTACCACATCCAGGAAGCCGGAGCGACGGCCGATCTGGAACTGGCGTACACCCTCGCCGACGGCGTCGAGTACATCCGCGCCGGCCTCGACGCCGGTATGGACATCGACAAGTTCGCACCTCGCCTGTCCTTCTTCTGGGCAATCGGCATGAACTTCTTCATGGAGGTCGCCAAGCTCCGCGCCGGACGCCTCCTGTGGGCCGAGCTTGTCGCCAAGTTCGATCCCAAGAGCGCGAAGTCGCTCTCGCTGCGTACCCACTCGCAGACCTCCGGCTGGTCCCTGACCGCGCAGGACGTCTTCAATAACGTTCCGCGTACCTGCGTCGAAGCCATGGCTGCCACCCAGGGCCACACTCAGTCCTTGCACACCAACGCACTCGACGAAGCGATCGCATTGCCGACGGACTTCTCCGCCCGCATCGCCCGTAACACCCAGTTGCTGCTGCAGCAGGAATCCGGCACCGTGCGTCCCATCGACCCGTGGGGTGGCTCGTACTACGTCGAGTGGCTCACCAACGAACTCGCCAACCGGGCTCGTAAGCACATCGAAGAGGTCGAGGAAGCCGGCGGAATGGCTCAGGCCATCAACGAAGGCATCCCGAAGCTGCGCATCGAGGAGGCTGCCGCCCGCACCCAGGCACGCATCGACTCCGGTCGGCAGCCGCTCGTCGGCGTCAACAAGTACGTTCCCGACGAGGTCGACACCATCGAAGTTCTCAAGGTCGAGAACTCCAAGGTCCGCAAGGAACAGCTCGAGAAGTTGGTTCGTCTTCGCGCGGAACGTGATCCGGAAGCCGTCGAGGCCGCACTGGCGAACCTTACTCGAGCTGCCGCATCCACCGAAGGCGGCATGGAGAACAACCTCCTCGCCCTCGCTGTCGTCGCCGCCCGCGCGATGGCTACCGTCGGCGAGATTTCCGACGCCCTCGAAAAGGTGTACGGACGCCACCAGGCCGAGATCCGCACCATCAGTGGTGTGTACCGCGACGAGGCAGGAACGGTGAGCAACATCAGCAAGGCGATGGAACTGGTCGAGAAGTTCGCCGATGACGAGGGACGTCGTCCCCGCATCCTCGTCGCGAAGATGGGCCAGGACGGTCACGACCGTGGCCAGAAGGTCATCTCCACGGCCTTCGCGGACATCGGATTCGACGTCGACGTCGGACCGCTGTTCCAGACCCCCGAAGAGGTCGCCAATCAGGCGGCCGACAACGACGTCCACGTAGTCGGTGTGTCGTCGTTGGCAGCCGGTCACCTCACCTTGGTGCCGGCGCTGCGGGAGGCTCTGGCTGCGGCCGGTCGTCCCGACATCATGATCGTCGTCGGCGGCGTCATTCCGCCCGGTGACTTCGACGAACTCTACGAGGCCGGCGCTGCTGCCATCTTCCCGCCCGGAACCGTCATCGCCGACGCTGCCAGCGGATTGTTGGAGAAGCTCTCCGCCCAACTGGGTCACGACAACAGCTGAGAAGGGGGTCACTGAAGATGGCACGTCAGCCCATCGACATTGATTCCCTCGCCGAGGCGGTACGTGGAAATCAGCGTGCCGGCCTCGCTCGGGCGATCACCCTCGTCGAGTCCACTCGCGACGACCACCGGGCCCTCGCGCAGCAGCTTCTACTGAAGTTGCTGCCCGAGGCCGGGGGAGCGCACCGGATCGGCATCACCGGCGTTCCCGGCGTCGGCAAGTCGACCTTCATCGACGCGCTCGGAATGTACTTGCTGGGCAAGGGACATCGGGTTGCGGTGTTGGCGGTCGATCCGTCGTCCACCCGCACCGGCGGCTCGATTCTCGGCGACAAGACACGCATGGCTCGGCTCACCGTCGAACCGAATGCGTACATCCGGCCGTCACCGACGTCCGGCACGCTCGGTGGTGTTGCCAAGGCAACCCGCGAGACCATCGTGCTTCTCGAAGCTGCCGGTTTCGACGTCATCCTGGTGGAGACGGTGGGTGTCGGCCAGTCCGAAGTCACTGTTGCCAACATGGTGGACTGCTTCACGTTCCTGACCCTCGCTCGTACCGGTGATCAGCTCCAGGGCATCAAGAAGGGTGTCCTCGAGCTCGCAGATCTGGTGGCGGTCAACAAGGCCGATGGCAAGCATGAGCGCGAGGCAAAGGGCGCTGCCCGTGAATTGGCGGGTGCGCTTCGCCTGATCTACCCGCACGACGCCATCTGGAAGCCGCCCGTCATCACGATGAGCGGTCTCGAAGGTGTCGGGCTGGACGAGTTCTGGGGAACTGTCACCAAACACCGTGAGGTGCTCACCGAAGCGGGACAGTTCGAGGAGAAGCGTCGCAAGCAACAGGTCGATTGGACCTGGACGATGGTCAACGATCAGCTGCTACGCAGGCTCTCGAGCAACGATCGGGTGCGTGCGATCCGGGCCGACGTCGAGCAGAGCGTGCGTGACGGTTCGCTGACGGCAGCGTTGGCGGCGGGGCGAATTCTCGACGCGTTCGACGGAAGCAACTAGCGCGGAAAGAACGAAATCCCGGGTATCGGAGCGCGGATACCCGGGATTTCTTCTGTGACGAGCTATCGTTCGCGTTTGACTGCAGGCTCGGTGAGTTCGGTCTCGACAGCGAGTTCGACTCCCGTGAAATCGCCTTCTGCCTCGGCCGGGGTGAGAGTGGACCGCTTCCACGCGTAGAACAGCAGCGCTGCCCACGCGCCGAGAATGGTCAGGTAACCGGCCACTGTGACCGCCCCGGTGATGTCGAAGGATTTGAACAGCTTCTGTGCGTTGGTCAACACGATGACGCCGCCCACCGCCGTTCCGAGCAAGGTTGCAGGTACGCGGCTGACCAGCCACGCCGCGAACGGGGCAGCGATGACACCGCCGAGCGCGAGACCGGCGACAACGAGGAGGTTTCCCGCTGACTCACGTCCCAATCCGACAAGGAATCCCAGCGACGCGGCTGACGCGACCAGAAACTCCGAGGCGCTGACCGAGCCGATCACGGTGCGCGGCGCGGTCTTTCCTCGTGAGAGCAGCGTGCTGGTGGTGATCGGACCCCAACCACCACCGCCGGATGCATCGATGAAACCACCGAACAGGCCGAGTGGGGACAGGAAACGTGCAGTGTGCGGGGTGGTACGAGCGTCCGCGACGGCCGGTGGGCGGACCGAAAAGCGTAGTGCCACATAGATACCGATGGCCAGCAGGATCGTCGCCGTGATGGGGACTGCCGCTTCGGTGGACAGACCCGAGAGCACAGTTGCGCCGATGAATGCACCGACTGCGCCGGGCACACCGAGCTTGGCGACGAGCTTCCAGTCGATGTTCTTGAACTTCCAATGCGACACACCCGAAGCGAGGGTGGTGCCGACCTCGGCCAGGTGAACAGCGGCGCTGGCCTGAGCCGGACCGAGGCCACCGATCATCAACAGAGTGGTTGCGGTGACACCGAAGGCCATACCGAGGGCGCCGTCGACGAGCTGGGCGCCGACGCCGACAAGGGTGAACAAAAGAAGGTTGAACATGAGAAGACAGACTCCGAGCGAAGAAGCGACAAAGTCAGGGGTGCAGGCAGCGAGAATCGCCGCTCAGCAACACGCCTGATCGAAGCATGCGCTACGACGAGTGGGCCAGAACGCCATCAATCCGAGCGCAAATGCCGGGGAGGCATCGTGGCTGGAAATCTGCACGTCAGGTCCTTTGTTCTCGTTCGTTGGTGTTCTGTCCATGCGAGCATAGCCGGTGCCCGGCTCGGTCAACCCACGACGCGGGCGTAATTTCCCACTCGGTGGACAAGTCGATCGAAGAATTCCGCCGGATCGGTGCTGACCGCGATATCCGCGTTGGGCTCACGCTGCCAGTGCCCGACCCAGTCCGCGACCGTCGTTCCGATCAGCAGTGGACTCTCGGTTTCGACATCTACCGTTGCCGGTTTCAGCGTCGCCAGGCTCGGATCGAGCGCGACGGCAGCAGCGAAGGGATCATGCATGTGAGCAAGAAATCCCTGGTCGTATTCACGGTGGAATTCCATGTAGAACCGGATCGCGTCGGACATATGCCTGATCACGCTGTTGGACGCGGAACTGCGGACGTCGGGACCGTCGTCAGGCGAGATGATCTCTTCCGGGGTGCTCCCGGCGGCGTCGGCTAGCCGACGCACATGTTCGGGGAACATCTCGATGGATTCGGTGACGTTGAGGCCGCAGATGATCGGGCGCCGGTGCGCGGGTACGACGGAGAACGCGTCGAACACCTCCTTGGCGGCGTGCGGATCGACCGAGACGTTCCACTCCGCGGTCGGCGTCGTGTTGCCCGGATAGTTGAACGACCCGCCCATCACGACCAGTCGCTTCAGCAGGGACGGCAGATCGGGTTCACGTCTGATCGCCAAGGCCAGGTTGGTGAGCGGCCCCGTCACCAGCCCGGTGAGTTGTCCGGGGTACTCCCGGACGAGATCCACCCAGAGGTCGGTGGCGGTTCGGACCGAGCGCTTGCGACCCGAATCGGGGAGGACCGCATGGCCGATTCCTTGCGGACCGTGAGTCTCCTCGGTGGTGCGCAACGGTATGACCAATGGCTCGCGGGCGCCGAGTGCAACCTCGATGTCCGGGGCGCCGCAGAGCGCAAGCCAGTTCAAGTTGTTGGCCGCGACCTGTTCCACCGGAACGTTGCCGGCGGTGCTCGCAATCCCCAGTATCTCGGCTTCGGGGCTGGCAAGGAGATAGAGAAGCGCCAACGAGTCGTCGATACCGGTGTCGACGTCGACGATGAGTTTGTGCATGTCACTCATCGGTGGCCACCAGGATCGTCGGGGAATGCAGGACGGGGAAGTTCACCGACCGAGCGATGAAGCACTTCGTGTGTGCGGGGCCGTGAAGCTCCTGGGCCTTCTCGACCATCGACGCCTCCGCGACCAACACCGTCGGATTCAACGTCACTTCGATGAACTGGCCGCCGCCATCGGATTCCTCGATCATGCTGCCGACCGGCTGATCGCTGTAGTCGAGAACGACGACCCCAGCGGCAGCTGCCAGCCCGAGGTACCAGAGCATGTGGCACTGGGCGAGGGAGGCAACGAGCAGTTCCTCGGGGTTCCATCGCTGCGCGTCACCGCGGAACGAGGGATCGGAGCTGCCGAGAAGTTCCGGCTTTCCGACCGCGGATATTGCATGATTGCGCGAATATCCCTGCGTGCTGGACGTTCCGGTTCCCAGATCGCCCGTCCACTGAAGGTCGAGTGTGTAGGTATGTGACTTCACAGGTCCATCTTGCCCTGAATGTGCCGGTCCCTCAGTGTGCCCACTCCGCGCGATCCGATCCCCACGGATGGGCTGGTTCGGGGTAGTCCTCGAACTCTGCCAGCGCGGGTCGTGCGGTGGTCACGTCGGCATGGTTGACAACAACATTCAGGCCGGGAGCCGTCGGCAGACCAGGATGGGCGGTTCGGCCGGGTGCGTCGAGAAGACGAGCGCCTGTGCTTGCCAGCGACACGTCGACGTCGCGGCCACGGCCGTCGTGCGAGCGCAGTGTCAACGCGTCGAGGATCCCCGCTGCCAGGAAGTATCCGGTCGAGTGGTCGAGTGCCTGCGCCGGAAGTGCGCCAGGGTTCTCACCACCCTCGAGGAACGAAATGCCGGACGCGGCCTGCACGATGCTGTCGAAGCCACGGCGATTCGCCCACGGACCTTCCCATCCCCATGCGCTGACGCGCCCGTGAATCAGGTGGGCGGGAAGATCCTGCCCGATGAGCGCTTCGAGTGCACCCGGCCGGTAGCCGGTGACCAGTACGTCTGCGGTTTCGAGGAGTTCTCGGAACGCTGCCGCTCCCGCCGAGGACTTCAGGTCGAGAAGCGCCGACCGCTTGCCCTGTCCACTGTCGAGGTGCTGCCATCCGATCTCGGGGATCGCCGGAGGGTCGATCCGCAGAACGTCAGCGCCGACCAACGCCAGGGCACGCGTCGCGACCGGACCGGCGATGACGCGGGTCAGGTCGAGAACACGTGGGCGCGTCGGATGCGTGCGGGGTTTTCCCTCGTCGCGTACTCGGATGGATACCAGAGGCGCAGACCTCGCAGCTGCGCACTGCTCACTCAGGCGCCACTCGGTCTCGGTACGAACACGGACCGCGATGGCTCCGATCTCGGCGGCCTGCTGCTCGATCTCGATGGCGCTGATTTCGGATATCCGTTGCGCCACTGCATCTTTGGGTGATCCATGAACGAGCGCGAGGACGGCGAGCAGGCGGTCGCGATGGTGCGGATAGTTGCCGTGCGTGCGGACCCAACCGTCGCGGGCGGCAAAGAACCCCGAGTGCTCGGAGAACCCGTTGATCGGCTCGCCGCCGATCCGGAACAGTCGATCGCTCGAGAAGGACGCGGCGATGCGCTCGGGATCGAGGGTCCAGTGTCCGTCGCCCGGGCGGGTTGACCGATGAATCGCCGAGGCGAACGCCGCGACTGAGCCCGCAGCGAGGTCGAACACCGGCAAGTGCGCCGCAAGGAAACCCGCCGAGTCCGGGCATTCGATGTGCCCGCGTCGGTCGTCGCTGTGCACCCCGACGTCACGCTGGTATTCGTCGAGATAGAACCCGTACCCGTGATCCATGCGACGCCTTTCGGCAGTTCAGTGGCCGAGAAGCTCCCGGCACTTCTCTGCCAGCGTATCGCGGAGCGGCGCAGCACGATCCGCCAACTGTTGTTGCTGACGCACGTATTCGGCGCGGCCCGCGGGAGTTTCGATACGAATGGGGGAGTACCCGTACTCGGCGAGGTCGTATGGGCTCGCGCGCATGTCGAGTTCACGGGCCAGGAGCGCGTGTTCGAAGCACCGCATCACCAGGTCGGAATCGACGAGTGGCAACAATTTGAAGCTCCACTTGTACAGATCCATACCGGCGTGCAGGCAGCCCGGCTGTTCGTGATCGATCTGAGTTTCGCGTGCAAGCGGGAGCGAGTTCTTGGGGGCCGCGTCCGGTGTGAAGAACCGGAACGCGTCGTAGTGCGTGCATTTGAGTGGCAGGGATTCGACGACCGCGTCGGTACCGGCGAACCCGAGTCGCAGCGGCACCGACTGGTGACGGATTGCGTCCTCGCCGCCGCGATAGACCATCGCCCATTCGTGGAGGCCGAAGCAACCCAGCACAGCGGGCCGCGCAGACGTCTGATTCAACAGATTCCACACGAATTCGACTGTGTGACGCCGACGCTCCAGCACTGAGGCCTCGACCGTCGCGGTACCCGACTCGTCGACGCGGTAGCCGGAGAAGGCTGCGTATTCGGCGGCGTTCTCGAGCGCGACTCCGTACCCGGGGTGCCAGCGGCGCAGTTGGGCGGGTTTGAAGTTGTAGTACGTGAAGAGGAAGTCGTGCACCGGGTGAGAGATACCGGCGCTACGACGCGCTCGGTGCGGCTCGACGAGCTTCTCCACCTCCTCGAGGTGAAGTGCCCGCCGAGCCGTCCACTCGCTCTGCGCGAGTGCGAGTGAATGCACCGAACGTGTCATCGATCAGCTGTTTCTTTGTCCGGGAACAGCATCCGTGCCGCGATGCGTGCCATCGCGGACCGTTCCGACGTACTCCTCGAGGAGATCCTCGAGCGCGACGATACCGATCACCACTCCGTCAGCGTCCGTGACAGCGCCGAGGTGCGAGCTGGCCCGACGAAGGCCGGCCAGCGCTTCGGCCAGCGGTGTGCTGAGCGGAACGATGGGCAGCGGCCGGATATCCGACGTCGGAACGACGGTGTCCGGTCCAGCGGCCTCGTCGAGCACCTCGTCGAGCACGTCCTTGAGGTGCACGTACCCAGCCAGCGATCCGTCGCTCGCTCGCACCGGGTAACGCGAGTATCCGGTCTCGATGACCGCACGCTCGATCTCACCCAGTGTTGTTCCCGACGGTGTGAGGGGAATGGTCCGCACCTTGTCGAGAGTGATCAGGACCTCGGAGACGGTCCGATCGGTCGATTCGAGTGCCTGCTTCAACCGCCGGTGTTCTTCGGCGTCGATCAGACCTTCGGATCGCGATTCACCGATCATCGCGGACAACTCCACCGCCGAGACCGTGACGTCGAGTTCGTCCTTGGGTTCGACGCGCAGGAGCTTGAGCACTCCGTTCGCGCACAGGTTGTAGAACGCGATGATCGGGCGAGCGATCTTGATGAACGCCAGATGCACGGGAACGAGCAGCATGGCCGTCTTCTCGGGGCCGGCCAACGCGATGTTCTTGGGCACCATCTCGCCGAGCAGGATGTGCAGCACGACGACGAGCGACAGCGCGATGGCAAACGAGATCGGGTGCAGCAATCCGTCGGGCAGGCCGACGGCTTCCATCGGCACCTCGAGGAGGTGCGCAATGGCGGGCTCGGCGACCTTACCGAGGAGGATCGAGCAGATCGTGATGCCCAGCTGAGCCGCCGCAAGCATGAGCGAGAGGTTCTCACCGGCCTTGATGACTGTGAGCGCCCGCTTCTTGCCTTGCGCGACCAGTGCTTCGAGGCGGTCACGTCGTGCGGAGATCAGTGCGAACTCCGCACCGACGAAGAATGCATTGCCGGCGAGCAGCACGACGGTGAGGAGTACACCGAAGAGGTTATTCATCGTCGGACTCCTTCTTGCTGTCGTCTGCGGATTCGGGTTCGACGTAAGCGGGGACCGGCGTGATGGTCACCCGGTCGATACGGCGGCCGTCCATGCCGGTCACTCGTGCAATCCACTTTCCGCGCGAATCACCGGACGAGTCGACGTCGGGCAATTCCACCTCGTCACCCTCGTCGGGGATGCGGCCCAGTTCGGTGAGCACCAAGCCGCCGAGCGTGTCGTAGTCGCCTTCGGGAGCGGTGTACCCGGTAGCCGAAGTGACCTCGTCGATGCGCAGGAGACCGGAGCACGACCATCCGTCGCCGACGCGCTGCACGTCGAGTTCGGGTTCGTCGTGTTCGTCGCGCACATCGCCGACGATTTCCTCGATGAGGTCTTCCATCGTGACGATGCCGGCAGTTCCGCCGTACTCGTCGACGACGAGCGCAACCTGCATGCCGTCGGAGCGGATTCGCTCCATGACGGTGTCCCCGTCCAGGCTCGACGGCACGACGGGAACACGTTGAGCCAGACTGTCGACGCGCGTCGTGCGCCGACGTTCGGCCGGAACGGTGAACGCGTGCTTGATGTGTACGACGCCGACCGTGTCGTCGAGATCGCCGCGAACGACCGGGAAGCGCGAATAGCCGGTCCGCGACGCCGTCACGATCAGGTCTGCGACGGTGTCCGAGAGTTCCAGCGATTCGATCTTCACTCGCGGAGTCATCAGCTCTTCGGCCGTGCGGTCACCGAACTGCAGTGAACGGTCGACGAGCATCGCCGTGCCCTTGTCGATGGACCCGCGCTGCGCGGACGTCCGCACGAGGGACCCGAGTTCCTGCGGTGATCGCGCGGAGCGCAATTCCTCCGCGGGTTCGATGCCCAGGCGTCGCACGATCCAGTTGGCGGTTCCATTGAGGCCGTTGATGGCCCACCGGAAGATCAGCGAGAACCCTGCTTGCAGGCCCGCAGTCGCGCGGGCGGTGGGCATCGGCTTGGAGATTGCGAGGTTCTTCGGTACGAGCTCACCGAAGATCATGGAGAACGAGGTCGCGATCACGAGCGCCAGGATCAAAGACGTTGTCGAGGCCGCGGATTCACTGAGCCCGACGGCCTTCGTGACCGGTGTGATGAACCGTGCCAGGACCGGCTCGGCCAGGTAACCGGTGATCAGGGTTGTGATCGTGATGCCCAGCTGAGCGCCGGAGAGCTGGAACGAAAGAGTCTTGTGCGCGTGTTGAACCTGCCGCGAGCGTCGGTCGCCGCCACGAGCAGCTTCGTCGACGGTGCTGCGTTCGAGCGCGGTCAGTGAGAATTCGGCCGCCACGAAGAGGGCGGTGCCTGCAGTCAGCGCGATGAAGCCGACCAGGCTGAGAATGGTGAAAACGATGTCCATGTGTCATCGCCACCTGAGATGTGCACGGGGGCCGCCGGGTTTGTCTCCCGGCTCGCTAGAGGAGCCCTCCGAACCGGCGGAATCAGAAGATTCCTCGGATAAAACGACGGGTGTAGCGCCGGGTAAGTGTGTGGGTGCCTCGGGCACCGGGTTCCTTTCGTCAGAGCCGAGTAGTTCTCGGCTGTAGCGGGCTCGGTCGGGTCGCCGAAGGGCACCCGACCGAGTTTTGTTTTCTGTTTACGGATCCAATGATACCGGCGGGTGCCCGGGAGTAGGGACCCGAGCACCCGCCGACAGTCACAGAACGTGGTTCACCAACCAGACGGAAGCGGCCGTCCTTCGGCAAATCCGGCGGCGGACTGCACGCCCAGAACGGCCTTCTCGTGCAGCTCCTCGAGAGAGCGCGCACCCGCGTACGTGCAGGTACTGCGCACGCCGGAACAAATCTGATCGATCAGGTCCTCGACTCCGGGGCGCTCGGGATCGAGACGCATCCGCGAACTGGAGATGCCTTCCTCGAACAATCCCTTACGGGCGCGATCGAAAGCCGTTTCGGTGGCTGTGCGAGCGGCAACAGCGCGCTTGGAGGCCATACCGAAGCTCTCCTTGTACGCGTTGCCCGCCTGATCGACTTTGAGATCGCCGGGGGACTCGTACGTGCCGGCGAACCACGAGCCGATCATGACGTTCGACGCGCCCGCCGCGAGGGCGAGTGCAACGTCGCGGGGGTGTCGAACGCCGCCGTCGGCCCAGACGTGCTTGCCGAGCTCACGTGCCGCTGCAGCACATTCCGCGACGGCCGAGAACTGCGGGCGTCCGACGCCGGTCATCATGCGAGTCGTGCACATGGCTCCGGGTCCGACGCCGACCTTGACGATGTCCGCGCCTGCGGCGATCAGATCACGGGTTCCCTGTGCGGAGACCACGTTGCCTGCGACCAACGGGACGCCGAGATCGAGCGCCTTGAGGGTGGTGAGTGCATCGATCATTCTCTGCTGGTGACCGTGAGCCGTGTCCACGACGATCACGTCGGCACCGGCGTCGACGAGTGCCTTGGCCTTGGCGCCCACGTCACCGTTCACACCGACCGCCGCAGCGACCCGGAGTGCGCCGCGCTCGTCGACTGCGGGGTCGTAGATGCCGGCACGGATCGCGCCGGTGCGGGTGAGGACGCCGGCAAGAGTCCCGTCTTCGTTGACGATGACCGCCAGCGGATCATGCTTGGTTTCGAGCAGTTCGAAGACCTCACGCGGTGTGGCGGTGACCGGGGCCGTGACGAAGTCGGTGATCGCGACGGTACGGAGGCGAGTGAACCGATCGACATCCGCGCAGGCAGCCTCGGTGACGACACCGAGAGGCTTACCGTCCTCGACCACCACGACCGCGCCGTGAGCGCGCTTGGGAAGCAGCGCCAGCGCATCGGAGACGGCGTCGTCCGGACTCAGCGTGACCGGCGTATCGGCGACGAGGTGGCGGCTCTTGACGAACGCCACGGTCTCGGCGACAGCGTCGGTGGGGACGTCCTGCGGAATGATGACCAGTCCGCCGCGGCGGGCGACAGTCTCCGCCATGCGGCGGCCGGCGACTGCGGTCATATTGGCGACCACGACGGGAATGGTCGTTCCGGATCCGTCGGAAGAATTGAGATCGACGTCGAACCGAGAGGTGACCTCGGTCCGGTTAGGGACGAGGAAGACGTCGTCGTAGGTCAGGTCGTATGGGGGGCGTTGCCCTTCGAGGAACTGCACGTTTCACGAGCCTACCGTCGATTCCGCCGTAGCGCCCTCGGTATCGCGCGCTTGTGAGCGGGAGAGGGCGATCGTGGTCATGATCATGACGGCGACGGCGCACCCGATGAGAGCAATTCCGGGACCGTCGACGCGGAGGCGTTCGTCGAGCACTGTCATCCCCAGGAAGATGGCCGCGATCGGCTCGCCGATCGTCAGGGCGGGTAGCGACGCCGACAGCGGCCCGACCTGGAACGCGCGCTGTTGCAGGTAGACCCCGATTGCGCCCGAGGCGATCAGCGCCCACGTCTGCCATGCCGAAATCACCCCGATGACGCCGTGGCCGAGTAGGTCGGTGACGTACTTGGTGAATGCGACGGCGACGCCGTAGAAGATGCCTGCCGCAGAGCCGAGAAGCAGTGCGCGCCAGCCGCCGTCGAGTTTGGACAAGCCGCCGACAGTTGCGGCCACGGCCACTGCGACCGTAATCGTCAGGGGCACAGCCCAATCCGACCATGGAGCATTGCTGTCTCCCTCGGTGGGATCGCCGACGACGAGGAAGATCGCCAAGGAAATCGCGAGCATGATCGCCAGTGACCACGCGGAACGGGTGATGCGGATTCCCGAGAATTTGGCCGAGAGAGGCAGCGCGAACAGCAACGAGGTCACGATCAGCGGCTGCACCACCAACACCGAACCCAACGACAGTGCAACGGCCTGCATGACGTACCCGCCGCCGTCACCGATCAGCCCGGCCCACCACCGAGGACTGCGAATCAACGACGCCACCAACGCCTCGCCCTCGGGAACCGCGGACGCCGCCCGTTGCTGAGCGACCGAAGCGCACGCGAAGAGCAGTGCAGCGAGAAGTGCGCAGAGAACCGAGATCAGTGGAAGATCACCCATTCCCTCAGTGTGCGCGCTTGCCCGCCCGATTTCCGGCAGACGGCTTTCCTGCGCCGGGTGCGCCGCGACGCGGGGTCAAGCCCTTGGACGCCAGACGCTCCGAACGGGTCGGGACCGGAGTGCCGTCCGCACGGATCTTCTTCACACTCTTCGGATCGGTGACGCGCCGCGAGGAGGCGGCGCGCTTGTCGCCGTCCTTCTTCATCCGGCCTCCGGCAGCGGTCCGGCCTGCAGTGTCGTGTTCCTGACGGCCACGCTTGGCGGTGTGCTTGACGGCAACCGTCGTATCGGGAGCCTCGACCGGAATTCCCGTCGGCTCCATCGCACCGGTGATGCGCGTGAGTTCAAGATCGTCAGGACGAACCCGCACACCGTGAACCTTGATGCCTGCCTGCTTGGTCAACTTCTCGACCGAATCACGTTCTTCGTCGGTGACGATGGTGACGACGACGCCCGATTCGCCGGCGCGTGCCGTCCGGCCGGCCCGGTGCAGGTAGTCCTTCGCCTCGGCCGGGGGATCGACGTGAACGACGAGCGTCACGTCGTCGACATGGATTCCGCGCGCGGCGACATCGGTGGCGACCAGGACCGGTGTTGTCCCGTCGGAGAACGACGCGAGGGTCTTGGTCCGATTGTTCTGCGTCTTGCCGCCGTGCAGAGCCCCGGCCGAGACGCCGATCAAATGCAGTTGCTGCGCAAGACGATCCACACCGTGCTTGGTCTTGACGAACATGATGGTCCGCCCCGCGCGCGAAGCGATATGTGCGACAACGGATCTCTTGTCGTCGCGGTCGACGAAAAGCAGGTGATGCTCCATGGTCGAGACGGTCGCAACCGGGGGAGCAGTCGAGTGCGACGCCGGATTGCGCAGGTAACCCGCGACCAGATCGTCGACCTTGCCGTCGAGTGTCGCCGAAAAGAGTAGACGCTGACCGTCTTTCGGAGTCGTGTCGAGAATCTTCGCAACCTCGTCGATGAAACCCATGTCTGCCATGTGGTCGGCTTCGTCGATGGTCGTGATCACGACGTCGTCGAGAATCACCGACTTCTGCTCGAGTAGGTCGAGTAGGCGCCCGGGGGTCGCGATCAGCAGATCGACGCCGCGGGCAAGGATGTCGGCCTGACGCTTGATCGGAACGCCCCCGACCGCATTTGCCACACGCAAACCGATCTCGGTAGCGGCGTCGTCGAGTGCCTTGTGGATCTGGATCGCCAGCTCACGGGTGGGAGCGAGCACCAAACCGCGCGGACGATTCCGCTTGCTCGCCCCACCCTTGAGGCGCACCAGCATCGGAAGCCCGAAGGCCAGAGTCTTTCCGGAACCCGTCGCACCGCGCCCGAGTACATCCCGACCGGCAAGAACATCGGGGATGGTTGCCGACTGAATGGGGAAGGGGGCATCGATGCCGCTTCGGCGCAACGCGTGCACCATCACGGCGGGGATTCCGAGGTCGACGAACGAACGCCCTTCGGTCGAGGTGGGCGAGTCGATCGTCGATTCCTGCATTCGTCCAGGCTACCGGGTATCGGTAGACGCAGATGACCGCATCTACCGATACCCGCTGTGAATCAGGCCTCGATTTCGCTGCGGTCACCGCTCCACAGTGTGTGGAACTTGCCCGGCTTGTCGATGCGCTCGTAGGTGTGCGCGCCGAAGAAGTCGCGCTGACCCTGAGTCAGGGCGGCCGGCAGACGCTCCGCGCGGAGACCGTCGTAGTACGACAGCGAGGACGCGAACGCAGGTACCGGAATGCCGAGCATCGTCGCGGTGGCGACCACGCGGCGCCAGCTGTCGATGCCTGCCTCGATGGCCTCGCGGAAGTACGGCGCCAGAATCAAGCTCGGCAGGCTCGGATCGGCGTCGAACGCGTCCTTGATGCGGTTGAGGAACTGCGCACGGATGATGCAGCCACCGCGCCAGATCGTCGCCAGGTCGGCAGGCTTGAGGTTCCAGTCGTACTCGGCGCTGCCGGCAGCGATCTGATCGAAGCCCTGCGCGTACGCCACGATCTTCGACGCGTACAGCGCGGCCTGGATGTCGGCGGCGAACTGCTCGGCGTCAGCAGGCTTGTCGCCGAGAGAGCCGGCAGCCAGACCCTGCGCCTGAGCTGCGGCGCGCTGATTGCGGCTACCGGACAATGCGCGAGCAAATACGGCCTCGGCGATGCCGGTGACCGGCACGCCCAGATCCAGAGCAGACTTGACCGTCCAGCGGCCCGTTCCCTTCTGCTCGGCAGCGTCGACGATGACGTCGACCAACGGCTTGCCCGTCTCGGCGTCGACCTGGCGGAGCACCTCGGCGGTGATCTCGATCAGGTAGGACTCGAGGGTGCCCTTGTTCCACTCGGTGAAGACGTCGGCAACCTGACCGGCGTCGTAGCCCAGAGCGTCGCGGAAGAGGTTGTACGCCTCGCCGATGAGCTGCATGTCGGCGTACTCGATGCCGTTGTGCACCATCTTGACGAAGTGACCGCTGCCGTCGGGGCCGATGTGCGTGCAGCACGGGGTGCCGTCGACGTGAGCGGAGATGGACTCGAGAAGCGGGCCGAGAGCCTCGTAGGACTCCTTCGGGCCGCCCGGCATGATCGACGGACCGTTGAGTGCGCCTTCTTCGCCACCGGAGATACCGGCGCCGACGAAGTGCAGTCCGCGGGCGCGGATCGCCGCTTCACGACGGATCGTGTCGGTGTAGAGCGAGTTGCCACCGTCGATGATGATGTCGCCGGGCTCCATGGCGTTTGCGAGCTCTTCGATGACAACATCGGTCGGGGCGCCGGCCTTGACCATGATCAGGACGCGTCGCGGCTTCTGAAGTGCGGCAACAAACTCCTCGACGGTCTCGGTGCGCACGAAATCGCCCTCGGAACCATGCTCGGCGATCAGGGCATCGGTCTTCGCGATGCTGCGGTTGTGCAGGGCAACGGTGTGACCGTGGCGGGCGAAATTGCGGGCAATATTCGAACCCATGACGGCCAGGCCGGTGACGCCGATCTGAGCTCGGGGTGATTCGGTGCTAGTGGTTGACATGCTTACAGCTTTCCCTCTCGGTCCGCGGCTGTGAAATCCTGCGCTGTGCGCAGCCGAAAACGGTGCGGCCGCGACGCGCGTGAACATCAGACCGTGCATACAAAACACGGATGCAGATCACTTTAATTGCAGTGACCTGCATCCGTCTCGATACAGCTTCCGGCACAGCCGGAAGGTTCTCAGTGTTCAGTTGTCGAGCCGCAGCTCAGCGCAGGTATTACCGCTGATCGCGCTTCGGGCCGTCGAATCCGTCATAGCTACGACGGTCGGTACGGCTGCGGAAGCCGCCACCGCTGGTCGAGGCTGCACGGTTGTCGCCGCCTTCGCGGTTTCCCTGGTATCCACCGGAGGAGCGGTTGCCCTGGTAGCCGGTCGAGGGGCGGCTGTCGCGATCGCCGTACGAGCGGTTGTTGTCACGGTTGCCCTGGTATCCACCACCGGAAGAGCGGTTGCCCTGGTATCCGCCGCGGCTCTCGCCGTCACGGTTGCCCTGGTATCCACCACCCGAAGAGCGGTTTCCTTGGTAGCCGGTCGAGGGGCGGCTGTCGCGGTCTCCGTAGGACGGACGGCTGTCACGGTTGCCCTGGTAACCACCGCTGGAGCGATCACCCTGGTATCCACCGGAAGAGCGGTTGCCCTGGTATCCGCCGCGGCTCTCGCCGTCGCGGCTTCCCTGGTAGCCACCCGAAGAGCGGTTTCCTTGGTATCCGGTCGAGGGGCGGCTGTCGCGGTTGCCCTGGTAACCACCGCTGGAGCGATCACCCTGGTATCCGCCGCGGCTCTCGCCGTCGCGGTTGCCCTGGTAGCCACCCGAAGAGCGGTTGCCTTGGTATCCACCGGACGAGCGGTTGCCCTGGTATCCGCCGCGGCTTCCACCACGATCACCGAAGGAACGCTCGCCACGAGAAGAGCTCTCGCGCAACGGTTCTCCGGTCGGCTTCTTGGCGCCGGTGATGCGAGCAAGTTCAGCAGAACCCGGGGTGACGGCAACGGCTGCGGCATTGACGCCGGCCATACCGGTCAGACGCTTGAACTGACGCTTCTGGTTCGGCAGCACGATGGCGACAACGGTGCCCTTCTCGCCGGCGCGAGCGGTACGACCAGCGCGGTGCAGGTAGTCCTTGTGGTCGGCCGGGGGATCGACGTGAACGACGAGGTCGATGCCGTCGACGTGGATTCCGCGTGCTGCGACGTCCGTTGCGACGAGGACCGGGGTGCGGCCGTTCTTGAAACGCTCGAGGACGCGGGTGCGCTGGTTCTGTGCCTTGCCGCCGTGAAGCGACTCGGCAGCGATGCCGACTGCGCGGAGGCGGTCGGTGATTCCCTCGCAACCGAGCTTGGTGCGGGCGAACATGATGGTGCGTCCGTCGCGGGCACCGATCTCGGCGAGGACTGAATCCTTCTGTCCACGATCGACGAGGAGGACGTAGTGCTCCATCGTGTCGACGCTTGCGCGGCCGTCTTCGGTGGAGTGGGTGACGTGGTTGGCCAGGAACTGACGAACCAGCGACTGGACCTCACGGTCGAGGGTTGCCGAGAACAGCAGACGCTGTCCGTCTGCGGGGGTCTCACCGAGGATCGAGCGAACCTCGGGCAGGAAGCCCATGTCCGCCATCTGATCGGCTTCGTCGAGTGCGGTGATTTCCACCGAGTCGAGGATGCAGGTGCCCTGACGCAGGTGGTCGCCGAGACGACCCGGCGTTGCGACGAGGACGTCTACGCCGCGGCGAAGCTGATCGACCTGCTTGGCGAACGGCGTTCCACCGACAGCGGGGCGAACCGTGAGTCCGAGTGCTCCGGCGTAGGAGTTGAGGGAGTCGACCACCTGGAAAGCAAGCTCACGGGTGGGGACGAGCACGAGTGCGCGGGGACGCTTGGCGGCCGGGCGATCTTCGTGGCGTGAGAGGCGGGTCAGCATCGGCAGGCCGAAGGCGAGGGTCTTGCCCGATCCGGTCTGTGCGCGGCCGAGAACGTTGGTACCGGCGAGCGCGTCCGGGATGGACTGCGCCTGGATGGGGGACGGGACGGTGATGGAGTTGCGCGCCAATGCGGCAACAAGCTGCTCGGGCAGGCCGATCTCGGCGAAGGTGATACCCGGCTCGGTGGCGACTGCTTCTTCGGCAGCGGGGGTGTTGACGGTGGGGTCTTCGATGTTCTCGGAAGACGACATTTGGACAGCGTTGGTCACGCGGAAACCTCTCCGGACTACGGGCACGTCGCGGAGCGGAAGAAGCCATGCTGAAATACACGACACAGTTCGCAAAGGGACGAGCCAGGGCACATGTCACCTGGCAATCCGAACGCATACTGCGGGGAATTGGGCTGTGTGCCGTTATATGTTGACGGACCACGATGGTGGCCGTGATCCACTCTACGCCACCGGGGACACCGAAGTCAGGTAGCCCCGCCTGTGACCTGCACTACTACACGGGGTTACGCAGGTCAAGACTCAGTATGCGTTGAAAAGCAGTCGAAGTTCGGTGAGCCAGGGCACAGCAACCGCAACCGTGGGAACAACGAGAATCGCGACCGCCCCGAGATACGCAAAAACTGCGATGCGGGGATCTGCGTCGTCGGCCGAGAGGCGCTGCACCCGGATGAGCGTCGACGGCCCGCCCGCTGCCATTGCCCCGCGGGGTGCCGTCGATCCGGCACACGCGACAAGCGCCCGCGCGAGGGGAGTGGGACCGGTAGCCCGCACAGCTGAATCGTCGGCGAGCAACTCCACCAGGAGTTGTACCGATCCGAGCGCCGACTTGCTACGGACGAAGCGGGGGAACGCGTGATTGACGGCCGTGAAAGCCTCGAGGACCAGATCGTGACGAGCTCGCAGGTGGGAACGCTCGTGCGTCAGGATGGCTTTGACCTCGGCATGATCGAGGTTCTGCAGAGTGCCTTGACTGAGGACCACGCGTTGACGCAGACCTGGCAGGCAGTACGCGATCGGTTCGTCGACGTCCAGTACGCGCAGATCGGGTGTGCGTTCCACTGACGCAGGCATGGCGCAGTCGTCGAGAAGGTCCACCAACACACGGTGACGTGCACGGCGACGTCGGGTTCTCACAGCGACCTGGATGATCGAGAAGATCAGCTTCGCGCCGATCAGGAGCGTCAGGGCAAAAACAACCACGTACAGAATCCACAGCGGGAGCCCGAGTGCATCGATTTCGGCGGTCGGGGCCGTCGTCGGCCTACCGTCAGCGCCGGGAACGAGCAGCTGGCTGGCAATGGCCAGCCCCGAGCTGAATGCCGACAACACCGCAGCAATTGCGACGGCTTGCCACAGAACCAACGCCGCGCGTGGAGCGCGGTAAGGCCACGTGGAGCGGCTCAGGAGTGCGGGAACCGGACCGGCCAGCAACAAGGCAAGCAGTCCGAAAACCAGTGCAGTAGTGGCGTTCATGTCCTACACATCATGCACGACGAAATCAGTTCGGCCTAGAAATTCCGGGCTGCGCAGCCTTTTTCGCGGACTCGCGCACCTCGAGGGCAGCGAGCGCTTCGCGGAGAGCATCGGCTTCGTCAGCATTGACCTGTCCCACGAAGTGGACGAGTGCCGCGGCGCGACCGCCGGACTCCGGAGCCTGGGCCAGAGCGTCGACCATCAGGCTCGCGACCAACTCTTCGCGCTTGTTGACGGGAAGATAGCGATGTGCGCGATCGTCACGCTGCTGAATCACCAGATGCTTCTTCGCCAGGCGCTGCAGAACGGTCATCACCGTCGTGTACGCCAATTCGCGATGCGTCGCGAGTGCTTCATGCACCTGTCGCACAGTTTGCGGTTCCGATGTGGACCACAAATGATCCATCACCGCGCGTTCGAGTTCACCTAGACCTGCCATTCTTCGATTCTACGGACTTCCACGACGAAATACGTACTACTGGTAGTAGTAACCACCTCGGTGGGGGTGTGGTATTGGCCATAGTGATCTGCGTGACGGTTACGGTGGTGTGAGACGACGGAATTCCCGACAATGACGATGCCCGATAATTGCAAGCCAACAGTCGATCCGCAGAAAGTAGCCGCACGTAGATGACGATCGACAGTTCGCCGGGCACCGAAGAATCGACATCACGGGCGCGGGTAGTCACGCAGAAAGCTGTCGGCATCATCCGTTTCGGCATTCGCGACGCACCGTTGACGGTCGTTCTACTTCTCACCATGTGGATCGTGGGTGCCGCAACCGGCAGCCTCGTTCACGGACCGTCCCGCGATCTCGAGCACACGATCGGTGCCGGAATGGGCTCGATCCAGCACGGCCGCATCTGGACTCCGCTCACGTCCGTGCTGTGGGCAGGAAACCTGCTCGGGTACCTCGGCGCGACAGTGCTCCTGATCGCAGTCGCCGCACCCCTCGAACGCCGAATGGGAACGATCAAGCTTGCGATCGCCGGCGCAAGCACTCAAATCTTGGGAGTCCTGCTCGGGCTCGGCTGGGCGTCGTTTGCGAAGGTGTTCGATTCCAGTTGGGGATTCCGCCTCCACGTGGGCTCCGCGGTCGGAGCCAGTGCATGGATCGTCGGCGCTGCGATGGCCGCCAGCTCGAACATGGGCACCCTGTGGCGCCGTCGCATTCGCGTCGGAACTTTGGCGTTGACGATCACTTTGGCCTTGTTCAGTGGTCAGCTGCAAGACGTCATCCGATTCTTTGCCGCTGTGGTGGGTTTGGTGATCGGTCAGTGGATCGTCGGACGATCGGCGCGCGGTGAGCGCATCGCCGGGACACAGCGAGAGGGTCGCGTCCTGGTCGCCATCGTCGTCGCGGCGAGTGCGATCGGCCCGATGATCGCCGCATTGTCCCCGCAGGCGGTCGGCCCACTCGCGGTCCTCCGTGACCTCTTCCGCGGAGTTCCCTGGACTGTCGCCGAGGTTCGAGAACTGTGCGAGGAGTCCTCGTCGGATCCGGACTGCCGACGAGGACTCCTCGAGCTCAGACTCTCCGGTATCGGCCCGACTCTGCTCTCGCTGATGCCGTCGATCTTCGTTCTCGTGTTGAGTGACGGGCTCCGTCGTGGCCGCAGATTCGCCTGGATTGCGACAGTGTGTGCTCAGGTAGTCCTACTCGTCCTCTCGATCGGGAACTTCGTCATCAGGTTCGTCGACGCCGTCGACAGTGACAGCTTGTTCTACGGAATCAGCGATCCGAACGTGTACCGAACTCTGGTGCCGTTCCTGACACCGCTCTTCGTACTGATCCTGCTGATCGCGACACGTCGATACTTCGACGTCGCGGCCCCGGCCAAGACATACCGACGTCTCGGTGCTGCGATCGTGACCTTGCTCGCGGTCCTCGCCGTGATCTACGTCGGCGGCGGAATGCTCGCCAGGCACGGGTTCGATCGCGAGCCCACCGTAACGATGTTGCTCGCGGACTTCCCTCAGCGCCTTGTACCGCCTGTGTACCTGCAGTTGATCGATCCGCGTCTGCTTCCCGTGGACATCGAGTCGACGTTGCTCTTCGAGTGGACCGGCGTCGTGTTCTGGGGCGTCGCCGCCGTGTTGGTGTTCGTGAGTTTCCTCAAGCCGGTCAAGACCGCCGATCCCAAAGCCGCCGAACGAGCGCGATCCATGTTGATCGCCGGTACCGGCAGCCCGTTGTCCTGGATGACGACGTGGAAGGGAAACACATACTGGTTCAGCGCGGACGGTTCGAGTTACGTCGCGTATCGCGTCATCGCCGGTGTTGCTCTCACAACCGGTGATCCGGTCGGTCCTCCAGATCGCATGCGCACGGCGATCGAGGAGTTTGCCGAGTTCGCGTCGTCGAACGGTTGGATTCCCTGCTTCTATTCAGTGACCGACGACGCCCGAAGCATCACTGATTCCATGGGCTGGAGCGGCCTGCAGGTCGCCGAGGAAACCGTGCTCGACCTCGGACAGGTCGCGTTCACAGGAAAGCGGTTCCAGGATGTGCGAACAGCACTGAACCGGGCGAAGAAGTCCGGGATCACGGCAGAGTGGATTTCCTTCCCTCATGCACCTCTCGCGATCAAGGATCAGATAGTTGCGATCTCGGAGGAATGGGTGGCGGACAAGGGGATGCCCGAGATGGGATTCACCCTCGGCGGACTCGACGAGGTCGACGACGAACAAGTGCGGTGCCTGATCGCCGTCGACGAGGATCGCACCGTGCACGGTGTCACGTCGTGGCTACCGGTGTACCGCGACGGCAAAGTCGTCGGGTGGACACTCGACTTCATGAGGCGACGCTCCGAAGGATTCCGTCCCGCGATGGAGTTCCTCATCGCCTCCGCTGCACTGAAATTGGAGGAGGAGGGCGTCGAGTTCCTCAGTCTGTCCGGTGCACCGTTGGCAACAATCGCCGGTGACTCCGAGAGGAATGCGAACGAACCGGAGGCCACGACTTTCTCGGCGATGATGGACAGCGTGCTCGACCTACTCGGTCGCACCCTGGAACCGGTGTACGGATTTCGTTCGCTGTTGGCCTTCAAATCGAAGTTCCAGCCTCGGTACGTGCCGATGCACATGACCTTCGCCGATCCAGCCGCGTTGCCGAGCATCGGGAACGCGGTCGGACGGGCGTACCTGCCAACCGTGACGATCGGTCAGGGATTCAAACTTGTTCGGACGATTCTGGGTCGCTGATTCGCGATCGTCACGCAGGCTTTGCCGGCCCGCCGACGGCGCCGAACACGTGCCGGGTTCCGATCGGAACGATCAGCGGCCGATCCGAGACGGGATCGTCGATGACCGCAGCTTCGAGACCGAACACCTCGAGCAGAAGTTCCGCGGAAATGATGTCCTTGGGGACACCAGAAGCGACGACGGCGCCGTCGCGCATCACGATCAGATGATCGCTGTATCTGACCGCGAGATTGAGGTCGTGCAGCACCATCACCACGGTGCGCCCCATTTCCTCGTGGAGTTGATCCACCAGGTCGAGGACTTCCATCGAGTGCGCGAGGTCCAGATAGGTAGTCGGTTCGTCGAGAAGCAGAATGTCGGTTCCCTGGGCGAGAGCCATCGAGATCCAGGCTCGCTGGCGCTGACCGCCGGACAATTGATCGACGGGTCGATCGGCGAGATCCGAGACACCGGTCAGCTCCAGCGCTTCGGCGACCTCGCCCTCGTCGTCCGCGGACCACTGCCTGATCCACGACTGGTGCGGGTGGCGCCCACGTGAGACCAGATCGGCGACGGTGAGTCCTTCGGGCGCAACTGGAGTCTGGGGGAGCATTCCGAGCACCCGTGCGACTTCCTTGGTCTTCATCGAACTGATCGCCTTGCCGTCCAGGACAACCGATCCGCCCTTGGGCTTGAGCAGACGACCGAGCGCACGCAGGAGCGTCGACTTGCCGCAACCGTTGGGGCCGATGACCGTCGTGATCACGCCGGTAGGGATCTCGAGATCGAGTCCGTCGACGATGATGCGGTCCCCGTACCCGAGCGTCAGGTTCTTGGCGACGAGACGCGAAGGAGTATCGGTGGACTGGGCGATGGTGGTCATGCTGTGACCTTCCGATTGTTACGAACCAACAGGTAGAGCAGGAACGGACCACCAAGTGCGGAAGTCACGATTCCGACGGGGAGTTCCACAGGCAGAATTGTTCGAGCGATGACGTCGCTGCCGACCACCAGTACAGCACCGGTCAGCGCGGACGCCACGATGGGCGGGCCGGCAGAGCGCACCAGACGCATAGCGACCTGTGGCGCAGCCAGGGCGACAAAGCCGACCGGACCTGCTGCGGCGGTTGCGATGGCGGCCAGCGCCACGGCGGAGAGCAACAGTTTGGCCTGCGATGATTGCAAGCGAACACCGAGAGAGGTGGCGTTGTCGTCGCCCAACCGCAGCGCTCCCATGGTGAACGAAGCGATCACCGCGTAGCCGCCGACTACCGCGACAGCGATGGCTACCGGCCACATCTGATTCCAGGTGGCACCGTTGAGCGAACCGTTGAGCCACACCTGTGCGCGGGAAGCATCGTTGATGTCCGCCGAGATGAGAAGCCATCCCGTCGCTGCCACGAGCATGGCGTTGATGCCGATGCCGATCAGGATGAGGCGGAATCCCTCGACGCCTTTTCGCCATGCCAGGGCGTAGATCACCACAGCTGTCAGCAGACCGCCACACAGTGCAGCCAACGGAATCCCCAGTGTGGCAAGCAGTCCCACGAATGACCCGCCGCCGCCGAGCACGATGAGAGCAACCGCGGCAGCACTCGATCCGGCCGTGATTCCGAGGATGTCGGGGCTGGCGAGGGCGTTGCGAGCGATCGTCTGGGTGACCGCACCGGCAATGCCGAGTGCCATACCGATGAAGAGTGCGGTGAGCGATCGAGGAAGTCGGAGGTCGAAGACGATCAGGTTCTGTGTCTTGCTTCCATTACCGAGCAGGACGGAAATGACATCGGGGATCGAGATCGGATAGTCGCCGCGTCCGATGTTGATGCAGAGCAGAAGGAACAGCGCAACTGCGAGGGCAATGCTCACCGACACCGCGAGTGGGCGGTAGACCAGCGAGAATCCACCGAGGCGGATCGACTTACGTGAGGGGACGGTCCGGGGGAGTACCCGGAGTTCCTGCTTGAGCGTCACAGACTTGCCAACTTCCTGCGGCGTACGAGAGCGATGAAGAACGGGGCGCCGAACAGGGCCAGGATGATGCCGACCTGCAACTCGCCGGGGCGCACGACTACGCGGCCGATGATGTCCGCGGTGATCAACATGACCGCGCCGAGCAAGCCCGCGTACGGGACCAGCCAGCGGTAGTCGGGTCCGGTGATGGCCCGGGCCACGTGGGGGACCACCAATCCGATGAACGCGATAGGTCCACACGCTGCGGTCGCGGCGCCGGTCAGCAGGGTGATCGCGATGATGCCGAGTGTGCGACTGAACGCGATGTTCGTTCCCAACGCTTTTGCGACGTCTTCACCCAGGCTGAGGACATTGAGACCAGGTGTACTCGCCAGGGCGATGACCAACCCGAGTATCAGGAAGGGGAGGACCTGCCAGAGAACGTCGAACCCGCGACCGGACACCGACCCGACTACCCAGAAACGGTAGGCGTCCAGGCTCGTCTGGTCGAGGATTATCACGGCGTTGGTCATGGCTTGCAGGAAGAACGCGACGGCCGCGCCCGCCAGAGCCAGACTCAGAGGACTTGCGCCGCCGTTTCCGATGGAGGACAAGCCGAAGACGACGATGCTGGCGACGAACGATCCTGCAAACGCGAACCAGAGGTACTGACTCGGGGCGGTGAAACCGAAGAGATAGATCGCCATGACTACGAAGAAAGCCGCGCCGGCGTTGAGGCCGAGTAATCCGGCATCTGCCAACGGGTTACGGGTGTGTCCCTGAATCAGGGCGCCGGCGATACCGAGTGCGATGCCGACGACAAGACCCAGGATGGTCCGCGGAGCGCGCAACGTTCGCACGATGATGTCCGTCTGGGTGCCGTCCGAACTGAAGATGGCGTGGAAGATCTCGGCAAACGTCAGCGGACGTGCGCCCACCGCGATGCTCGCGAGCATGACGAGCGCGAGAAGAACCGTGAGCACCGCGAGACCGATCAGCCGGCGTCGACGAGTTGCCCCGACGCTGTTGTCGCGCGCGAGTTCCTCGAACCCTTCTTCGCGCGCCGTGCTTTCACGGACCACCTCGATACCGGTTCGATCGAACGGCCTGCGCAGAGCTCGGCGAACACCGATGGGCTGCTTTGTCTTCGCGTCACGCGTGACCAGACCTACCCATCCCTTTCCCGAGGTCCGGCCTGTGGCACCTTCGCGGAATCCCAGGTTCCACACGAGGAGACCAACGGCAATGGCTATTGCCGTCCCACCGAATACTGCGCGGTCGGCTTCGCCGCCACCGTTCTCGTCTCGGAGCGACTGAACGACGTACCAGCCGACGAGCAACGGAAGCAGGAACACCCCCGCGTCGAAAATCCCAGCTAGAACACGCATTCGGACAGGAGCCGGGCCGCGCGGCACTATGCGCCGTCCGTACGTCTCGCTGGGTCCTCGGGGATGTCCGTTCCCGAGCGGTTTGATCATCGTCACTGGCGGTTCGAGCTCCTGGTCTTTGTGCGCAGGGAATTCGCATCTTAGGTTACGGAACCCTATGTGGGTGTGCTCCCTGCGGGGCAAGTTCCTGTGAATATGCGGTGCCCAGCGTCACAGTTCTTTACTCTTGAATTATGGTGAGGCTAACCTACATTAAGAACCACAAGACAACTTCGGCCGATTGGAGTGCACGGTGACAATCACCTTGACCACCCAGCATGCGGATGTTCGTGAATTCGAACTCCGGTCGAACGCATTGAGCCGCACCAGCGTTCGCCTACGAGCACTCAACCCTGACTACCCGCGCGTCTACGCGGTTGCCGCCATGTCAGGTGAAGGCAAACGGCGTTGGTGGCAGTTGAGTGAAGGCTTGTGCGGGGATCGGGTGCATCAGATGTTCGCCCGCTCGCTCCAGGATCTCGACAGTGCCGAAGCTGCGGCGATACAGGTCGCAACATCACTGATTCACGCTGTGGTCGGCAGGGTTGCCGCATCGATCGTCTCCGAAGGTGCCGCTTGGGATCCAGGCCTCGAGAACCTGTTCATCCACATGGACAGCGACGGCGGTATCGACTGGGCCGGGGTGATCGACGAAACTCTGCGCGTTGCGCCGAACGGACGGGAGTCCGGCAGTGACGGCGTCGTCGACATGCCGTGCGAAGAAGCGCTCCTCGTCTGGACCGCGCACCGTTGCCTGACCTCGCTACGGGCGATCTACGACGCCGTCTCCAGGTGTGCGCCCGTCGACCAGTTCAGATTCTGGGGCTTGGTAGGGGAGTCGATCCTAGGCGCAGCGGCATATGTCCCCATCTTGGCCGGCGGGGGCGAATCAGCCGCTCAGCGCCGCGGGCAGGGGCTGCTGGACGCTTTTGTCGCCGCCGGACTGCCCGTGCGTGCACGCCGTAAGGTCTCGCTGCGTCCTCGTTGGAACCAGTTCGACGAAGGGCTTGCTAAATTAGGTCAGCCTTGCCTATGATTGTGGAACACCGCGCGGAGAGCTACACCCCGCGAGAGTGACGAAACTGCCGGACCGCGCCGGAGTCCTGAGGGCTGCAGAGACTCCCGGTCCTTCCCACGGCGGGTTTCACATCGAATGATGTGAAACCCGCCGGTTCTTTTTCCAGACCTGATTCCAAGCTCGAGTTACCTCTCGTGTAATCAGGTAGGGAGTGGCAGCCACACCGGCGCCAGAGAATCACAGATGGAGATGGCATGGTCGACACTGCTGAGACCGCAGAGATGATGAAACGGCTCGGAACGGGCTTCGACGCCACCATCGGCCTGGAATACACCGAACTGAGCCCAGATCGCGTGCGGGCGCAATGGACCGTCAAGCCCACGCTGCACCAGCCCGCCGGGATTCAGCACGGGGGTGTGTACTGCTCGGTCGTGGAGTCACTCGCCAGCGTCGGTGGCACCGTGTGGCTGGGTGAGCGAGGACACGTGGTCGGAGTCAACAACAACACCGACTTCCTGCGCGCAACGCGGGAGGGCACTCTCACCGCTGAAGCCACCCCGATTCATCGCGGACGCACCCAGCAACTCTGGGAAGTTCGCATCACCGACGAGAACGACCGACTCGTTTCCAAGGGACAGGTTCGCCTCGCGAACATCACCGAGGTGGCGAAGATCGGAAACTGACAACACGGCAGTCGATCGAATGACGGAGGGCGGCTGTGGAGTTGAACTCCACAACCGCCCTCCGCCGGTCACTCAGGTGTTGATCAGCCGGCGGCCTTCTGCTGCTTGCCGGCAGCCTTCTTGGCTTCGCCATTCGAAGCGCTGCCGGACTCCGTCGCTTCCTTGTTCTTCTTCTCCAACTCGCCCATCGCGTTTCGCGCGAAGACCTGCTGCTCGGTGGACGCCATCTGAGCACGGCCACGCCCGAAGAACGTCACCGCCCACGACAAAAGCGTCGAGGCACGGGAACGGAATCCGACGAGGTAGAGGAGGTGAATTGCCAGCCAGGCAACCCACCCGATGAAGCCGCTGATCTCGAGCTTGCCCACCTTGGCTACCGCGCTGAAGCGCGAGATCGTTGCCATACTGCCCTTGTCGAAGTACTTGAACGGAACTCGTTCCGACGGGGACTTGCCGTCCAGTGACGCTTTGATCTGCTTGGCCGCGTACTTGCCACCCTGCATGGCAACCTGAGCCAATCCGGGCAGCTTGTCGAGCGACATCATGTCGCCGATGACAAAGACGTTGGGGTGCCCGGGCAGAGACAAGTCGGGATTGACCATGACGCGGCCGGCGCGGTCGGTTTCTCCGCCGCTCTGTTCTGCGAGCTGCTTGCCGAGGGGGCTGGCCTGCACGCCGGCGGACCACACCTTGCACTGCGACTCGATACGGCGAAGCGTGCCGTCCTTCTCCTTGATGATCAGACCGTCGTTGTCCACGTCGGTGACCATCGCGTCGAGCTGGATCTCGACGCCGAGCTTCTCGAGCGTCTCGGCAGCCTTGCGGCTGAGCTTCCCGCCGTACACGGGCAACACGGCAGGGGCGCCGTCGAGGAGCACGACGCGCGCTTCACGAGGATCGATCTTGCGGAACGCGCCGTCCAGCGTTCGACGGGAAAGCTCGGCGATCTGCCCGGCCAACTCCACGCCGGTGGGGCCGGCGCCGACAACGACGAAGGTGAGCAAGCGCGCACGCTCGGCGGGATCGTCCGACAGTTCGGCCTGTTCGAAGGCCCCAAGGATTCGTCCGCGCAGTTCGAGGGCGTCGTCGATCGTTTTCATTCCGGGGGCGAACTCCGCGAACTGGTCGTTGCCGAAGTACGACTGACCGGCACCGGCTGCCACGATCAGACTGTCGAACGGCGTAACAGTGACGCGTTCGAGCAGGCGCGAGGTCACGGTCTGATTCTCGAGATCAATGGTCTCGACCTCACCGAGCAGTACCTGTGCGTTCTTCTGCTTGCGCAGCACCAGTCTCGTGGCGGGAGCGATGTCACCGACCGAGAGGATGCCCGTCGCAACCTGATAGAGGAGCGGCTGAAACAGATGGTGGGTTGTACGCGCGATCATCGTGATGTCGGCATCGGCTTTTTTGAGAGCCTGAGTGCCGAACAATCCTCCGAAGCCGGAACCGATCACCACTACGCGGTGGCGGTGCGGTTCAACCGACTGGATGCTCATTCCGTACTCCTCGAGTTCTAGGCGACAGTCCTACGGTAGTCCCACCGCGGCCGAGCTTCTCTGCGAGCAGTCCGACGCGCGCCGGTGTGTCCGAATCGATCAAGCGGCCTCGAGGGTGATCACTCCCGAGGTGATCGGCTTGGCCGGACCCCGGGGTGATCACCACTTTGTCGAGGTGTCAGCTACTGGCGGACGGACAAGATGAACAGTGCGATGCACCCGCCGACGAAAACCAGGATCGACAGGGCCACCGAGGCATACCCGACACCCACTCCAATTGCTGCCCAGTCCATGTGCCCAACCTCTCTTACGGTGTAATCCGGGATTCAGATCACATCTGCCTAGAGACATCACACCTCATCCGTCCCAACTTTCGAAACCCGGCACGCCCAACCGTTGACATGCAAGTAAATGCTTGCATATTGTGAAGTTGTGAACGACCGGATGAATGCAGCCTTCAAAGCACTGGCCGATCCCACACGAAGGCTTCTCCTGGACCGCTTGTTCGTAGCCAACGGTCAGTCGCTCGGCGAGCTGTGCGACAGCCTCGACATGAGTCGGCAAGCTGTCACTCAACACCTCACCATGCTCGAGGACGCCAATCTGATCAGCACGGTCCGACAGGGGAGGGCGAAGCTTCACTATCTCAATCCCGTTGCGCTCGAGGAGATTCGAGAGCGGTGGATCAACAAGTTCGAGGTACCGCGCCTTCATGCGCTCAGTACCGTCAAAAAAATCGCGGAGGAAGCCATGACCGACAAGCCCAGTTTTGTGTACGTCACCTACATTGCGAGCACGGCGGACAACGTCTGGAAAGCGCTCACCGACGCACAGGCCACCGCAGAGTATTGGGGACACAGCAACGTCTCCGACTGGCAGCCGGGATCGACCTGGGAGCACCGCCGGATCGACGGTTCGAACATTGCCGATGTAGTCGGCACCGTAGTCGAGAGCAACCCTCCGTCGAGGTTGGTCACCACCTGGGCTGATCCGAACGGCGAACCGGGCGTCGACATCTCTCGGGTGAGTTTCGACATCGAAGCCTTCGGCGCGATCGTGCGACTGACCGTCAAGCACACCGATTTGGCGGACGAATCGGCTCGCAAGGAGGTGGCCGGTGGATGGTCGGCGGTGTTGTCGAACCTGAAGTCCTACCTCGAAACCGGAAGCACTCTTCCGGTGGCGCCGTGGGAGATGCCGGCCGGCTGACGGTGATGGAACAGGACAAACGTGCTCCCTGTGCTGGAGGGAATTGTCGTACTCCCGTCCGAATTGCCGGCCCAGTCCGGTCTCAACTTCGCATAAGAACCAAATTTCGGCGGGTTCAGTCTGTAAAGTTGCCGGAAGGATGCTAGCGTTTTGCCCGACATCGAGTGAGGACGACCTCGTCTCGGACGCATGGGAGAAACACTATGGGCGACGACGCTTTTCAGAATGTTCCGGTTGATCGACGCAAGTTCGTCAAGACAGTTCTAGCGGCCTCGGCGGTAACTGTGCCCGTCGTGACGTCGATCAGCCTCGGTGGTGCGGCGCCGGCCTTCGCAGCCGGAGACACGCCGAATCTCTCCGGAGCGCCAAGTCGTGGCCAGCAGAACCCGAATCAACCAGGCGGCGAACAACCAGGCGGGAATCAACCCGGTGGTAATACTCCGGGAGGGAATCAGCCGGGCGGAAACGAGCCGGGCAATCCCGGATCATCAGGAAGTTCGGGTAGTTCCGGGAGTTCGGGACCGTCCGGAAGTTCCACAGGTTCCGGATCAACCGGTAGCTCGTCAGGTTCGGGTGGAACGACGACCGCCAAACCCACCGGGCCGACAGCGCCGACGGAGCCGACCGTCCCGACTGTGCCAACCGTACCGACGGTGCCGACCACTCGCACCGAGCCGACCTTCCCGACCCCTCCGACCCAGCCGACAAATCCCACGGAACCTACGTAGCCGACACGACGCGACTGGTTCCGAGGGGGAACACCGACGATGACAGAGTTCGACGTCGCGCTACACCGCGCTCTGAAGAAGTTTCAGAGCGCGGGGTCAGTTCAGGTGAAGGAGACTCCGCCACACGGAGAACCGGCCGATCTGACTGTCGCGATCGCGACCTACGACGATTTCGACGGCGCGTACTTCACGATCCACTCGATCTTGGTCCATCATCGCGAGGTTCTGGACAGAGTCGAATTCGTCTTGTTGGACAACAACCCCGAGGGGTTGCCGGCGCCGATGCTCGAATCGTTTGCCGGTTACATCGATCGGTTCCGCTACATCCCGTTCACCGACGTTCGATCGACTGCGGTGCGGGACGTCCTGTTCCGCAAGGCCACCGGAAAGTATGTCCTTGTCCTCGACTCTCACGTGATCTTGGCACCGGGATCGTTGTCGGCGTTGCTGGCGTATTTCGATGCGGACCCGGAAACCGACGATCTGATCCAGGGACCGATGCTCTCCCAGGATTCCTCGCACATCGCGGCCACCCACATGGACCCCAAGTGGCGCAACGGGATGTTCGGCTCGTGGGGAGTTGATCCGCGAGCGAAGCAACACCCTGACGTGCCTTTCGAGATCGTCATGCAGGGCCTCGGCTCATTTGCCTGCAGGCGCGAGGCATGGCCGGGATTGAACTCGCACTTCACCGGATTCGGCGGTGAAGAGGGATACATCCACGAGAAGTTCCGGATCAACGGCGGAAAGGTCGTCTGCCTTCCGACATTTGGTTGGCACCATCGATTCGAGCGCCCGGCCGGTGTCCCGTATCGAATAAACTGGGAAGATCGTGTTCACAATTACCTGCTCGGTTGGAGTGAGGTCGGATGGGATCTCGACTCACTCCATCGTCAGTTCTCCAGGTACCTTGGTGATTCGTATCCCGAGATTCGTCGCCGTGCCGAGCTGAGCGTCCAGAGACCCGAGTTGGTCTTCGGTGGGGTGGTCGTTCTCAGCGACGACGGCAGAGTCGCTCCGTGGCGTTCATGCCTGGCGGAGGCCGAGTCGATCGAACTGACCGTTCACCGTGCCATTCCGGCGGAGGACGACGCTCCGGATGTGTGGAGGACTGCGTCTGCGTTCGTCGCCGGAATCGACAAGGCCATTCTGTTGGCGTGGAAATCGGTAGTTTTTCTGGACGAGATTCGCGTGATCGAACCCGCGGTTATGTACAAGCTACGGAACATCGTCGACGACCTCCCGGCCGAGGCCGATACGGCTGTCATCCACGCACACGGCGAAGATCTGGTCGGAGCTGCACTGATTGTTCGCGCGGCGACATACGGAACTTTGCGAGACGAACTCTCACGAAGGATCAACGGACCCGTGCCGTCCGACTTCTCACTGGCGGCTTATCTGCTCGAGCGAGGCGCAGTCGACGTTGTGCTCGATCGCCCACTGTCGCCTGTCCGAGTAGGGGGAGAACCCAACCCCGTTGTCGAGGATTCTGAGTCGGACCTCGGTGTTGCCGTCGTGAATCTCGATCTCGACATCGACAGATGGAAAGCGTCCTGGCATAGATTCATTCGCTTACCGCGCGTAACAGCGGTGGAAAGAGTGTCGGCTTTCGAGGACGCGATGAATCAGGACGCGGCCTTTGCCGTCTCGTGGCGTCGTGCGCTCGCTCGGGCGACTGAGAAGGGCTGGGATTCGGTCCTCATCGCTGCTGACGACGTCAGTTTGCTGGATGCCGCCGCATCGATCCTTGGCCATGCCCGCGAAGAGTTGGATCACGGCGATTGGGACGTCGTCCACCTCGGACACGACCCGAAATCGAGGGACGGAGCTCTGCTCGACGGTTCGGCACTCTTGCGCACCAGTCCTGAGAACCGTGGAGTCCACGCCGTTCTCGTACATTCGCGCGCCTTCGAGCGAATTCTCGATGAGATTGCGGATCCGGAGTCAGATTCCGAAGCATTCGGACAATGGGCGGGTCACTACCGAACTCTGGGCGACTACCTGGTGGATGCGAGTGCCGGGGGAGCGCTCACGTGCCTGACGCTGTCGCCCGGCATCGCCTCCACACGCAGCCTGATTCGTTCGGGCGCAATCGAATCCGAATACTCACGACGCTTCGCACTGTGAGACCACCACCAAAACGAAATCGGATTCGCTGAATCAAGGAGATATCTTGACCGAACTACTCGAAGGTGTGAGACCGCAACGCTCTCAGACGGTGGAGAGCAACGATCTCACCGACGGTGTTGTGCTGTACGACAGTTCCAGCGAGGTTGCCCATCACCTCAACCCGGTCGCGACGTTGGTGTGGGAACTGTGTGACGGCCGGACCGTCAGCGAAATTGTCCAGGCCGTGGCAGAAGTGCTCGAGATCCCTGACGACGAGGCGAAGTCGGTAGTCAACGAGACGTACGGACAGCTGAGCACCTCTCGTCTGCTGGTGTGAGAATTCCGTGACAGGCAACCACGTTCCACAATTCCGGGCGCATTACCTTTGGGTTGACGCGATTGTGCGCGGTTTCTGCATACCCGAGGTCGGTGTCGTCGAGCATCGGATTGCCAGCCCGTGGCCTGCGGACAACAACGTCGAAGTTCGGATTCAGCGGAATCGAGCGACATTCGGTCGCTGGGACGTCACCATCGAATCGACCATCGGCGGCAGCCATGAAACGCTGATCGGTCTGGACGGTCTCCAGCTCGCGGAGAGCGTGTACCGCACGGTGCACCGGGATGTCATGACGGCCGCGCACGCCCGACAGTGGACACGCCTGCACGCCGCTCTGGTCGACTGCAACGGTGTGAGAGTGGCGATCGCCGGGCATTCAGGGGCGGGCAAGACCACCTTGGCGCTCGCCCTTGCCTTACGGGGTGCACAACTGCGAGCTGACGAAGGCGTCTTCATTCGTGGTACCGAAGCTGTGGGCTTACCGCGGCGGGTTCACCTCAAAGCCGGTACGTTCGACGTCCTCCCGGAGATCAAAGCGCACGATTCGCTGTATCTTCCGTACGCCCCGCCGGTGTGGGCGTTGGACCCGTCGACCTTGCCTGCTGAACGAAACGTCAGCTCGGCGGTTCGCGGAATCGATCTGGTGCTGATCCTCGATGGATGGGGCGAGGCGCCGACTCGACTCGCTCCGATGCCCGTATCCCAAGCGATACAGTCGCTGGCCGGGCAATCCGCACTGTGGTCCGACAATCACGGAGTGACCCTGAGAAACATCGCTGCTCTACTCTCGAATGCCCCGTGCTACAGACTGATTCGACATCACGGCGATACCGGCGCCGACACGGTGGAGGAACTGGTGGCGTCATGCGTGACACCCGGTACCTGATTTCCATGTTGAAACCCGAGTGTGGGGCCGACGTCATCCGCTTGTGTTCGCAGCAGGATTGGCCCAGAGTCATCGACGCCGCTGTAAGGCACAAGGTATTGCCGCTGCTCGCCTCCCGAGCGGTCGAGGCCGGCTTCGCATCGGTCCTACCTGCGAGCTTCGCGGAAATGCTGTCGGAATCCTCGGCCACCGCATCGAGTCCGGAATTGACGCTGAGCCTTGTCCATCACCGAAACACCATAAGGATCTCGGACCTCGACGCGCAACGAGTGGAACTGCAAGAGTTGCTACACAGCAACGGATTTCCGACGGTTGCACTGAAGGGTGCCGCCCTTCTCGAGCGAAGAATCTGGCCGAACCCGGCAGCTCGACGGATGACGGACATCGACCTTTTGGTCGTCGACCCTGCACATGCCGTTCCGGCCAACGACGCGATCCTCGATTTCGGCTACCGAATGGTCCGCCCCGACGAAGTGGACTCCGACTCCATCGATCACGACGATCACCAGGAACCGGCACTCCTTCGCGACGACCGTCATGGCTCCGTCGAAATCCATTCGCACTTACTTCCGAGGTTCGCCCGTCACGCGCTGACCCGGGAGGCCGCGGTCCGAGGAATCAGCTCGGAGGCAGAAGGATCCCGCCTTGCGATGGCCGACGTGACGCTGCACGTCATCGCTCACGCGCGGCTTGCCGATCGGGCCTTGATTCGAGCCGATTTGTCGTTGAACAGTGTCTTCGACGTGGGGTACCTGCTCACTTCCGAACCGGAACTCGCTGTGACGCTCTCCAGACGCCAGTTGCCACGCGATGTCCGTCGGGCGGTGAACGTCCACTGGGCGGCGGTGGAATCGATCTTCGGCGTCAGTACCGGAATGACGACCATCCCGGCGCGTTGGTGGTGGCGATGGACGCTGTGGTTGGCGGATCGCCCACGCCTGCACTCGCTCTACCGCGATCTGGTCATGGTGCCGCTCTTTCTCGACCGTGATCGGCTTTCCATCCGGGACGGGCGCGACCTACGTGGATGGGACTTGGCCCGCTCACGCGTGTCCCACTTCGTCCGTCGTGCGAGGACTGCCGTCGAAGATGCCGGGGGAGCGGCGTGAAAGTACTGATCACGGGCGGAGCGGGATTCATCGGAAGCACCGTCGCGTCGAAGTGCGTCGACGCCGGGATCGATGTCGTGATTCTCGACAACCTGCTGACCGGCCGCGCCGAATTTGCGCACAGATTCCCGTTCTACTGCGGCGACATCGCGGACGAGAAACTGCTCGACAAAGTATTCGCAGATCATTCCGATATCGATGCGACAGTTCACTGTGCGGCCTTGATCGTGGTCGGAGATTCCGTGAGTAACCCGGCGCGGTACTACGAGAACAACGTATCCAAGTCGCTGACGCTGGTATCGAGTGTCCTTCGGAACGGGTGTGAGCGCTTCTTGTTCAGTTCCTCTGCGGCGGTGTATGCGCCGAGCGACGGTGGGTGTGTCGACGAACATTGGGGGATCGCACCGCAGAGTCCCTATGCGCACAGCAAGGCTCAGTTCGAAACGATGCTCGACGACATTGCGGCGGCCACTGAATTATCGGCGATATCTCTACGCTACTTCAACCCCGTCGGGGCAGATCCGGATCTGCGAAGTGGTACACCATCGGCACGCCCGACCCACGCACTCGGAAAGCTGTTCGAATCATATTCGACAGGAACGCCTTTCAGGGTTACGGGAACGGATTGGCCGACGCGCGACGGATCCGGAGTGCGTGATTACGTTCATGTCTGGGACCTTGCAGACGCTCATGTTCGAGCACTGGAAAGGTTCGACCGGGTCACCGCTGAATCATCACGCATGACTGTGGTCAATCTGGGCAGCGGGCGGGGGACGACCGTGTGGGAGCTGGTACACACATTCGAGAACGTGCTCGGCGAAGATATCGACGTGGTCGCTGCCGGCCGACGCACCGGTGACACTGCCGGCGCTTACGCATCGAACGATCGTGCGTTGCGACTACTCGGGTGGGTTCCGACATTCACCCTGGAACAGGGGATCGAGGACACCGCGCGGTGGCTGGCAGTGCGGCCGCACCTGCTCAACTCGGTGTAGCCGAACGTCAGCCCGTCGGGTCGTCGTCAACGGTGATGTTGTTGCTACGTAGCCAGAAGGTGGCGTCCGGATTCCACCCGGCGAGCACAGTGGCCCCCGCGTTGGCCGACAACGGGATCGCGACACCTGGCGTGGTCAGATAAGCCATCATGGTCAGGTGCACGGCGTCGTAATCCGCGGACACCGAAACCCAGTCCGGAATGAACCAGTCACGGTATTCACCGGTTGTGTCGTACCACACGGAGCGACGTGAAGCGGGCACTGGCAGGGGATAGGTATCGACCAGATTCGCCCAGTCCTGCGGACCGGTGATCTAGTAGATGCGGGGCGCGCCGTAGATCCTTACCGGCTGCACCCGCGCCTCGTTCGAGGAGCTGTCTTCTTCGAGAATCACCCCGAGGGCCCCGATACCGTCCCGGGCCCTGGTTGTTTCGGTTGTTCCGTTGGCAATAGGGGTAGACCACCATTCGCCTCCGATGTGACGGTCCGGATCTTCGATCTGGTATTCCAGAAACTGACGTTCGTTGTCGAGTGCCTCAGCACGCCACTGTTCGAGGCCGTCCTCTGCACGGTAAATCCGCAAGGGTAGGTCCGACCAGCCGTAAATAGGGTTTCGCTTTTCAACCAGATTCTGGTTCAGACGGTCGACCGGCTCGGTCCACCAGGCAGTGTGTGGCGAGTCGAGTAGTGCTTCGGCAATCGGTCGCAATGCCGCGATCACCTCAGGGCGGACGAAGATCAGATCTTCTTCGTCCGGCGGCTCCCAGTAGCGTGCAAAATCTACGGCATACGCAAGACAGTGCAGAATCTCGAGCTCGGATATTTCTGCTGGCATGCGTAACCGACGTTCGCACAGAAGCGACGGCCACGTGGTGAACCGAGGACGAGTGCAACGGAATCCATCTGGGTAAAAAGCTAGCGGACAAGCTGACGGGGGACGTTCGAATATCCATTACGTGACATAATGTAGATTATCGGCAAATTCTCGACCTGGCGATATCCGCCTCACGCCTGGTTCGTGCAACCTTCTTTGTTTCCGCCCACCCATGTCTGTCTGCCGGTACATTTGCCGGCTTTCCTGCGTTTCCGTCCGAGATCTGCGACAGGCTTGCACGACTCGACCATTGCAACTCCGCGATCGCCGGCTGAATTGCTGCCGATCACCGCCTGGCCTCGCCGGCGACTGCGGCGACGCCGCGCGACCTGGACGTCAGGAACGACCAATAAGTGCTCTGATGTGGATTGATGCCGATAAACACGTCTCACCGACTACCGGCTACCCCATCTCAATTCGTCACTGTGACGTATTATGGTCGACAGGCTGGAGGCGAGTTCAGTTTCATTGTCATCGCCACGGACTACTATCGCCGCATGTGTTGTATTCGACCGGCCGCTTCTCATGGTCAGTGGCCGCGATGAGCGACACACCCAAGGTCGTGCATCGCTGGCTCGCAGTGCCAGACCAGTTTGACCGATTCACGCGATTCTTGCGCGACAACGGAATTCTGATGCCGACTCGGATAGGCATCGGCGTATTGGTTTTCCTCCTGGGTATCACGATTCTGCTGAAGCGACTGGGCACTCATTCGGTACAGACCATCGGATTTCCGTTGGACGTCGTCGTCGCAGTGCTTGTGATGATCGGCGGAATTGCCCTGCCTGTCGTAGCGACCACCCGTGAAAGGTCGTATTTCTTCGTCGTTGCCGGGGACTTCGCTGTTGCGGTGATCGTGCTGGCCGAGGCGAATCCGGATCAGAGATTACTCGGATGTCTCGTCTTCGGGCTCGTCGGCTCGTACATAGCCTTCTTTCACAATCTTCGAACTCAGCTGTGGCACCTGCTGTTTTCCGGGGCGGTCATCGTTGTCGCCAGCATCGGCGTGTTCACCGATGTACCTTCTGGCCTTCCAGACGTCCTGGGGCGCATTGCCTTTGCCATTCCTGTCATCACTGTCATACCGGTGGTCACGCAGATTGCTCTGGCGCTTCTGAGCAACGACGCTCAAAGCTCAGAACTCGATCCGTTGACGGACCTGCTGAATCGGCGCGGACTCGCACGGCGGACTTCCGAACTACTGCAAGCGAAATCCAGCCTCGACCAGTCCTTGCTGGTCGTGGTGATCGACATCGACAATTTCAAACACTTCAACGACACCTACGGTCACGACGTCGGCGACCGAGTCATACTGCGCACGGCCTATCGACTACACGACTGGGCCAGATCGGACGCGGCGATAGCGCGCATCGGCGGTGACGAGTTCGTCGTCGTTCAGATGATGCCGTTGCCGTACGTCGGCGATCTACTGGCCCGGATCGCGCCCATCATGAACTCCCCTACAGGCGAACCAATCTCGACGACCAGCATCGGCATAGCCATCCACAACGGCGCCTGGCCGGACGTACACGCAGCAGAAAGTGGCGTTCACGATCTACATCGCCTCGCCGATTCGGCGATGTACGAAAGCAAGAGAATGGGTGGAAATCACGTCCACTCCATCGTTCTCACCGATCAACAGCTACAACAGCCACAACAGTCAGGCGGTCGTTCAGTCCTCTGAATCGTCGATCAGATGCATCGCGGCTTCCTCTGCCGACGCTGCGCCGCCGTCGATTCCGACGTCTCCGGCAATGAGTTCACTTTCCTCGTCCTCGTACCTGCCCTCGTCTTCGGCAACGAGACGCCCGACGCGACGGTTACCCACTTCGTCACCGTTCGGGAATTCTTCTTCCCGTTCGAATTCGTCGGCATCGGCGGGATCCTTCAAAGGATCTCCGAGCGACGCGTACGGATCGGGTTCTTCTTCGGCCAGGCGCTCGTCGAGGGTCTCCCCCGCTGATTCCTCGCTGCCGGTCAACCCGTGGGCATCAAGTCCCAGTGGGCGTTCCGGTGGTGAGATTCCCTCGTCGAGAATGTCGTCGACGCCTCGATCGATCAGAGTGTCTTCAGGTTGAAGCTGGTCGTCGGGATCGAGACTGTAGTCGCCATTGCCGGCCGCGCCGGTGTCATCCGTGTCGCTCATACGATCAACGATGCCACGGGCACACCGAGTTGGCCATGTGCCGCGCCTGCTCGATACGTCACTCCGGAGACATTCAGCACGAACGCGGGGCCGGCACTCCGTCGAATCGGTCCTGTAGGTACTCGAATGCGGTGGGCAGACCGAGGACCGCAGTGGTGAGGTGGTCCGGGCTGGGGAACAGTTGGGATTGAATCGTGGCTCCGGCGGCGCAGTACCGCGAAATCGTGTTGACCACCGAATCGATGGGGATCAGAACGTCGTCGGGTGTGTGCCATTCGAACACCGGGGCAGTCGGCACACCCGGATAGAGTTCGACGCTGTTGTCGTCCATCACTTTTCGCACTTCAGGGCTGGACAGCAAGGATGTCGACGTCGACACCTGAGAGGCACTGCGCCCGGCACCGACCCTGAGGATGTCGTTGGTGCACGCGTTGGTGAGTTCGGCCCGCATCGACCGTCCGAGGTCGTTGAGTTGGTTGCTCAGCGGCAGTAGGTCGGGATACTCGCGTTCGAGGCCCATTGCTGCGGCGAAGGCGAGGCCGAATGCCGGGTGCGGATCCTGTCCGAGGCCGTTTGCCATCTTGGACAGATTCATCGGGACGCCGCCCTCGGCTACACCGACAAGGTTGACCTCGGGTGCGTAGCTCGGGGCCAGTGCGGCCGCCCACGCGGTGGCCATGCCGCCGCCGGAGTAGCCGGCAATACCTACAGGGCTGGCGCCACTACGCAATTCGGGGACTTTCTGAACGGCGCGGATACCGTCGAGCGTGATCTGTCCGCCCAGGCGCGCGGCGCCGTACGCACTGTTGGGTCCGAGATGGTCGGGAAGGGCAATGGTCCATCCACGTTGCAGCGCGACGTTGAGGATGGGCGCTTCACGGATGACGATGTTGGGATCCGATGCGTAAAGCGCGCGAGATGGCGCACATCCCGTACCGAGTGCATTGACGATGTGCTGATACGAGAGCAACGGGCCGTCTTGTGCTTGATTCGGCGGGACCAGGATCGTGCTGACCGCGGCAATAGGCTTGTTCTCTGAGTTCGTGGACCTGTAACTGACCTGCCAGATCGCGACGCCGGGAAAGGTCATCAGGTCAGGGGCCCGGCGCACGGAGATCGGCGTGCCGGCGGTCCCCTCGGCAGCTGCTTGCGAGTAGAACGGGTCCGGGTCCGGTGCCGGATATGCGGGATCGGCCTGTGCAGTCCCCCCGGAGAGCAGTGCGGCAGTCAGTGCAGCGGCAGTCAGCATCGATCCGGTAAACACGCGTGTGGTTCGCAGTTTCAACGTTTTCCCCTCGTCCGGACCCACCCGGGGTCCATCACCCTGTGTGTTTCACTCATACCCATGTCGAACCTGGTTCAGACACCCCACTGAGCGATAACTTCTCGCAATCGTACAGCTATGGTTGCCGCCGGACCCGGTTCGATCATCTGGTTGTGTTCGCAATCGACTTCGGTGACTCGGATGTCCCCTTCTACAAACCTTCGCCATTCGGCGACATCGTGTCCGTTCTCCGTAGATCTTCCGGCTACGAAGAACTCGATGGCTCCAACGTGGACAGGCGGTTGGTGCCGATTCGTCAATTCGACGGAGTGGGAGTAACCGCGACTGATCCGCGCCAGATGCTCCGCTTCGATTCCGATTCCGGCACCCAGGGTCTGCTCCAGCAATTCCGCCGCTTCTTCGAAGGTCTCGACCGTCTTGGATCCCGCCGGCATCGCGAGCCCGGCCAGTAGTTCGGAGACCGAGAGTTCTGCGGGCTGATCGGAATCCGACGACGGATAGCTGTCGAGTATCGACAGAGTCACGTCACGTCCGCTCCGAGTGAGGCTGTGTGCCACGGCGTGTGCGATCACGCCGCCGAGCGACCAGCCGGCCAGATGGATCGGGCCGGTCGATGCCACGGCTGCAATGCGATTCGCGTAGTCGTCGGCGAGTTCGGTCAGCGAGTCGAAGCTGGGCCCGCCGCTCAGGGACGGTAGCTGAAGACCGTAGACGGGTTGATCCAGCTCGAGATGCTTGACGAATTCTGCGTAACCCCAGGACAATCCGATACCCGGATGGACGAAGAACAGTGGTGCACGATCGGATCCGGCGCGCAGCGTGATCATCGGGGCGAGAAGATCCGACGAATCGTCCGGCGAGTGCGCGTCCATTCCGTCGGCAGCCCGGGCGACTCCGGCAGGTGTCGGATCCAGGAAAAGCGATTGCAACGGCACTCGCATCCCGAGACGCTTCTCGAGTTCGATGGTGATGCGAGTGGCCACGATCGACGTTCCGCCCAGTTCGAAGAAGTCGTCGTCGACGCCGATGTGCTCGTGCCCGAGCACGGTCTCGAAGATGTCGACGACCGTTCGTTCGGTGTTGTTTGTCGGCGGTGCGTACGGGACCGTGCGTCGCTCGAAGCTCGGGGTCGGCAGTGCCTTGCGGTCCAGCTTGCCGACCGGTGTCACCGGAATGCGGTCGACGACGACGATCGCGCCGGGAACCATGTGCGCGGGCAGGCGAGAAGACAGATGGCGGCGAAGCTCCCAGTCGTCGACGGTCTGTCCTTCCACGGGCTGGATGTAGGAGGCGATCATCGTCTCCCCCGACGGCGCTTCGTGCCCGAGTGTGGCGGCGAAGTAGACGGATGGGTGTGCCATCAGGACAGAGTCGATTTCGCCGAGCTCGATGCGGAATCCGCGGACCTTGATCTGGAAGTCGCTGCGGCCCAGGTATTCGAGGGTGCTGTCGGAGCGCCAGCGCACCAGGTCGCCCGTGCGGTACATCCGCTGGCCTGGTTCGCCGAACGGATCGGCGACAAATCGGTCGGCGGTAAGGTCGGGACGATTGTGGTATCCGCGGGCGAGTCCGGGGCCGGTCACGTACAGCTCCCCGATGACTCCCACCGGCACGGGCTTGAGGTGCCCGTCGAGGACCAGTCCGGCGAAGCCGATGGCCGGTCGTCCGATGTTGATGTCCTTGCCCGGCCGCATGGGTTCACTGACGCTGGCCTGGATGGTGGATTCGGTGGGTCCGTATCCGTTGAACATGCGACGGTCGCGGCCCCAGATGTCCACGAGTTCGGGTGGGCAGGCTTCGCCACCGACTGCGAGTACGCGGAGTTCGGGTAGCGCGGAGCTTTCGATCGAGCTGAGCGCGGTCGGAGTGATGAACGCGTGTGAGACGTGTTCGTCGGCAAAGATTTCGGCCAACTCGGATCCGCCGAAGACCGTCGGTGGGATGACGACCAGGCACGCTCCGCTGCCGAACGCCATCATGAGTTCGAAGACCGAGGCGTCGAAGCTCGGTGATGCCAGGTGAGAGATCCGCGAATAGGGCTGGACGTTGAATCTCTGATGTTCCTCGGCATTGAGGTTTGACAACCCGAGGTGGGTGACGATGACGCCCTTCGGCTTCCCGGTTGAACCCGAGGTGTAGATCAGGTACGCGGGATGCCCGTGATGCAAGGGGATCGTGCGGTCGCGATCGGTGATCGCGGCTGCGCTCTGGGCGTCGATCTCGTCGACGGTCTCGGCTTCATCGAGGACCATCCACTCGACCGTGTCGGGAAGTTGACTGCGGTGAGCGTCGTCGGTGATGCCGAGTACGGCCCGCGAATCGTCGAGCATGTGGTTGATGCGATCGTCGGGATAGTTCGGGTCGACCGGCAAGAATGCTGCACCGGTTTTCGTGACCGCCCAGATCGCGACGATCTCCGCGGTGGACCGCGGCAGACCCAGCGCCACAAAATCTTCGGGACCGACGCCGCGCCGACACAGCGCGCGCGCCAGCTTCGTCGATTCCTCGTCGAGCTCGCGGTAGGTCATCGACCTCTCGCGACTCGAGAGGGCTGGGGCATCCGGGTTCGAGGCGACTGCTTCGGCGAGGATCTCCGGCCACACCCGCGCTCGAGTCGCGGCGGCACCGGATGCCGGCACCAGGGCAGCTGTTTCGTCGGCGCCGAGGATGCCGATGTCGGCGATACGTGTTGCGGGTTCGCGTCCGACAGCGTCCAGGATCAGGCGCAGTCGGTCGGCAAACCGACGAATGGTGGCGGGTTCGAAGAGATCGGTTGCGAAGTCGAAGGCTGCGGACATCCCAGCCGGGATGCCGAACTCGTCGAACTTCTCGTCGACGATCAGCTCCAGGTCCTCCTTCGCGAATTTGGTTTCCACGGTCAGTCCGTCGATGTCGAGGCCGGGTAGGTGGAAATGTGCGGGTTCGTTGTTCTGAAGTTCGAGGGCGACCTGGAACAACGGTGAGTACGACGTGGATCTGGTTGGGTTGATGACGTCGACGAGCCGTTCGAATGGCAGGTCCGAGTTCTGGAATGCGGCCAGGTCGATTTCCCGGACGTGCTCCAACAGGTCGGCAAACGTGATGTCGGGATCGACGCTGGTTCGCAGGACCAGTGTGTTGACGAACATTCCGACGAGATGGTCGAGCGCTGCCTGACCTCGGCCGGCGATCGGTGTGCCGATGGTGACTTCGTCGGCGCCCGACAACTTGGACATCAGCACTGCGAGCGCGCCGTGCAGCGCCATGAACATCGTGACACCGTTTGCCCTGGTGAGGTCCGCGAGGGCGCGGTGGGTGTTCGCGTCGATGTCGAAGGTGAATCGGTCACCGTGGAAGGTCTGTTGCACGGGTCGCGGGTGGTCGGCGGGCAGTGCGATGACGTCGTCGAGTCCGGCGAGTTGCTCACTCCAGTAGTGCAGTTGGCGACTGATGACGGATTCCGGGTCGTCTTCCGATCCGAGGACGCGATGCTGCCACAACGTGAAGTCTGCGTACTGCACCTCGAGTGGCGCCCACGTGGGCTCGGTCCCTGCCGTACGCGCCAGGTAGGCCGTCATCACGTCGCGTGCGAGCGGCGCCATCGACGATCCGTCGGCGCAGATGTGATGGACCACGACAAACAGAATGTGAACGGGTTCAGCGGTGTCGAGTCGGAACAGTGCCACGCGCAGCGGCAGGTCCACCGACACGTCGAAGCCGGTCGTGGCGAGTCGTTGCATGCGCTCCGCGAGCTCGTCCTCCCCCAACGTCATTTCACGGACCGGCGGTACTGCCTCGTCGACGGTGAGCACTTGCTGAATCGGATCGCCGCCGACGGCGGGGAACACCGTCCGCAGTGTTTCGTGCCGCTCGACGACGTCGGCGATGGCCTGTTGCATGGCCGTGACGTCGAGGTCACCGGTAAGGCGAACAGCTAGTGGGATGTTGTACGCGGCTGAGCGTGTGTCGAATTGGTTCAGGAACCACATGCGCTTCTGCGCCAACGAGAGCGGGACGCTGCCACTGCGCTCCGTGGGAGTGAGCGGCACAGCGCCGACGGCAGTGACAGCGCTGGAGAGCCGTTCGGCGAGCTGAGCCGTCGTCGGTGCCTCGAACAGCACGCGCACCCCGACGTCGATGTTCAGTGCGGAGTTGAGCCGCGAGACCACGCGAGTGGCGATCAGCGAGTTGCCGCCGAGCTCGAAGAAATTGTCGTCGACGCCGACCCGTTCGACGCCGAGTACGTCGATGAACGCATCGGCGATCCGACGTTCGAGGCTGGTGCCGGGCGCCCGGAATTCCACACCGGTTCCGGTAAACTCCGGCGTCGGCAACGCTTTTCGATCGAGCTTGCCGACCGCGGTGCGCGGTAGCTCGTCGACGATCATGATGCTGGCCGGAACCATGTGCGAGGGAACACGTCCGGCGAGGTGCGCGGTGATCTCTGCCCCGGTCAGCGTCGATCCTTCCTCGACGGTGAGGTAGGACGCGAGAACTGTGGCGCCGGCCGGTCCGTCGACGCCGAGTGTCACGCAATTCGTGACACTCGCCATTGCGGTGATCTGGGCGTCGACCTCGCCGAGCTCGATGCGGAATCCGCGAATCTTGACCTGGAAGTCGCTGCGCCCGACGTATTCGATGGTGTGATCGCTTCGCCAGGAGACGATGTCGCCCGTGCGGTACATCCGGTCGCCTGGCTTGCCGAAGGGGTCGGCGACAAATCGCTCGCTGGTCAGGCCGGGACGCCGGTGGTATCCGCGAGCCAGGCCGATGCCGGCGATGTACAGCTCACCGGGAGCTCCGACGGGTACGGGTTGCAGGCGCGAATCGAGGATCATCTCGTGCACGCCGCGGATCGGTCCACCGATCGTGATGGGTGCGCCCACTGTCATGGGTTCGCTGATGTCTGCCATGACGGTTGTCTCGGTCGGGCCGTAGGCGTTGACGAATTCTCGTCCGGGAGCCCAGAGGCCGACGAGATGCGGCGGTAGTGTCTCTCCCCCGACGACGACGTGCCGGAACTCGTCCAGGCCGGCCGGGTCGACGGTGGCGAGCGCTGCCGTGGTGACGAACGCGTGAGTGACGTGTTCGCGGCGGATGAGACTTGCCAGTTCGGCGCCGCCGTAGATGTCGGTCGGGACGATCACCATGGTGGCTCCGACACCGAATGCCTGCAGGTACTCGAAGACGGCTCCGTCGAAGCTGGGGGTGGCGAAGTGCAGGGTTCGAGAGTGGTGATCTGCGTGGAATCGACGCTGCTGGTCGAGTGCGAAGCTGTCGAGTCCGGTGTGGGTGACGACAACTCCCTTGGGTCGGCCGGTGGATCCCGAGGTGTAGACCACGTAGGCGGCGTTGTCCATGACCACCGGTGCACGCCGTTCGTCCTGGGTGATCGGCAGCGTGCAACTGGTGGCGACGTCGTCGTCGAATGCCTCTTCTCCGAGCACCAACCAGGACACGATGGGTGGAAGTGTGTCGATGGCGTCGACGACGGTCAACCCGAACAGCACCTCGGAGTCGCTGAGCATGTGTTCGATTCGGTCAGCCGGATAGGTGGGGTCGACGGGGACGAACGCTGCGCCGGTCTTGGCCACCGCCCACACCGCGAGTACGGATTCGACGGACCTTTCGATGCCGATGGCAACCGACGTCTCGGGCCCGGCGCCGCGGCGAATCATGGCTCTGGCCAACTGGTTCGAGCGCCGGTCCAGTTCGGCGTAGGTCATGGAACGGCTGCCGGCCGAGAGCGCGATGCGGTCGGGATAGGTGGCAGAGACGTCGGCGAGAATCTCTGGGAGCGTTCGCGCGGAGCGCCCCGGGGAGCCGAAAACCGGCGCAAGATCACGGCTCTCGAACTCCGTGAGAACCTGCAGACGGGCCAGCGGCTGATCCGGTGCCGAGGCGAGTTGCCCGAGGACGATGCCCACGCGCTCGGTGATCTTGGCGACTTCGCGGGCGGAGAAGTGCGTCGGCAAGTACTCCATCTTCAGATTCAGCGTGTCACTTTCGGACGCCACCACGGCAATCGGATAGTGCGCCGAGTCGCGTCCGTCGATGCCGAGAACGTGCATTCCCGCGATGTCGGTTTCGGCGGTCAGGGCTGCCTCGTCGACGGGATACGACTCGAATACCGTCAGGGTGTCGAAGGAGCCGGCGGCGCCGACTGCTCCGGCGATGTCCGACAGTCCGATGTGGTGGTGGTCGAGCAATGACGCTTGCTCGGATTGGATGCGAATGGCCAGTTCGGCGAGGGTTTCTCGGGCGTCGAGGCGGACTCGGACAGGCACCGTGTTGATGAACAGGCCGACTATCGATTCCACGCCGGGCACCTGTGGTGGGCGTCCTGAGACCGTTCCGCCGAAGACGACGTCGTCGCGTCCGAGAAGTTCGGCGAGCACGATTCCCCATGCCACCTGTACCAGGGTCGCCATGGTCAGACCGCGGCTTCGCGCGAACGCCCGAAGAGTCTCGGCTCGTTCGGTCGGAAGCGAGTACGAGTGGATTTCACTTGCCACGGTTTCGGCGGCGGTGTCTGCCCTCGAGAGGTGGGTGGACGTGTCGACGCCCCGTAGCGCTTCTTGCCACGCCCGTAGCGAAGTCTCGGGTTCTTGCTTCGAGATCCAGGAGAGATAGTCGCGATACGACTGAACTCGGGGCAGAATCTCGGGGTCACCGTCGGTTGCGTAGAGAGTGAGCAGGTCTCGAAGCAACAGCGGGGTGGACCAGCCGTCGAGCAGGATGTGGTGGTTCGTCACGACGAGGCGTGCTGTGTCCGGTCCGATTCGCACGAGCATGAAGCGGATCAACGGGGCTGTTTCCATGTCGAAACGATGAGCGCGATCGCGTTCGAGCAGCTGACCGAACGCGACTTCACTGTCTTCGGCTCCGGACAGGTCGATCTCGGCCCAGCCGATGTCGACACCGGAACGGATCACCTGCAGTGCCCGCCCTCCCGGTGCGGAGACAAATCCCGCGCGCAGGCTCGGATGACGATCAACCAAGGCCTGCGCGGCGCGGCGCAGGCGCGGCGCCTCCACCCGACCCCCGAGCTCGAGGGTCAGTTGCACCATGTACGGGTCGATTTCGGTTTCGTCGAACTGGGCGTGGAAGAGCATGCCCGATTGCAGAGGTGACAGTGACCAGATGTCGGTCAGGTCGGGGAATCTGCGCTCGAGCTGTTCGATGCTCTGTTGATCCGCGGTGACGAGATCGAGATCGGTGGGCGTGAGCTCGCGCTCGGAGTGTTCCTCCACGTATTCACTCAGTGCGCCCAGTGCTCGGGTCCAGAGCTCCGCCAGTTCGGTGACTTCGGCCTCGCTGAGAATGCCGCGGGGGAAGGACCACGTAGCGCGCAGAATCGGACCGTGTGCGGTATCGGTCGTGACGGCGTTGATGTCGAGCACCGACGCGGCGGCCAATTCGCCGCTGTGCGCTTCGTCGAGGGTCACTTCCGAGATCGGCAGCCACGGCACTTCGCCGTGCTCGGGATCCGAGCCGGCAAATCGTCCGAGGTAGTTGAACGAGATCTGCGGCGTGGGCAGCTCACGAAGTTCCTCGTTTCGATCGAGGTACTTCAGGATGCCGAACCCGATTCCGTTGTCGGGCAGGCCGAGCAGCGTTTCCTTGACGAGTTTCACGGCGGAGGCGGCGGTTGATCCCCCGGCCAGTGCATCGACGACATCGAGTCCGGTGAGATCGATCCGGACGGGGAACAAGGTGGTGAACCAGCCGACCGTGCGCGAGAGGTCGGCGCCCGGTACGGCGTTCTCCTCGCGGCCGTGCCCTTCGAGGTTGACGAGCACGTCCCCGCTGCGCTGTCCGCGCGATCGACGCCAGGCGGTGACGGCAATCGCGAGAGCAGCGAGCAGTCCGTCGTTCACCGAGCCTCCGAAATGCTGAGGCACCGTCGAGATGACGTTCTCGGTCACGGAGGTCGGAACGTCGACGCTGACTCGGTCGACGGTGGCTCCGACATCGACGGCTGGGTCGAGCCCGCGTGCCCCGAGCAATGGCTCGTCGGTCCGCATTCTCGACCACAGGTCGATCTCGTCGCGTCGCTGCGCAGCGGTCTCGGCGAGCGCTGTCGCCCAGCGACGTATCGACGTTCCACCCGGCGGAAGTATCGGTGTTTCTCCGTCGAACGCCGAGGCATAAGCAGTGACCAGGCCCGGGACGAGCATGCGCCAGGACACACCGTCGACCGCGAGGTGATGAAGGACCAGGAGCAACCGTCCGGCTTCGGCCCGGTTGCCGTTCGAGCTGACGGGATCCAACCAGACTGCGCTGATCATCTTCCCGTGTTCGGGATCGAGGCGGCTGGATGCGTCCTGCATCGCGGTTTCCGCAGCGGCGACGAATTCTTCGCCGCTGGTGGACACGATGGGGGTTCGGCGCAGGATGTCGGGGGCGGTGATGCTCCCTGGCTCGCGGATCTCGAGTTGGTGAGTCGCGGCGTCCAGGCGCGCCCGCAGCACGTCGTGACGATCGAGGATCGTTTGCAATGCTCGTTCCAGCGCGGGGCCGGAGACATCCGCGGGCAGTGCGATCAGCGCGCTCTGGCTGTAACTGCGGATCGTGCTCAGGTCACCGCGACTGCGTTCGACGAGCCACTCCATGATCGGCGTGAGCGGTAGCGGGCCGGCTCCCCCGCCGGGTAGCTCCGTGAGAACCGGTGCCGTTTCCGATGATTCGATGAGGAGCACTTTGGTGAGGCCGGCCACGGTCTTCGCTTCGAAGACGTCCCGCGGAGTGAAGACGAGGCCTGCGGACTTCGCCCGTGAGACGAGTTGGATCGACATGATCGAATCGCCGCCGAGACCGAAGAAGGAATCGTCTACTCCGATACTGCCCCGACCCAGCACCTCCGCGAAGAGGTCCGCGAGGACCGCTTCGGTAGCGGTGGCCGGCGCCCGCGTCGCCTCGGTTGGTCCCGTGACGGTGAAGTCCGGAGCCGGGAGGCTGCGTCGGTCGAGCTTTCCGTTGACCGTCAGTGGAAGCGATTCGAGGACGACGATCGCGGTGGGCACCATGTACTCCGCGAGTTCGGCGGCGACGAAGTCGGTCACCGTCGCTGAATCGACGGTACTGCCTGTTTCGGCGACCACGTACCCGACGATCCGCGGTGACGCTCCCTCTGTCCGAACAAGTGCTACCGAGGCAGCGACGCCGGGGCAGCGGAGCATTGCGGCTTCGATCTCTCCGAGTTCGATGCGGAAACCACGCACCTTCACCTGGAAATCACTGCGGCCCACGTACTCCAACTGCCCCGCGTCGTTCCACCTCGCCAGGTCCCCGCTCCGATACATTCGATCCCCCGAACTACCGAATGGATCGGGAAGGAACCGCACCGAAGTCAATGCGGGTTTCCCGAGGTATCCCCGAGTCACCTGATCACCGGCGACGTACATTTCGCCGACGACACCTGGTGGTACCAAGTTCAGTCGCCGATCGAGTACGTAGACGGACAATCCCGGTACTGCTCGCCCGATGATGCTCGCCGACGCGTGCTCGCTGTCGTTGCGGTCGAGTGCGATTCGACTGACGTGCACCGTCGTCTCGGTGATCCCGTACATGTTGACCAACGTCGGAGCCGTGTCGGCCCGCCTGTCGTACCACTTGCGCAACTGCCTGAGATCGAGCGCTTCTCCACCGAAGACGACGTAGCGCAGTGCAAGGTCGGGACCCGTGCCGTTCGGTGAGTACGCACGGTCGGCTTCGGCGAGTTGGTAGAAGGCGGTGGGTGTTTGGTTCAGCACCGTCACTCGCTCCCTGCGGAGCAGTTCGTGGAACATGTCCGGCGATCTGGTCGTGTAGTAGTCGACGACGACCAGCCGGCCACCGTGCAGCAGCGGCCCCCACAGCTCCCAGACGGAGAAGTCGAATGCGTACGAGTGGAACATCGTCCACACGTCCGTGTCGTCGAACCCGAACGTCGGGGCGGTGTTGTCCATCAGAGTCAGCACGTTTCGGTGGCTGACCTGGACACCTTTGGGGCGCCCTGTGGAACCGGAGGTGTAGATGATGTACGCGATCGCGTCGGGCAGAAGTGGTGTCGTCCGGTCCGCGTCGGTGATGCGACGGGGCGCGGAGTGATCGAGGCGTACCGCGATCTCCGGCGATCCGAGTTCGACGACGTCTATGCCGGATTCGATGATCTCCGAAGGTAGGTCACTTCGGAAGTCTCCGGTCGTGACCAGGCATACCGGCCGCGCGTCGTCGAAGAGGAACCGCATGCGCTCGGCCGGGTAGGTGATGTCGACCGGCAGGTATGCCGCTCCGGTTTTGATGACGGCGACGAGGGCCAGCACGAGATCGGTGGTTCTGGGCATCGCAACAGCCACCACGGATTCCGGACCGATACCGCGGCCGATCAGGAGCCGCGCCAGGCGGTTAGCGCGCCCGTCCAGTTCGGCGTACGTCATGGCGCCGTCGCTGTCGTTGACCGCGGTCGACGACGAATGTGCTGCAACAGCCTCGAAGAATCGGTCCGCGATGTTGTCCGCTGGAGCCGGTTCGGCGTGAGTGTTCCACTCGGTCAGCATCTGTCGACGCTCGTCGGCGCTCACGACGTGGATGTCACCGGTAGGAGTCGACGGCTCTCGGGAGACCGCCTCGAGGATGGTGAGCAGTCTGCGTGAGAACGATCCGATCAAGTCACCGTCGAACAGGTCTGTGGCGTAGATGAATTCGGCGTCGATTCCATCCGTTCCGCCATCCGCGTCGTAACGCTCGGTGACCGAGAGTTGCAGATCGAACTTGGCGACGGGTAGGTCGAACTCGACTCCCGAGACCGACAGCCCCGGCAATTCGAGTTGTGGGAGTGCATTGTTGCGGAACTCGATGAGGATCTGGAACAACGGAGTGTGCGAAGTCGAGCGTTCCGGGTCGAGTGCGTCGACCAACCTTTCGAAGGGCAAATCGGTGTGCTGGAACGCGCCGAGGTCGCCTTCGCGAACCTGGGCGAGGACGTCCTCGAACGACGCGTCGGGCGTGATCTGTGTTCGCAGCACGAGAGTGTTGACGAACATACCGACCAGGTGATCGAGTTCGGCCTCGCCGCGGCCGGCGACGGGTGTCCCGATGGCGATGTCCTCGGTACCGGCCAGGCGCGCCGCAAGTACCGCCAGTGCTGCGTGCATGAGCATGAACATGGTGGTGCCGTGCTCACGTGCCAGGTCGGTCAGCGCCCGATGGGTCTGCGGCGATACCGCGAACCGGTGGACCGAGCCGACCATGGACGGCTTTGCCGGACGTGGGAACGACGTCGGCAACGCGATCGGCTCGCCCAGTCCCGCGAGTCGGTCCTTCCAGTAATCGAGCTGACGGGTCAGAGCCGAGTCCGGATCTTCCTCGGAGCCGAGCACTTCGTGCTGCCACACAGCGAAGTCGCCGTACTGCACGGCCAGTTCCGACCAGTTCGGCGCACTGCCGGCACTGCGGGCCGCGTAAGCCGCTGCCACGTCCGCTGCGAGGGGGTTCATCGAGAACCCGTCGGCGACGATGTGGTGGACGACGATCACGAGTACGTGCCTGCGCTCGTCCCCGTCGACGCGCAGGACCGCGCAGCGGATCGGAACTTCGGCCGAGGCGTCGAAGCCTGCCGAGGCCAGCTCGAGGATTCGATCGGACACTCTGGCAGCAGTGACGATTTCCGGCTCCAGGATCGGCATGACCTCGTCGCTGGACATCACCTGCTGAACCGGCTGTCCGTCGATCGAGGGGAACTTCGTCCGCAAGCTCTCGTGGCGCTCCAGTACGTCCGCTACCGCGGCCTGCAATGCGGCGAAGTCCAGATCGCCGTCGAGGCGCACTGCCAGGGGAACGTTGTAGGCGGGGGACGTCACGTCGAACTGGTTGAGGAACCACATCCGCTTCTGTGCCAGTGACACGGGCAGTGGGTCCGGGCGGGATCGCCGAGTCAACGGTGGTCTGGGGTTCTCGCCGCGGCCGACGCTTTCCGCCAGACGAGACAGCTGCCGAACTGTCGGAGACTCGAACAATCCTCGAACGCCGATGTCGGTGCCGAGAAGTGCGTTGACGCGGGCGATGACGCGGGTCGCGGTCAGTGAGTTTCCGCCGACGTCGAAGAAGTGAGTGTCGATACCGATCGGAGACACTCCGAGCACGTCCTCGAAAACGCCCACCACCAGCCGTTCCAACTCGGTGGCCGGTGCAGTGAGTGTTTCGGCATCGGTGTCGAAACGAGGCGCCGGAAGAGCAGCCCGATCGACCTTGCCGACGCCGGTCAGCGGTAGTTCGTCGAGCACGACGACGCTTGCGGGCACCATGTGTGCCGGCAGTAGCTCCCGTGCCGCCGCCCGGATGTCCTCGGCGCTCACCCGGCGTTCGTCGTCGCAGACGACATATGCCGCCAAGGCCTGCTCGTCGGAGGGTCCGCGCACCGCCAACGTGACCGCGTACTCCACGCCGGGCAGCTGACCCAACGCCGTGTCGACCTCGCCGAGTTCGATACGGAAGCCGCGGATCTTGACCTGGAAGTCGCTGCGTCCGAGGTACTCGATGGTGCGGTCGCTGCGCCAGCGCACCACGTCGCCCGTGCGGTACATCCGCTCCCCCGGCTCGCCGTACGGGTTGGCGACAAATCGTTCGCTCGTCAGTGGTGAGCGCCCGTGATAGCCGCGCGCGAGTCCGACTCCGGCGACATACAGTTCGCCGGGAACTCCGACGGACACCGGTTGAAGTCTGCGATCGAGGACGACCTCGCTGAATCCGCGGTTCGGCGGTCCGAGATAGACCTTCTCGCCGGCCGGGATGGGGTCGCTGAGGTTGCAGGAGATGGTGGTTTCGGTGGGTCCGTAGACGTTGACGAACGATCTTCCCGGCGCCCAGGTGCGCACCAGGTCCGCCGAGGGCGCCTCGCCGCCCACCGTGATGGTGGTCAGTTCGTCGATTCCCTCGGGATCCACCGACGTCAGCGCTGCAGGCGTGATGAACGCGTGGGTGACATGTCCCTCGCGGAGAAGGTCGGCCAGTTCGGTTCCTCCGTAGACGGTGGTGGGAGCTACGACCAGTTCACCGCCGACGGCGAAGGCGAGCAGATACTCGAGAACGGAGGCGTCGAAGCTCGGAGAGGCGAAATGCAGTGCGCGTGAATTCTCGGTGAGACCGTAGCGATGACGCTGTTCGTCGGCGAAGTTCTCGAGACCGGTGTGCGTGACGACGACGCCCTTGGGTCGGCCGGTCGAGCCCGAGGTGTAGATGAGGTAGGCAGTGTTCTCCAACCGCGGGGTTCCTCGACGCTCGTCCTCGCGTAGCGGCGCCGCGGATACTCCGGAGAGCCGAGCGATGCTCGTCGGGTCGTCGAGTTCGAGCCACTTCGTCACACCGCCGTCGCCGGGTCTGTGGGCAGCCGTGGTCAATCCGAGCGAGGATGCCGAGTCCTCGAGCATGAACGAGATCCGGTCACTCGGGTAGCGAGGATCGATCGGCACGAAGGCGGCGCCGGTCTTGGTGATCGCCCAGACCGCTGCGACGGATTCGAAGGACCGTTCCACACAGATCGCCACCCGTGAGTCCGGGCCGGCGCCTTCCGAGATGAGCACGCGCGCCCACTGGTTCGACGCCTCGTCCAGCCCTCGATAGGTCATCTTTCTGTCACCACAAGACAGTGCGACCCGTTCGGGGAATCTGCTCGCGGTGTCCGAAAAGATGCGATCGAGTGTCCTGACCGAGCGGCCCTGCCGGCCGCGCGCGGGAACCAATTGCTGCACTTGCGAATCCGGCATCAGGCGCAGTTTCGCCAGCGGGAGATCCGGTTGCGCGGTGATCAGCTCGAGGGTGCGGAGCAGCCGGTCGGCGATCGCGTCGATGTCGTGATCGCCCAGGACTCCCGGGAAATACTCGAATTTGAGCCGCAGTCGCCCGTCTGCCGCAGAGGCAACGATCGCGAGTGGATAGTGCGCGGCATCCTCGGCGTCGTGGACGTCGAGAACGTGCATTCCGGCTATGTCGGTGCCGGAGGAGAGTCCACCGCGGTCGACGGGATACGACTCGAACACAGTCAGCGTGTCGAACGATGCAGCGGACCCCACAGCCGAAGTGATGTGCGAAAGCCCGACATGATGGTGATCGGACAACCGCGCCTGTTCCGCTTGGACGCGAACGCACAGCGCCGCCAGGGACTCTCTTGGATCGAGGCGAACTCGGACGGGGACGGTGTTGATGAACAAACCCACCATCGACTCGACGCCGGACACCTGGGGTGGTCGGCCGGAGACGGTTCCACCGAAGACGACGTCGTCGCGGCCGAGGAGTTCGGCGAGCACGATTCCCCAGGCCACCTGGATCAAGGAGGCTGTCGTCAGGCCACGGGAGCGGACGAATCCACGCAGAAGTTCCGTCTCACGTTCTCCGAGCGCTGTGGTCGTCGAGCGTGAGGTAGCGCCGTCCTCGTCGACGGCGTGAGTTCCGGTGAGCAGCGTCGGGTCGTCGAGTCCGCGGAGTGCTTCGCCCCAGGCTTCGATCGACACGCTGTCGTCGCGAGTGCTGATCCAGCTCAGATAGTCCCGGTAGGGGTGTACGCGTGGGATGGCACTGTGATCACTGTCGGTGGCGTAGAGCGTCAGTAGGTCGCGGACCAGCAGCGGCATCGACCATCCGTCGAGGAGGATGTGGTGGTTGGTCAGGATCAACCGATACGCGTCGTCACCGGTTCGCAGAAGCAGGAACCGCAGCAGGGGCGGAGTGGCCATGTCGAAGCCGCGGACCCGATCCGCATGGAGGAGCTCGCGTATCTCGGTCGCCTGTTCGGTGGGGGCCAACGGAGAGATGTCGATCTCGGTCCACGGCACGTCAACGTCTGCGTTGATCACCTGCACCGATCGTCCACCGGTGTCGGTCGTGAACGCCGCGCGTAGGTTCTCGTGTCTGTCGAGCAGTGCCTGTGCGGCACGGTGCAACCGGGACGCGTCGACGCCGTCGAGTTCGAGTGCGAGTTGGACGGTGTACGCGTCGACTGTGTGTTCGGCGTAGCGGGCGTGGAAGAGCAGTCCGGATTGCAGCGGTGAGAGGGACCAGACGTCGGTCAGTGTCGGGAACTCGCGCTCGAGGTGGTCGATGGAATCCTGGTCGAGGTCGATCAGGTCGATGTCGGACGGGGTGAGTCCCCCGCGTTCGCTGTGTTCGGCATAGGTGGCCAGCGCGCGCAACGCCTGCACCCAGAGGTCGGCGATGGCGCGAGCATCGCGCTCTGCCAGCACGCCGGTGGGATAGGCGATAGTGGCACCGATGTGCGGTGCGCCCGAGATCTCGGTGGTGACGACGTTGACGTCCAGGACCGAACCCACTGGCATCTCGGACCGCGCTGCCGCTTCCAGATCGACGTCCCGGGCCAGTGCCCAGTCCCCCAGTGACTCTCCTGCTTCGGTGCCGGAGAAACGGCCCAGATAGTTGAACGAGATCTGCGGTTGGCGGAGGTCTTCGAGTTCCGCTCGACCCACCTCGTCGAGGTAACGCAGAACTCCGTAGCCGATGCCGCTGTCCGGAACACCCAAGAGTTCTTCCTTGACACGCTTGAGCACCACCGCTGCCTCTGGGGCGCTGCTCATCACTTCCGCGATGTCGATGCCGGCGAGGTCGATCCGCATCGGGAAGACGCTGGTGAACCAGCCGACCGTGTGCAGGACGTCCGCACCGGGCACCACGTGAGCTTCGCGTCCGTGGCCCTCCATCGAGATGAGTACGTTGTCGGTTCGTATGCCCTGTGCCTGCCTCCACTGCGTCAGTGCCAGTGCGAGAGCAGCAACGAGACCGTCGTTGACTGATCCACCGAAAAGCGCCGGAAGCGTGGTCAGGACTGTGTCGGACAATTCGACGGGTACGTCGGCGACAACTCGGCCGACCGAATCGAACGTGTCGAGCCGCGGGTCCAGCGGCCGGGTTCCGATCAGCGGGTCGGCACCTTCGAGTATCGAACGCCACCGGGGCAATTCGACTCTTCGATCGGGCGCGATGTCGCGGAGCGCATGCGACCAACGACGAACCGACGTGCCCGAGTACGACGGCTCCGGTTCCTCGCCTGCATCGATGCGGTGGAAAGCCGACGCAAGTTCCGGCACGAGGACGCGCCAGGAGACACCGTCGACGGCGAGGTGGTGGATCACCAGGAGCAGCCGGCCGGCGTTGCGCACGCCGGACAACCAGACGACCCGCACCATCACGCCCCGGCCGGGGTCGAGTTCTCGACGCGCACCGCCCAGTGCGTCGACGATCGCCGCGTCGAACACCGCGGTGCCCGGCTCGGCCTCTACCTCGATCACCCGGCAAATATTCTCGGCTGCAACAGATCCCGGCTCGCCGACAACAAGCCTGCGCTCGCCGTCGAGCTCGAGGCGTGCGCGAAGGATGTCGTGACGATCGAGAACAACTTGAAGAGCCGCGGTCAACTGCTCCACACTGTGAAGCCCGTGCGGCGCGTTGAGAAGAGTCGCTTGGGAGAACGAATCGAGACCTCGGAGATCGGAGCCGAGCCGGTCGAGCCACCACTGAGCCACCGGCATCAACGGCACGTGGCCCACGCCGTCTCCGGGAAGTTCCTCGAGCACCTCGGGTTCGTCGTCCTTGGTCGATGCCAGCAAAACCGCAAGACCGGCGACCGATTTCACCTCGAAGACGTCACGCGGGGTGAAGACGAGCCCGGCATCGCGGGCACGGGCGACGAGCTGAATCGACATGATCGAATCGCCGCCCATCGAGAAGAACGAGTCGTCGACGCCCACCGATTCGACACCGAGGACATCGACGAACAAGGCGGCCAGCGTGCGTTCGGTATCGGATTCGGCGGCCCGCGAGCGTGCCTGGGTTGCTCGCAAGTCGGGAACCGGCAGGGCTCGGCGGTCGAGCTTTCCGTTGGCAGTCATCGGCAGTTCGTCGAGAACGACCACGACCGCAGGAACCATGTACGGGGCCAGAGCCGAGCCCGCGAACGCGATGACGGCCTCGGGATCCACAGTCTGAGCGTCGTTGGCAGGCACGACGTATCCGACGATCCGTGCGGCGCCTCCGTCACGTTCGAGCGTGGTCACCACGGAATGTGCAACGCCGGGATAGCGAGCCAGAACTGCCTCGATCTCGCCGAGTTCGATGCGGAATCCGCGAATCTTGACCTGGAAATCGCCTCGACCCTGGTACTCGAGTTCGCCGTTCTTGTTCCACCTGGCGAGGTCGCCGGTTCGGTACATCCGTGTGCCCGCACTGCCCGCGGGATTGGGCACGAATCGTTCGGCGGTCGTGCCGGCGCGGTTTCGGTAACCGCGGGCGAGTCCGTCGCCGCTGACGTACAGCTCTCCCGTCACTCCGACCGGGACGCGGTGTAGGCGATTGTCGAGGACCCACGCGGTGATGCCTGTCGACGGGCGACCGATCGTGACTCGATCGGTCGGGGACATCGGCTCGGTGATGCTGGCGACGACCGTCGATTCGGTTGGTCCGTAGGCATTGATCATGATCCGGTGATCGCTGACCCAGGCGGCGACGAGATCGGGTGGGCAGACGTCGCCGCCGGTTCCGATGCACACCAGCTCGTTCAGTCCGCTCGGATCGACCGTGGCCAGTGCGGCTGGTGTGATGAAGGCGTGCGTGACGTGCTGGTCGGCGATCAGACTCGTCAGTTCGGTTCCGCCGATGATGCTCGGTGGGGCGATGACCATCGTGGCCCCGGCACCAACAGCCATCAGGAGTTCGAGAATCGAGGCGTCGAAGCTCGGTGAGCTGAAATGCAGCGTGCGCGAGGTCGACTCGACGCGGAAGCGACTGCGTTCCTGCTCGGCGAGTGCCGAAAGCCCACGGTGAGTGACCATGACGCCTTTGGGGACGCCGGTGGAACCGGAGGTGTAGATGACATAGGCCGGGTTGTCCAGGGACACCGCAGCCAGCAGCTCCGAGGCATCTATCCGCTGATCACCGATCTGTTCGAGGGTTGCGAGTGTCTTTGCCTGATCGAGCAGAACGGCGTCTGCCTCGTCGGGGACGACACCCACATGCTCGGCGGTGGTGAGAACGACGCCCGCTCCCGAGTCGTTGATCATGTGGTGCACGCGGTCGACGGGATACGCCGGGTCGACGGGTACGAATGCAGCGCCGGACCGGGCAACCGCCCAGATCGCGACCACGGATTCCAGTGAGCGTGGTAATGCCAGGGCGACAACGGATTCCGGACCGACCCCGCGGCTGATCAACAGTCGTGCAAGCCGGTTGGCGCGGCGGTCCAGATCGGAGTAGGTCAGATGGCGGTCGCCGAAAATCAGTGCAGTCCTCTGCGGTTCGTCGACGTACTTCCGCTCGAGCAACGTCGAGAAGTGAACCTGCTCGGGAAGTTCCGGTGCGACGGCGCGAATCGTGTCGAGATCACTCACGAGATCGATGTCGCCGACCGGCGTGTGCGGTGACTCGGTGACAGCACCGAGAATCCGAACCAGGTATCGAGCGAAACCTTCGACGGTCGACTCGTCGAACAGGGCGCTCGCGTAGGTGAACCCGGCCTCGATTCCCGCCGGCCGGCCGTCGTCGTCGAAGGTCTCGGCAAGCGTGAGTTGCAGATCGAAATTCGAGACGGCGGATTCGAGTTCGAGGACCTCGACGTCCAAATCCGTCAGACGAACTGCTGGCCGAGTGGTGTTCTTGAACTCCAGCATCACCTGGAACAACGGTGAATGCGACGTCGACCGCTCCGGAGCCAGCGCATCGACGACGCGCTCGAAGGGGACGTCTGCGTGAGCGAAGGCGTCGAGGTCGGTGCTGCGAACTCTGGCCAACAGATCGGTGAACGAGGCGGCGGGGTCGACGTCGGCGCGCAGGACCAACGTGCCGACGAACATACCGACCATCGGATCCAGCAGGGCATTTCCGCGCCCGGCGATCGGTGAGCCGATCGTGATGTCTTCCATGCCGGACAATCTCGCCACGAGCACTGCGTATGCGGCGTGTACCGCCATGAACATACTGCTTCGGTGTTCGATCGCGGTTTCGCTCAGACGACGGTGGATGCCGGCATCGATGTCGAATCGAACGACGCCGCCCGAGAGATCCTGCACACGCGGACGCGGTCGATCTGCGGGGAGCGCAAGAATTTCGGGAACACTCGCCAGTTGACGTGTCCAGTACTCGAGCTGACCGGCAAGAGTGCTGTCCGCTTCGTCGATCCGACCGAGAGCCCTTTCCTGCCAGATGGCGAAGTCCGCGTACTGGACCGGAAGAGGAGACCAGTCGGGCGCCTCACCTCGATGCCTTGCCGAGTACGCGCTCATCACGTCGAACGCCAACGGTGCCATCGAGAATCCGTCGGCGCAGATGTGATGGACGACCACGGTCAGGACGTGATCTTCTTCGTCGACCTCGATCAGTTCCGCCCTGATCGGTGGAGCCTGCGTGACGTCGAAGCCCCTCGAGGTGAGACGTTCGATCTCCCCGAGTACCGCTTCGGCGTTTGCGGCGACAACCGGCAGCGCGCCCAACGCTTCACCGGGTTCGACGATCACCTGCGCCGGCACTCCCTCGACCATGGGAAACAGCGTGCGCAGCGATTCGTGGCGAGTAAGCACGTCGGTGATCGCGCCCTCCAACACGGCAACGTCCAACCGGCCTCTCAGCCTGATCGCTATGGCGACGTTGTACGCCGCGGACGTGACGTCGAATTGATTGACGAACCACATGCGCTTTTGTGCCAGCGACAGCGGGATCGTCTGTGGCCGCGGCAATGCCTCGAGCGGAAGGACTGCCGGTCCCCCTCGTGCCGTTGCGCACTCGACCGCCAACTGCGCAACGGTCGGCGCGTCGAACAACTCTCTGATCGACAAGTTCAACGACAGCGAATCGTTCACGCGCGCCACAGCGCGTGCAGCGACGAGGCTGTTTCCGCCGATCTCGAAGAAGTTGTCGTGAACACCGACTGCCCCGGATTCCAGAAGCTCCTCGAAGATCGCCGCCAACTGCGCTTCGAGCGGTGTTCGCGGCGCCAGATACGTCTGCGAACTGTCGAAGCTGGGCGCGGGCAGAGCCTTCCGATCAAGCTTGCCGGTCGAACCGAGAGGGAACACGTCGAGGGCGATGACCACAGCGGGAACCATGTAGGCCGGAAGGAGACCTCTCAACTCGGTGCGTAGGCCGTCCGTGTCGATCGAAGTGCCGGTCTCGGCGATGACGTAGCCGACCAAACTGTCACCGACCACGTCGTCGTGATGGACGAGAGCAGCAGCTTGCGTGACACCGGGCAGCCTGAGCAACGCTGCTTCGACCTCGGCGAGTTCGATGCGCTGCCCGCGGATCTTGACCTGGAAATCGCGTCGACCGACATAGTCGAGCAGCCCGTCGGCGCGCCACCGGACGACATCACCGGTTCGGTACATCCGGGTGCCAGACGGGCCGTACGGATCGGCCACGAACCTGTCGGCGGTGAGATCGCTGCGCCCGAGGTATCCACGCGCCAGTTGCACTCCCGCCAGATACAGCTCGCCGTGAACGCCGACCGGAACCGGATGCAGCCGCCCGTCGAGGACATAGAGCTGGGTGTTCCACACGGGCGCACCGATGGGAACGGTGACGGTCATGTCGGGGGTGAATTCGGCGGCGCTGACGTCGACGGCAGCCTCCGTGGGTCCGTACAGGTTGAACAGTCCCGCAGAACTCAGACGGGTGAACGCCTCCGCAGTGGTAGGCGCGAGGGCTTCACCGCTGCAGAACACCTGACGCAGGCTCGCACACTGCCCGGCAGTCGCGGCAGCGACGAATTCCGCGAGCATCGACGGAACGAAGTGCGCCGTCGTGACGCCTCTGTCGGCAATCAACGCCGACAGGTACCCGGGATCACGGTGCCCGTCCGGTTCCGCGATCACCAACTGCGCGCCGGTCTGCAGGGGCCAGAACAGTTCCCACACCGAGACGTCGAAGGTCACCGGGGTCTTGTGCAGCACCACGTCCGACGCGTGAAGGGGGTACGTGTCCTGCATCCACAGCAGGCGATTGACGATCGAACGGTGTGATACTGCAACACCTTTCGGTCGACCCGTCGATCCGGACGTGAAGATCACGTAAGCAGCATTGTCCGGGCGCAGGGGTCCGAGCCGATCAGCGTCGGTGATCGGCGCCGTCGTGGACACCTGACGATCGAGATCGACGTCCACGATCGGGACTCGCGCGGGAAAAGCGCCGTGGTCCTGGGGCCGGCTCAGCACGCAGATCGGTTCCGCGATGTCGAAGACGTACGCGATGCGCTCGGCGGGATGATCGGGATCCACCGGGACGTATGCCGCACCGGCACGGATCACGGCGTGGACCGCGACGAGTAGTTCCGGTGACCGTCGAATCGACACCGCGACGCGCATGTCCGGGCCGACCCCGCGGGCGATGAGGGTTCTGGCAAGTTCACCGACCCTCGCGTCGAACTCCGCATAGGTCAGTGTCCGCTCGCCGAAGACCAGCGCGGCCCCCTCGGGTGTCCGGGCTGCCTGCTCCGCCACCAGGTCCGAGAGGGTGGTGATCGGTACGGCGTGTTCGGTGGCATTCCAACGCTCGAGGACCAGTTCCGCCTCGCCCGGAGCTGTGAGATCGACGTCGCCGACGACGGATTCCGGGTAGGCAGCTACCGCGTCGAGGAGCATCGTGAAGCGATCAGCGAGGCCGGACATGGTGTCCGAGTCGAAAAGCTGGCTGGCGTAGTTCAACTGGCCGTCGAGATGGTCGCCGCGGTCGGTGAGAATGACCTGAAGATCGAACTTTGCCGCGCCCGTCGACAGTTCGTCGACCGTGACCTCGAGCTCGGGCAAAGTGACCTCGGTGGGAGCGGCGCCCTGCATCACCAGCATCACCTGGAACAGCGGCGCCTGGTTGTCTGCGAGGGATTCGACGAGTACGTCGTACGGCACTTCGGTGTGCTGCAAGGCCGCCACGTCGACGTCGCGGACGCGGGTGAGAACTTCACCGAAGGTGAGTCCCCCCTCGAGAACCGTCCTCAGCACCACCGTGTTGACGAACATTCCGACGACGTCGTCGAGAGCGCGCTCGCTCCGCCCGGCCACCGGAGTGCCGATCGTGATGTCGTTCGCTCCGGATTCTCGGCTGAGCAGGACGGCCAGCGCGGCGTGGATCACCATGAACACGCTGACATCGCTGCGCGCCGCGATCTCGCCGACCCGGCGGTACGTCGCGGAGTCGATCCGGAAATCGAGATCGTCACCGCGCAGCGAGACACCCGCAGGGCGCGGATGATCCATCGGCAGTTCCGCGAGCTCACCGCGTTCGGTGAGCGTGTGCGACCAGAACCGCAACTGCTCGGCAAGAATCGAATCCGGGTCGGACGCTTCACCGAGCGCTCCGCGTTGCCACTTGCTGAAATCGCCGTACTGCACTTCGAGTGGCAGCCACGCCGGCACGCGTCCGCTCGCCCGCGAGGCGTACGCCACCATCACGTCACGAGCCAGCGGCGCCATCGACAGGCCGTCTGCTGCAATGTGGTGCACGACGAGGACCAAGGTGTGCTCGCGTTCGTTCACCTCGAGCAGAGTCGCGCGGATCGGCACCGATTCGCTGACGTCGAATCCCTCTCGCGCGAGCTCACTCGCCCGCGCCGAGGTCGCTGCGGCAGGTACCGTTTCCACCTCGAGATGATCGAACATCTCGTCCACATCGAGAACGTGCTGGACGGGGCCACGCGCACTCTCGGGGAAAACGGTCCGCAAGATCTCGTGTCGAACGATGACGTCCCGCAGCGCGGTGAACAGTGCATCGACGTCGAGATCGCCGGTCATCGAAACCGCGATCGGAATGTTGTACGCCGGCGAACTCGGATCGAGTTGATTGGTCAGCCACATTCGTTGCTGCGCCAGAGATACCGGTATCCGGTCAGGGCGATCGATACGCGTCAGTGCCGGGGCACGTGTGTTCCGCGAGTCCGCGAGGTCGGCACGTGCTGCCAGAGCGGAGACGGTCGGCGCCTCGAAGAGGTCGAGAACGCTCAGCGTCGTTCCGAGAGCTCCGTTGACCCGCGACACGACGCGGGTCGCGATCAACGAGTCACCGCCGAGGTCGAAGAAACTGTCGTCTGCTCCCGCCCGGGTGATACCGAGCAGATCGCAGAACACCGCCGAAATTCGCTTCTCGGTCGAGGTCTCGGGGGCACGGTATTCAGCCGACCCGCCCACAGAATCGATGTCCGGTAACGCTTTCCTGTCGATCTTTCCTGCCGGAGTCAACGGAATGGAGTCGAGGACGACGATCCGCGCGGGAACCATGTGGGCTGCCAACGAAGATCTCGCGTGGGCGACCAGCTCGGAGTTGTCGATGTGTGTGCCCGCAGCCGCCGTGACGTACGCCGCCAACAGTGTTTCCCCACTCGGGCCCGCAACTCCGGCGGTGACTGCCTGTGCGACGCTCGGGTGGCGGCGCAGCACGTCGTCGATCTCGCCGAGCTCGACGCGGAAACCGCGGATCTTGATCTGGAAGTCGCTCCGGCCGAGGTACTCCAGCTCACCCTCGCCGTTCCACCGCGCGAGGTCACCCGTGCGGTACATGCGCTCTCCCGCAACACCGTTGGGGTCGGCCACAAATCGTTCGGCCGTAATCGTGGCACGCGCGTGGTACCCGCGCGCCAAACCGACACCGCTCACATAGAGCTCGCCGGCGACACCGATCGGCACCGGTTGAAGCCGCGAGTCCAGGAGGACGGTTGCGGCTCCGCGCATCGGCTTCCCGATGGTGACGGGAACATCGCTGCTCAGCGGTCCGGTCAGAGTGGCGACGACGGTGGTTTCGGTCGGTCCGTACGCGTTGAACATCGAGCGTCCGTGTGACCACTGATCCACCAGCGCGGGTGAGCATGCGTCGCCGCCGGTCACGACCACTCGTAGATCCGGTAGGCCGGCGGGATCGACTGTTGCCAGCGCGGCCGGGGTGACGAAAGCGTGGGTGACCCGTCCGATACGCATCACCTGTGCCAGTTCGTCGCCGCCGTACACGGTGGGCGGCGCGATCACCATCGTTGCCGCGCCCCCGAAGGCAAGGAGGAGTTCGAGGACCGAAGCGTCGAAGCTCGGCGAAGAGAAATGCAGGGTGCGGTCTCCAGGTTCGACTCCGAACCTGACTCGTTCTTCGTCGGCGAAGCTGCTCAGCCCGCGGTGACTGACCACGACGCCTTTAGGGACACCGGTGGAGCCGGACGTGTAGATGAGGTATGCCGGATCGTCGTAGCTCAGGCGCGTACGCCGCTCGGCGTCGACGACCGGTGCATCGGAATGGTGCGAGGTGTCCAGTTCGTCGAGGAGCAGCCAATCCACCGAATCGGCGAGCCCGCCGTGGTGCTCCCCCACACTGATTCCGACTACAGCTCCCGAATCGGTGAGCATGTGCCGAACACGATCCTCGGGGTAGTGCGGATCGATCGGGAGGAAGGCACCGCCGGTCTTGGCCACCGCCCACGTCGCGGTCACCGATTCGAGAGACCTCGACAGCGCAAGGGCGACATAGGTGCCGGGGCCGACTCCCCTGTTGATCAGTTCACGGGCGAGTGTGTTCGACTCGGCGTCGAGATCCCGGTAGCTCACCTCACGATCACCGAAAACGAGCGCTGGGGCATCGGGGTTCACAGCCGAGGCCCGGCGGAGAATATCGGGGAGAGTCAACGGGGAGGACGCGGTCGCTCCTCGCGCCGGTACCAGGGACTCACGCTCGAAGTCGTCGAGGAGATCGAGGTCTCCGACCGGCGTTCGCGGGGCTGCTGCTGCGCCTGCAAGGATCCGCACCAGTCGCGAGAGGAAGGCTCGGACCGTGGATTCGGCGTAGTGCTGCGTGGAGTACGCAACCTCGAGGGCGCCGGTATCTGCGTGGACGTCGATCGCCACGTCGAGGCCGGCAATCGTGGTCTCCTGCGAGCCGTCGTTGAGGTGGACGTGCAACTCGGGCAGTGCGGGGACACCTGCCGCCGATCGAATCGACAACGTATCGCGTTCTCGAGCAAGAGAACTCACGAACTCGTCGAACGGCGCCGCCGGATCGACCTCGCAGCGCAGGGGCAGAGTTCCCCACTCGGTCCTCGTTCCGATCAGCACGTCCCGGCGCTCGGTCGATCTCGACAGCAACGCAGCAAATGCGGCATGGACAACGGCAAAGAGGGAGACGCCTTCCGTGCGCGCAAGTTCGGCGACCGCGGGATCGAGTGGGACGCTCAGCCGATTCGTACCGGTGGGCTCCGCTTCGGAGTCGATTCGCTCGAGGCCCAGTGTCTCGAGGTCCAGTGTGGAGCCCTCGTCGGAGTCCCCCAGGTATCTCGCCCAGAACCGCTCGAGTTCCCTGCGCTGTGCACTGCGCGCCCCTGCCTCGGCACTTGCCGGATGAATCCGGTTCATCGGCGTACCGGCCGGTGCTGCTGTCAGTTCTGCGACCAACTCGGTGAACGCCCGGTGGTGCTCGGCCAGTTCGTCGTGGCCGTAGCGATTGGGGTTTCCGCGAAAGTCGATCAACGTCTGCGCCGGATCGCCGCTCTGGTACACGTTGACCAGCAGATCCTCGACCGGACCCGACGTGACGATGTGATACTCACCGGTCAGTGGCCCGAGGGTTATCTCCTGCCGGAAGAGCATCACATTCATCATCGGGCCGGACAGACGCGCGTCGCCGACGGTCAGACCGGCATCACGCCGGATGTCCTCGAGGCTGCATCGCTGATGACGAAGCGCACCGAGAAGTTCGAGTTGCACGCGCCCGACCAGATCGTCGACACTTTCGTCCGGGTTTACGTGGATGTGTAGCGGCGCGACGTTGACCAGCATTCCGCCGGACCGCTGCAGCGGTGCCGTCGTCCTCGCGGAAACCGGCAGGTTGATCAGCACGTCGTCGTAGCCGGTACTGCGGGACAGGTAGCACGCCAGCGCCGAAATCAACACTGCGGCCGGAGTTGCACCGGAACGTGAATTCCATTCGTCCAAGGCAGCAAGGCTGTTCGCCGACATCGCGGCACTGACGAGCTCACTGCGTGCAGTCGGGGGTCCCTCACGGGTGGCCAATGTCGAACCGTGTTCGACGCCCGACACACGCTGGGCCCAGTACTCGCGGTCGGCTTCGAATCGGCTCGATTCGCGGTACTTCTGGTCGAGCTCGGACAGCGTCGTGACGTCGAGCGCCTTGTTCACCGCAGGCTCTCGACCTTCGACGGCTGCGGTGTAGATCGCCGCAATCCGATTGACGATCGTCATACCGCTGTATCCGTCGAGAGCGACGTGATGAATCCTGGTGTACCACAGGTAATCCCGATCACCAGTTTGAAGAATTGTCATCTCGACGAGACGATCGCGAGTCAGATCGAGCGTCGTCGCGTAATCGTTGTCCATCCACTCCGAGGCAGCCTGCCGAGGGTTCTCACGCTCGCGGAAGTCGAAGTAGTCGATGCCCGGGTCGATTGTGAAGTCCACGATCTGGCAGGGCTCCCCATCCGGGTACATCAACCGTAGAAACGGCGATTCGAACTCGTGGGCAGCCTCCACCGCGGCGCGACTGAGCAGTTGCATGTCCAAATCGCCGTGGAACTCGATGTACTGCGCGATGAAGTACGGGACCGTCGGGTGAAGTTGCTGCGCAAACCACATGCTGCGCTGCACCGCAGACAGGGGGAACGCTCCTGCCGGCAGGCTTCGCGATCCGGTGAGCGGGTCGATCCTCTTGTCGGTATCCATCACGACCACCCCCACACAGCGTTGTGACGATCAGCGTTGTGACGATCAGCGCCGGGAAGTGTGGCTCGGGGATTGAAGAGAAACATCGCACCGCCTCGATATCGAGTGGAAACCATGTGGCGATCCTGCGAGAGCGCAGCCGAAGGTCATCGACCTCGACGAAGGGTCGCTTCGGAGTCCGAACCTCCCCGAAGGTCCGAACTCAGGATCAAAATTTGTCGTCGTCAGGCGTCAGGAGCACCGCAGTGTTGCAGTGCTCGACGCAAGGCTAGAAACCGGTTGCCCACACCTGCTCTACCGGAAACGTTCGGCTTCGCGGGCAAGCTCGGTCAACCGTTCACACAACTGTGTGAGCTCTGAACTCTCTGCGCCCTCGGCAACTGCTGTCGCCACATCTTCGGCAGCGCATCGGACCTCGAACATCCGATCCACGAGTTCGACCGCTTCGACTGCGGTCAAGATGACGGCGTCAGCCGGGATCGACGTGCCCTTGACGGCATTGCGCTGCTCGTACGCACGCTGTCGACAAGACTGGCTGCAGTACCGGCGTCGACGACCGACACCGGTCACCGCGACCTCTCGACCACACCACACACACGGGTTTCCCGAACGCGCAGACTGCGGTGATCCGACGCGTGTGCTCTCAGCCATGAATCGACACTGTACTCGAGATTCGGACGCCTTCGATGAACGCGCACGGTACCCGGTAAGATGGAGAGGTTGCGTCTTCTCGCCACACGGGAACCAATCGGGTGCTCGTGGCGTTGTAGATGAGTGTGAGCGTCTACTCCCCAAGTCAGGGCGCCCACCAGCGGTGACGAACGAAGAGAGGACACCACCATGGCAGATCGCGTACTTCGAGGTAGCCGACTCGGAGCTGTGAGCTACGAGACCGACCGTGACCATGACCTCGCGCCCCGTCGTATGGCCAAGTACAAGTGCGAGAACGGCGAGATCTTCGACATCCCGTTCGCGGACGAAGCCGAGATCCCCGGCACCTGGTTGTGCCGAAACGGCCTCGAAGGCACCCTCATGGAGGGGACTGCTCCCGAAGCCAAGAAGGTCAAGCCTCCCCGCACCCACTGGGACATGCTGCTCGAGCGTCGCTCGGTCGAGGAACTCGAAGAGCTCCTCAAAGAGCGTCTCGATTTGCTGAAGGCCAAGCGTCGCGGCGCATGAACTAGCACTTCGATCAAGACCGTCCGGTTCTACACCGGGCGGTCTTTCTCGTTCTTCGGGGAGTGATCGTTCACAAGTCGACGTCATACTTCGGCCCTTCTTCGACGTGGCAACTTCAGGATGCTTCGCGGTCCTCAAAGACACTTCAGGGCAACGTCATTCAGCATCCAGGCGCACTTGCGGGCCGACAGTGCGCAAATCCTGGACTTGCGCTGAAGAACCATCGGCACTGCTTCATGCACCAGTGTGAGCTGTATCCCCCACCCCGCGACACACCAAACTTCGGTACACCAAACTTCGGTACACCAAACTTCGATACGGAGTGAACTGGTAGCCCAGTCACTCGGCCGGGTTGCTTGCCAAGTGACGATGGCAAGCAACCCGGCCGACTGGGGTGTGGGTGAATGTTTTGCGGTGCTGAACGGTTCTTCCGCTACTTCCCGGTCACCGAGTGATGCTCTGTGCCGCGGTTCCTTGGCGGAGGCGGGTGATTTCGTTGCGTGATTCGACGACCTGGGGGCTGTCGTCGCCCTTGCTGACAGCAAGGTCGCTGCACAGATCCAGCGCGGCACGAACGATATGTCGTCGTTGGCGACGTTCGGTGCGAGTGGGTGCGGCTTTCGCGTAAGTACGTTGTTGTCGCCATCCGCCGGCGGCTGTCACCTCGGCGTCGGTCAGGACGCCGGACTCGATTTCCGGGGCGAGAATGTCACGGACGAAGTGGGATTCACGTGGGTGCGCCCAGACGAACGCGATCCACAAGGCAGTGAACGCGAAGACGATGTCGCCGATCATGATGACGAACACGAGCGAACTGCTGCCGCCGGCGATCGCGAGCATGGAATCCCACACGCCGTGGATCAAGATGGGTGCCACGATCAACGCCAATCCGCGTCCGATCCGCCGGGGCTGGGCCGGGGTGCCGATCAGATAGATCACGCCGGCGCAGAAAAGGGCGGTGAACAGGGGATGAGAGACGATGTCGGAGTAGGTGCGGGTGGCGATGGAACCGAGCAGGCCGTCGGTTTGGTGGGCGCCGAAGCCCTGTGTTGCGCCGGCAATCGAGTACAGAAAGTCTTCGCTGGTCTGAAATCCCAAGCCGATGAAAGCACCGAGGAGCAGGCCGTCGGTTGCGGTGCGCACCAGGCGTGGTGCAAGCGCGAGGAGGACTACGATGCCGATGCCTTTGGCGGTTTCCTCCACGAAGGGTGCAGAGAGGCCCGCATGCCAGTCCTGAGCCCATACCTGCCCGAAAATCTTCGAGTAGAGCGAACCGACTGCTCCGTTCGCGGGTACTGCGATAGTGAACGTTGCTGCGGTGGCGCCCCAGATGAAGCCGGTGACCACTAGTCCTACGGGTTGGCGTTCGTAGCGGTCGATGTGCCGGAACCACCATGTCCAGACCGCGGCGCTGATGACGCCGACGATGCCGGCAACGAGGAGTGCGCGCCCGAAGTATCCGGCGAAGGGAGCAAACATCTGCCAGCCTTTGACGAGGCCGAATCCGCACATCCACAGGTATATCCAGAACACGACGTTGCGTTGCTGGAAGAAGTGAAATTTCTCGCCCCAGGCCGTCGTATCGAATGCGCGGGAGCGGGTTTCGAGGAGATCGGTGCTCACTTGGTGTCTCCCTCGTGTGTGCCGATAGAGGCGATCATGTCGGTGATTTCTCGACTGCGGGCGGCGATCTGATCGGGTGGGCCGACTACCTGTACCCGAATTCCCTTGCCGTCGACGACGAATGTGGTCACCGATCCGGCGGACCGCGGAGTGTCAAAGCTGACCTGGACGCCGCTCAGACCCCCGGCGGTGCTGATCGGCTGGCGCGCACCGGAGACCGCAAGCACGGAACTGCCGTTCGTCGCAAGACTCACGGCATCTGTTTGGGAGAGGAGTTCGTCGGCAGTTCCACTGAATGTGTCGGCGTCGACGCTCACGGTGACGGTGCCATCGGTCAACGTCACACGTGGGAGCGAATCGGACGCGCCATGTTGGTCGGTTCGGAAACCACTGTCGACATTCCAGCCCGCAGGTGCGGCGAAGGAGACCGTTTCGGTCACGGCCATCCGGTCTCCGGCGCCGGTTGGATCTTCGGAGGAGACAGCGGAATCGATGGCGGGCACGATCACGGTCCAGAGCATCCACACCGCCAAGATCGCGAGGGCGTGTGGGAAGACTCGTGTGTCGAATCCGAGGAAGCGGTGATCCGCTGGTGGACGTCTTCCGTGTAGGGGCTCGTGCTTGTGTGCAGTACTCGAAATAACGCTCAATTTCCCTCGTTTCCATTGCACGGCAGGTGCACTGACTATCGCAGAAACGGACAAATTCCGTGCATCAGCCGGCACCTGCCGGTCATCGAGACGATCGTGCACCAAGTTCCCGTAGGCGCGAGATCACCGAGAGCTCCTAGTCGACGGTGAACCGTCGCATCGCCAGATGTCCGAACACGCCGACCAGAATCAACGTGACGCCTGCGGCCACGGAAACGGAGTCGGTCACCAACCCCGCGATGCCGGTCACGGCTACGAACACCGGCAAAAAGTCGAACAGCCTGAAAATCGACTGCGGTGGTTCGGTTTCGAGGCCCTGAGCCTGAGCGGCCTTGTTCGGCGCATACTCGGGGTACCACTCGGTGAAGGAGATCGCGAAGAAGGTTCCGAGCAACTGCAGAATCCATCCGGTCCAGAAGTTGTCACCGTCGTGCAGCAGTGCGTCTCCGAACAGGCCCACTACGGCCGACCAGGTGAAGGCGAGAGCCCACACCGCCGTAATGACGTAGTTGATGCGCAGAAACAGTGGCGTCGTCCAATACTCTTCAGGCGTCGACTCTTTCGCGTACTGCAAAGTGAAAGGATTGCGGAGCAGGATCGATCCGAAGGCAAAGACCACCAGCGCGATGTTGGTCAGTTCGCCTCCCCAGAGTTCGAACCACCGAATCGTGTTCGCCGACGCGAGGAGGCCGATGGCCGCCAGAACGCCGAAGAACACGACGTCGAAGACCTCCAACAGCTTCACGGTGCCGCCGCGCCGGTGACTGGCCGCCAAGATCAGCAGCGACAACCCGAGGGCTGCGGCCGCGGATTCCTCGAACCTTCCCGGCCCGGAGAGCAAGGACAGCAAGATCCACGGCGACAGGCCGGCGAGCGGTGACTGCAGAACCGCGTCGACGACACTGGTTTTGTGAACTGCATCCCGGGGCTCGGACTTGTCTGGCTCGGTTTTCTCAGGCTCGGTCACAAGAAGCCGCCTTACGCAGGAACGGGTGGCACAGCGAGTACCCGCGTAGGCGCTCCTCGGAACATCGGCAGCCCTAATATCCGATGCTCGGCTCAGATTGCCGCAGTCTCCTCGGGTGAGTGCTCAGCCTGATCTCGGCGCCGGGCCAGCACTGCCATGGCAATCGCGCCGACCGCGATGATGCTGAGCACGATCTCCGGCACCGGACCTACTCGGCTGGCAAGGGTGGAGCTGGTCGAGAGCGGCACCTTCGCCACCAGGGCCGCCGGCACGAACAGGTCGGTTTGCGAAGTCACCGCACCGTCGGGAGCGATAATGGCGCTGACACCACTGGTTGCGGCGACAACGACGGCGCGGCCGTGCTCGACTGCCCGCACACGCGACATTGCCAGCTGCTGATAGGTCATCTCGGTGTCCCCGAAAGTAGCGTTGTTGGTCGGTACCGCCAGCAACTGTGCACCGTTGCGCACCGATTCCTGGAACGCCCGGTCGAACGCCACCTCGTAACAAGTCGCGACACCGATGGGTACCCCCGCTGCATGGACAACGCCGTTGCCCTCGCCGGGAACGAAATTGCCCGCGCGATCGGCGTACGAGGAGAAGTTCCGGAAGAAGCTTCGGTAGGGCAGGTATTCGCCGAACGGCTGAATGATCTTCTTGTCGTGCTGTTCCTGAGGACCGTTGGCGCCGTCCCACACGATCACCGAATTGGTGGTCGTACGATCGGCATTCACGAGTACGGTGCCGACAAGAATCGGCGCTCCGATCGCTTCGGAGGCCCGGGTGATGTCGGCAGCGGCATCGGCGTTTCGCAGGGGGTCGATGTCCGAGGCGTTCTCCGGCCAGATCACGACGTCAGGCTGATCGACGCGGCCCGCGTCCACCTCGGCAGCAAGTTTCACGGTTTCGGCGACATGGTTGTCGAGGACCTGCTTGCGTTGCGAGTTGAAGTCCAAGCCCAACCTCGGAACGCTTCCCTGAATGGCGGCGACGGTGATCGTTCGATCACCGGAATCCATGGTGGACAAGAACGGCGACACCACGAGAGCAATGATCACGGGCACGAGGGCAGCGGCAACAGCTCCGAAGAATCCTCGGTCCCATCGTTTGGCCGCGACAGCGACTGCAACTGCTGCCAAGCCGGTACCGGTCAGGGCCACCGCGAAGCTGAGCAGCGGCGCACCGCCGACACTCGCAAGAGGGAGGAGCCACCCTTCGGATTGACCGAATGCGAGCCTGCCCCAAGGAAATCCGCCGAAAGGAACGCTGGAACGAAGCCACTCGGTGAGCGTCCAGGTCGCAGCAATCCACAAGGGTGCCCATGGCAACCTCGCCACCAGAACCGCAAGCAGCCCGAACAGTCCGATGAACAACGACTCCACCGCGGCCAACGCGATCCACGGGACCGCACCTACGAACACACCGATCCACGGAAGCAACGGCACCAGAAATCCGAGACCGGCCAAGTATCCGTAACCGAAGCCGGCACGAAGGCGCAGTCCGCCGCGCCCGAAGTTCGTCAACACACACGTCAGAAGAGCGATCCCGACGGGCGCCAAGAACCACAGCGGGCGGGGTGGGAACCCTGCGAAGATCAGGAATCCACCAGCGGTCGCGTAGAGCGAACGTAGCCATGCGGAACCGGTGAGCACAGCGCTCACACGGGAGCGATCACCGACAGACGCCTCTGCGCCGGCCTCACTCACTCGACGAGCCGCGCTGATAGACGACGCGTCCGCGATGCACCGACTTGATGCAGACCGGGATCGGCGCATCTTCCGCCAGCCTCGGCAGAGCGGGTACGCGCGAGCGCGGATCGGTAGACCATCGCTGAACCGAGTCGGCGGGTGCGCTCACTTCGAGTTCGCCTGCCTCCCACAACACGTAGGAGGCCGGTGCGCCCGGATTGAGGGTTCCCGCGGCGCCGTCCCGCACTCCGCCCGCGCGCCAGGCGCCGCGAGTGGCCGCGGAGAAGGCCGCACGCGGCGAGATTCCACTTCCGTCGGTGCGGTGCTGGACAGCGGCGCGCAGCATCGCCCACGGCTCGATGGGGGTGACCGGGGCGTCGGAGCTGAATGCGAGCGAGACACCCTTACCGGCAGCAGGTGCAAACGGATTCAACGCTGCTGCGCGCTCTACTCCCAGGCGCGTGGCGTAAAGACCGTCGGTGCCACCCCACAGTGCGTCGAACACCGGTTGGACGCTAGCGATGACACCCAAGGCGGCAAAGGTTTCCGCGTCGGCCATAGACATCATTTCCGCGTGCTCGAGGCGGTGACCCAACGCGGCGACCTTGGGGCCACCCAGTTCGTCGGCGACCTTGCGGAACGCGGCCGCTGCCGACGAGACGGCACCGTCACCGATGGCATGGAAGCCGGCCTGGACACCCGCGAGGGTGCAGGCCCGGATGTGTGCGGCGATCGCGTCGACGTCGAGATAGGCGTTGCCCGTCGAATCAGGTTGGTCTGCATAGGGTTCGAGCAGCCACGCGGTATGCGAACCGAGCGAGCCGTCGATGAAGAGATCCCCGCCGAGTCCGTCTGCTCCGGTTTTGTCGAGGAGCGCGCGAGCATCCTCTTCGCTGTCGACACGCTCACCCCAGTAGCCCCGAACCTCCACGCCGTGATCGTGGGCCAACAGTTCCTGGAAATCGGTCAATCCCGAGATGTCCGGTCCCCCGCACTCGTGAACGGCCACGATTCCGCGTGAGGCGCAGAGATCGAGCGCAGCGGTACGAGCAGACGCGCGCTGAGTTTCCGTCAGCAGATTCCGAGCGGCATTGCGCGCCAGGTGGTGTGCGTCGAACGTCAACGGGCCTTCGGCTGAGTATCCAGCGGTGTCGGCGAGGCCGGAGATCCCGTCGCGCAGTGCGCTCGAGCACGCGGCCGAGTGAACGTCGATCCGCGAGAGATACACCTTGCGGCCAGGGGCGGCCGCGTCGAGATCTGCGGTCGACGGCGGGGTCTGCTCGGCCCACTCGGTGTCGTCCCAACCGTGTCCCCAGATGACTGCGTCGGGATGGGCAGTTTCGGGGTTCGCGGCTGCGAATGTTCGTACTCGCGAGAGACATTCGTCCAGAGAGTTCGCGCCCACGAGATCGAGGCCGACGAGATTGAGTCCCAGTGCGGTGATGTGGACGTGGGTGTCGACGAACCCGGGAGTGACAAACGCACCACCCAGGTCTTCGATCTCCGCGGCGGGGTGCAACGCCCGTCCGGCGCGCTCGTCGCCGACCCACACGACGGTGCCGTCGGTGATGGCGATCGAGGTCGCATCAGGTGCAAATGAACTGTAGATCCGGCCGTTGACCAGCAGACGAGTAGTCACGAGCACCCAGTCTGCCTGTTAGTACTGCGGCCCCCGCGAACGGGTGGGTGTATCCGTGTCCAGAATCTCACCCTCGAGGACGAGTTCCTTGCCGTTGCTGGCGACGTACTCGGTGGTTTCGGGTGTCTCGACGATGATCTCGCCGTCGATCACCTCGCCGTTTCCGCGCATCCGCGCCGCGTAGCCGACGGTTCCGGCGAAGGCGTCACCACCGGCGGCAAATGCTGCTGCGCGCTTACCTGCCAGGAGCACTGCAAGCGGGCGCAGCGCCCAGCGGGTCGGCGGAATCAGAAGCAGCAGGCCCAGAACCGAAGTCACGAGTCCGGGTACGAACATCAACGCGGAGCCCGCCGCGACCAGGGCGCCGTCGGCGACCGCCAGTGACGGCGATCCCTCACCCCGCGTGGCCTTACGGAACCCGTCCATGACCCGTCGCCACTGCGAGCGCATGAGGATCAATCCGACAAGCGATCCGGCGAGAAACAGCAGCACTGTCCAGGCGACACCGATGGCGTTGCCCACGATGACCAAGGCTGCGATCTCGACGATCACGTAGAGGAGAAATACGGCGGCGATCATGACGTCCCCTTTCAGACGGTCTATTCGTTCAACGCTCGAGGGGCCGGTTTTTCTCCCGACAACGACGCAGAGGTGCAAAACAGGTGGGTGCCGTGAGTCACACGGGCCTTCTCTCACGCACGTGCGACTTGCCTGGCGTTAACTAACGCTCCGCTAACGATTCTAAACCTCAAGTTGACGTTGAGACTCTGCGCATGGTCAAGTCACTTCGGGCCGCATTTCCCGGCCTCATGAAATGAAGGAGCCCGACATGAGCCGACTCCCCGGCAAGACACTCGCCCGACGCATTCCCGCTGCCATCGCCGGCACTGCCGCCGTCGTGGCACTCACCGCCGGCAGCGCGATGATCAGCGCGGGAACCGCGGCCGCAGAACCGGTAGTACCCGAAGGGATTGCCGCACTGATCGCGCAGGCCGCAGCCATCTCCCCCGAAGCCTCTGCTGCTGTTCAGCAGTTGATCGGCACGGCAGGCGCTGATCAGATCACGACCGCTCTCGATCTCCCGGACATCGGCGTCACCAAGCCGCAGTCGTTCATGTACCCCGCACCGACGGTCGGGTGTGGCGTGGCCGGTGAACCCGTCACCGTAACCCTCAGCTCCGCACAGGCCGGTCCGAACTTCCCGTTGCCGCCGTGGGTCGAGGCCGACCATCTCCGTTTCCAGGCAATCCCGGGTTACGTCGGCATACCCAAGACCTCAGGGTTGAGTGTTGCCTGGATCAACGTCGGCACGTTCAAGGGCGGCATCGTCCCGTTGGACGAGAAGTTGCCCGTACTCGATACGCCGTTGCTCTCGAAGGTCGTCGACACCGGTGACGGCAAGGTGTTTGCCGCTCTGTTCGGCAATGTCGATTACGCAGACGGGAAGACCTGCATCGTGCTGCCAACAGTGGGCGCTTTTGATGCTTGAGCAGAGCGAAACGCTCGCTGCCTGACAGACGGCTGGCCTACGCGCCCGGAGTCACCAGTCCGGTCTCGTAGGCCAGCACCACAGCCTGCACACGATCACGCAGATCGAGTTTGGTGAGAATGCGTCCGACGTGCGACTTGATCGTCGATTCGGACAGGTACAGCTGCTGTGCGATCTCGATGTTCGACAGCCCCGTGGCCACGTGTCCGAGGACTTCGCGTTCGCGTTCGGTCAGGACGTCGAGAACTACCGGATCGCGCCGGGGCGCCGGACCGTCCACGATGAACCTCGACAGCAGACGACGTGTCACCTTCGGGGAAACAACCGCGTCACCGGCTGCCACGCTGCGGATAGCCGACACGAGATCCTCGGGCGGGGTGTCCTTGAGAAGGAAGCCGCTGGCTCCGGCGCGCAAGGCACCGAGAGCGTGTTCGTCCAGGTCGAAGGTCGTCATCACCAGGACCCTGGATTCGATCCCGGAGGCAAGAATCTGCTCGGTCGCTTTCACCCCGTCGACAATCGGCATCCGCACATCCATCAACACGACGTCAGGCTTCAGCGCCACCGCCGCTGCGACCGCCGCGGCCCCGTCGCCGGCCTCACCGATAACCGAGATGTCTTCATGTGCTTCGAGCACCATGTTCAGGCCCATCCGCATGAGTTCCTGGTCGTCGACTAGCAGCACGGTGATGGGCACGGCGTAAACCTATCGGGCCTGAGACGTCGGTGCCAATGCGATTGCGGCGAGCCGGTATCAATCGTGGATCTCGAGCGGCAGCTCTGCGTACACACGCCAACTGCCGTCGGGGCGTCGTCCGGTCTCGAGCGTCCCGTGCAGTACCGCCACCCGCTCACGCATTCCGACCAGTCCATTCCCCGAACCGTGGGAGAAGGTCGAACTCGACGTTCCGTTGTCGACGACCTCGAGTAGTACCGCGGTCTCGGTGCGGCGCACGGTGACTCGTGCCTTCGGGTTTGCGCCGGCGTGGCGGAGGACATTGGTCAGTGATTCCTGAACGAGGCGATGAATTCCCAGGCTGACTGAAGGACTGACGTCGTCGAGCTCGCCGGTCAGCTCGAGGCGCACGCCGAGACCAGCGGCACGCATCATCTCGACGACCTTGGCGATGCCGGCCGTTCCGTGTTGCGGCATCAAATCGCTACTGACCTCGGTGCGCAAAAGCGAGACGGTCCGGCGAAGCTCGGCAAGGGCGTCGCGTCCGGTGCTGGAGATGTTGCCGAGCGCCTTCTTGGCCAACGCGGGATTGGAATCGACCGCATACGACGCGCCGTCCGCCTGGACGATCATCACGCTGACCGCGTGGGCGACGACATCGTGGAGTTCGCGGGCGATTCGGGTTCTTTCCGTGGCCACCGCATCCTCGGCACGCCGATCCCGTTCGTATTCGGCCACTTCGAGTCTGGCGGCCACTTCCTCGTCGTAGGCGCGGCGGGCGCTCAAGAACTCGGCGGTGATCCAGGCCAGTGCATAGAGCAGGGTTGCAATGATGATCGTGAGGATCACGTCTTCGCGGATGACGAGCAACGAGAGTGTCATGTCCAGGGCAAGGAAGCACGCGAAAATCGCCCCGGTGCGTCGATCGACATACGCAACGAGTGTGTAGAGCGAGACCCCGAGCGCCAACAGGCCTGGATGTTCCGCAGCCGGATCCCCGGTCGCCCACATCATCAAGGTTGCGAAGTACGACATCGACAAAATCGACGCGGCGGAGATACGCGGATACTTGCGACGCCACACGACGGGAAGGCAGATCAGAAATCCGACGACGAGCTGAGGCCACCGCTCCTCACGCGGCGAACTGACAAACGTGACTACCTCGAGCGCGAAGAACACGAGCGCCAGCGCGCTGTCCGCGATCATCGGCTTTCCTCGCAGCCACAGGCTGAACCTCCGCATGTGCTCAAGAGTGTCACAGCTGTGAAAGAGTCACCGCCGTGGATATTGCTGATTGGGGACTGCTGATGACGGCAGCGACGGCGGCGGGTTGGGTCGACGCCGTGGTCGGCGGCGGTGGATTGATTCTGTTGCCGGCGCTCTTTCTGGTCGCCCCGCAATTGACCCCACAGGCGGCACTGGCCACCAATAAATTGACGGCATTCACCGGGACGAGTGCTGCGGTGTACACGTTCTCCCGTCGAATCCCGATGGAGTGGCGGCAGATGGCGCCGGCAGCCGCGTTGGCTGCGGTGACGGCCGCGTGCGGGGCGGCGGCCGTTTCGCTGATCGACAAGAAGTACTTCATTCCGATCGTGATGGTCGTCCTCGTCGCCGTCGCCGTCTTCGTGACCATGCGTCCGACGCTGGGCACCACGATCGCGACCCATCGTCCGACGCAGCGCAAGACCGTCCTCGTCCTGCTGCTCTCCGCCGGACTCATCGGCCTCTACGACGGTCTGCTCGGACCCGGCACCGGCACCTTCCTCATCATCAGCTTCGCGACCTTCCTCGGAACCGAATTCGTTCGGAGCGCAGCGATGGCGAAGGTGATCAATCTCGGTTCCAATTTCGGCGCGCTCGCCTACTTCGCCGTCACCGGGCATGTCTGGTGGAGTTTGGGTTTGGCGATGGCGGTGTGCAACATTCTCGGCGCGGTGATCGGTTCGCGGATGGCGCTGAGCAAGGGATCCGGATTCGTGCGGATCACGCTGTTGGTGGTCGTGATCGCCATGGTGATTCGCCTCGGATGGCAGCAGTTCGGCTGAGATCGGCGGTCGTCGGCTAGCGTCGTGTGCGTGACCGTCACCCGAGATGTCGATGCAGATTTCCTCGCCCTCCCGCTGCGAGCTGTCGCTGATGCGGCGCTGTCGGCAGCGAGAACGGCCGGCGCCCAGCACGCCGATGTTCGTGTCCACCGCGTGCTCACACAGTCGATCCGCTTGCGCGACGGCGTAGTTCAGGCGGTGTCCGACGGAGACGAGATCGGGGTCGCCGTCCGTGTGATCGTCGACGGCACGTGGGGATTCGCCTCGCACGCCGAGGTGTCCCCCGATGTCGCTGCTGCGCTGGCACGCCAAGCGGTCGAGGTCGCGAAGGCATTGCTCTCGCTCAATCGGGATCCGGTCACCCTCGCCGACGAGCCCGTCTACGCCGACGCGACGTGGGTGTCGCCGTACCTCGAAGATCCCTTCGCGACACCGACGGCCGAGAAGGTAGGCCTGCTGGTCGACTACTCCGGACGGCTTCAAGCCGCCGACGGCGTGGATCACGTCACGGCGAGTGTCCTCCAGGTCAAGGAGCAGACCTTCTACGCGGATCTGGCCGGTTCGTCGATCACCCAGCAACGGGTGCGTCTGCACCCCGAGTTCGAGGCGACCGCCGTCGACAAGTCGGCCGGCAGCTTCGAATCGATGCGCACCTTGGCGCCGCCGGTAGGCCGCGGATGGGAGTACCTCGGGGCGGAGAGCACATGGAACTGGGGCGATGAGCTCGCGCAGATCCCGGAGTGGCTGGCCGAGAAGACCAAGGCACCGACCGTCGAAGCGGGTCCGACCGACCTCGTGATCGATCCGACCAATCTGTGGCTCACGATCCACGAATCCATCGGACACGCCACCGAATACGACCGCGCGATCGGCTACGAAGCGGCCTACGCCGGTACGTCGTTCGCGACGCCGGACAAGCTGGGAACGCTGAAATACGGAACGCCACTCATGCACGTGACCGCCGACCGAAACGAAGAGCACGGCCTGGCCAGCGTCGGATTCGACGACGACGGCGTCGCCTCTCAACGGTGGGATCTGGTGGCAGAGGGAACACTGGTCGGGTATCAACTAGACCGCGTGTTCGCGCCGAGGCTGGGGCTGACGCGTTCCAACGGTTGCTCGTACGCCGACTCCGCACATCACGTTCCCATCCAGCGAATGGCCAACGTCTCGCTCTCCCCCGACCCTTCTACGGACACCTCGACTGCAGACCTGATCTCGCGAGTCGAGAACGGCATCTACGTCGTCGGTGACAAGTCCTGGTCGATCGACATGCAGCGCTACAACTTTCAGTTCACCGGTCAGCGGTTCTTCAAGATCCGTGACGGAAAGCTCGACGGTCAGGTGCGCGACGTGGCGTATCAGGCGACGACGACGGATTTCTGGGGCTCGATGGAAGCCGTTGGCGGTGAGTCGACCTGGCGCCTGCAGGGGGCGTTCAACTGCGGCAAGGCGCAACCCGGTCAGGTTGCGGCGGTCAGCCACGGCTGCCCGTCCGCTCTGTTCCGCGGAGTCAACATCCTCAATACTCGTTCGGAGGCTCAGCAGTGATCGATCCGCAGCAGGTCGTCGAGCGTGCATTGGCCGCGAGGACGGTAGACGAATCGTTGGTGATCGTGACCGATGCGAGTGAGGCGTCGCTGCGGTGGGCCAACAATTCGATGACCACCAACGGAGTTTCGCTGTCCCGGACGTGGACGGTGATCTCGATCGTGCGCGAGGGTGACATCGCGAAGGTGGGCACTGTCAGTTCCAGCAGTGTCGATCCGGAGCAGATTTCCGTACTCGTACAGGCAAGCGAAGAAGCTGCGCGCACAGCCAGTCCGGCTGACGACGCGTCCGACCTGATCACGCAGTCGGCGGCAGAGACCGACTGGGACCTGCCGGCCGCCCTGACCGACATCGGTGTCTTTGCTCAGTTGGCTGCCGACCTGGCGAAGGGCTTCGACGGCGGCGACCAGTTGTTCGGCTTCGCTCACCACCAGTTGCACACCACCTGGCTCGGCACCTCGACGGGCGTGCGACGTAGAACGGCTCAGGCCACCGGCTCCGTGGAAATCAACGGCAAGCGCGGCGACGCCAGCGCCTGGGTCGGATCCGGAACTGTCGATTTCAGCGATATCTCGATACCGAAGCTCTTGTCGCAGTTGACCACTCGACTCGACTGGGCGGGTAACTCCGTCAGTCTGCCTGCCGGCCGCTACGAGACAATTCTTCCGCCGTCGGCTGTGGCGGACCTGATGATCTATCTGATGTGGACCATGGAGGGTCGCGGCGCCGAAGAGGGCCACACCGCACTGTCCACCACCGGTGGTACCCGGATCGGCGAGAAGCTCGGATTGCCACTGACACTCACCTCCGACCCCGGCGCCGAGGGCTTGCAATCCGCGCCGTTCGTGATCACGACGTCGTCGAGTGAATCCGTCTCACTGTTCGACAACGGTATGGAGATCGAACCCGTCGACTGGGTCCGAGACGGCGTCGTCAATGCGCTGGCGTACCCGCGCCACGCTGCACGAGAATTCGGTCGACCTGTCGCAGTTCCCGGCGACAATCTCATCCTGACCGGTGGTGACGACACCTCGATCGAGGACATGATCGCAGGTACCGAGAAGGGTCTACTGCTCACAACCCTCTGGTACATCCGTGAGGTGGATCCGACGACGCTGCTGTTGACCGGACTCACCCGTGACGGGGTGTATTTGATCGAGGACGGCAAGATCGTCGGCGCCGTCAACAACTTCCGTTTCAACGAGAGCCCTCTCGATCTCCTGCGGCGGGTCACCGAGGCTGGACGTACCGAGATCACGCTTCCCCGGGAGTGGAAAGACTGGTTCACCCGCACGGCCATGCCGCCCATGCGGATTCCCGACTTCCACATGTCCTCGGTCAGCCAGGCGCAGTGATGACGAAGGTCGTGATCGCCGGCGGCACCGGCGCTCTCGGCCGCCGGATCAGCGACGATCTCGCCGACCGTGGGTATGACGTCGTGGTCCTGACTCGCTCACCGAAACCCGGCAGGCACAGGCAGGTTCAGTGGGACGGTGTCACGGTGGGTGACTGGGCAGGAGAACTCGACGGCGCCGCGGTGATCAATCTGGCCGGCGAGTTGGTCGATCGCCGACCCACCCCGGCAAACATCGCACTGCTCACCAGTTCCCGAGTCGATCCGACCCGCGCGCTGGTTGAAGCGTCGAAACTACTGGCGAACCCTGTTCCGGTGTGGATCCAGGCGAGCACGCTCGCGATCTACGGCGATGCGGGTGAGGCACGATTGGACGAGGATTCTCCCCTCGCTGACGGGCCACCTCAGATGACCGACGTCGCAAAGGACTGGGAGGCAGCGGTCGAGGGTGCAAACGCGTCACGAGTGGTGATCCTGCGAACCAGTGTCGTGTTGGAGAAGGGCACACCGGCGCTCGAGCGACTGCTGTTGCTCGTGCGTCTCGGTCTGGGCGGACGCGTCGCCTCGGGTAAGCAGTGGACCAGTTGGATTCACATCGAGGACTGGCTGTCGATCGTTCGTTGGGCACTCGAACCCGATTCGGCTGCCTCGGGCGTGGTCATCGCGACGGCTCCGGATCCCGTCCGCAATTCAGAACTGATGGCCGGGCTGCGCAAGCACCTTCACCGGCCACCTGCGCCGCCGACGCCCGCTTTCATGGTCAGAATCGGCGCGTTCCTTCTTCGCAGCGACGCTGCCCTGGGCCTGACGGGTCGTCAAGCCGTATCGAAAGTGTTGGCGGACAAAGGCTTCACATTCACCTATCCGCGCTTCGACTCAGCGTTGGACGATCTGCTCGGCAACTGACGCGCGGTCAGGCTGCAGTGACGGCAAGTCCGATCGTTCCGGTCTTGCCGCGGCGAAGGAGACTGCCCTTCATGGTGATCCAGCCGAGGATTCCGTACCGACGTGCTATCGCGTCGCGAGCATGATCGGTGCCCGGTCCGTCGAGGATCTCGGCGACGGCGGCCACCGGTTCACCCTTGGGATTTCCCCGAGCGTCACACGCAGCGACGGTGACCGACGGGTTTCGCCTGATCCGCTTGACCTTGTAGGAATCGGTGACGGTCCACATCAGGAGCTTGTCGCCGTCCGGCGCGGCCCAGAGCGGAGTCGCCACCGGCGTTCCGTCCTTGCGGAAGGTCGTGAGTAGGACGTACTTGGCCTCGGAGACGCGCTTGAAGTCGGAGTTCACTCCTCGAGGATAGGTGCGAGCGCCTCTCGCTGAACATCGACAGGTTTCCGCGACTATCTGGCGACCGATCAGTACCACCCAGGAAGTGCCACTTATGCACGTTTTATCCGGTTCTTCTTGACGTCGGACACGCCGTTTCGTCCCCGAACTCCATCTCGAGTTATTCTGAGGCAAACCGTCGAACTGGGGAGTCGAACTTACACATGCAGCGCCGTGACATGCAGCGTCGTGACTTTTTCAAAGCCGCCGGGGCGGGGGCAGCAGTTGCCGCCGCGACACCGCTCATCTCGACGTCGACCAGCCACGCCACCCCCGCACCACTGCGGGCGCTCCCGATGGGTGCTGATCACTACCGCGCGCTCGTCCCCGAGTTGTTCGCACCCTCTCCTACTCCCCCGGAGCATTCCGAAGCCATCGTCATCGGGTCCGGATTCGGCGCAAGCGCCACCGCCCTCAGACTGGCGCAGAGCGGCACCCAGATCACCATCCTCGAACGCGGACTTCGGTGGCCCCACGATCCGCAACGGGAGATTCACACCTCCGACATGCTGGCCGACGGCCGCGGAGTCTTCCGGCGAACATCGTTCACCAACCTCACCGGACTCCCCGTGGCGTGCGACTACTTCAGCGGCGTCCTCGATGCCACCGACTACGAACACATCTCGGTATGGCGCGGCGCTGCAGTCGGCGGTGGTTCCATCATCTTCACCGGCGTGATGATCGCGCCCGAGCGCCGATTCTTCGACGCAGTCTTCGGCAACTCCCTCGACTACGACGAGATGGCGTCCACCTGGTACCCCAAAGTGCGCCAGATGCTGCGTCTGAGCCCGTTGCCCGAAGACATTTACCAAACCCCGAACTTCGGTCACTCGCGTCGTTGGGATCAGGACGCTCGTCGTGCCGGATTCGATCCGCAGCGGATCGACGGGATCTGGAACTGGGACGTGGTGCGCTCAGAACTCGACGGCCGAACCCGAGCCTCGGCCACTGTCGGTGACAGCAACATGGGTAACTCCAACGGCGCGAAGTTCGACCTCACACAGAACTACATTCCTGCCGCCGAAGCCACCGGACGAGCCACCGTCTGTTACGGACATCAGGTGCTCGCGATCAGTCGCGAACGTGATGGACGCTACGTCGTCGACGTCGAATCGACGGATCCGACGGGTGGCGTTCTGGCCCGGAAGACTCTTACCTGTGACCGTCTGTTCCTCGGCGCCGGTTCGATCGGCACGTCCGAACTGTTGGTACGCGCCCAGGCGACGGGCGCGCTGCCCAACCTCAACGAACACGTCGGTAAGGGCTGGGGAACGAACGGCGACGCCGGGATGGTGCGCTCGTTCGGCTTCAGTGACGGCACCGCGCAAGCCGCACCGTCGGCATCACGCATCGTCGACGAGTCGGGAATGCCACTCTCCCTGGAAAATTGGTACGTCCCCGGCCTACCCGTCAACATCGGCATGCTCGGAACATTGGGGATGACCCTCGACTCGCAGCGCGCCGACTTCGCCTACGACGGCGGCTCCGATCGGGTGGTGCTGAACTGGCCGAAGAACGGCACCGACGCCACCGTCGAGGCACTACGCGCCGTCCAGAACAAGATGGCCTTCGCCGGCACCACGCTGCCGTCGGCATTGCCGTTCGCGAAGGACGTCAATTCCTCGTTCACCGCGCATCCCCTCGGCGGTGCGGTTCTGGGCAAGGCCACCGACGGTTACGGGCGAGTCAAGGGCTACGACGGCCTGTACGTGATGGACGGCGCTGCCATTCCGGGCAGCACCGGCACCGTCAATCCGTCACTGACCATCACTGCTCTGGCGGAGCGGAACATCGCTCAGATCATCAAGTCCGGACGCTGACACACTTCAGCGCCCGGACCTGCCGGTGATTCTCGAGGTTTACTCCCCCTCGAGTTCGCCTTCGGTTTCGAGGTACACCTGACGCAAGCCGTCGAGTGTCTTCTGCTCGGGGTGCTCCCACATGTTGCGCTCGGCGGCTTCGAGGAGCCGCTCGGCGATTCCGTGCAAGGCCCACGGGTTGGACTGCGTCATGAACTTCTGGTTCTGCTCGTCCAGAACGTAGGTCTCGGCGAGCTTTTCGTACATCCAGTCCGCGACCACGTTTGTGGTGGCGTCGTACCCGAAGAGGTAGTCGACCGTGGCCGCCATCTCGAACGCACCCTTGTACCCGTGACGGCGCATCGCGTCGAGCCAGCGGGGATTGACCACGCGCGCCCGGAAGACACGTGCGGTCTCTTCCGAAAGTGTGCGTGTGCGAACCGATTCCGGTCGAGTGCTGTCGCCGATATATGCCTCGGGCGACTTTCCGGTCAGCGCGCGCACGGTGGCAACCATGCCGCCGTGGTACTGGAAGTAGTCGTCCGAATCGGCGATGTCGTGCTCACGCGTGTCGGTGTTCTTGGCCGCCACGTTGATTCGACGGTATGCACTGCGCATGTCGTCGGCTGCCGGGATTCCGTCGAGCCCACGGCCGTACGCGAAGCCGCCCCAGTTGGTGTACACCTCGGCGAGGTCGTCGTCACCGCGCCAGGTCTTGGAGTCGATGAGTTGCAGCAGGCCGGCGCCGTAGGTTCCGGGCTTCGAACCGAAGATGCGAGTGGTCGCACGCCTGGCATCGCCGTGCTCGGCAAGGTCGGCCTGCGCGTGGGCGCGCACGTAGTTCTGCTCGTCCGTCTCGTCCAATGCGGCGACCAACTGAACAGCGTCGTCGAGCAGTGCGAGCACGTGCGGGAACGCATCACGGAAGAATCCGGAGATGCGGACGGTGACGTCGATGCGCGGGCGGCCGAGCTCTTCGAGATCGATGACCTCGAGGTTGACCACGCGTCGGCTTGCTTCGTCCCAGACAGGGCGAACACCGAGGAGCGCGAACACTTCGGCGATGTCGTCGCCGGAGGTACGCATGGCGGCGGTACCCCACACGGACAGACCCACCGAGCGCGGGTACTCGCCGTGATCGGCGAGATATCGAGCGGCGAGCGACTCGGCCATCGCCTGACCGGTCTCCCACGCCAGTCGTGAGGGAACTGCCTTGGGATCGACGGAGTAGAAGTTACGACCGGTGGGAAGCACGTTGATCAGGCCGCGCAGCGGTGACCCGCTCGGTCCGGCGGCGATGAAGCCGCCGTCGAGCGCGTGCAGGACCTGCTTGATCTCGTTGTTCGTCTGTCGGAGGCGTGGAACCACTTCGGTGGCCGCGAACTGAAGGATCTTCACGACGGTCTCGTCGTCGCTGAGTTGTTCTGCCGCAGCGGGGTTCCAGTCGGCGTCGTACATGCCGCGAACCAGAGCGTGCGCCTTTTCCTCGACGTCGTCGACTCGGTTGCGGGACTCGTCGCCGTCTTCGCTGAGCCCGAGAGCTTCGCGCAGACCAGGGACGCTCTGTTCGCCGCCCCACATCTGACGGGCACGGAGCATGGCCAGGACCAGTTCGATTTCGGCGTCGCCCTCGGGTGCGCGGCCGAGAATGTGCAGGCCGTCGCGGATCTGGACGTCCTTGATCTCACACAGCCAACCGTCGACGTGCAGGAGCATGTCGTCGAACACGTCTTCTTCGGGACGCTCCGCGAGGCCGAGGTCGTGGTCCATCTTGGCTGCCCGCATCAGCGTCCAGATCTGCTGGCGAATGGCCGGCAGCTTGGACGGGTCGAGTGCGGAGATGTTGGAGTGCTCGTCGAGCAGTTGCTCGAGGCGGGAGATGTCGCCGTAGCTTTCGGCGCGGGCCATCGGTGGGATCAGGTGATCGACGAGTGTCGCGTGGGCGCGACGCTTTGCCTGTGTTCCTTCACCCGGGTCGTTGACGAGGAACGGGTAGATCAGCGGCAGGTCGCCGAGGGCTGCGTCGGTGCCACAGTTGCTCGACATGCCGAGTGTCTTGCCGGGCAACCATTCGAGGTTGCCGTGCTTGCCGAGGTGCACAACGGCGTCGGCGCCGAATCCGCCGTTGTCCGGTGTTGCAGCGATCCAGCGGTAGGCCGCGAGGTAGTGGTGGCTCGGCGGCAGATCCGGGTCGTGGTAGATCGCGACGGGCTTTTCACCGAATCCCCGCGGCGGCTGGACCATGAGGACGATGTTGTTGAATCGCAGTGCCGCGATGACGATTTCGCCGTCGGGATCCTGCGAGCGGTCGACGTACAGCTCTCCGGGCGCTGCGCCCCAGTGCTCTTCGACACCGCTGCGCAGTTCCTCGGGCAGGGTGGCGAACCATTCGCGGTACTTCGCTGCCGAGATGCGGATCGGATTGCCCTCGAGCTGCTCGGCAGTGAGCCAGTCGGGATCCTGTCCGCCGGCCGCGATCAGGGCATGGATCAGCGCGTCGCCGTCCTTCGCCGCCAGGCCGGGAACTGCGTCCGGACCGTCGACCGGACCGAGATCGTAACCGGCAGAACGCATTTCGGTGAGCAGGTCGATTGCGCTCGCCGGAGTATCGAGACCGACGGCGTTGCCGATGCGGGCGTGCTTGGTCGGGTACGCCGAGAGCATCAGAGCAACGCGACGCTCGGTGGTGGGAATGTGGCGCAGCTTGCCGTGACGGACCGCGATCCCGGCGACACGGGCAGCGCGCTCGACGTCGGGGACGTACGTGGACAGTCCGTCGGAGTCGATTTCCTTGAAGGAGAACGGGACGGTAATGATGCGGCCGTCGAATTCCGGCACCGCGACCTGGGTCGCGACGTCGAGAGGCGACAGTCCGTCGTCGTTCTCGTCCCAGGTGGCGCGGCTACTGGTCAGGCACAGGCCCTGCAGGATGGGGACGTCGAGCGCAGCAAGTGCGGCGACATCCCAGGCTTCGTCGTCGCCACCGGCGGACGCGGTCGCGGGCTTCGTGCCACCGGCAGCAAGAACTGTCACGACCATGGCGTCGGCGCGGCGGAGCGTGCTCAGAAGTTCGGCTTCTGCGGTTCGCAGAGATGCGCAGTAGATCGGCAGCGCGGTGCCACCGGCCTCGGCGACCGCGTCGCACAACGCCTGGATGTACCGGGTGTTTCCGGCCAAATGCTGGGCGCGGTAGTACAGAACTGCGATGACCGGACCGCTCGCCGAGTCGAGATCGGGCGCGAAATCAGCGATGCCCCAGGAAGGCAGGTGGGCCGGCGGTTCGAACCCGTGGCCGGTGAGCAGGACGGTGTCGGACAGGAAGTGGTGCAGCTGTGCCAGATTCTGTGCGCCACCCTCGGCCAGGTAGTTGTGCGCCTCGGCAGCAACACCGGCGGAAACCGTCGAGCACTCCATGAGGTCGGCGTCCGGCGCGTGCTCGCCGCCGAGAACGACTACGGGGAGTCCGGAGGCGAGGACCATGTCCAGGCCGTCTTCCCAGCTGCGACGGCTGCCGAGGATACGAACGATCACGAGGTCGACGCCGTCGAGCAAGGGCGGCAAGTCCTCCGAGACCAGCAAGCGTGAGGGGTTGGCCCAGCGGTAGGAAACTCCGTCGCCGGCTTCCTGGCTGGCGCGGGCGCTCAGCAGATCGGTGTCGGACGTGGAGAGCAGAAGAATCACGGGTGAAGCCTTCCTGGGGTTTCGCGCCCCGTGGCACAGATCTGTCATCGACGGCGGTTGAGGGTCTGACTCGTGTTTCCGAGCGGAAACACGTCCCGCTCGAGCAACACTCACAGTGGCGCGACCGCACCGGACTTTCACCGGTTTCCTCAACTGCCGTCACTGGTGGTGGTGATGCTACCGGTCCGCAGAAGGCACTCATGACAGGTCGTACCCTGGAGCCATGCCCACGGACCGTTCACAGCCAGACGCGTGCCCGGGTGCACTGCAAGTTCACCACGCCGCCGACGGCGCACTGGCACGCGTGCGCCTACCCGGCGGACTCCTCACCCCCACCCAGTTGCAGACGCTCGCCGACGCGGCGCGCGATCTGGGCAACGGGCAGATGGAACTCACCTCGAGGGGCAACGTACAACTGCGCTCGGTCTCGGACCCCGAAGCCTTCGCGGCGCGTATCGCTTCGGCCGGTCTGCTGCCGTCCGCGACGCACGAGCGAGTGCGCAACATCCTCGCGTCCCCACTGTCCGGCCGTATCGGGGGCGTCGCCGACATTCGTGAACTGGTCCACCGTCTCGATTCGGCGATCCAAGCGGATCAAGCATTGGCAGATCTGCCAGGGCGAACCCTGTTCACCCTCGACGACGGGCGCGGAGACATCACCGGGCTACGGGGCGATTTCGGACTCCATGCGCGCAGCGCCACCGAGCATTCACTGGTGCTCGCCGGTCACCACACCACTCATCTCGTCCAGGCGGACGACGCCGTCGAATTGCTCCTCGAGGCGGCTCGATCATTCCTCGACGTTCGCGACAAGCACTGGCGCCTGGCCGAGGTTCCGGACGGAATCGAACGCACCCTCGAGCAGCTGGGTCTGAGCGCCGAGTCCACCGGTGCTGCGGACCTCACGCCGGATGCACGGCCTACTATCGGCTGGCTCGAGCAGCGCGACGGGACCGTAGCTCTGGGCGGCGGCCTGCGATTCGGGCTGCTCGACGCTCGGCTGGCCGAGTTCCTCGCAGCCGTCGACAAGCCCGTCGTCGTGACACCGTGGCGATCGGTGCATATCTTCGACCTCGACGAATGGGCAGCCGAGCAGGTAGTCCGGGTGCTGGCACCCATGGGGTTGATCTTCGACGAGAACTCACCGTGGCTCGAGGTCACCGCCTGCACCGGAAGTCCGGGATGCGAGAAGTCGCTCGCCGACGTGCGCGCCGACGCGATCACCGCCGTCGAGCAGGCAGAACTTCCGGTTGTCGGGCGCCAGCACTGGGCCGGGTGCGACCGCAGCTGCGGACGTCCCCGCGGGGACGTAGCGGATGTGATCGCGACGGGTGACGGTTACCGGGTGAATCCGCCCGATCGGTGATGCCTCTATCGTGTGGCACATGATCGAGTACATCCGTGACGGCGCGGAAATCTATCGCCAGTCCTTTGCCACCATTCGGGCCGAAGCCGACCTGAGCCGTTTCCCGGCGGATGTCTCGCAAGCTGTAGTGCGCATGATTCATGCAAGTGGCCAGGTCGATCTCGTCGACGACGTCGCCTTCACACCCGGTGTCGTCTCGGCTGCGCGCGCAGCTCTGCGCGACGGCGCGCCGATTTTCTGCGACGCCCAGATGGTGGCTGCCGGCATCACGCGCAAGCGTCTGCCCGCCGGCAACGACGTCATCTGCACCCTCGGCGATCCGCGGGTTCCCGTGCTGGCGTCGACCATCGACAACACTCGCTCGGCGGCTGCTCTCGAACTATGGGGAGCCAAGCTCGAGGGCGCTGTTGTCGCGATCGGAAACGCACCCACCGCACTGTTCCATCTCCTGAACCTCATCGAAGCCGGAGCGCCCCGTCCGGCCGCCATCGTCGGAGGTCCGGTCGGCTTCATCGGCGCTGCCGAGTCGAAGGAAGCCCTCATCGAACACGCCAGCGGGATCGATCATCTCGTTCTCCGCGGCCGACGCGGCGGCAGCGCGATCACCGCCGCCGTCGTCAATGCGATTGCGAGCGAAGTCGAATGAGTGCAGGCAAGCTCTGGGGTGTCGGTATCGGCCCCGGCGATCCCGAATTGGTGACCGTCAAGGCCGCCCGCGTCATCGGCGAGGCCGATGTGGTTGCGTTCCACTCCGCGCGGCACGGCAAGAGCATCTCCCGCGGAGTTGCAGCGCCGTACATGCGCGAAGGACAGATCGAAGAACACCTCGTCTACCCCGTGACCACCGAGACCGTTGATCATCCCGGCGGATACCAGGGCGCGATGGACGAGTTCTACGAAGCAGCTGCCGAACGGCTGGCAGTTCACCTCGCGGCCGGTCGAACCGTCGCGTTGCTCGCCGCCGGCGATCCGCTCTTCTACAGCTCCTACATGCACATGCACAAGAGACTGGCCGATCGCTTCGACGCCGAAGTGATTCCCGGCGTCACCTCCGTCAGCGCGGCATCTGCTGCACTCGGAAAGCCGCTGGTCGAGGGTGAAGAGATCCTCACGATCCTGCCCGGAACGTTGCCGCAGGCCGAGCTGACCAGGCGGCTCAAGGAAACCGACGCCGCGGCCATCCTCAAGCTCGGACGTACCTTCCCACCGGTCCTCCAATCGCTCGAGGATTCCGGCCGCTTGGATGAAGCTCACTACGTCGAGCGCGCGAGCACCACACGTCAACGCGTCGAATCCGCTGCCGAGGTCGACCCGGACGGAGTTCCGTACTTTTCGATCGCCATCGTTCCGAGCCCGTCGAACAACCCTCGACCTGCGACCGAGTCTCGCGGCGAGGTGGTCGTGGTCGGACTCGGGCCGGGCGATACCGCCTGGACCACACCCGAAGTGGCGCATGAGCTTTCGTTGGCAACCGACCTCGTCGGCTACGGCCCGTACGTCGATCGCGTGCCGACGCGTCCGGGCCAGCGTCGCCATTCCAGCGACAACCGCGTCGAAGCGGAACGCGCCGCGATGGCGTTGGACCTGGCGAAGAACGGCGCCCGTGTAGCTGTCGTCTCGTCGGGAGATCCCGGCGTATTCGCCATGGCTGCAGCAGTTCTCGAAGTTGCCGCCGAAGACCAGTGGCGCGGGGTCCCGGTCCGCATCCTTCCCGGCATGACGGCGGCAAACGCTGTCGCCAGTCGCGTCGGTGCTCCCCTCGGGCACGACTACGCGGTGCTCTCGTTGTCTGATCGCCTCAAGCCGTGGGATGTCGTCGCGCGCCGTATTTCGGCAGTTGCAGCCGCAGACATGGCATTTGCGGTCTACAACCCGGCGTCGAAGTCCCGGACGTGGCAGGTCCAAGCCATGAAGGACCTCGTGCTCGAGCACCGCTCCCCCGAGACTCCTGTTGTCATCGGGCGCGATGTTGCCGGTGCCGAGGAATCAGTTCGCGTCGTGACCCTCGGCGAGCTCGAGCCTTCCGAGATCGACATGCGGACGCTGCTCATCGTCGGATCGTCGATGACGACGGTCGTCGAAACCGGTTCGGGCCGTCAGGTGTTCACCCCGCGGCGCTACCCGGAGTGAACATCGCACAGCGATAGCATGGCCTCATGCCCGTCAACCGGACCCGGAAAGCCAGATACGCGCGTAGGCGCAAACGCCGAATGGATCTGGTGGAGCACGACCTGTCCGTCGAGCAGTGGTCCGCGCTCAAAGCGGCCTGGGGTGGCTGCGCGTACTGCGGCGAGCCGGACGAGTCGCCGCAGCGTGACTGTGTGCTGGCGATCTCCCGCGGTGGGCGCTACACACTCGACAATATCGCACCGGCTTGCCGCTCGTGCAATGCGAGCAAATGCAACAGCGAGGTCACTCTCTGGTTGCGGCGCAAGGGTTATGACGAGAAGGCCTTCCTCCTGCGCCACGCGGAGATAGGGATCGAGATGAGGGCGCAGTTCTCGGAGCAGTCGTGACGGCCCCGGACGAGTTGCGCCTGATTCTCGACGAGCTCATGGAGTTCGAACCTCTGTTTCACCGAACTCGAGTAGCGATGTCAAGCGCCGAGTTCGATGCGGTCGTCGACCCGGAGTTCCGGGAGATCGGAGCCTCCGGCGCTCGATACACCCGCGACTACGTGCAGTCGGCAGTCGCGAGCCGGCGACTCCGCGGCGAGGTGAACGACGCCGCCGAACTCGGGTGGAGGGTTGACCGGCCGGCGCTGAGCAGGATCGCGCCTGACACGTATCTGGTGACGTACCGGCTGGCGCAGGCGCATCGTGTCACCGAGCGATCATCCATCTGGCGGTTCGCCGAGAATGGATGGAGCGTGTTGTTTCATCAAGGCACAGTCGTCGAAAGTGGTCTGGAAGCGTGAACGAATCGATCCACAACCCCACCATTCCGCTTTGGATGGACGTCACCTTCACCGTCTTCGTTCTTGCCTGGATCTTCATCACGATTAGCGCGCTCGTGGCGATCGTGCGCACTGACTTCGAACGCTCGGGCGGCAGATTCTGGTGGTCGGCACTGGTGATCGCGGTGCCTGTACTCGGTGCGCTCGTCTGGTTACTGTTCGGTCGACCCCCGCGTGACTCCAGGTCCCGAACCTGATCTACACCGACGGCCCGGCAGTAGTCCGAGTACGGTCCGGTGCTGTCACTCTGCGCCTATCAGGGAGAACAACGAGATGAGACCACTTCGATACTCGATCAACGTCACCCTCGACGGCTGCTGCCATCACGAGGCGGGGCTTCCACCCGACGAGGAGTCGATGCGCTACTGGACCGCTCAGATGGAACGAGCCGATGCCTTGCTGTTCGGCCGGGTGACCTACGAGATGATGGAGTCGGCGTGGCGGCGGCCCGCAACGGGCACATGGCCTGACTGGATGGACGAGTGGGAGATCCCGTTCGCCCAGGCCATGGACCGGGCGAAGAAGTACGTCGTGTCGAACACGCTGAGCGGGGTCGATTGGAATGCCGAACTCGTGCAAGGCGACTTGGGGCCAGTGATTCAACGGCTCAAGGAGCAGCCCGGCGAAGGTCTGTGGGTTGGCGGCGTGACACTCCCCCTGGCATTGGCAGACCTGGGACTGATCGACGAGTACGAGTTCGTTGTGCAACCGGTCCTTGCCGGACACGGACCGACGTTGCTCGCCGGTCTGCGTGAGCGCATCCAACTCGAACTCGTCGATCGCCACGAGTTCCAGTCGGGTGCAGTCGCCGTGCGATATCGGCCCACTCAAGTACCGCCCCCGGGTCAGGTATCGGACGGTTAGTCGACGCATGGCTGGAAATGCGCGGTTGAAAGACATGTCGTCGCCTCAGGTCGGACACGAGAAAGTTTCCAGTCTTGTTCGATGTTCGGTATTGACCGGACACTCGGCACAGCACGAGCATTAGCCACCGAAGTCTCCGGACAACCCTCGACGAGATCGAAGCATCGAACTGGATCACGAACAAGTTCGTTCCGCCCGGCGGACCGTAAGGACCACTTGTCGCTATCGAACACTCTGGCCCCTTATTCCACGGGCACTGCACCTCGAGCTGTAAGCACCCCCGGTCGAGGGCCATGCTTGCGCGCACCCCCGCGCGCCTCAGCAAAAATGGCCAAGCTGGACGGCTACTAGCGAGCGAAGGATCGAGATCGTATCGGCGTCCGACACAGGCCGGACGCCGATACGTGTTTCACGTCAGCTCATGGGAGCGCCGGCGCTCCCGCCGAGGTGGCGGGCGAAGAACCGAGCCGAACTGTCGCGCTCGTAGTCGGGCACCGGATAGTGCCTGCCCGAGTAGGCGTGCAGCGTCTTCTCCGTCGATCCGAAGGCATCGAACAACGCGACCCCTGAAGTGCGGTCGTAATCCTTGTCGTCCCAAGGGATCCGGTACTCGACTGGGGCCGTGAGCTTTCGTGCCGCTTCGATGAGGGAGTCGTCCACAAAAACTCCCCCGAAGCTCACGGCAGCGATCCTGGATTCGACCGGGGCCAACATCAGCCCGGTCACGACCCCTAGCGACACGCCGCCAAAGCCGATCGGAGCGTCGGCGTCGACGTCGGGCAGCGTTTGCAGAGCGTCGATGGTCGCCTGCCATTCCGGCACTGCACGCTCCGCCAGCGATCGGTTGTACTCGACGACGATCGGGGCGATCGGCTCGTGGGCCGCCCTAGCCTGGTGGATCGCCTCGACCCACTGTTCGTCCTGTGTGTTCCGCGGGCGGTCGCCGTGTCCGGGCGCGTCGATCGCGGCGACTGTGAACCCGTGGGAGCTCGCACTGTGGAGTGCGCTGGCAACCAGTCCTGGTGCCTTCTTGTGCATGCCGCCGGAGTGCCCGGACAGCAGAAGGGGTGATTCGACAGATCCGGACGCGGGTGACCAGAGCACACCGGTGATGTCGTCCAGAATGAAATGGCGTTCGACGACTCCGTTCGACGTTGTCTCGGAAGTGAATTCGATGGTCTGAGAATTGGATTGCATGGTGTTACCTTTCGGGATTGCCTACTCGAGGCGCTCCCGGCGACACCTACGTCAATCGCCGATCCGTGAACACGAGTGGGAGCACCCACATGGTTACAGCGTTCATGGGTCTCACCTCCTGGCGTGTTGTCACGGTCTCGCACAAGCTATCAACCCCAACCGAAGCTCGTCCAATCATTTTCCGGGCCACTGATCCGACAGACGGCCCTGCCAGTTCTACGATCGTGTGTAGTAGATTCCAAATGACAACCAACCGGTCGTTATGAGGAGTCTGATGTCGGTCGATCCAGTTCTCGCGCAGTACAGCGACTACGCCTTCGCGTCGTCTTTCGCGATTTACGTTCTCGCCCTGGTTCTTTCCGTCGTCGACTTCTCCAGCACACCCCTCTCTGCCACGGTGCGACCGGCACTCGCACATGCCGGAAGTGCATCGAATCCTGCATTGCCCGGCCGGATCGCATTGCTGCCGAATCGAACCCGCGCTCATCGTGCGGGTCGCGCTGCCATGTCTCTCATCGTCGTCGCCCTGGTCCTCAACGTCACCGCGCTTGCACTTCGCGGCATCTCGACGCACCGATGGCCTCTCGGAAACCTCTACGAGTACGCGCTTTTCCTCAGCGCGGCATTGGTGGCATGCTGGCTGGTCATTCTGCGGCGGTACCCGATTCGATCGTTGACCATCTTCGTTCTGTCACCCACCGTGGTGCTTCTGTTCGTCGCCGCCGCAAGCATGTATGCCGAGGCAGCGCCGGTCGTACCCGCTCTTCGTTCGTACTGGATCGGCGTGCACGTCACGATCATCGTCGCCGCCTCCGGCATCCTTACGTTCGCAAGTTCGGTCAGCGCACTTTTCATGATTGCCGAGGTGGGCCCGCAGTCGAAGAAACGCGCGTTGCGTTGGATTGCGGCACGACTGCCGTCATCCGAATTGCTTGACCGCGTGGCCTACCGAACAACGGTCGTCGGGTTCCCGTTGTTCAGCATCGGGGTGATCTGCGGGGCGATCTGGGCGGAGGCCGCGTGGGGACGTTTCTGGGGCTGGGACCCCAAGGAGACGGTCTCGTTCATCTCCTGGGTTCTCTATGCCGCGTACCTCCATGCGCGCGCTACCGCCGGGTTGAAGAACATGCGTGCGGCATGGATCAATGTTGCTGCGCTCGCCACCATGCTTTTCAACATGTTTGCGATCAACTACGTCGTGTCGGGATTGCATTCGTACGCTGGATTGAATTGACGCCTACAACGGGTCAGACCCGCGATCGGGCGACGCTCTGGCGGACGGCACGGATGTAACGGCGCGTGACAAACGCCTGTACTCGACGTCCGATCGGAGCGCCGAGACGCACCCACCACGTTCCGGGCTTGGAGAACGCAACGATCTCGATACGAACCGCTTGGCTGGCCTCGTCGAACTGGACGACAAACAATTCCTCCCCGCATTCGGGGTGGCCCGCGCGGGTTCCGTACGCGAAGCCCTTGCGATTGGGTTCGTCTACGACATAGACGATCCGAACGGGGATAGTCACCGGACCAAGTCCGAAAGTCGCATCCTGACCCGCCACGGCGGTCAGGGCTGCCGTCCGTACGGCCAGTCCGGCTCCACGGTGCATTCCCCAATTCGCGACGGTTCGAGCGGCAACCTCGAAATCCTCCCGTCCGGATCCGACCGTCGCGCTCTCGTGAACGTGGTGATAGCCGGCGGGGAGAACGCCTGACGTTGCGCCCACCTCGAGGTACGTCAGCCCGCCCGGGCGGGACGCCATCATTGCTCGCGTCGGTGGCTGAGGATGTTGATCACGTGGCCGTCGGGGTCGGCAGCGAAGAACCTGCGGACACCCCACGGCTCCTCGGTGACGGGATAGACGATGGTGTCGCCGCGCTGCACCGCGGCCTCGTACGCCGCGTCGAGATCATCCACCTCGACGGAGACGTCCGGTACTACGGGCGCATGAGCGTCGTGCGTCATGACGCTGATCTGCAATGACGGATCCGTCGGCGAAGCCAACGTCACGATCCACCCGTGATCCATGACAACTTCGAGGCCCAGCACTTCGGTGTAGAAGCGCTGCGCGGCCTCGAGCGAGCTACTCGACAGATCCGAAACTATCCGCGTGACGGCCATGTCCCGCAGGCTACGCCGCCGCCGGAGTCCACCGCGACTTGACGAGGCGCTCGATGTCACCGGAAAGTTCGTCGCTGACGATTCCCGGAAGCAGGATCTGCCACATCTCGTCGACACGATCCGGAAGATCCGAGCGTCGGGTGAGGACGTTCGAAACCAGCTGTACCCCCGTGAATGCCGAGGGCATGAACCTGCCGAACGATTCTGCGCTGACCGATTTTCGGATTTCACCTTCCGCCTGAGCTCTGGCGGTGAGATCGGTGATTGCCGAGATCCATTCGGCGTACGGTTCCACCGGCCCCTCGTACGTGCTCAGTTCCAGCGTGAGGCGAATGCCCGCGCGAACGATCGGCTCGTCGACAATCTGGCGTGCCATTTCGTGCGTGAGCATGATCATCTGTTCCAACGGGTCCTTGCCCGTCGCGGAAATCGCCTGCACCGACTCGATCGAGAGCCGATGCTGTTCGGCAATGATGAATTGCGCGAGCTCGTCCTTCGACGCGAAATGGAAATACAACGCGCCCTTGGTAGTACCGGCCCCCGAGACTATGTCGGCCATGCTGGTGCTGCCGTAACCAGTCTTCTCGAACTGCGCGGCCGCGCCGGCAACGATTTGCTGCCGAGTCAGCTCGGCGCGTGCTTGCTTGACCACTGAATCCCTCTCGTCCTCCAAAGGCCCCCGCCCAGCAAACCCCACGGTTCGCGCCACATTCCAGCTATACCCAAAAACTTCACAATTGCCCCACATTACCAGCGCTCCTTCCATTGCTTCAATTACGAATGCAACAAAGTCGCTGGTCAGACGTCCGATTTAGAGGGAATCTCCTCTCCCCAACGTGCTTTCGTCAACCCGCGCACGGTCCACCAACTCTCCGACGAGGAGCGTCAACTCCATCATCTGGTCGGTGATTTCCTCACGCAGCTGCGTTGCATCCGCCTCGGAAATCGCGCCGGACTTGGTATCGAAAGACATCAACAACTCGATATTGGTGCGAAGTGCAGTCAAAGGAGCCAGAAGGTCCTGGCCCGCTTCGGTGATCAGACTTCTCTGGCGTGCCCGCGATTCCGACAACGTCCCGAGCATCCGATTGAAACTGACTGTCAACGACGCCAACTCGTCGTCACCGGTCACCGGGATCGGCGCAAGATCATCCGTTTCGGCGACCCGCCGCGTCGCCGCAGTAAGTCGCGCAATCGGCCGTAATCCTGTGCGTGCCACAGCATCTCCGGCCGCGTAAGCTAGGGCGATTCCGGCCGCCCCGAGTGCCGCCAACACCACTGCCAGTCGCTTGAGTACCGAACGCGTCGGCCCCAGGGATTGCGCGACAACCAAAGTCTGGCCCGCAACCGAGGGCTCGACAAGAATTCGATACGCATCAACCGTCGCGATTGTCTGCGACGAATTGCCGTCTGCGATCGACCTGATGGCGTCTGCGCTCGTGCTGAACGGCGGCAGACCGGGAGTCGCCGTCACCAAGGCGCCGTCGGCAGTAAGAAGCCCCACCGCCTGGATGACCGCTGTATCCGCGCCGGCCGTCAATCCCAGAACCGGTGTGACACCGCCGAAATTGACGGTGTCGGTGATCGCGTCACTCGTGCGCTCGAGTTGTCGATCGACGTTGCCTTGCAAATACGCGTTGAACACTATGTACACCGCCGACGCCGACACGATCACCGCGATCGCCACCAGGCCTGCAGTCAGCAATTTCACGCGAGCATGGAGCGTCCGCACGTGAATTCCCGATGGTTTTCGACGGCTCATTCCGGGAACCGACACTCTCATGCGCGGTCCCGCAGTGCGGCGTCGAAAAATCCCAACATCCCTCCAGTATGGTCACGGAACCTTAGACGAACCTGAAGCGAACGCGATGTCGGCCTCACAGCGCCGTTCCACGACCGAAAGCCGTGAGCCAGTCCATCGCCTCGGCTTCGGTATCGAATGCCGGGACGGTCGCCGGGATCGGTGGTCGTTCGACGACGATCACCGGGATCGACAATTGCCTGGCTGCGGCGATCTTTGCGTACGTCTGCTCGCCGCCACTGTTCTTGGTGATCACGACGTCGATGCTGTGAGTTCGCATCAGATCGACTTCCGCTTCGATGTCGAATGGACCACGTGCGAGCAGCAATTGCGCGTGAGGCGGCAATGTCCCTGAAGGCGGATCGATCGAGCGCACGAGAAACGAGACGCTCTTCACGCGGTCGAACGCCGAAACTCCTTGCCTCCCGATCGTCAGAAAAGCGCGTGAGCCGACCGTCGGCACCAACTCTGCGGCGTGATCGAGATCGTGTGCCGGAAGCCAAGTGTCACCGAGTTGCTCGCGCCAGGGCGGGCGTCGGTACATGGCGTACGGCACGGAATTCGCAAGGCACGCTTCGAACGCATTCTGGGTGATGCGAGCGGCAAACGGATGCGTGGCGTCGAGCACTGCACGAATATCATTGGCCGACAACCACTCCGACAGCCCTTCGGCTCCCCCGAACCCGCCGATACGCACTTCCCCTTCCGGCCATCGAGGATCACGAACCCGGCCGGCCAGCGATGTGACAACCTCGAGGTCGGCTGAACCGGCCAAGCGAGAAGCGATCACTCGACCTTCGCCTGTGCCGCCGAGCAGGAGTACGCGGCGACGAGTACCTGTCGAGGTCAGTGTGTGCTTCTCTCGCGCGCTGCCGAGTAGAGGTAGCTGTCCGGAAACCCCTCCGCAGTCAACACTCGGCCGACGATCACGACGGCCGTCTTCGTGATGCCGGCCGCATGAACAAGTTCGACGATCGTCTTCAAAGTGCCTCGAACAACGATCTCCTCGGGCCGTGAGGCGAAGGCGACCACCGCGACCGGGCAGTCCTCGCCGTAATTGTCGGCCAACTCGGATGCGATCTGTTCGATGCGATGAGCGCCGAGGTGAATCACCATCGTCGCGCCGCTGCGGCCGAGGGACCGCAGATCCTCGCCCTCCGGCATCGCCGTCGACAAGGTGGAGACTCGGGTGAGAACAATGGTCTGCGAGACGCCTGGGACAGTCAGCTCGCGCCCCAGCGCGGCTGCAGCCGCGGTAAATGCAGGAACACCGGGAATCATGTCGAAATCGACTCCTGCGGCGTCCAGGCGACGAGCTTGCTCTGCCACTGCACTGAAGATCGACGGATCACCGGAATGCAAACGCGCGACGTCCAGCCCAGCGGAATCCGCTTCGACAAGAATCGCGGTGATCTCGTCCAGGCTCAGCCGAGCAGTGTCCACGACCTGAGCTCCGACCGGGCACCACTCGAGCAACTCCGCTGGAACAAGGCTGCCTGCGTACAAGCACACAGGGCTCGCAGCGATGATCCGTTGCGCGCGGACAGTGATCAGATCTGCCGCACCGGGACCCGCACCGATGAAATGAACGGTCATTGTGTGGATTCCTCCGGCGTATCTGTGTCTGCGCCTGCAGACGGCTGACGTTTTGTGACGGACCATTGGACCACCGGAAGTTGCGGTCGCCAAACGTTGAACGTTCCCAACGGCTCGGCGCGCTGCACCTGAAAGCGTCGAAGCGTCCCACCATGGCGACTCATCCAGCCGAGCAGCAACGATTCGGACTCGGCGGTCACGGCGTTCGCGACCAGACGACCACCCACGCTCAACTGCTCCCAGCACGCTTCGAGCATTCCCGGTTGCGTGACGCCGCCGCCGACGAACACCGCATCGGGACGTCGAGTTTCGTCCGCAAACGCCTCCGGCGCGGCCCCTTTCACGTTCAACGCGGGCACGCCGAGATTGAGTGCATTGGCACCGATCTGCGACACGCGGCGCGCCACCTTCTCGAATGTTGTTGCAGTGCAACGTGGGTGAGTTCGCATCCACTCGATGGCGACGGTTCCCGACCCACCGCCCACGTCCCAGAGGTGTTCTCCCGGCGCCGGGGCAAGCGCGCACAACGTCAACGCACGGATCTCCTGCTTCGTCATCTGACCGTCGCCGACAAAAGCAGCATCCGGTAGCCCCGGGATTCGAGTCAGCCGCAAGAGAGGATCGGCCGCGATGCACTCGACGGCCAGAACGTTCAACGCGTCCACGTCCTCGTCCGCGTGATCCCACTCGTCTGCGACCATGACGGTCCGCGATTCCCCGGCCCCGCCCAGCTGGGCCAGCACGGTCACGATCGATCGACCGAAGCCCGCGCCGGACAACAGACGTGCCACCTCCCCCGGTGTCGAGCGCCCGTTGCTCAACACCAGCAGTCGCGCACCAGAAGTCACGGAAGCCAATACTGTCGCCGAGTCTCGGTTGACCAGGCTCACGACGTCGATCTCGGCCGATGCCCATCCCATTCGCGCGCTCGCCAACGCCACCGACGACGGGTGGGAGATCACTCGCACGTTGTCCGCGCCGAGCAGCCTGACCAATGTGACACCGAGACCGTGGAACATCGGGTCACCGCTGGCGAGCACGCATACTCTGCGGTCCGCGTTCTCGGCGAACATCGACGGCAACGCCGGAATCATCGGAGACGGCCAGGTCAGCCTGGTGGGCGCACGCCGTGCCTCGAGATGTGTCGCCGGGACCAAGTCCAATTGGCGCGGCGACCCCATCAGGACCTCCGCGCCCAGGATTGCGCCCTTTGCGCTCTCGGACAGCCCATCCCAGCCGTCGGCGCCGATGCCGACGATCACCACCGGGTGTGTGGTCATCGCGGCATCCGGCGCCAGATCGTCTGAGGCAGAAGCCGCATGACGAAGAACACCGGCTGCAGAACTCGCGGTACCCACACACGCGTCGCCCCGGAGTTCAGTCCCCGCACGACGGCGTCCGCGACCTGCGACGGAGTGCTCGACATCGGGGCAGGCGACATTCCCTCGGTCATCTTCCCGATGACGAACCCTGGCCGTACCAGCATCAACTGCACGCCCGAACCGTGCAGCGCGTCGCCCAGACCGCTGGCAAAACCCTCCAAGCCGGCCTTTGCGCTCCCGTAGACGTAGTTGGCGCGGCGAACCCGAACGCCGGCGACGGACGAGAACACCACGATCTTTCCGGTTCCCTGTCGGCGCATGATCTCCGCGAGGTGCGTGAGGATGCTGACCTGAGCCACGTAGTCGGTGTGCACCACCGCGACCGCATGCGCCGCGTCGGTTTCGGCACGCGCCTGATCGCCGAGAATCCCGAAGGCCAGCACTGCAATCGAAATCCGACCGTGCTCGGCGACTACGGCGCCCAGGAGGTCTCCGTGCGTGTCGACAGCGTCGGCGTCGAACTCGACGGTGGAGACGTCGACAGCGCCGGCGTTTTTGAGCATCTGCTCCTGCTCCGACAGCTCTCCGCTGCGTCTGGCAGCCAGAACGATGTTGCGGCCCGGCGCGAGCCTGACCCCGATCTCGAGGCCGATCTCACTTCGTCCGCCGAGGAGCAGTACCGTCTCGATGTCATTCACGTTCGCACCCGCAGTCACCGCTCCAGTGTCCTGGATTACCGTCGTGGCATGACGCTCACCCCCTCCACCACGCCATCGTCACAGCAGACTCTCACCGAAGACGGGCTGAAGTTCGTCGGTGAATACCACCTCGCGACACTCACGACGTTGCGTCCGAACGGCACCCCACACGTCGTTGCCGTCGGGTTCACCTGGGACCAGGAAGCCGGAAAAGCGCGCGTGATCACCAGCGGTGGCTCACAGAAGGCGATCAACGCAGCGCGTGGCGGATACGCCGCCGTCAGTTCGGTCGACGGTGGCCGCTGGCTCACGCTCGAGGGGCCGGCACGCGTGCTCACCGACGCGGACTCCGTGGCCGACGCCGTTCGGCGCTATGCCGAGCGGTACCGCCAGCCACGGGTCAATCCCGCGCGCGTGGTCATCGAAATCGACGTCACACGCATACTCGGGTCCGCTGCGTTCAAGAAAAGCTGATCAGGCGAGGACAGTCAGGCCGTGCGGACGGTTGTTGAACGACTCGCAACCGTCGGCGGTCACGACGACGATGTCCTCGATACGGGCACCCCAACTGCCGCGGAAGTAGATTCCCGGTTCGATGCTGAAGGCCATACCTTCGACGAGTTCGATGGTGTTGCCCTCGACGATGTACGGCTCCTCGTGCACGGACAGCCCGATACCGTGACCGGTGCGGTGAACGAATACCTCTGCAAGCCCTTGTGCGGCAAGCACTTCGCGGGCTGCAACGTCCACGGATTCTGCGGAGACTCCTGGCCGCACCGAATCGACGGCGGCCTGCTGCGCCGCCTCGAGTACCGCGAACTGTGCGGCAACCTCCGCGGACGGCTGCCCCATGCTGTACGTGCGAGTGGAGTCCGAGTTGTATCCGGGCTCGACCGGTCCGCCGATATCGATGACCACGATATCGCCCCTCTCGATCACCCGGTCCGAAACCTCGTGATGTGGATCGGCGCCGTGCGGGCCCGAACCGACAATCACGAACGCCGCCTCAGTGTGCCCCTCTTCGAGAATCGCCGCCGAAATCGCTTCGCCTACTTCAGCTTCCGTACGTCCGACGACCAAGAACTCGGCCATGCGGGCGTGAACACGGTCGATGGCCGCACCGGCTCGCCGCAATGCCTCGATCTCGGCGCCGTCCTTGACCATCCGCAATTCGCGCAAGACGCCGGTGGCGAGAATCGGCAACGCGCCCAAGGTGTCTGCGAGCGGGATCAGATGCAGCGCAGGCATCGCATCCGTCACCGCAACCTTCGCGCCGGTCGGGAGTTGCGCCGCCACAATCGCATACGGGTCGACACCGTCGACCCAGTCGAGGACGGTCAACCCGAGATCGCCCACTGCCGATTCCTTCAGCGACGCCAACTCCAGCCGAGGAAGTACGACGGACGCCTTCGCCGTGTCCGCGGCGATGACCAACGCGGTCAAGCGCTCGAACGAGTCAGCCCGAGAACCCGTCAGGTACCGCAGATCCGGACCTGGAGTCACCACCAGACCGTCGAGTCCTGCTGATCGAGCCAACTCCGCGGCGCGAGCGATACGTGCGCCGTACACGGCGCTGGAGAATCGGGAATCCTGTTCGGCTGGAGACGTCATGGCTTACAGGTTAGTGCCGACTGGCAGGATGGTGACCATGAGTGGGCCATTGCTTCTCCTCGACGGTGCCAGCCTGTGGTTTCGTGCGTTCTACGCGCTGCCCGAGTCATTCGTCGATCCCGACGGAAGACCTGTCAACGCGGTGCGCGGTTTCACCGACATGGTTGCTTCCCTGATCACCAAACACGAGCCGAGTCGTCTCGCCGTGTGCCTGGACTTGGACTGGCGACCGCAGTTCCGCGTCGATGCAGTCCCGACGTACAAAGCGCATCGCGTCGAGGAAGGCTCTGACGGTGCGTCCGAAGAAGTTCCGGACACGTTGACGCCTCAGGTCGACATGATCATGGACGTGCTCGCTGCAGCGGGTATCGCGACGGCGGGTGCAGTCGGACTCGAAGCCGACGACGTACTGGGAACGCTTGCCGCCACCGAGCGCGAAGATCTCACCGTCGTCGTCAGTGGTGACCGAGACCTACTGCAGGTCGTCACCGACGAGTACGTACCTGTCCGTGTCCTGTACGTGGGCCGTGGCCTGTCCAAGGCGGAACTCTTCGGACCGGTCGAGGTTGCGGAGAAGTACGGAGTACCCGGTGACCGTGCGGGCGAGGCTTACGCCGAACTCGCGGTACTGCGCGGAGACGCCTCCGACGGTCTACCCGGCATCAAGGGTGTCGGTGAGAAGACTGCGTCGACACTGATGCTCCGTTACGGCTCGTTGGCCGGACTTCGGGCGGCCGCTGCTGATCCTGAATCGGATATGGCCAAGGGGATTCGCGCAAAACTGACCTCACCTGAGGCAATGGCTTACCTTGATGCTGCGTTGCCGGTCGTACGAGTGGTTCGCGACGCGGACGTTCAGTTCTCGAAGGACGACCGACTCCCGGCGACCCCCGTCGATCCCGCACGCCTCGAGGAAGTGGCGGCCTCGCTCAACATCGAGCGCTCGGCCGGCCGGCTTGCCGCCGCGCTCGAGGCTGCGGCGGCAGGCCGTTCCGACCAATAGGGCGTCAGCTCGGGCGGCTGACCTCGTACGTGCCGTTGTCGTCGACAAACGTCACGGTCACGTTCGACTTCACACCCGCGATCGAAAGCGTGCAGGTGAACTTGTTGCCTGACTTGACTTCCTGGTCCGCGGGGCACTGAACGTTGCTCACGTTCTTCGCCCCGTAGGACTCGGTGACGATCTTCTCGACGCCGGCCTGAGCCGCGCTCTGATCGAGTGTGTTCTTGCCGAAGACTCCGAACACCAGGGCCACCACGACAGCGGCAAGAACGACGAGAACGCCGATCGCACCGAAGATCAGGGGCTTCTTCGACTTACCCGACTGGTTTCCGGGCGCACCGGGACTCGGGAACGGCTGAGCCTGGTTCCACTGGTTCTGCTGTCCCGGAGTCTGCCCGGGGGCCGTGGCGCCCCACGCCTGCTGCGGTGCGGCAGCCGGAGGCTGACCCCACGCCTGGGTTGCGTCAGGTGACTGCTGTTGCCCGGGCTGACCCCACGGCTGTGCGGGAGGTTGTTGCTGGGGTTGTCCCCACGGCTGTTGCTGGCCGGGTTGTCCTTGTCCAGGCTGTTGCGGCTGACCGTACGCAGGCTGACCACCCGGCTGGCCGTAGGCAGGTTGTCCCCACGGCTGTTGCTGGCCGGGCTGCTGACCGGGCTGCGGTGTTTGACCAGGCTGACCCCACGGCTGTTGCTGGCCGGGCTGCTGACCAGGCTGCTGTTGTCCGCCCGGCTGCTGAGGATTCTGCCCCCACTGCTGCTCGTTCGGCTGCTGCTGATCACCAGGACCCCATTGCCGATTCGGATCGTTCGGTCCGTAAGGCCCGCTCATGTTCGCCTCCCACTCGAAATACCAGTCTGCGAATCAAACCACATAGTTGCGGTCATGCTGCGTCGACAGCAACTACCCCGCGACGAATTGCAGCTACCGCCCGCGCCGCAGTCTTCGCGACGTCGGCATCCGTCGAAGTCAGGCGGACCTGATCGAGGAGATCGATCACCTGACGACACCAACGTACAAAGTCACCCGCAGACAGCGCACGACCCTGCACTCCGGCCGCGATCAGTGCGTCGACAAGCGAGTTTTCGCTCGCCCAGTGATAAACGGCAGTGACGAATCCGAGATCCGGTTCCCGCGTCGGCGGCAGCTTGTGGCGAATCTCGTCCGACCGCAGTTCGCTCCACAATCGTTGAGTGTCGTTGAGGGCGTGACGAAGCGCCGCTGTCGGCACTCGATCCACGGTGTCCCCGTCCCGACGTGATTCGTAGACCACCGAGGACACGACGGCCGCCAGCTCGGCCGGGCTGAGACCTGTCCACGCCCCGGTCCGCAGGCATTCGGCGACCAGAAGGTCGCTTTCCGAGTAGATGCGGCTGAGTCGTCGTCCGGATTCGGTGACTTCGGGCGCTGCTTCGGCAGTCATGTACTCACGCTCTTTGAGTAGCGCAATGATGCGGTCGAACGTCCGCGCCAACGAGTTGGTGGTGGCCGCAGCCTTTTCCCTCATCGACTGCGTTTCCCTGGCCAGCCGGTTGTAGCGCTCACCGATCCGGCTCAGATGTTCACGATCGGGCCAGCTGTGGCACGGATGCGAGCGAATAGCACGTCGCAAAGTAGCGACCTCGGCATCTTCGGATGCGCCCGCCTTGTGGCGCTTCTTTCGCCGGGGGGCACTGATCCCGGTACTACGCAACGCCGAGGCCAGATCGCGCCGGATCCGGGCGGTGTGGTGATCGACATGCTTGGGCAGTCGCATCTTTCCCAGAACGTCGGCTGCTTCCGGGAAATCACTCGAGGAGAGTCGGCCGGCCCACTGGTCGGCCGTCAGAACCAGCGGACGCGGGTCCTTCGGATCGTTGTCCGGGACGAGGACCACTGCCACCCCGGAATGACGACCGATGGGAATTGCGATCACGTCACCGCGGGCGAGTGCACGGAGGGACTCCACCGCATCTCCGCGTCGGTCTTCGCGGCCCTTACGTTCGAGCGCGCGCTCGCGCGCACTGAGCCGCTCACGCAACGACGCGTATTCGAAGTATTCGCCGTCCGCACCGCCGAGTTTCTCCTGCAAACCCTTCAGTGCTTCTTCGTTCCGCTCGATGCCACGCACCAGGCCGACCACCGAGCGATCCGCTTGGAACTGCGCGAAGGAACGTTCGAGCAGCTTCCGTGAATCCGCCGCGCCCATGCGTTCGACGAGATTGATCGACATGTTGTACGAGGGGCGGAACGAACTGCGGAGCGGGAACGTCCGTGTCGACGCCAAGCCGGCGACATCCGTCGGCTCGACCCCGGGCTGCCACAGGACCACAGCGTGGCCTTCGACGTCGATGCCGCGTCGGCCGGCCCGACCCGTCAGCTGCGTGTACTCCCCCGGCGTCAGTTCGGCGTGCGATTCACCGTTGTACTTGACCAGACGTTCGAGCACCACCGTGCGTGCCGGCATGTTGATGCCGAGGGCCAGCGTCTCGGTCGCGAAGACCGCCCGCACGAGACCCTTGACGAACAGTTCCTCGACTGTCTGGCGGAATGCCGGCAGCATGCCGGCATGGTGAGATGCCAGTCCGCGTCGGAGTGCCTTGCACCAGTCCCGATATCCGAGAACTTCGAGATCCTCTTCGGGTAGTTCCCCGGTGTGTTTCTCGATGATGGTGTCGATCTCGCGGACCTGCTCCGGCGACGTGAGATCCAGTCTGGACCGCAGGCACTGTGCAAGAGCCGCATCACAACCGGCGCGGCTGAAGATGAAAGTGATGGCCGGGAGCAGTCCGGACTGATCGAGCTGAGCGATGACGTCAGGTCGTGGCAAGGGCCGGAAATCGTTGGAGCTCTGGTAGCTGCCGCGTCGTCCGCGGCCACGCGGCTGCCAGCTCTCGACGCGTTCGAGAGCCTGACGTTGCTTGACGTGGCGAACCAGATCCTGGTCGACGAGCACGGTCTTCGGCCCGGCAGCAGGATGACTACGACTGTCGAAGAGATCGAAGATTCGCCTACCGACCATGATGTGCTGCCACAGCGGGATCGGCCGCGTCTCGTCCACGACCACAGTGGTGTCGCCGCGGACGGTTTCCATCCAGGCACCGAATTCTTCGGCATTGCTCACGGTCGCCGACAAACTCACCAGGCGTACGTCCTCGGACAGGTGCAGGATCACTTCCTCCCACACCGCCCCGCGGAACCGGTCGGCAAGGTAATGCACTTCGTCCATGACGACGTGCGAAAGCCCGCGCAGTGCCTCGGAGTTGGCGTAGAGCATGTTCCGCAGGACTTCGGTGGTCATGACGACCACCGGTGCGTCGGAGTTGATACTCGAATCACCCGTCAGCAGACCGACTTCGCCGGGGCCGTACCGCTCGACGAGTTCGGCGTACTTCTGATTGCTCAACGCTTTGATCGGCGTCGTGTAGAAACACTTGCGGCCCGCCGCGAGAGCCAGGTGGACAGCGAACTCGCCGACCACGGTCTTGCCTGCACCGGTCGGCGCGCAGACAAGGACGCCGTGGCCCGCTTCGAGAGCAACGCATGCTTTCACCTGGAATGGATCGAGTTCGAACTTCAGGCTGGACGCGAACGTGCTCAGTTCACTCTTGTTCATAACCACCTCGTCAGGGTTTCACACGCCGCCGACGTGGTGGCACGGCGCTCAGAGAGTGTCAGTGAAATCCTGGCCGGGCGCGTTGTCGCCGGCGGTGTCGGATTTCTCCGCGACCGGAGCCTTGGACTTGGACTTACGTCCGAACAATCCACTCGATTCGGCCTTGGGTTTGGTCGGATTGTCGAAAGCCTCGTTCAGATCGGACGGAGCCGAGATGGAGGAAGCTTCCTCGTCGGACAGTGCGCCCCAGTCTTCACCGGCTCGCTTGGCCTTACGTTTGTCGTTGAGGCGAGCGATCTGGACCGCGACCTCGAAGAGAAGCGTCAGAGCCAGCGCGAGCGCCAACATCGAGAACGGATCCGACCCTGGCGTGGCAACTGCAGCGAATACGAAGAGCCCGAAGATCAATCCTCGACGCCAGGCCTTCAAACGCTCGTACGTCAGAATGCCGGCAAAGTTCAACACGACGACGAGCAGTGGGATTTCGAAGCTGACGCCGAAGATGAGCAGCAGATTGATGATGAAGCCGAAGTACTCCGAACCACTGAGCGCGGTGATCTGGACGTTGTCACCGATGGTCAGGAGGAAGTGCAAAGCCTTCGCCACGACGAGGTACGCCAGGATTGCGCCGAGAATGAAGAGAGCGGCACCTGCGGTGACGAATCCGACCGCGTAGCGACGCTCTTTGGCGTAGAGGCCCGGGGTGATGAATGCCCACAATTGGTAAAGCCACACCGGGCAGGCAAGAACGATGCCGGCGGTGAGCGCCACTTTGAATCGCAGCATGAACTGCTCGAACGGCCCGGTCGCCAGCAATCGGCACGCGTCGTCGGTGCTGAGGTTGGCGCGACTCTCGGACGGAAGCTCGCAGTACGGTCCGCGAAGCAGATCGCCCAGACTTTCGAGACCGAGTATCGAGTGTGAATACCAGAAGAAGCCGAACGCCGTGGTGATGATCACGCCGAGGAATGCGAACAACAAACGAGTCCGCAATTCGTACAGGTGGTCGACCAACGACATGGTGCCGTCTGGGTTGACCTTCCGCTTGCGGTTACGCGGGTCTAACGGAATACGCACTGTGCATCCTGGTCTTGGTCAGCAGACAACCGGGGTGAACGAATATTTCACCCCGGCTAGAACGCAGTGTGTACTAGAGCGGCTTGACTTCGGTCGGCTGCGCAACAGGTGCTGCTGCACCGTTTGCGACCACCGCGGTGTTGGCCGTCGGCAACTGTGCCGGAGCAGGCTGTGCGACCGGCGCGCTTGCGGGCGCCGCATCGTCGTTCTGCATTTCCTTGACTTCGCTCTTGAAGATGCGGAGGGAACGACCCAGACCGCGTGCTGCATCGGGAAGCTTCTTCGACCCGAACAGAATTACGACGACAACAGCGACAATCAGCCAATGCATCGGCTGCATTGCACCCATAACGACCTCCCATGATCAGATTCCTCGATGCTACCGGACACAACCGGCGCTCGGAGGTGCCAAAGCACTTACTTCAGCTACCTTTTACCTGTTTGTTTCCTGCGAACTCACTGAACGTGAAGTTTCCCGAAGTTTTACGAACCGATTACGTCATAGGCGTCGAGCGCCGCAACGGCTCGATCATGGACTTCGGAGACCAGTTCCGGCGGATGAAGGACCCGAACGCCCTCACCGAATCCCAACACCAGCCTTGCCATCCATTCAAGTGTTCCGAAACTCATCGTCGCCTCGACCGACCCGTCGTCGTTCACGTGCTCGACGTCCAACGGGTAGTAGTCGAGCATCCACACCCACTCTTTGGTGATGAACAACCGCGCTTCCGGAAGGGAACCGTCGCCGCTGAACAATTCGAGATTCGAATCCTCCTCGAGGGCCTGCGGCGGCGGGTCGGCGGGCTCGTCGAGTTGGACGGCGGCGTCGATCCGATCGAATCTGAACAACCGCACGCCCTCGGCTTGACGGCACCACGCCTGGAGGTAGCTGTAGTTGTCGACCAACACGATACGAACGGGGTCGACGATGCGCTCGGAGACCGCGTCACGCGAGGCCGAGTAATACGTCAATCGCAGGGCGGTCTTGTCTGCGAGCGCGGCTCTGACCGTCGCGGCTATCGGGTCTTCGGCGATATCCGGCGCAGGCGATGTGTCCCGGTCCTGACCGATGGCTCGTGCCGCGGCCGAGCCTGCTGCGTCCTCGATCTTCGCGATGGCACGCTGCGCCGAGGACGGATCGACCATGCCCGGCATTTCCACCAAGGACCGCAGGGCGATCAGCAACGCCGTCGCCTCCGTCGAGGTGAGGCGCAACGGGCGATCGATCCCGGCCGAGAACGTGACCTCGATACTTTCCTCGGAGAAGGACAGGTCGATGAGATCACCGGGACCGTAACCGGGCAGTCCGCACACCCACAGTTGATTGAGGTCGGTCATCAGTTGAGTGGTGCTGACACCGAGCTCCTCGGCGGCCTCGGCGGGACTGATGCCAGGATTCGCGATGAAGTACGGCACGAGGTTGAGCAGCCGTGCCAACCGCGACGACAGTCGATTGCTCATCTGTTTTCCCCCTGTCCATGGCCGGTGATCGGGCTCGCCGCGGCGGCGCGCAGCTTCGCGACGACCTCAGCACGCAAATCCGGTGGGTCCAGTACCAATGCGTCCAACCCGTGACCGGCGATCAACCGAGCGGTCCATTCCCAGGATCGGACGGGGATGGCCAGCACGCTGCCGTCGCGATCGGTCAACCGCCGTTCGGACGACGACGTCGCAAGCCGCCGAAGCTCATGGGCGCGGCCGTCTGCGACCCACACCGTAGCCGTCCCGGTCACGACGCCCGAACCGGTCACGCGATCGACGACCTCGCGAAGGTCGACACCTTCAGGTTTGTGAACCGAACCGGCCGGGCCGAACTCCCTGACGTCGTCACCGATCCGTGAGAGCCGGAAGGTCCTCACCGCATCACGGTCGACGTCGTGCCCGACCAGGTACCACTTGCCGTTGTGCGTGACGACGCCCCACGGTTCGACGGTGCGCTCGGTGAACGGTTCGTTCAATGCGCCGCGGTGCTGAAAATGAACTGCTCGGCCGGCGTCGACCGCTGCAAGCAGCTTGCCGAGCGCGGGCTCCGAACCGCGAGTGCGTGCCGGAATCGCGGTGACCGGGGCGGCACTGACTTCTGAGTCGACCTGGACGCCGGCCGCTCGGAGTTTGAGTAGTGCACTCTGGGCTGCCGAAATCAGTTCCGGCGACTCCCACAACTGCACTGCGACGGCGACAGCAGCAGATTCCTCGCTGGTGAGGTCCACGTCCGGAAGCTCGTAGGCATTGCGATTGATCCGATACCCCTCGACGGTCGAGAACCGTCCTGCCAGACCGGTTTCCAACGGGACACCCAGGTCACGAAGTTCGTTCTTGTCGCGCTCGAACATGCGACTGAACGCTTCGTAGTTCGCGGAATCGTTGTACCCGGCCACACTGTCACGGATTTTCTCCGCCGTGAGGAACTGTCTGGTGGACAGCAATGCGATCACCAGGTTCATCAACCGCTCGATTTTTGATGTCGCCACGCCGAAATCCTAGTGGCTATCCGATAACCGAACGCGCGCCGGACACTTTCGTGCCCGGCGCGTCGCCGCAAAACAGACCTGCCGTCTTGTACATCTCGAAATTGAGTGACCTACATCGAAGCGATCAAACGCTCGACACGCTCGTCGACGGAGCGGAACGGGTCCTTGCACAGCACCGTTCTCTGCGCCTGATCGTTGAGCTTGAGGTGAACCCAGTCGACTGTGAAGTCCCGGCCTGCTGCCTGGGCTGCGGTGATGAAGTCGCCCCGCAATTTGGCGCGCGTGGTCTGCGGCGGATTCTCGACGGCGTCGTCGATCGTTTCGTCCTCGGTGACCCGCTTGACCAAGCCCTTGCGCTGGAGAACGTCGAAGACACCCCGGCCGCGTTTGATGTCGTGGTACGCCAAGTCGAGCTGCGCGATCTTGGGATCGGACAGGTCGAAACCGTGACGGTCCTGGTAGCGCTGGAACAGCTTGCGCTTGATGACCCAGTCGATCTCCGTGTCGACCTTCGCAAAATCCTGAGCTTCGACGGCATCGAGGGTGCGACCCCACAGGTCGACTACCTGCTCCACCTGCGGGTCCGGTTCGCGGTTACGCAGATGTTCGACTGCCTTGGCGTGGTATTCGCGTTGAATATCGAGGGCACTGGCCTGACGTCCACCAGCAAGGCGAACCGGCTTTTTACCGGTCACGTCGTGACTGACCTCGCGGATGGCACGAATCGGGTTGTCCAGCGCGAAATCGCGGAACGACACCCCGGCTTCGATCATCTCGAGCACCAGTGCGGCAGAACCGACCTTGAGCATCGTCGTCGTTTCGGCCATGTTCGAATCGCCGACGATCACGTGCAGGCGGCGGTACTTCTCGGCGTCCGCGTGCGGTTCGTCGCGGGTGTTGATGATCGGACGCGAGCGAGTGGTAGCCGACGAGACGCCCTCCCAGATGTGTTCCGCGCGCTGCGAGAGGCAGAACGTCGCGGCCTTCGGAGTCTGCAGTACCTTTCCGGCGCCGCAGATCAACTGGCGCGTGACGAGGAACGGCAACAAGACATCCGAAATGCGGGAGAACTCACCGGCGCGCGCGACGAGAAAGTTCTCGTGGCAGCCGTACGAGTTTCCGGCCGAGTCGGTGTTGTTCTTGAAGAGATAGATGTCGCCACCAATACCCTCCTCGGCGAGTCTCGCCTCGGCGTCGATCAGCAGTTCTTCGAGCACACGCTCACCGGCACGGTCGTGATTGACCAGCTGGATGAGGCTGTCGCACTCGGCCGTCGCGTACTCCGGGTGCGAACCCACATCCAGGTACAAGCGAGCTCCGTTACGGAGGAAGACGTTGGAGCTGCGACCCCACGACACGACACGACGGAAGAGGTAACGAGCAACCTCGTCGGGGCTCAGTCTCCTGTGCCCGTGAAAGGTGCAGGTAACGCCGAATTCCGTCTCGATACCCATGATTCGTCTCTGCACACTTCGACAGTACAACCAGAATGCGAGGTTCACCCGTGTACTTCGATCGCGTCGTAAGTCACGACTCGACAACGTCGGGCGGCAGCATAGTGTGACGGTGTGAGCCTTATTCGCCGAAAAGTTGTCCGAAGCGACGTCAAAGTCATGGAAAGCACTGGAGCACTGCGCCCTTCCGTGCTCGACCCGACCATGCGGTTTCTCTCCAGAGCCGCCGATCACGGCGTTTTGTGGATGGTTGTCGCCGCCTTGCTCGCGATGATCGGCGGGCGGCCCCGTAGGGCAGCAGCACGCGGGCTGCTCGCACTGGCCGGTTCCAGCGCGCTGGCCAACGGCATACTCAAGCCCCTCTTTCCCCGCCGACGCCCACCGGCACGCGTCTGGCTGAGCCCGAAGCGAGGCGTCGACATTCCGACGTCGTCCTCGTTCCCCTCCGGACATTCGTCTTCGGCCGCGGCATTCACCGCGGCAGTGGCCATGGAGTCCCCGGTTGCTGGAGCTGCTCTGGCACCACTGGCCGCAGCAGTGGCGTACTCACGCGTTCACAACGGAGTCCACTGGCCGTCCGACGTCTTCGCAGGCCTCGCGGTCGGCGGTGCTATCGCTGCCGGCACGCGTCGTTGGTGGGCGGTGCGGGACGAAGAGCCCGCCGAACTCGGACCCGAGTGCGTGGTTCCCGCGCTCCCGCGCGGAGAAGGCTTGTTGGTCTTCACCAATCCTGGTTCAGGCTCCGAGGACGACGGGATCGTGGAATCGATTCGAGAACTACTACCTGCGGCGATCGTCTACGAGTTCGACGCGGACATCGACTTCGACATGCAGATCGATGCCAAGATCCCCGAGCTCTCGCCGAAAGCGTTGGGTGTATGCGGCGGCGACGGAACAGTGGTCACGGTCGCGACCGCGGCGACAAAGCACGAGCTACCACTTGCGGTTTTTCCCGGCGGAACATTGAACCATTTCGCCCGCGACGTCGGGGCGGTGAATGTCGAGGAGACCGCACAGGCAGTCGAGTCCGGTCAGGCGGCATTCGTCGACCACGCGGTGGTGCGCACGGATTCCGGAGTGACTGCACGGTTTCTCAACACAGCCAGCCTCGGTGGATACCCGGATGCTGTGCGCCTGAGGGAAAAATGGGAACCGCGTTTCGGTAAGTGGCCGGCCGCAGGAGCCGCGATGATCCGGGTTCTCGCAGCGGCGGAGCCGATGACGGTGACCATCGACGGGAAGCGGACCACAATCTGGATGCTGTTCGTCGGAAACGGGCGATACTCCCCCGCCGATCAGGTGCCGATGTCGCGTCCGGAGATGAACCGTGGACTACTCGACGTCCGCTATCTGCGCGCGGACAAGAAATTCTCGCGCTCACGTCTGCTGTTTGCGGCTGCCACAGGAACATTGGGCAGCTCGCGGGTCTACGTTCGCGAACTCGTCTCGTCGATGTCGGTTCGAGTCGCCGATTCACCGGTAGCCATCGCCACCGACGGTGAAGTGGTGGCAGACGCGCGCCGGTTCGATTTCGACACCGAACCGGGCGCGGTGGCCGTCTACCGAGTCACTCAGTAACTCCAGACCTGCAGTAACTCCCAGACCTACGGAGTATCTACGAGGGTGCGTCGCCGTTTGCCGGCGGCGCATCCTCGACTGCTGCCGGAGCTGGAAGCATCTCTTCCAAAACCGTTCCAGCGATCCGTTTGAACGCACGGCGTGGACGATTGCTGTCGAGTACGGCAACCTCGAGTGCACTCACATCGAGAGTTCGTGGTTCCGCCTCAGTGGTTCCGGCCGGTGCCGGGCCGCCCTTTTGGAGCGCCCCGACTGCAATCCGCACTGCGGATTCGAGGTCGAGGTCTCGCTGGTACGACTCGCGCATCGCCGTCACGATCGGTTCGGTCGTGCCGCCCATGACCACGAATTCCTGCTCGTCCGCGATGGATCCGTCGTACGTGATCCGGTAGAGCTGAGCCGGCGTACTGCTTCCGAAGCGACCGATCTCGGCAACACAGATCTCGACCTCGTACGGCTTGGGCTGCTCGGTGAAGATCGTTCCCAGGGTTTGTGCGTACGCATTGGCGAGCGAACGCCCGGTGACGTCCCGACGGTCGTACGAGTACCCACGCATGTCTGCGTGGACGATGCCCGCGCGGCGCAGATTCTCGAACTCGTTGTACTTGCCCACTGCCGCGAATCCGAGACGGTCGTACAGTTCGCTGACCTTGTGCAGAGCACGCGACGGATTCTCGGCGACAAAGAGCACTCCGTCGCGGTAGGTGAGAACGACGACGCTGCGCCCGCGGGCAATTCCCTTGCGCGCCAATTCCGAACGATCGCGCATGATCTGTTCGGCTGATGCGTAATACGGCATCGTCATAGCGCAGACTCCCCTTCCGGACTCGCGGTCGCCGTGCGAGCCGCGACGATCTCCCTGGCGATCTCGGCAGCCCTGGTGGGCGACAACTCCACAGCGCCGGCCGAGGTGATGGTGACCGCCGTCGGATAGATCCCTCGTGTCAGATCAGGACCACCGGTAGCCGAATCGTCATCTGCCGCGTCGTAGAGCGCCTCGACGGCGAACCGAAGCGCGGTGTCCTCGTCGATTCCCGGTGAATACAGCTTCTTGAGCGCCGATTTCGCGAACAGGGAGCCGGATCCGACTGCGTGATAGCCCGCGCGCTCCTCGTATCGCCCACCGACGACGTCATAGGAGACGATGCGACCGGCGGTGGACGGATCGACCGCGTCCAGGTCGTAACCCACGAGCAGTGGCACAACCGCCAAACCTTGCATCGCTGCTCCGAGATTTCCTCGAACCATCGACGAAAGTCGATTGGCCTTGCCGTCGAACGTGAGTGGGACGCCTTCGATCTTCTCGTAATGTTCGAGCTCGACCGCGAAGAGCCGGACCAGTTCGATTGCGATCCCGGCCGTACCGGCAATACCCGCAGCCGAGTAGTCGTCCGTGACGTACACCTTCTGCACGTCACGGCTGGCGATGAGATTGCCCATCGTCGCTCGGCGATCACCCGCGAGCAGAACACCACCCGCATAGCTGATCGCGACGATGGTGGTGCCGTGCGGAGCTACGTCTCCCCCGCCCATGACAACACCTCCTGTGTCGGCGAAGCGGTTCTGCGGAAGATGCTCCGGTGCATGCACCCGAAGGTATTCCGAGAATGACGACAGATTCGAGCCGAAGCTCAACCGTGTGTCCCCGTCTGTGATCCGGGGCGCGCGATCCACCGTCACTGGCCGCCCTTCTGGACGTAGGCACGGACGAAGTCCTCGGCGTTCTCTTCCAACACGTCGTCGATCTCGTCGAGCAGGTCGTCGGTTTCTGCAGCGAGCTTCTCGCGACGTTCCTGGCCGGCACTGCCGTCGCCACCAGTGGTTTCGTCGTCTTCGCCGCCACCGGCACGCTGCGTCTGTTCTTGAGCCATCGCCGTCGACCTCCTTGTGTGAAGGGAGCTCTCGCGAGCATCCTGTTCGGCCCAGCAGAGTCGGTAACTGATCCCGCTCGGACCTTCACCCTACCGAGCGGCACCGTCAGGTGTGGAGAGACGCGACGGCGAGCCGCATCGGCTGATTTCAGTGAGTGAGCTGATCAACCAGTTCCGCGGCGCTGTCCACGGAGTCGAGCAACGCTCCGACGTGCGCTTTGGTACCTCGAAGCGGCTCGAGGGTGGGGATACGGATCAACGATTCACCGCCGAGATCGAAGATGACCGAATCCCAGCTCGCGGCCGCGATATCGGCCCCGAATCGGCGTAGGCACTCGCCCCGGAAGTATGCGCGAGTGTCGGTGGGAGGGTTCGTGACCGCGTCGAGAACCTGCTGTTCGGTGACAAGCCGCTCCATGGAGCCGCGAGCAACCAGGCGGTTGTACAGGCCCTTGTCGAGTCGCACGTCGGAGTACTGCAGATCCACCAGATGCAATCGCGGCGCCGACCACGCGAGTCCCTCACGATTGCGGAACCCTTCGAGCAGACGCAGTTTGGCCGGCCAGTCGAGGATGTTCGCGCACTCCATGGGATCGCGCTCGAGGAGATCGAGAACCATCGCCCACTTGGCGACGATATCGTCCGCTCGCGGATCACGATCGGCCTCACGGTCGAGGAACTTCGAGACACGTTCGAGGTAAATGCGTTGCAGCGCAAGCCCTGTCAGTTCACGTCCGTCGGCCAGCGCAACGGTCTTGCGCAGAGTGGGGTCGTGACTGATGTGGTGGACGGCCGTGACCGGACGCGCCAGTTGCAGATCGGTGAGGTCGACACCTGCCTCGATCAGGTCGAGTACCAGCGCCGTTGTTCCAACCTTGAGGTACGTCGACATCTCCGCGAGGTTCGCGTCACCGATGATGACGTGCAGGCGGCGATACTTGTCCGCATCCGCGTGCGGTTCGTCGCGGGTGTTGATGATTCCGCGCTTGAGAGTGGTCTCGAGGCCTACTTCGACCTCGATGTAGTCGGATCGCTGCGAAAGCTGGAATCCGGCCTCGTCGCCGGACTGACCGAGACCCACACGACCGGAACCGCAGATCACCTGCCGGGACGCGAAAAACGGCGTCAATCCGGTCACGATCGAGGCGAACGGGGTCTCACGTGAGCAGAGGTAGTTCTCGTGCGTGCCGTACGAGGCACCCTTGCCGTCGACGTTGTTCTTGTACAGCTGCAGCCGTGGCGCACCCGGCACGCTGGATGCGTGCCGCGCAGCCGCTTCCATGACGCGTTCGCCGGCCTTGTCCCAGATCACGGCGTCGAGCGGGTCGGCGACCTCGGGCGCCGAATACTCCGGATGGGCGTGATCGACGTACAACCGTGCCCCGTTGGTGAGAATCATGTTCGCGGCGCCGATCTCGTCCGCGTCGATCACCGGCGCGGGACCGCTCATTCGCCCCAGATCGAAGCCTCGGGCATCTCGCAGCGGAGATTCGACCTCGTAATCCCAGCGTGTGCGCTTGGCCCGTGGCACGCCCGCTGCGGCGGCGTAGGCAAGCACCGCCTGGGTTGAAGTGAGAATCGGATTCGCCGACGGCTCACTGGGTGAAGATATTCCGTATTCGACCTCGACACCGATGATCCGCTGCATGACACAAGAGCCTATGTGATTGCGGCGCGGCACCCACAGGCGTGGCACAGTTGGAGGAATGCACCAACCTCTCACCGCAGACCTGAATCCCGCGGACGAGGTAGTCGCCGTGTACGACCGGACGGGTAATCCGATCGGCCGAGCACCACGTTCGGTCGTCTACTCGGGTGGGCTCTGGCACGCGAGTGCGGGCGTCCTGGTTCGTACCGGGGACGGCTCCCGCATCTACGTCCATCGCCGAACCGACACGAAAGCGGTGTTCGGGGGCTATCACGACTGTCTTGCCGGAGGTGTCGTCGATCCAGGTGAGACGCCGCAGGAAACTGCGATCCGTGAAGTCGGTGAAGAACTCGGAATCTTCGGAACGGCAGACCAGCCACTCCGACTGACGGAGATCGCTCGAAAATCCTGGGACGGCGAGTGGAACAACTCTCCGTTGCGCTGTCACCTGTTTGCGTTCGAACTCAGATACGACGGGCCGATGGCACATCAGCCCAGCGAGATCGCCGAAGGTTGGTGGTGGACGCCGAAAGAACTCGGCGCCCACCTGCAGGACCCGTCGTGGCCGTTCGTTCCGGACTCACGCGCGCTGCTGGCCGACTATTGCTGGAGCTGAACACCGCTGGGACTGAACACTGGTGGGACCTGTGATCAGCCCGGGGTGATCGCCGAGAGCCACGCAGCGAACGCGCTGGGGTTGCGGGTCTGCGCGAGAACGCGACCGGGTCCGGTGAAGTCGAAGACAAATCCTTCACCGGACTTCATCGACTGAATGGTGCGCCCCTGAACGGCGCGCCGCATGTTGAAATTCATGCCGAGGTCGTAGGCGACCACGTGACCGGTATCGATCGTGACTGTCTCGCCTGGCTGCAAGTCGATGACGTCGATCGCGCCGTAGACGGCCAGCACTACTTCACCGTCGCCACTTGCCCGCAGGCCGAAGCCTCCTTCACCGCCGAAGAGGTTGGACATGCCGCCCCACTTGGACTCGACCGTCACACCGTAGGAGTTGGCCAACCAGGTTCCACGGTTGAGGAAGAACGGGCGATCAGAGGTGATGGTCAGCGGGATCAGATCTCCGGGAAGCACACCAGTCACGTCGACCCAACCACCCTGCGGCGGAGCGGTATACGTCGTGACGAAGAATGATTCGCCGCTCAGCATCGACCGCTTGAGTCCCTGCAGGACGCCGCCCTGCGCCTTCGCTTCGAGAACTACGCCGGCAGAATGCGCGAGCATCGCCCCGCTCTCCACGCGCAGCGGTTCGCCGGGCGCGAGGTAGCAGCGAGCGACTGTGGACGACGGATTGTGTCGAAGATGTATCTGCACGGCGGGACTCTAAACCAGCGCGACCGACCGGTCCAATCGCAACGAAGTCAACGGCAGCGACGCAGAGATCGGGCCGACAACTCTCGAGGAGTGGCCGGCCCGATCGATGTTCGTTTCGCTACAGGTACTGGCCGGTGTTCGATTCCGTGTCGATCGCCCGGCTTGCACTGGCGTTCTTGCCCGTGACGAGAGTGCGGATGTAGACGATCCGCTCACCCTTCTTACCCGAAATACGTGCCCAGTCATCAGGATTGGTGGTGTTGGGCAGATCCTCGTTCTCGGCGAACTCGTCGACGATGGAATCGAAGAGGTGCTGCACACGCAAGCCCGGAGCACCGGTGTCGAGCACAGACTTGATCGCGTACTTCTTGGCGCGGTCGACGATGTTCTGGATCATCGCCCCCGAGTTGAAGTCCTTGAAGAACAGAACTTCCTTGTCGCCGTTGGCGTACGTGACCTCGAGGAAACGATTCTCTTCGCTCTCCGCGTACATGCGATCGACGACGCGAACGATCATCGCCTTCAAGCATGCAGTGCGATCTCCACCGAACTCGGCGAGGTCGTCCGCATTGATCGGCAGACCGTCCACCAGGTACTTCGAGAAGATGTCCTGAGCGGATTCCGCGTCGGGGCGCTCGATCTTGATCTTCACGTCCAGTCGGCCGGGACGCAGGATGGCCGGGTCGATCATGTCCTCACGGTTGGACGCGCCGATGACGATGACGTTCTCGAGCCCTTCCACGCCGTCGATCTCGCTGAGCAGCTGCGGAACAACCGTTGTCTCGACGTCGGAGGAGACTCCCGAACCACGGGTACGGAAGATCGAGTCCATCTCGTCGAAGAAGACGATCACCGGAGTGCCCTCGGACGCCTTCTCACGAGCACGCTGGAAGATCATCCGAATGTGACGCTCGGTTTCGCCGACGAACTTGTTCAGAAGTTCCGGGCCCTTGATGTTCAGGAAGTAGGACTTGGCGTCCTTGCTGTCCTGACCGCGGGCTTCGGCGATCTTCTTGGCCAACGAGTTGGCGACGGCCTTGGCGATGAGCGTCTTGCCGCAACCAGGCGGACCGTAGAGCAGTACACCCTTCGGCGGCCTCAGCGAGTACTCGTGGAACAGATCCTTGTGGAGGAACGGGAGTTCGACGGCATCACGGATCTGCTCGATCTGACGCCCGAGACCACCGATGTCGTCGTAGTGAACGTCCGGAACTTCTTCGAGAACCAGATCTTCGACCTCGGCCTTCGGGATGCGCTCGAAGGCGTACCCGGCCTTGGTATCGACGAGCAACGAGTCACCCGGACGCAGTTTCCTGGTCGGAGAATCGGCGTCGTACGCGATTATGTCGGCTTCGGGGTCGGCGAAGACGGCCGCCAACGGTGCTGCGAGCCAGACGATGCGCTCTTCGTCGGCATGGCCGACCACCAGTGCGCGCAAGCCGTCGTCGAGTACCTCACGGAGCGTGCTGATCTCACCGACCTGCTCGTAGGTGCCGGCCTCGACGATGGTGAGTGCCTCGTTGAGGCGAACCGTCTGCCCGAGGGCGAGGATGTCCGTGTCGATGTTCGGTGAGCACGTCAACCGCATCTTGCGACCCGACGTGAACACGTCGACGGTCTTGTCCTCGTGTACCGAGAGAAGGACTCCGTAACCGCTCGGCGGTTGACCGAGTCTGTCGACTTCTTCACGAAGCGCGATGAGCTGCTGACGGGCCTCTTTAAGGGTGTCCATCAACTTGCTGTTTCGGATGGACAACGAGTCCACCTTCGACTCCAGCTCACGCACCTGCTCCGGCGATTGTGCAAGTTGTCGGCGCAGTACTTGTGCTTCCACTCGTAGCGCGTGGAGTTCTTCTGCTGCCGCAACCGAATCCGGGTTCTCTGTCGAGCTCATGTGCGTCTCCTCCCAGTGCGATCCATCAACGCTACCGGCATAAGGCCCCAACTGTCGCCAGACACGGTGCGCGAGTGCGAATTCACACCTGCGCGCGGACCGTGCCGACTGGTCTCGAGCCAGAATTTGGTCATGTTAGCCTTGCCTACAAGATGGAGACAGCGCCTGTCTCTCTTTACAACGAAAGGTAACGCTGTGATCATCCGCAAGACTCTCATCAGCGCTTGTGCTGTCGCTGCCGTCCTGACCATGGGTGCATGCAGCTCGGACGACAACAAGGATTCGACGGCTGCAAGTTCTACTTCCGCCGCCGCCTCGAGCACCACGGCCAAGGCCTCGGCTTCCGCCACGACGTCAGCTGCCGCTGCCGCAGCGGCTCCGACGGCCGAGGAGCTCAACGCTTCGCTCGTCGCTCTGATCGATCCGGCCAAGCCGATCGAGGAGAAGACCGCTCTGGTGGTCGACGGAACCAAGCGTCAGGCCAACATCGAGACGATGAGCGCTGCACTGGGCGGTAACCCGGCCTACGCGATCACGTTCAACGTGGACAACGTCAAGGTCGACGGTCAGACCGCAACTGCAGACGTCGCCGTCGTCAGCCCGCACGGCGCCGCCCCGGCCACCCCGTGGACCTGGGAGCTCGAAGACGGCTCCTGGAAGCTGTCCGACACCTCGGCATGCGTGCTCCTGGAAATGGGCCGCGCTTCCTGCACCGCATAACTTCCAGCTACTACAAGAGCGGCGATCCGGATACCGGATCGCCGCTCTTGTTGTTTTCGTGTGACTACTTGGCCGCGGTGTTCGAGCCCTTGCCCGCACGCCGCTGCGGCTTCGGGGTGACAGTTCCTTCGGCGAGACGACGAGCGCTCACGAGGAACGCGGTGTGGCCTTGCATCCGATGTTCGGGGCGCACCGCCAAACCGACGACGTGCCAACCGCGCACGATCGATTCCCACGAGCGTGGCTCGGTCCAGCATTCCTGCTCGCGCATCGCCTCGACGACCTTCGAGAGCTGAGTAACGGTCGCGACGTAGACGATCAACACGCCGCCCGGCACGAGTGCCTTCGAGACGGCAGGCAGGACGTCCCACGGGGCCAGCATGTCGAGGACGACGCGATCGACCTTGCCTCCGTGCGCTTCCGGATCGAACTCGGCGAGATCGGCGATGGTCAGTTCCCAGTTCGGCGGACGTTCCCCGAAGAAGGTCTCGACGTTGCGAACCGCATGTTCGGCATGATCGTCGCGGACCTCGTAGGAGATGACCTTGCCCTCGGGTCCGACGGCACGCAGCAGCGAACATGTCAGTGCGCCGGAGCCGGCTCCGGCCTCGAGCACGCGTGCTCCTGGGAACACGTCGCCTTCGTGGACGATCTGAGCTGCGTCCTTCGGGTAGATGACCTGGGCACCGCGCGGCATGGACAGCACGTAGTCCACCAGCAGGGGGCGCAGTGCGAGATAGGGCGTGCCGTTGACCGACTTGACGACGCTGCCCTCGTCGGCACCGATCAGATCGTTGTGAACGATTCCGCCCTTGTGGGTGTGGTATTCGCGGTTCGCCTCGAGAACGATCGTGTAGTGGCGTCCCTTGCCGTCGGTCAGCTGTACTCGGTCGCCGACGCGGAACGGACCTGACGGCCGCTTGCCCGGCGCAGTGAGATCAGCTTCTGGAAGCTCTTGTTCGGGAATCTCGGCGACAGCGGACTGCACAACCTCATCCACTTCGGTCGTGCCTTCTTCTGGTTGCAGCTCGTTCGCCATGCGCAGATGATCCCTGTTCGCTTGTTTCCGGTGTCCTCGCCACCGGCTCCGACGGAGTTGTCGGACCAACCGCATAGCCTGCCAGGTGTGAGCTCTGTCGAATTGCCAACCCCCACTCCAACGGGTGCAACATCACACGAGCGCCCGCGTAGTCGGCCGGCGCTCTCTCCGTCTCGGGCGGGTGACTACAAACAATGCCCCCTGCTCTATCGCTTCCGAGCAGTCGACAGAATTCCGGAAACGCCAACCAGAGCCCAGGTCAGAGGCACCGTCGTACACGCGGCACTGGAAGCACTGTTTGCACTCCCGACCGGTCACCGGGTTCCCGATCGCGCAGCCGAACTCGTCCGTCCCGCGTGGGAACGTGTCAGTGCCGAGTCTCCCGAGGCCGCTGACCTTGTTCCGGAGGGCGAGCTGGATTCGTTCCTCGACGAAGTCGGCAAGCTCGTCGCGACGTACTACACGCTCGAAGATCCCACTCGATTCGATGCCGAGGCGTGCGAGGTCTACGTCGAGACCGAATTGGAGAACGGCGTTCGACTCCGCGGCTTCGTCGACCGGATAGACGTTGCACCGACGGGTGAGGTGCGGGTGGTCGACTACAAGACCGGAAAAGCGCCTCGCGAGTTCACCGAATCCAAGGCGCTCTTCCAGATGAAGTTCTACGCGCTCGTACTGCTGCGCACTCGCGGAATCGTTCCCGCACAACTGCGCCTGATCTATCTGGCCTCCGGCTCGATTCTCACGTACGCCCCGGATCACGACGAGCTCATCCGATTCGAGCGAACCCTCTCCGCCATCTGGAAAGCGATCCTCGCAGCAGGTGCGACCGGAGACTTCAGACCCAAGCCTGGCAAACTGTGCGACTGGTGCGATCACAAGTCACTGTGCCCCTCGTTCGGCGGAACACCTCCGCCCTATCCAGGTTGGCCGGACCTGCTGAGCACCGAACCTGTTGCCGCAAAGGAGAATTCATAACATGACGGACAGTTCGTACTACCGCTACCTCGGAACGACGGAGGAAGGGCACGAGCGGTTCGCGAGCACGCAGGCAACTGTCAGCATCTGGGGCCCGACACTGCAGCACGGCGCTCCCCCGTCGGCGCTGTTGGTACGAGCCCTCGAGCGGTGCGGTGCGCGCGACGAAACCCGTCTGACGCGCGTCGTCGTCGAGATTCTCGGACCGATTCCGATTGCCGACCTCGAAGTCCGGTCCTGGATCGAACGACCCGGTCGCCGAATCGAATTGATCGTCGCCGAACTGTGGGCAACCACCGCCGACGGATCTGCACGCGCGGTTGCGCGCGGTACGGCGTGGCGGATGGAGACGGTGGATACCGGCGACGTCGTCCACGTAGTCGATCCCCCGCTCGAACCCCGCGACAGCGGCACCCCGGGCGTTCTCGAGGGTCTGTGGAGCGTCGGCTATCTCAAGACCCTCGACTGGTCCTGGATTGCTCCGATCGGGTGCGTGGGAACCGGGAAGGTATGGGCGCGCCCCAAGCCAGAGCTGGTCGAGGGTGAGAAGATGTCTGCTCTCGAGCGTTTGTTCGCGGTGGCCGACATCTCAAACGGGGTCGGCGCCAAGCTCGACCCGGAGCACTGGACGTTCCTCAACACAGATCTCACGGTGCATATCTTCCGTGTGCCCGAGGGAGAGTGGGTCGGTGTCGCCGCCGAAACCACAACGGGTCCGGACGGCGTCGGCATGTGTGCGGGCATGCTCTACGACGAGCAGGGTGCGGTGGGCCGTATCGCCCAGACTTTGCAGATTCGCGCCCGTTCCTGATTTCCAGGAACGGGCGCGAATGCGCGTAAATCTATTCAGGCAGTGATCAGAAAGCGCGTACCGAGCGGATGTTCGACGCGAGGATGGCCTTGGCACCGAGTTCGGCCAAGGCATCCATCACCTGGTTGTGTCCCTTGATCGGGACCATCGCGCGAACCGCGACCCAGTCGGGATCGGCCAACGGCGAGAGCGTTGGCGACTCCATACCGGGTGTCATCTTGATGGCGTCGTCGAGGATGGTGCGCGGGCAGTCGTAGTCGATCATCAGATTCTGCTGTGCGAAGACAATTCCGCGTACGCGTTCGATGAGCTGGTTGCGTGCGGGATCGTCCTGCGGAGCGCCGGTGCGCTCGATCAGGACACCTTCGGAATCGCAGAGCGATTCACCGAAAGCCACGAGGTTGTGTTGGCGGAGAGTACGGCCCGATCCGACCACGTCGGCGATCGCGTCGGCGACGCCGAGCTGAATCGAGATTTCCACTGCTCCGTCGAGACGGATGACGGTGGCGTCGAGTCCGCGATCTGTGAGGTCCTTTTGGACCAGGTTCGGGTACGACGTTGCAATGCGCAGGCCGGACAGATCCTCGACGGCCCAGTCCTTGCCGGCAGGTGCTGCGTAACGGAACGACGAACGGCCGAAGCCCAGTGACAGACGCTCGGATACGGGAGCACCCGAGTCGCCGGCGAGATCACGACCGGTGATGCCGAGATCCAGCTCACCGGAGCCGACGTAGATCGCAATGTCCTTGGGGCGCAAGAAGAAGAACTCGACCTGATTGGCCGGATCGAGGACTGTCAGATCACGGGAATCGGTGCGTCGACGGTAGCCGGCCTCGCTGAGAATCTCGGCGGCGGACTCGGACAGTGAGCCTTTGTTGGGAACTGCTACGCGCAGCATGGTGGATGTCCTTTCGGAAGGTGTGGGTGACGTGAGACGACATGAATCGGAAGCCCTGGACGAGCGAGACGGAGTACATCTCGCTGGTCAGCTCCGATCACAGATGTCGGTACACGTCCTCGAGGGTCAGTCCGCGACCGACCATCAACACCTGCGTCCAGTACAGCAGCTGGGAAATTTCCTCGGCTAGCTGCTCATCGCTCTGGTATTCCGCAGCGATCCACACTTCACCGGCTTCCTCGATGACCTTTTTGCCCTGAGCATGCACACCGGCGTCGAGGGCGGCGACAGTGCCGGACCCCTCGGGGCGAGTAGCAGCGCGCTCGGTCAATTCGGCGAACAAGGATTCGAAGGTCTTCACGGGTAGCTATTCTTTCACGAGGACGGAAGCGGTTTTCACACGCCCACGAACAGCGGTGTTCACAGGCCTGCGTCGAGGCTGCGCGAACTCACGAACCTGCGGGTCTGCCCGGTGATCGGATCCGGGTACTCCAACGCTCGCGCCAACAATCGCAACGGAGTCGAGAAGTCACCGGGCACTGCGGGCAGATACTCCGGATAGTAATTGTCACCGACGATCGGGACGCCCAGCGAGTTGAGGTGCAGCCGAAGCTGATGGGTCCGGCCGGTCCGTGGGAGCAACCTGTATCGCCCGAGCGTCCGGCCGGCCGAGTCGGTGATCACCTCGATCAGTTCGATCGAGGTCTCACTGTTCGGCTCGCCCGCGATTTCGGTAGCCGTCATCTCGCCGTGAACTTTGTTGATGCGGCTGCGCACCGTGCGAGGGAAAGTCAGTTCCGGATCGAAGCCCGCAATCGCCTCGTACTCCTTGACGATCCGCTGCGCGGCAAAAAGTTCCTGGTACGGCCGTCGTAGGTCCGGTGTCACGGTGAACACGATGACACCCGCCGTCATCCGGTCGAGGCGGTGAACTGGCGCAAGATCCGGAAGGTCCAGGTCACGACGCAAGCGCACGACTGCGCTTTCGACGATGTGCGCTCCCCGTGGAATGGTCGCCAGGAAGTGCGGTTTGTCGATCACGAGAATCGAGTCGTCGCGGTACAAGATCTCGATCTCGTGCGGAACCGGAATCTCGGGGGCCGGCTCGCGGTAGAAGTACACGAACCGGGTCGGCTGATAGGGCGTTCGGCTCGTGATCTCCCGCCCGTGCTCGTCGACGACGTCCCCGGCGCTGACGAGGTCCGCCCACAGGTCCCGCTCCCCGGGATGCTCGCCGACCAGGTGCTCGAGGACGGTCCGCGCCGACGACTCCGCCGGCATCCGCAGCCGGTCAGGTCCGAGACCGTTTCGGATCGGCAACGGAGCCTTGGGCACAGCTCAGTCCTGCTCGAGGTCTGGTGAACAACTCTCGCAGAGCAATTCGAGGGTTCGGCCGTCGCCGTCGATCCGGTTGCGGTACCGCGGGGTCGGAGTACCACAATCGACACACACGCCGAGTGTCTTGGCTTCGGATGAGAACTCGATGTTCATCCGCTTGTCGAACACGTACAGGGAACCGTCCCAGAGGCCGCGGTCGCCGAAAGTCTCGCCGTAACGGACGATTCCGCCGTCCAACTGATAGACCTCGTCGAAGCCACGTGAGCGCATCAGCGAAGACAACACCTCACAGCGCACTCCGCCGGTGCAGTACGTGACCACGGCTTTGCCCTTGAGATGGTCGTATTTGCCACTGTCGAGTTCGTTGACGAAATCCCGAGTGGTGGCGACGTCCGGAACTATCGCATCTCGGAAACGGCCGATCTCGGCTTCGAAGGCATTGCGCCCGTCGAAGAACACGACGTCGTCACCGCGAGTGTCGACGAGTTCGTGTAGTTCCTTGGGCACCAAGTGAACTCCTCCGCCGACCACACCGTTCTCGTCGACTTTCAGCTCGTCGGGGGCACCGAACGTCACGATCTCCGAGCGTGCCTTGACACTCAGACGAGGGAAATCGTTCCCGAGGCCGTCCGACCACTTGATGTCAGCGGTACGGAAGGGTTCGTAACCACGCGTACCACGGACATATCGCTTGACATCCTCGATGTCTCCGCCGACCGTCGCGTTGATCCCGTGCGGCGAGACGATGATCCGGCCCGTCAGGTTGTTGGACTCGGCCAGGCTGTGCTGCCACAGCTTGATCGCTTCCGGGTCCGCCAACGGCGTGAACTGGTAGAAGAGAACAATTTTCGGAATAGCCACAGCAAATCCAGCCTAACGTGCCGCGCTCGAGTGAACGTCGTGAAGATCGTGAATGGACAAGTCCAACAGGGACTCTCGAAACACGCGTCCAGGGCCGGCGGGGACGTCGACCTCACACGGAACGACGAGCACCGCGCAACCCGCAGCGCTGGCCGACGCCGTGCCGGTCGGCGAGTCCTCGATCGCGAGGCACTGCGCCGGCTCGAGTCCGAGCAGATGCGCGCCGCGCAGGTACGGATCCGCTGCCGGTTTCCCGTTGGGGACCTCGTCGCCACACACCGAATGGTCGAAGAACTCACGGCCGAGCATGCCGAGTGCCCGATCGACCAGAACTCGCTCGGTGTTGGTGACCAGTGCAGAACGCAGACCACCGTCACGCACGGTCGACAGTGCGTCGCGAGCACCCGGCCGCCAGGTCACGCCGTCCTCGAACAGATCGCCGACGCGGGTGTACATCCAGTCCTTCGCCTCGGCGATGGCATCGGGATGCTTCTCCAGGCCGAGCGCGTCGAACACCGTCGCAAGGGCGAAGGGACTCGACGCACCGATGACGGCAACTCGTGTCGCTTCCGTCATCGGTCCGCCCAGGCGTAGGGACAGCTCACGAAGCGCGATGTCCCACAGCTTCTCCGAATCGAGCAGGGTGCCGTCCATGTCCCACAGGACACCACCGAGCGTTGATTCGGATACTTCGGTCAACAACTCAGACATTGAAATACTTTGCTTCCGGGTGGTGCAGGACAAAAGCGTCCGTGGACTGCTCAGGATGCAGCTGCAGTTCCTCGGACAATTCGACGCCGATTCGTTCGGGTTCGAGCAACGCAACCAACTTGGCTCGATCCTCGAGATCCGGGCACGCGCCGTATCCGAACGAATAACGAGCGCCGCGGTACTCGAGATCGAAGTAGCCGGCAACCTCGGTGGGATCCTGCTCCGCGACGGTGTGACCCTCGGGAAGCACTAGCTCTTCACGGACGCGTCGATGCCAGTACTCGGCCAGAGACTCCGTGAGCTGGACACCGATTCCGTGAACCTCGAGGTAATCGCGGTACGAGTTCGACGCGAACAACTCGTTGGCGAAGTCCGCGATCGGCTGACCCATCGTCACCAACTGGAACGGGAGTACGTCGACCTGCCCGGTGGCCTCGGCGTCCTTGCGCGAGCGAACGAAGTCCGCGATGCACAGGAAGCGGTCGCGGTGCTGGCGCGGGTAGGTGAACCGGAACCTTTCGGGTGCATCCGGTTTCGGCTCGGTGAGCACGATGACGTCGTCGCCCTCCGAGATCGCCGGGAAGTACCCGTACACGACCGCGGCATGCGCGAGGATGCCCTCGGACGTCAGCCGATCGAGCCAGTACCGAAGTCGCGGACGGCCTTCCGACTCGACCAGTTCCTCGTACGTCGGACCGTCGCCCTTGCGCTGACCGCGAAGGCCCCACTGGCCGAGGAAAAGAGCGCGCTCGTCGAGCAGCCCCGAGTACTCGGACAGCGAGATTCCCTTGACGATGCGCGAGCCCCAGAAGGGAGGTGTCGGCACCGCGATGTCGGTTGCGACATCGGAACGCTCCGGCAGGACCACGGGAACCGCTGCAGCCTTACGCTTTTCGGCGATGCGCTTGGAACGCTCGTGACGTGCCTTACGCTCGGCAGCCTTCTCGCGAGCAGCGATGGCCTCCGGGCTGTCCGGCGCCGGGCCGCCACCACGCTTGGTCGTCATGATCTGGTCCATCAAGTTCAGACCCTCGAAGGCGTCGCGGGCATAGCTGACGTCGCCCTCGTACACCTCCTGCAAGTCGTTCTCGACGTAGGAGCGCGTGAGCGCCGCACCACCGAGCAGAACCGGGAACTTCTCGGCAACTCCGCGTGCGTTGAGTTCCTGGAGGTTTTCCTTCATCACGACAGTGGACTTCACGAGCAGTCCGGACATGCCGATCACGTCGGCTTTCTTGTCCAATGCGACGTCGAGGATGGTCGCGATCGGCTGCTTGATACCGATGTTGACGACCTCGTAGCCGTTGTTGCTCAAGATGATGTCGACCAGGTTCTTGCCGATGTCGTGAACGTCGCCCTTGACGGTCGCGATCACGATGCGACCCTTGCCGTCCTCGTCGCTCGCTTCCATGTGCGGTTCGAGGAATGCCACGGCAGCCTTCATGACCTCGGCCGACTGCAACACGAACGGCAACTGCATCTGTCCGGAGCCGAACAGCTCGCCGACGGTCTTCATGCCCGAGAGCAAGGTCTCGTTGATGATGGCCAGCGGAGGCTTGATCGTCATCGCCTCGGTGAGGTCGTCGTCGAGGCCGTTGCGCTCACCGTCGACGATGCGGCGTTCGAGCCGGTCGAACAACGGAAGTCCCGCCAGTTCCTGCGCACGAGACTCACGCGCCGACGCTGCCGAAACGCCCTCGAACAGAGCCATCAGCTTCTGCAGCGGGTCGTACCCCTCGCTACGACGGTCGTAGACGAGGTCGAGTGCAGTTTCACGCTGCTCGTCCGGAATTCGGGCCATCGGCAGAATCTTGGACGCGTGAACAATCGCCGTGTCCAGACCTGCCTCGGTGCACTCGTGCAGGAACACCGAGTTGAGGACCTGACGAGCTGCCGGGTTCAAACCGAACGAGATGTTCGAGATACCCAGGGTGAAGTGGAGTTCCGGGTACACAGCCTTGAGCTGACGGATCGCTTCGATGGTCTCGATGCCGTCGCGTCGTACCTCTTCCTGACCGGTCGAGATGGGGAAGGTCAAGGCGTCGACGATGATGTCGGACTCGGCGAGTCCCCAGTTTCCCTTGATGTCCTCGATCAGACGCTTGGCGATGGCAACCTTCGTCTCGGCGGTGCGAGCCTGGCCCTCTTCGTCGATGGTCAGGGCGACGACCGCCGCGCCGTGCTCCTTGACCAGAGTCATGATCTTGTGGAAACGCGATTCGGGGCCGGCGCCGTCTTCGTAGTTGACGGAGTTGACGGCGCAGCGGCCACCGAGGTGCTCGAGGCCGGCCTGCAGCACGGCAGGCTCGGTGGAGTCGAGCATGATCGGCAGCGTCGAGGACGTCGCCAGGCGGCTGGCAAGTTCCGACATGTCGGCGGCACCGTCGCGGCCCACGTAGTCGACGTTGAGGTCGAGCATGTGTGCGCCGTCGCGGGTCTGATCCTTGGCGATGTCCAGGCACTTCTGGTAGTCCGCGGAGAGCATCGCCTCGCGGAAAGCCTTGGAGCCGTTGGAGTTCGTGCGTTCGCCGATCATCAGGATGCTGGCGTCCTGCTCGAACGGCACCGCCGAGTACAGCGAAGAGGTGCTCGGCTCGTGGATCGGCGTGCGCTGGGCCTTCTCGACCTGGCGGACCGCGTCGGCGACCGCGCTGATGTGCTCGGGCGTCGTACCGCAGCAGCCACCGACGAGGCCGAGTCCGAACTCGGAGACGAAACCACTGAGGGCTTCGGCCAATTCGTCAGCAGTCAGCGGATACTCGGCGCCCTTGGGACCGAGCTGCGGCAGACCGGCATTGGGCATGACCGACACCGGCAGCGTGGAGTACTTGGACAGATGACGGAGATGTTCACTCATCTCGGCCGGCCCGGTGGCGCAGTTCAGACCGATCATGTCGATACCGAGTGGCTCGAGTGCCGTCAGCGCCGCACCGATCTCACTGCCGAGGAGCATCGTTCCGGTTGTCTCGACCGTCACGTGAGTGATGATCGGCAACCGCAGTCCGAGTTGCTCCATCGCACGCTGGCTGCCGAGGATTGCAGCTTTCACCTGAAGCAGGTCCTGGCAGGTTTCGACGAGGATGGCGTCGGCGCCACCGTCGATCATGCCGAGCGCAGCTTCGGTGTACGCGTCACGCAGGACTGCGTACGGTGCGTGTCCCAGGCTGGGGAGCTTGGTTCCCGGTCCCATCGAGCCGAGTACGAATCGGGCCATGCCGTCGCGGCCTGGTCCCATCTCGTCCGCTACTTCACGGGCGAGAGCAGTGCCTTTTTCCGCGAGTTCGCGGATCCGGTGAGAGATGTCGTAGTCGGCGAGGTTGGGCAGGTTGCAACCGAAGGTGTTGGTCTCGACGGCATCGGCACCAGCGGCGAAGTACGCACGGTGGATGTCTTTGAGCACGTCGGGACGGGTGTCGTTGAGGATCTCATTGCACCCCTCGAGGCCGAGGAAGTCGTCCAGGGTGAGGTCCGCGGCCTGCAACATGGTGCCCATCGCTCCGTCGCCGATGACAACGCGCTGTTTCAGCGCATCAAGCAGGGCAGAGTTAAATGGGGCAGACATGCCGTCCAGAGTAGTGGGCGCACCGACAAGCTCTGGCCGTAGGCTGGGTGGGTGAGTCCAAGTGAGTTCCCCGTCACTCCCGACGGCCCGGTCGATTTCGATGATTCCGCGGCCTTCGAGAGCCCTGACGGCTTTGCCGTCGACAGCAGCGACCGCCTCGAGGGCGACATCCCTGTCCTACGTGATCCCATCCTCGTTGCAGCTTTCGAGGGCTGGAACGACGCCGGTGACGCAGCCAGCGGTGCGGTCGAACATCTCGAGCTGATCTGGGATGCCCAGCCGCTCGCCGAACTCGATTCAGAGGACTACTACGACTATCAGGTCAACCGCCCCACAGTCCGGCAGGTCGACGGTGTCACTCGCGAAATCGTTTGGCCGGCAACACGTTTGTCGGTCTGTTCGCCTCCTGGCAGCGAGAGTGACATCGTCCTGCTTCGCGGGATCGAGCCCAACATGCGGTGGCGCAGTTTCTGCGAGGATCTGCTCGAGCTGATCGACCAGCTGAACGTCAAGACGGTCGTCATCCTCGGCGCCCTGCTCGCCGATACTCCGCACACCCGACCGGTCCCGGTGACGGGCACGGCCTACAGCAGTGAATCCGCCGCCCGATTCAACCTGGAACAGACGCGGTACGAAGGCCCGACGGGCATCACCGGGGTTCTTCAGGACGAGTGCGTTCGTGCTGGTGTACCCGCTATTTCGTTCTGGGCGGCGGTTCCGCACTACGTCTCGCAGCCACCCAACCCGAAGGCCACAGTGGCCCTCCTTCAACGAGTCGAGGATGTTCTCGACATCGAGGTCCCACTCGGGGAGCTCCCGGCTCAGTCGGAGGATTGGGAGGAAGCGGTCAACGAAATGACCGCAGACGATGAGGAAATCGGCGAATACGTGCGCACCCTGGAAGAACGGGGAGACGCCGAAACCGACATCAGCGAAGCAATCTCCAAGATCGACGGCGATGCCATCGCCGCGGAATTCGAGCGCTACCTCAGACGGCGAGGCCCCGGCAGCTTCGGACTGTGAGCAAGAACACTCCAGAAGAAGGCGGAAGTACACAGCGCCCACTGCGCCTCCGGCTTCAGCTGATCGCGCTGTACGCCGGCGGGTTCCTCGGCCCGTTCGGCGGCGGCGTGGTTGCTTCGATCCTTCCCGAGATCGGTGACGATCTAGGGGTCGGTCCGTCGGCGGCCGCCTCTTCCCTCACCGCGTACCTGCTCCCCTTCGCCGCTCTGATGTTGGTGTCGGGGACACTCGGGACGCGGTGGGGCAAGGTTCGGACGGTGCGCATCGCTTACGGCGTCTACGTCCTCGCGTCGTTGGCATGCTTCCTCGCCCCGACACTCGAGATCTTCCTTGCCGCCCGGGTACTGCAGGGCTCTGCGAACGCATTCACCACGCCGCTACTGCTTGCCTCGTTGGCGGCCGCAACACCGCAGGCACGGCTGGGTCGAGCCCTCGGAGCCTTCGGCGCTTTCCAGGCCGCAGGGCAGTCGTCGGCTCCGTTGATCGGCGGACTGGCGGCCGAATTCGACTGGCGTCTGGCCTTTCTCGTCATCGCAGTGGTCGCGGGCATTCTGGGAGCCGTCGGACTTCCGAAGTCCGAAGCACCGGCAGCGACCGCTCCCGCCCGTCTCCGCGATGCATTACGCCCCGAAGTGCTCCGCATCGGTATCGCTGCATTGCTCGGCTGGGGCGCCCTCGGTGGACTGAGCTTCCTGCTCGCCTTCCGCTTCGAAGACGAGTTCGGGCTGTCCCCCACCGTCCGCGGCCTACTGCTCACCGTCTTCGGCGTGGCCGGCATCCTCTCGGCCCGGCGCATCGGAATCCTCATCGATCGCATCGGCGCACGCTCCTCCGTGATGATCGGCGCCCTGGGCGGAGCAGTTCTGGTCTCCGTAGTCGGCCTTGCCGGCTTGGTGCCGGTGATCGCGATCGCATGGTTTGTCGCAGGCGTCGCGAGCCAGTTCGTGCTGGTCGGCGTCAACGCGGCGGTCCTCGGATCCGCGGGGCCGAACCGTGGCGGCGCCGTGTCCGTCGTCCAAGCGATGCGCTTCGGCGGCGCCGCTCTTGCTCCCCTGGCCCTGACACCGATTTACGACTCTTCGCCTGCCGCGAGCTTCCTGATCCCCGCACTACTGCTCGCCGTCGTCGCTCCCCTGATCATGCCGAAGCAACGCTGATCGATCTCGGCAATTTCGAATTTGAAGTTGTGTAGGTAGTGAGTTTCTCGGCGAAAGCGACCACCGTTGTCGCGAGGCTGTCAGGGCGAACCTTATTCGGAAAATCTCGTGTTTCCGTCGTCGACAGATATTGATACCATTGGAACATGAGCGAATCTGAGTCGGAACCGGAACGGCCGATCGACATTTTTCGGCGATCGGTTGCCGTCATCGAAGAAAATTTGCCTCCTACCTGGTCTTTGTCGACGCAGCGCTCCCCCGACCTGTCCGAGGCGCCACTCCGACTCGACCTCCGCTCCCCTGACGGCTCGGTGGCCAAATTCGGCGTGTACGCCGCTCACGGTGTCCTGAGCAGCGACGTTCCCGGTATCGCCGATCGCTTCCCCACCGGTCAATCGGGCTTCGTGTGCGCAAAATATCTGTCCGAGCCGGTTCGCCGGCAGCTCGATTCCCACGCGATCTCGTACGCAGACGCCACGGGCAACGTGTCGTTGACCGCTGATCGACCCGCCGTCTGGGTGCGTGGACGCGGAGCCGACGCCGATCCGTGGCGGGGGCCTGGTCGTCCTTCCGGACAGCTGACGGGCGATCCGTCAGCTCGCGTCGTGCGTGCGCTTGCCGATTTCGCGGCGCCACTGGCGATCACTGCCTTGGTGCGCCTGGCCGGTGCGTCGACGGGAGCAACCTATCGGGTGGTTCAGACACTGTCGGATCGTGAACTGGTGACCAGGCTCCCCCGCGGTGGGATCGGTGACGTCCGCTGGCCGAAGATGCTTCGTGAATGGGCGGCCGAAGCCGGCGCCAAAGCGCCGACGCCTCACGGCTTTCACGCGCCGGACGGGTTGGAAGCACTCTTCGATCAACTGCGTCAGCTCAGCGGTCACATCTACGCCGGTACCGCCTCGGTGGCCGCGGCACCCTTTGCTCGGTACGCGCCCACTCGACGTGCCCACTTCCATGCCGACAACGTCGATCAGTTCGCCGACGCTCTCGGACTACGGCGGGTGGAATCCGGCGGTGACGTGTGGATCACCGCTCCCCTCTCACCGTCTGCCTTCGACCGATTGCTCACCCGCGACGGCATCCGCATCGTCGCCCCCAGCCAAGCGTTCGCCGATCTGCTGGTCGGCCCGGACTCCGACGAGGCGGCGGCCGAGCACCTGCTCACATGGATGATCGAGAACGAATCGCAGTGGCGACGCGCCGCATCCCCTGCTACGGATCGCCCGTAGGAAAAAGAGGGGGCGTCTCTCGCCTACCCTGTCATGGTGGAAGAAACGAGTGCGCCCGATTACGCCGCGTACGCCGACACCAATCGACTGAAGCTGTTTTCGTTCACGATCGCGGAAAAACGGGCCGAGTACCTCTGGGTACTTCGTGCCTTCGACCATGCTCGCGCCAACTACACCGTCCTGCTGCATGCCGGAGCCGTCGCGCACATCCTCGAGAAGATCGGTGGATCGGATCCGGCGGCCGATCTGTCGGCAGCAGAGGTCACTCCCCTGTTGGATCAGCTCCACGTGTGGGAGATCCTCGAGCGCAGCTACGACGGCACCCGCGCGGCCACGCTGGCCGAGTACCGCAATCGCCACTTCGTCTACCAGTTCGGTCAGGCCGGATACCAGGTCTATCGATCAGTCGAAGACGTTCTCGCCGCACGCCTGGACTCGGCGTCGCTCTCGCGTCTCGCTCTGCCGGACCTGCTCGCAGACATGTCCGAACTCGCCGAGGCCAACCGAAGCTCCGACGGCGATCTGATCTTCCGCAAGCTCAAGCGCCTCGACTCGACACTCTCCGACATGGCTGATCGAGCCGCGCACTTCTATCTGACCCTCGGGGACCTCGTACGGACCACGGAGATCACTCCGCAGGCTTTCCTCACGCACAAGGACGCTCTGCTCACGCACATGCGGGAGTTCAGCTCCGATCTGGCGCGCTACGCCCCCAAGCTCAAGGAAGCGATCGAGCACGTCGAATCCACCGGGGTCGATCGCATGATCCGCCTCGCCGCCGCCAGTGACGAACGGGTGTTCGTCCCGATCTCCGAACGCGAGGACGACTGGGCTGCGCGTTGGCGAGGATTGACCGCCTGGTTCGTCTCCGCGGAATCGGGGATCAGCGAGTCCGAGCGTCTACGTGAGGGCACGATGAGCGCGATCGCCGCGGTTCTGGCGCTCCTTCGCCGCGTCACGGAAACCCGTCGCGGCGGCGTCAGCCGTGAGAGCCAGCTCCGGCACCTCGCCGGCTGGTTCGCCGCCACGCCGTCCGAAGACGCAGCTCATGCTCTGTTCCAGGCAGTGTTCGACCTCGGCCGTCCACGCCACCTCTCGATGGTGCATCCGGACGCCGACATCATTTCTCACTCACGCTCGTGGTGGGAGGCACCGCCGGTCGAGATCGCGCGAACACTCGCCGAAACCGGCCGCCCGCCCTCACCAGGATTGCCGAGCAAGGTCGCCCGCAACGACGGCAGCATCCGCCGTCTGCGCGAAGAGCAATTGGCGGCGCAACGTACGCGCAGCGCCGCGGCGCAATCACTCGCGTCGAACGGTGTTTATCAGCGCGAACTCAACGAGCAGGAGACCGAAGTTTTGCTGAGTCTGCTCAATGCAGCACTGACCGCGCGCGTTCCGGTGGTGGGACGCGTCAAGAGCTCCACCGGTAGCGAGAACGGGGTGAAGCTGACACTCAGTCCCTCGGACGGTTCGACCACCATCAAGACTGCTCGCGGACGAATGCATCTCGACGGCATCGAGGTCAGTGTTCGATGAGAGCTCGCGAGATCACGCCCCTTGCCCTCGACTCGTATCAACGCGCGGCGCGAGTGATCCTGTCCAACCACCTGATCACCTCGACGTACCCGGATCGAATTGCGTTGCCGCTCTTGCGCCGTTGGGCCACCGAACTGCGTGACGACCTTCTCGAACTGTTCGGCTACCGCCTCGAGGTGACGGAGACCACCGCGCGCCTGTTCACGGTGTCGGATCGGCTCAACCCGTCGGCACCGGCCAGAACTGCCTCCGAGCGAACCTTCGATCGCACGCGCTACGCGTACCTGGCGTTGTGCCTGGCCGCATTGGGCCGCGCCGGAAACCAGATCACGTTGTCAGAGTTGGCCGATCACGTGGCGGCCGACGCCGCGCAGGTCGACGGCGTCGAACTCTCCACCGATCGTGCGTCCGACCGCGACGCCTTCGTCGACGCAGTGGGCTGGCTCGGAGTCAGAGGCGCCATCGCCCTCGCCGACGGTGACGCAAACGGCTGGGCGTCCAATCCCGAAGCGGGAGAAGCGCTCTACGACATCGATCGTTCCGTCGTCGTAGCGCTGTTCCGTCCACCGCGCGCCCTGCAGCACCTTCACTCCATCCGCGGACTCCTGGCCGCCGAGACCTCGAGCGCCTCCGAGGACGACGGAATTCCCGTGGACGCGAAAGAGATCGGACGCCGAGTACGTCGGGCACTCGTCGAGCGCCCGGTCGTACTGGCCGGTGAACTCGATCAGCACGAATTGATCGCGTTGGCGCAGCCCAAGACCGCGTCGGAAGTCGAACTACTGACGGGGTTGGTGGCCGAGCGTCGCGCCGAGGGAATCGCGATGATCGATCCCACCGGCCGACTCTCCGACGTCCGCTTCCCGAGCACCGGAACGATCGCTCAGGTGGCACTTCTCCTGGCCGGCGAGATTGCCGACCGCGTACTCGACGTCGACGCTCCCGAACTGCCGATACTTCCGATCCCGCACGTGTCGGACGATCACCTGATCGAACAACTCGATGCCGCCATCCCCGAGGCCGGGATCTTCGAGGACCTCGCCGACGAGGACGACGACTTCGTGCTGCCCGCCGGCGAACCGGCCGAGCCACCCCCACCCGTCACGTACCCGAAAATCGACGACGACTGGCTCGCTGACAAGGTCACCGAGTTGGTGGACCAGTTCGGGCGAACTTTCGCGGCGCAGTGGCAGGCCGATCACAACGGGCTGCGCAAGCAGGCGCTCGGGTTGCTGCAACGTCTGCGCCTGACGCATGCGGTCGACGGCGGCGTACTGGTGTTGCCCGTCCTTGCCCGGTACCGCGACGTCGTGGTCTCCGTGCGCGAACGCGATCCTCAGATCGACTTCGCGGTGGACAACTCCGCACCGGATCCGGTCGACGAATTCGGCCCCGAACCTTCCCCCAACGGCGAACTATCAGAGGTAGAGAACGTATGAGCAACGCCCGCTTCCGACCTACTCGGGCTGGAATCATCAACCTCTGGGATTACCGAGACCAAGAGTTCTCGTTCGCCGACGGTCGACTGGTTCTGCGGGGACCCAACGGATCCGGCAAGACCAAGGCCCTCGAGGTCCTGTTCCCGTTCGTCTTCGACGGCCGCATCGAACCGCGGCGCCTCAACCCGTTCGCCGGTGAAGAGCGCACGATGAAGTCCAACCTGCTCTACCGGGGTCAGGACAGCGCGCACTCCTACGTGTGGATGGAGTTCTGCCGCGGCTCCCTCGAAGATCCCGAGTCGGTGACCGTGGGCATCGGCATGCGCGCAACACGCACCAACGACAAGGTCACCCGCTGGTACTTCGTCGCCGACGGCCGCGTCGGAGTCGACTTCTCGCTGATCGGCAACGACGATCGTCCTCTCACCAAGAAGCAGTTGGCCGAACAACTCGGCAGCGATTCCATCACCGACCGTCCCCTCGACTACCGCACAGCCATCGACGCGCGAATGTTCGGTCTCGGTGTGCAGCGCTACGACCAGCTGATCAATCTCATTCTCACGCTTCGCCGCCCCCAGCTCGCGAAGAACCTCGACCCGAAGGGCCTTTCGCAGGCACTCACCGACGGTCTCCGTCCACTCGACGATCAGTTGGTCCTCGAAGCTGCGCGTTCGTTCAGCGACATGGAGGAAGTCGGCCGCGCGCTCGAGGGGCTCGCGGCCGCCGATCAGGCAGCCCAGAGTTTCATCGGGGTCTACACCAAGTACCTGCGTCAGCAGTCTCGCGGAGAGATCGAACAGGTCAGCACCCGCCTCGCAGCGGTCACCAGAGGTGTTGCCGCCATGGACGAGTCGTCGCTCGCCCAGACCCGCAGCCGTGAGGCGCGGGCAGCAGCCGAGGAGCGCTTCAACCAGGCCGAGCAGGCACTCGAGAACGCGCGCGCCAATGTCGAAGCACTGCAACGCTCGAGCGCGTACGAAGGCAAACAGCAACTCGACGACCTCGCCCAGGCCGTCGCGACGCTCAAGCTCTCGACCGAGCAGCAGGCAGACAAGTCCCGGAAAGCGCAGGCCGCACTCGCTCAACGCGGCGACGAAGCCGACAAGGCTGCATCGTCGGTCAAGCGTGCGGCCGAAGCACTCTCGCGCGCCGAGGACGAACTTCAGGCAGCAGCCGAGGACGCCGGCATCGTCTGGACTCCCCTGCCCGACGGCTCACGCAGTGACCAGATCACGGCAGCCGTCCGTGGCCATGCCGAGGAGCGTGACGGTGACGTACGCGTCGTCCGCACCGCACTGGCGACCGTCGAGAAGGCGGCGACCGAACGAACCCGGGCCGAAAACAGCTCTCGCCGTGGACAAGAGCTGCTCGAAGCGTCCAAGGCCGCGGTACTCGAGGGCGAAGCTGCCGTGGAACTCGCACGCAGTCAGTGCGCCAGCGGGCTGCGCGCGTGGTGGACCGATCACTCCTCCCTGTTTTCGGCTGTCGGCGCCGACACGTCGCTGTTCGAAGCTCTCGACGCGGCGCTCGCCGAGGTCGGCGACGAAGACGCTCCGGCGCTGTCCGCAGTTCTCGCCGAGCACACCGTGGCCGGCACCGAGACGCTGCGCGAGCGTCGACGTGAGGCCGAAGCTGAAATATCTGCATCACACGCCTCCATCGCGGCTCTCAAATCCGAGCGCAAGGCCGTCTCGGCGGAACACGACGACGCTCCGCCTGCCTTCCACGCACGCTCCGACAACCGCAGTGAACTGGGTGGTGCACCGCTGTGGCAGTTGGTGCGCTTCGCCGATTCCGTCGAACCAGAGGTGGCCACGGGAATCGAATCCGCACTCCAGGCGGCAAATCTGCTCGACGGCTGGGTCTGCCCGGACGAGAAGATTCCCGAGCACGTCAGCGAGCAGTTCCTGACGGCTCTGCCCGTCAAGCAGCGTCCGAAGGGACGAACGCTGGCCGACGTCCTCGAGGTCGAAGGCAATGCCGACGTACCCGACGCTCGGGTACAGGACATTCTCGCGTCGATCAGTCTCGTCGAGGCGCCAGGCGACTCCGATGCAAGCGTCGCGATCGGCGTCGACGGCCGCTTCTGGCAGGGCGTCGCGCGTGGCCGGCACGTCAAGGCCGATGCCGAGTACATCGGCACCACAGCACGGGCGCGTCGACGCGAGGCTCGGATCACCGAGATCGATGCGGCTCTGGAAGAACTTGCCGCGGCAGTCGATACGGCCAAGGCACTGGTGGCGCAGACCAACGAGCAACTGAGCCGGATCAACTCTGCGGCAAAGGAATTGCCGAAGACAGGTTCGATCCTGCGCGCACTCAAGACGGTCACCGAATCTGCCGGCGCACTCCGTACTCGCTCGGAGGCCACGGAAACGGCACAACGCGAACTCGATGCGGCGATCGCTGATCTCGCGGCGAAGGAAAAGCAACTCCGAGCGACGGCGTCGCAGCACCGGACGCCGCATATCGGCCGTGAACTCGATTCCCTCGCGGCGGCGATCCGTCATTTCGAGAAGCAGGGCGAACTGGCGCTGCGCTGCCGACGGGAGCATGCCAAGGAAGTCGAACTCGAACGCGAGTCTCGCGACCGTCTCGACGAATCACGCGCCAATGCGGAGGAATTCGCCGAGGAAGCCGCCATCGCCGAGGAGAGTCTGCTCCAGCAGGTGCAGCGTCTCGAGACGCTGCGCGACACCCTCGGTGCCAGCGCCGAGCAGATCGACCTGGACCTGGCAAAAGCCCGCGCGAAGATCGAAGAATGCAAGGTCGAACAGCGTGCGGCGCGAAAGGCATACGACGCCGCCGTCCTCCAGATCGGCACGGCGGAGGGTGCGTACAACACCGCCGTGGAGACCTTGCGTCACACCCTGACCGAAACCCGCAGTGATGCAGAGCGACTCGCACCCTACGCGCGCCCGGACCTTCTCGAGTTGTTGGGCGTCAAGGATCACCTGAGCTGGCCGGCCAGTTCAGCGGCGTGGATGAGCCCCGATCAGTTGGTCTACCGCATCCAGAACGAAGATCGCAGCGAGGACGCGGCCCACCCGCCTGTCCTCCCCGAAGACGTCGACAAGTTGTACCGAGCGCTCGAGGCTGCGACCTCGGCAGTCCGAGTCACCGACGGCGCCCGAAAGGCAACCCGCACGGCACTGACCTCGGCGCTGCAGGACTTCGACGCGCAACTCGCAGCAGCCGGACAGGACTACCGTCTGCAGTGGGATGCACCGGATGGGCTGACCGTCGTACGAGTCCAGGACGATCAGGGCTATTCGTCGATCGGCGAGTTCGCAACGCGGATCCACGACGCTCGCGGCGATCAGGAGCAGTTGCTCACCGAATCCGAGCGTCGCATTCTCGAAGATGCCCTGTTGACGGGATTGGCTCAGCAGATCCACGAGCGCACGGTCGACGCACGCGAGTTGATCGCACAGATGGGCACCGAGATGCGTGAGCGTCGGATGTCCTCAGGCAATACCATCGGCGTTCACTGGGTGCTCGCCGACAACCTCGACGACAGCTCGCGGGCGATCTCCAAGCTGCTGGATCGAGACGCGTCGGCCCTCGGCGTCGATGAACTGGCAACTCTGCGAGCACATTTCGCGACGCAGATCCGTACCGCCCGCGCGGCGCACCCCGAACGCTCGTACCCGGAGATTCTGTCCTCGGCGCTCGACTACCGTCAATGGCGCGTGTTCTCGTTCACCCTCATCAGCGGTGAGGGCAAGGAAGACCGTCTTACCGTCGCGCGGCACAGCGCGCTGTCCGGTGGCGAGCAGTCCGTCTCGCTGCACCTTCCGCTCTTCGCGGCGGCGCACGTCATGTTGGACTCGGCCGACCCGCACGCCCCGCGTCTGCTGGCACTCGACGAGGCTTTCGCCGGTGTCGACGACAACGGTCGCAGCGAGCTTCTCGGCTTGAGCGTTCAGTTCGACCTGGACCTCTTCATGACCGGCTACGACCTGTGGATCACATACGCAGACGTCCCCGGGTGTGCGCACTACGACCTCGCGCACTCCACGGCCGAACAGGCTGTCAGCGCCGCGCTGCTGGTCTGGTCGAACGGTGAGCTGCTCGCCGAGCACGACGGAACGGATCTGGCGAGGGCATTGGGCTCGCCGCTACGGCGCCGGGTACCGACACCAGCCGAAGGTGCGTTGGACTACGCCTAGAAACTGCTGTGCGCCTTTATTAACCGCGGGCGGTTAATAAAGGCGCACAGCAGGGGTTCAGCGAAGCGAAATACCCAGTAGGGCGTCGACGGCATCGGCGAACTCGCCGGGTGCCTGCGTGTCGGATCCGCCGCCCTCGATGGCGCGGCGGGCCCAACCGTCGAGCGCGTCGAGCGCCTTCGGGGTGTCGAGATCGTCGGCCAGGTGCTGACGCAAACGCGCAACAGTGTCAGTGGCTGACGGCGCAGAACCGAGAGCCGCGGCCTCGCGCCACACCTTCAGGCGCGACTGAGCATCCGCGAGGACCTGATCAGTCCACGCGCGATCCTGGCGGTAGTGGCCGGACAGCAGTCCGAGACGGATTGCCGCTGGGTCCACCCCCTCACCGCGCAGCTTGGAGACGAAGACCAGGTTTCCGCGACTCTTCGACATCTTCTCGCCGTCGAGACCGATCATGCCGGTGTGCACGTAGTGCCGCGCGAAACGGCGATCACCCGTTGCCGATTCGGCATGCGCCGCCGAGAACTCGTGGTGCGGGAAGATCAGATCGCTGCCACCGCCCTGGACGTCGAAGCCGGAGCCGATGCGGTTGAGTGCAATGGCCGCGCATTCGATGTGCCAGCCGGGGCGCCCCGGTCCGAAGGGCGAGGGCCACGAGGGCTCGCCCGGACGCTCCGCACGCCAGACGAGAGCGTCGAGCGGATTGCGCTTTCCGACGCGTTCGGGATCTCCGCCGCGTTCGGCAAAGAACTTCTCCATCGTCGCGCGGTCGTAGCCCGACTCGTAGCCGAACTGCTCGGTCGCGTCGGCACGGAAGTAGACGTCGGGGAACTCCGCGTCGTCGACGATGTACGCGGCGCCGGACGCCACGAACTTCTCCACCAACTCGACTACTTCGTTCACCGATTCGACGGCGCCGATGTAGTCCTTCGGCGGAAGCACACGCAGCGCTTCCATGTCCTCGCGGAAGAGAGCCGTCTCACGCATGCCGAGGACGATCCAGTCCTCGCCGTCGCGATTGGCTCGCTCGAACAGCGGGTCGTCCACGTCGGTCACGTTCTGGACGTAGTGGACATCGTGTCCGGCGTCGCGCCAGATGCGGTTCACGAGGTCGAACGTGAGGTACGTGGCCGCGTGGCCGAGGTGGGTGGCGTCGTACGGGGTGATGCCGCAGACGTACATCGTCGCCTTCTCGCCCGGGGTGACGGGGCGAACCTGACGGTCGGCTGTGTCGTACAGCCGCAACGGCGGCCCCTGACCGGGAACGGACGGGAGTGCGGTATCGGACCAAGACTGCATGCTGCCGAGCCTAGTGGAGACTGCTCTGAGGCTGGGAAGGTGCTGGCTGATCCTGCTCCGGTTCGGGCGTCGACGCGAGCTTGCTCGGCCACCAGATCTTCTGACCGATGTCGTAGGTCAAGGCCGGTACCAGCAAGGATCGGACGATCAGAGCGTCGAGCAGGACACCGAACGCCACGATGAACGCGATCTGGGCGAGGAACAACAGCGGGATCACCGCCAACGCCGAGAAGGTTGCTGCCAGAACAACTCCGGCAGATGTGATCACCCCGCCGGTCACCGTGAGTCCCCGCAGAGCGCCCGCCCTGGTGCCGATCTTCAGCGCTTCCTCACGCACCCTCGTCATGAGGAAGATGTTGTAGTCGATTCCCAGAGCCACGAGGAACACGAACGCAAAGAGCGGGACCACCGGATCCGCGCCGGGGAAACCGAAGATGTGGTCGAACACCAGCGACGAAATGCCCAGTGTCGCAGCAAACGAGAGCACAACGGTGCCCATGAGAAGCAGCGGTGCGAGAAGCGAACGCAGCAAGAGCGAGAGAATCACGAACACCACGATGATCACCACGGGAATGATGAGTGTCCGGTCCCGTGTCGAGGTGGTCTTCGTGTCGAGGTCGGTCGCAGTGACGCCACCGACCAATGCGTCGGCGCCCTCCACTGAGTGAACTGCATCACGCAGTCGCACGATGGTGTCTTCGGCCTCGAGCGAGTCGGCAGCGTCAGTCAACGTCGCCTGCAGGGAGACTCGCCCGTCGACAACCAGAGGCGCTCCCCCGTTCTGCACGACGCTTACGTCGCTGACACCCTCCACGCGACTGGCTGCCGCAACGGCATCCACTTGGTCTGCATTCGCGATGACCACGGCCGGTGAACCCGAACCCGCGTCGAAGTGCTCGCCGAGAATCTCCTGGCCTGCAACCGAATCGACATCGAGCAAGAAGATGTCGGACGACGAGACACCGCTGGCTTTGAACTGCGGCATCATCATCGCGAAGATCACCAGCACCAGCGTCGACGCCACCCAGAAGCGGCGCGGATGCCTACCGATTCGAGCAGCGAGCCCGGCCCAGAACCGGTGATCGTTCGCCTCGTCGTGGTGCTCGCGGTCGGCATCGAACTTCGGCTTGGTCGGCCAGTACGCCGTCCTCCCGAACAGAACCAGGACAGCAGGTAGGAAGGTCATCGATGCGAGGAAGGACGCGGCGATACCGATGGCGGCCACCGGACCGAGTCCGCGGTTCGAGTTCAGGTCGGAGAGCAACAGGCACAGAACGCCCGCGATGACCGTTCCTGCAGACGCTGCGACAGGTTCGAGCGTCGCGCGCCACGCAGTGCGCATTGCTGCGTACTTGTCCTTCTCGATCCGCAATTCTTCCCGGTAGCGAGAGACCAGCAGTAGCGCGTAGTCGGTGGCGGCACCGAACACGAGGATGAACAGGATGCCCTGGCTCTGACCGTTCAGTGCGATGACGTCCGCGTCCGCGAGCAGATACACGAGCAAGCTCGACAATCCGAGTGCGAAGATCGCCGAGAAGATCACCACGAACGGCAGGATCGGGCTTCGGTAGACGATGATCAGGATCACGATCACGACGGATCCGGCTACCAACAACAGCAATCCGTCGATACCGGCGAATGCTGCCGACAGATCCGCAACCTGCCCAGCGGGGCCGGTGACCTTGACTGTCAGTCCGTCAGGGCTCGACTCCAGCGCCGCGCGCAGCGCTTTCACGCTGTCCTTGACTTCGAGGGTGCTGTCGACCGGCAGGAACATCTGGAGTGCCTGGCCGTCGGCCGACGGGATCGGCGGCGATGAGGCGTCGCCGAATCCTTCGGTACCGACAAACGAATCGACGGTCTGGGAAAGGAAGGTGGAGTCGGCGGGCTCGAGGCCACCCGGTCGTTCCGCCACGATGATGGCCGGCACGAAGCGCGTGTCCGTGAAGCTCTCTTGAAGCTTTGCCACCTCGGTCGCTTCGGCCGACGCGGGCAGGAACGACGTGTTGTCGTTCTGCTGCACCGTGCTGAGCTTTCCGGCGAACGGACCGCCGAATCCTCCGATTGCCAGCCAGCCGATCACGAGGAGAGCTGGCACAATCCATCGAAGGCGACGAACAGGACGATTTTGTACTGGTGTGCTCACTGGGTCTCCAGGGATCGGCAGCAGAGGACTTGCCGACTATTTTGTTCAGCATGCTGAGTAATTGCAAACGGAAGGCAGAAAAATGAGCAGCGACGGCCTGGACGACTGGCCCACCGGCCGGCTGTTGTCCACCGCTGCACGCCTGGTGGAGCACTCGTGGGAGAAGGTCTTGCGGTCTCAGGACATGACGCACGCGGGCCTGATCGTGCTCCACTCGATCGCCGGTGGGGCGGCGTCTCAACGCGACATCGCGAAGAACGCCCGCGTCACCGATCAGACGATGAGCCGCACGATCGACCGTCTCGAACGAGCGGGTTACGTCACTCGTGACACCGATCCGAGGGACGAGCGTCGGCGCGTGATCGCGATAACCGACGCCGGAAGACTGACGTACGAGCGACTACTGACGCTCGAGAAGGAAGATGCGGCGTTGACCGTCGGCGTCGGGGATGTCGCCGCGCTGCGCGAACAACTACTGCGATTGGTTCGCTCACCCGGATTGAAGACGGCAACTCGCGAACAGCAGGAAACGTCTCGCGACTAGAAGGCCGGCCAGGGAATCGTTCGATGGCCGTTCGGCTCAGGCATCACCGCGGACTCGGCGAACTGCATCGCCCGCACCGCCAAAGCCACGATCTCTTCCTCGGTGATCAGTTCGGACAACTCGTCGCCGAGATCCCCGTCGAGAGTTGTCGCGAATTCGGCGACGTCGGCGATCAAAGCACCGGGTACGGGCTGCCCGGCCCACCCCCACAACACGGTCCGCAGCTTGTTCTCCGAGTGAAGACAGATTCCGTGATCAACGCCGTACACCGAGCCGTCGACGCCTTCGAGGGCGTGACCACCTTTGCGGTCGGCGTTGTTGATGAGGACGTCCAGAACGGCCATTCGCTGCAGCCGTGGATCGTCCGCATGGATCAGGGAGACTGGTTCACCCTCCGAGTCGAAGGCCTGCAGGACCTCGAACCACCCCGGCGGAACGTTGCCGGGACTGCACAGGTCCACCATCTCGAGTCCGCCAGATCCATCCGCGCGGCGATCGACGGTGTCGATCCATCGCTGCACCATGCCTGGACCGAAGGGGCCGTCCCGCAACACTGTTCGCGGAATCACTCCCCAACCCAGCGCCTCGGACACGCGGTACGACGCGACCTCACGCCCCGCCAGAGTGCCGTCCGGGAAATCCCACAGTGGGCGTTCACCCCGGACCGGCTTGTAGACCACGCGGGTGGACTTCTCCCCCAGAGTCGACTCACATACCAGCGTGGCGTTGCTCGCCGTGGTGATCTGACCGATCAGAGTCAGATCACCCTCGAGCAGCACGTCCGGCACACCAGGTTCGGACACGACGTCAGACCTCGTCGTCGTCTGCGTCGTCGATCGCAAAACCGAAGGACTCGCCGCGTCGGTACCCATTGGTGCGGATGCAGACGTGCCCCTCGGGCGCCAACGGTTCACCACACAGCGGGCACGGCGCGCGTCCCGCCGCGATGACGCGTTCGGACCGCAGCGAAAACTCGCGCGCTTGCTCCGGAGTCAGGAACACACGGACCGCGTCCGGACCGTCGTCGGCGTCGTCGAGGACAACCGATTCGTCGAACTCCGTCTCGCTGACGGCAAGCAGCTCCACGACGACCGCCCCGGCATCGGCGTCCCAACCGAGCCCCATCGTGCCGACCCGGAACTCCGCGTCGAGTGGTGTGACCAGCGGGCTGAGGTCGGAGACGTCGTCGGCTTGTGGCGGAACCTCGGTTCCGAAGCGTCGATGCACCTCTTCGAGGAGTAAGCCCATGCGATCGGCGAGAACCTGAACCTGCTGCTTCTCGAGCAGCACACTCACCACCCGTGATTCGTGCACGGCCTGGAGATAGAAAGACCTGTCACCGGGTTCGCCCACCGTTCCTGCGACAAATCGGTCAGGAGTGCGAAATACGTGAATCGCGCGCGACATTGCACCTCCTCGAGTTCGAGCAGAACATCACTGAATACCCATTATCCGTCACAGCTCACGCACCGACCTCTCCGCCGGGGACGGACTCCTGCGCGGGAGCCGAACCGTTGGTCGCGGCCTTCGCCGCACCGATCGCGGCGAGCACGTCTCCGGTGTCGTTGACGCGAAGAACGAACGGCAGTGTCGCCGTGTAGCGAATCACACTGACCGAGGCGGGCTCGGCGACGATGCGCTGGAACGAATCGAGATGCATCGCAAACGCGTCGGCGAGAACCGATTTGATGACGTCACCGTGCGTGCACGCGATCCAGACGACGTCCTTGCCGTGTTCTTCGGCCAGCCGTGCGTCGTGCTCTCGGATCGCGGCAACGGCTCGCGCCTGTACCTGGGCCAGCCCTTCACCGCTGGGAAACACTGCACCGGAAGCGTGGCGCTGCACCACTTTCCAGAGCGGTTCTTCCAAGAGTTCCTTGAGCGGGCGACCCGTCCAGTCGCCGTAATCGACCTCGATGAGGCGATCCTCGACCACCGGCGTCAGACCACGGTCGACGGCAATGGGGCCGACCGTCTGCTCACACCGCAACAGCGGCGAGCGGACGATCTCCGCGATGTCCAGACCGACCAGCCGATCGACGACGCCTTCGGCCTGTTTCCGGCCGTGGTCGTCGAGTTCCACACCCGGCGTTCGACCGGCCAGGGTATGGGCAGTGTTGGACGTCGACCGCCCGTGCCGCAGTAGGACAACTGTCATTCCACAACCCTAATGGGGCGGTGGCCGCACGGACGGGTGGTCGACGTCGAAACGGGCCCTATGTCGCGGACACGACCCCTGTGGCCAGCAACGCAAGGACGACTACGCCGAGAGCGATTCTGTATCCGACGAACCAGTACATGGAGTGATCGACAACAAATCGAAGCAGCCAGGCGATCGCTGCGTAACCGACTGCGAAGGCGATGACGGTTGCCACCAGCAACTGCGGACCGCTCGCGTTCAGACCCTCACCGGCCGGCTCGAAGGCATCGGGGAGGCTGAACAAACCGGAGGCGAGAACTGCCGGAATCGCCAACAGGAACGAGTAACGGGCTGCGGCCTCACGGGTGAGTCCGAGGAAAAGGCCGGCACTGATCGTGCCACCCGAACGTGAGACACCCGGGATGAGCGCGAGTGCCTGAGCCGAACCCATGATGATGCCGTCGCGCGCTGTGAGCGATTCGATCGGGCGCGTCTTGCGTCCGTAGTACTCGGCAGCAGCGATGACGAGCGCGAACACGATCAGCATCGTGGCAATCAGCCACAGATTGCGTGCGCCGGTACGGATCTGGTCTTTGAAGAAGAACCCGAGGATGCCGACCGGGATGGTGCCGATGATGACATACCAGCCCATCCGGTAATCGAGATCGCCCCGGTGCTCGGCATTGAACACACCTCGGAACCAGGCAGTGATGATCCTCACGATGTCGCGTGCGAAGTAGATCAGGACCGCCAACTCGGTGCCGAGCTGCGTCACCGCGGTGAACGACGCGCCGGCGTCACTGCCGAAGAATATCTCCGACACGATTCGCAAATGTCCGGAAGACGAGATGGGCAGGAACTCGGTCAAGCCCTGCACGAGGCCCAGGATCACGGCCTGGAGCCAGGTCATCGCTTCGCCCATCACTCACCGATCCCGGCTGATTCGAATGGGGTTACTGCACACAGGTTTCGTGTGTCGGGTTCACGTTTCACCGGCGCCACGCTACCGGGGCCCACGGCGCCGCGCCGCGCCCGGCACGTCCGTGTCCGAATACCCCGACTCGAGGCGAGCGCCTACTAGTCTGCACGTGGTGAGATCTCTCGGGTGCCGCACTTGCGCACACGAGTCGGGCGCGAGATGCAGGCGGTTATGAAGCACAGATCTGTCGGAACGAGCGGACTTCGGGTCTCGCGACTTGGGCTCGGCACACTGACATGGGGACGCGACACGGACGGCGACGAGGCTGCTGCGCAGCTACTCGCGTTCGCCGAGGCCGGCGGAACCCTGGTCGACACCTCGCCCGCCTACGGCGCCGGTGCGGCGCAACGAATCCTCGCCGAGTTGCTCGACGACGTCGTTCCACGTGACGAACTCATCATCAGCTCGAGCGCCGGCATCGACCCCACACCGATCGGCACCGACCGCGTCGACTGCTCGCGGCGCGGATTGCTCCGCCAGCTCGACGCGACTCTTCGTGAACTCGGAACCGACTTCCTCGACATGTGGCAGGTCGCAACCTGGGATCCGCTCACGCCCGTCGACGAGGTTGCAGCAACCCTCGACTATGCCGTCTCGAGCGGCAAGGTGCGGTACGTCGGAGTGCGCGGCTACCTCGGCTGGCAGCTCGCGACGGCCGTAGGAGCCGGTGGCGCAACAACACTCGCCGCGACGCAGGCCGAGTACTCGTTGCTCGCACGCGGCGTCGAGGAAGAATTGTTCGCAGCGGCGGCCCATCACGGCGTCGGAGTGTTCGCCGCAGTACCCCTCGCTGGCGGTGTGCTGACCGGCAAGTACCGCGACGGCATTCCCGTCGATTCCCGCGGCGCCGACGAAGCACATTCGCAGGATGTGCAGAGCTATCTGACCGATTCCTCGATCCGGGTGGTCGACGCAGTCGTTACCGCTGCCGACGGTCTGGGTACTTCCCCACTGGCGGTGGCACTGGCCTGGGCGCGCGATCGCGCCGGGGTGGCCAGCGCCGTCGTCGGCACGCGTGATCTCGCCCAGTTGACAGGAGTACTGGCAACCGAAGAATTGGAACTTCCGAAAGCGATTGCCGCGGCTCTCGACGATGTGAGCGCTTGATCTGTCCCGCTGATCGAAATACCGGAGGTATCGTGTTGGCGAGGGCAGGCTAACCTAGTAGGCAACGCTTGACTACAGCCTCAGGAGAATCAATGACCACGCTCGACGTAGACAGCCTTTCCGCAGACGCAGGCCCAGCGTTCTCCGAACGAATCAAGACCGAGACAGACGCAGCACACCGCGAGACGGAGCAGTCGCGATTCGTAGGCGCACTACTCGGCGGTGAGCTGACCACGGCTGGCTACGCCGCACTTCTGGGACAGACGTACCTCGTCTACACGAGCCTCGAAGAGGCCGGCCGCACACACGCCGACAACGAGTTGGTCGCCCCGTTCCTGTCCGAGGATCTGTTGCGCGTGGCTTCACTCGAAGCCGATCTCGAGTTCCTCGGCGGACCGAACTGGCGCGACGAACTCGTGGCACTGCCGGCAACCGAGCGCTACATCGCCCGCCTGAAGGAGGTGGCGTTCGACTGGCCTGCCGGCTTCGTCGCACATCACTACCTTCGGTACATGGGCGATCTCTCGGGCGGACAGATCATCCGCCGGATGCTCGAACGCGCCTACGGATTCGAGACCGACGGACTTCGCTTCTACATCTTCGAAGGCATCCCCAAGCCGAAGCCTTTCAAGGACGACTACCGCTCGAATCTGGATGCACTGCAGATTCCTGCCGAGGAACAGCAGCGTTTCATCGACGAGGTGAATCTGGCGTACCGCCTCAACGGCGACTTGTTCGCCGACCTCGAAGTCGACATCGAGAGCTACCTCGTCAAATGATGAAGCGCTTGGCCGCGGCGGCTCTGGTCGCAGCAGCCGGTTTCGGTCTGGTGGCTTGCGGGTCCAGCGACACTTCGACGACATCTCAGGGTGCCAGGACCGCGGTACTCGAAGATTCCAGCCCGGTTCCCGTGTCCGACAACCCGACCGCGACACTGCCCGTGACGGTGAAGAGCTTCGACGGCGTCGACGTGACCATCACCGACAACAGCCGGATCGTTGCGGCCGACCGCTACGGGACGCTCGCGACGACGACGGTGGCGCTCGGCCTCGGTGACAATCTCGTCGGCCGCGACACCGCCGCCAAGTTCCCCGCAGTCGCGGACGTGCCGGTTGTCACGGTCGGCGGCCAATCGCTCAATACCGAGGCAATTCTCGACCTCAATCCCACCGTTGTTCTCACCGACACCAGTATCGGGCCCAAGAGCGTCCAGGATCAGTTGCGCGCCGCCGGTGTTCCCGTCGTCTTCTTCGATCCGACCCGAACACTCGAGGGTGTGCCGGGACAACTCCAGGCCGTCGCCGACGCGCTCGGCGTCCCCGCCCAGGGCGCAGCGCTGGTCGATCGGACCGAATCGGAAATCGCTGGAGCTCGCGATCTGGTCCCCACCGAGGGCGATCCACTGAAAATCGCGTTCCTCTACATGCGCGGATCGGCCATCACCATGATCGGCGGTGAAGGGTCCGGAGCAGATTCTTTGATCGAGGCACTCGGCGCCACCGATGCAGGAACCGCCTCGGGCATCACACAACAGTTCGTGCCCATCACCAGCGAAGCGCTCATCGCCGCAGCGCCTGACGCCCTGCTGATGATGACGGACGGATTGGCATCGATCGGCGGAATCGACGGCCTCGAAAAGGTCCCTGGCATCGCTCAGACGCCGGCTGGAAAGAACAAACGAGTAGTCGACATGGCGGACGGTGTACTGCTCAGCTTCGGGCCGAACACCGGACGCGTCATGGCGGCACTCGCCGAAGCGATCTACGAGCCCGGTGGATCGTGAGCAAAGATTCGTGAGTGCTGATTCGTGAGTACAGAGACAGGTAGTTCCGAAGCAGGTAAGACTGTGTCCGCAGCCGAGGATTCACACGACGTCGGGGGCGCCGACAAGTCGGCGTCTGGCCCCGCGTCACGGTCGCGGGTGAGTGCGGTTCTGGTCAGCTTGACTCTCGCCCTGGTGATCGTCGCGGTACTGTCGGCGTGCATCGGCCAAGTTCCGACGTCGCCTCTCGAGGTTTTGGGCAGCATCCTGCATCGCATCGGGCTCGACCTCGGTCCGATGCCCGCCCATCCCAGCGGTGAAGTGACTTTGTGGGAGGTTCGTTTCCCCCGCGTCGTGCTCGCCATCTGTGTCGGCGCGGCGCTGGGATGTTCCGGTGCGCTCCTGCAGGGTGTGTTTTCCAATCCGCTCGCAGAACCCGGAGTGATCGGAGTGTCTGCGGGCGCGGCAGTTGGCGCGAGTGCTGTCATCGTCGTCGGGGGAACGTTCGTGGCCGGCTGGGCCGTTGCTGCGGCTGCGTTCGTCGCCGGGCTGGTCACCACCGCGGCGGTCTACCTGCTGGCTCGGCACGAAGGCCGAACCGAAGTAGTGACGTTGGTGCTGACGGGCGTCGCGATCAACGCGTTCGCCGGCGGGCTCATCGCGTTCTTCACCTTCGTCGCCAGCCCGTCCGCTCGCGATCAGATCGTGTTCTGGCAACTCGGCTCACTCAACGGCGCTTCCTGGAACGCAGTCCTGATCGTGGCGCCGATGACCGTCGTCGGGATCGCCGCGACCATGATGATCGCCCCACGTCTCGACCTGCTGGCGCTCGGTGAACACGCGGCCCGTCACCTGGGCGTCAACGTCGAACGGCTGCGCCAGTTCGCGGTACTGATCGTCGCTCTCCTCGTCTCCGCAAGTGTTGCCTTCACGGGAATCATCCTCTTCGTCGGCCTGGTCGTTCCGCACCTGATGCGCATTCTCGTCGGACCTGGCCACCGCGCGCTGATTCCGGCGAGCGCCCTCGCCGGCGCACTGGTTCTGCTTGTCGCAGATCTGGGCTCGCGGTCGCTGATCGACAACGCAGACCTGCCCCTCGGAATGCTGACCGCTCTGGTGGGCGGCCCCTTCTTCTTCTGGCTTCTCCGACGCACGCGCGCGCAACAGGGCGGGTGGGCATGAGCAGCCTCGTAAGAAACTGGCGCGAACTGTTCGGCCGCGTCACCCCCGAACCGAAGAGCCCAGCCGTCGGTGATGTCACCCTCGAGGCGCGCGACATCACAGTCGAACGCGGTGGTCGGCAGATTCTGGAAGGCGTGTCCATCGAAGTCCGGGCAGGCGAGCTAGTCGTTCTCGTCGGACCGAACGGCGCCGGTAAGTCGACTCTTCTTGCGGCGTTGGCCGGTGATCAGCCCGTCATCGCTGGGCGGGTGGACGTTGACGGCACCGACCTCACTCAGTGGTCGCCGATCGACATGGCGCGCCGACGCGCGGTGCTCCCCCAGAAACACACCATCGGATTTTCGTTCAGCGCTCGCCAGGTGGTTCGTATGGGACGTGCGCCATGGACCGGAACTCGCCGAGAAGACCGCGACGGCGCTGCTATCACCGCGGCGATGAAGACCTGCGATGTCGAGGGGTTCGCCAATCGGCCGTTCGCCGTGCTGTCCGGCGGCGAGCAAGCGCGGGTCGCGCTGGCCCGGGTACTGGCACAGGAAACGTCGACCATCCTGCTGGACGAGCCGACTGCAGCTCTCGACCTCGGACACCAGGAGGCGGTGATGTCCGTGGCGCGCGCTCGCGCTGCGGACGGCGATGCCGTCGTCGTCGTTTTGCACGACCTCGCGTTGGCAGCGGCGTACGCGGATCGGATCGTCGTGCTCGAAAACGGCCGCATCGCCGCTGACGGTCCCCCGGAATCGGTGTTGCACGAAGAGCTTCTGACCCGCGTCTACGGTTATCCGGTCGAGGTGTTCCCGCATCCGACAACCGGAGCAACGCTGGTCATCCCGCGCCGAGAATTCACCGAACAGAATCGATGATCGATCCCAGCCTGTTCAGGACGGCTCTCACCGTCGGCAGGCTGCGGCCGTCGCCCTCACGAACTCCGTCACCGGGACCGGGCTGTGACCAATCAGCCTCCGTGGACAGAACTGCGTCGCGGACCACACCGGCGATGCTTCGCTCGTCGGTCAGATCGATGTCGGTCACCGATCGCTCCGCGGTGGCGACAACGTCTGCAGGGGTCGGCACACTGTGCTCGCAGTATTCGCCGTATACCTCGACGAACAGCATGCTCTTTCGTACGCGGAACGCGAAAGTTCGACCGTCGGACCTGCCGAAACCGTGTGCGTGAGCGCCGACGGTGAGGTCCTCGATCTCGAAGCCCGGCCGCGCCGGTTCGGGCGACTGCGCGCCGGAATCGGTGGGTTCTGTGGGAATCACAATGATCTCCTCGGTGATTGCAGCGTCAACCGCAACCGCTGTTCGTACGGTATCGCGTCAGGGGTGTGAGCGGAATGGTCGGTAGTTCCTCGACGCGATGAACGGCGCCCGACTGCGATCAGGGATGATCGATGACAGTCGCACTGCGTGAAGAACAGATGACAAGAAAAAGAGGAACTACACATGGCTCGCCTAGGGATCCGCACCACTGCAGCAGCAATGGGGGCGGCGGTTCTGCTGGTCACAGGATGTTCTTCCGGAGATGGCGGAGACGACCTCATCACGATCGATCCCGCAACGGCAGCGGTCTCACCGGCCACCACCAGTACCCCGGACGGCGTGGTTCACCCGTATTCAGGTCTGATCGATTCCATCACATTCGACCCGATCACGCGCAGGGCTGTAGTGGTTGCCAACGACCCCCGTTCGGTGCTGGTCGTTCCTTCGGACAGTTTGGCCGGCGCCGACCCCGCCTCTGCAGGTCGTCCAACAGCCCTGGATTCCGACGTACGCGACGTTTCGATCGGCTCTGACGGTAGCGCTCTTCTGTCGATGGATCGCCAGGTAGTGAAGCTGAATCTGACTTCGGGCGAACAGACGTCCATCCCGGTAGACGGGCAGGCGAATTCAGCGGTCGAACTCAACGACGGCCGCATCGCGATCGGCACGGACAATGGTTCAGTTCACATCGTCGACCCGAAGACCGATCAGTCACAGACGGTTTCGGGATTCGCATCCGTCGACGAACTCGCGGTCACCGGCGACAACCTGAGCGCCCTCGATCACCGTCAGACCTCGCTGACGGCGATCAACCTCGGAGACGGCAAACTCGGCGTCGCTCTCCGCGCCGGTGAGGGCGCAACTCATCTGGCCACCGATCGCTTCGGACGCATTCTGGTCACCGACACCACCGGCAACGAACTGCTCGTCTTCACTGCCGATCCGCTCCTGATGCACCAGCGCTACCCCGTCGGCGAGTCGCCGTACGCCGTTGCCTACGACGAGACCGCGGATCGGGTGTGGGTGACACTGACCGCGACCAATGAAGTGGTCGGCTTCGATCTGTCGTCCGGCATCCCCGTGGAGACCGGACGGTTCAAGACGGTGCGACAGCCGAATTCGTTGGCCGTAGACTCTTCCAACGGCAATCTGATCGTCGGATCGGCAACCGGTGACGGGCTGCAGGTCATCCCGTCACGGGAGAACTGATGGAAAAGCGTACGCGCGGGATCCCCGCGCAGTGGGAGACGTCGGACGACAAGTTCGACTATGTGCCCCTTCGACTACCGCCGAACGTTTCGCGGGTCACGGCGTCGATGCGTCTGGCGATCTCCGCCGAGTTCGGCGGATGGGAACTCTCCCGAGTCCGTCTCTACCCCGACGGCAGTCGTCGCGTGCTCCTCAAGCGAAAGAAGACGCCGCTGCACGTGACCGATCCGGACGGCATTCAGCACTGATCGTCCAACAGACGACCAGGGCCCGCCGCTGTCGAAACCGCTGACAAAATCACACCATCGAAGAGCTGGAGAATCGTGTACCAACTGCTGCTGAGCCTGATGTTCCGGGTCCCACCGGAACGCATCCACCACATTGCCTTCACCGCGATGAAACTGGTGACACGGTTCGCTCCCCTTCGCTGGCTGGTCGCAAAAGTCCTTGTCGTCGACGACCCGGTTCTGCGGAGTCAGGCATTCGGTCTGACGTTCCCGGCACCTCTCGGCCTGGCCGCAGGATTCGACAAGGACGCCACCGGAGTCGACGCCTGGGGCCCGTTGGGATTCGGTTTCGCTGAGGTCGGAACAGTGACGGCCCAGGCTCAGCCCGGTAACCCCGCGCCGCGTCTCTTCCGTCTTCCGGCCGACCGCGCTCTGATCAACCGGATGGGCTTCAACAACCACGGCGCTGGTCACGCGGCGAATTTCCTGCGACAGCGCCGCGTCACGGTGCCGATCGGTGCCAACATCGGCAAGACCAAGATCGTCGAAGCCGCCGACGCCGCTGCCGACTACACCGCCAGCGCGCAGCTTCTGGGTCCGCTGGCCGACTTCATGGTCGTGAATGTCAGCTCGCCGAACACACCTGGACTCCGTGATCTGCAGGCCGTCGAATCACTGCGCCCGATCCTGCAGGCCGTGCTCGACACCGTCAGCGTGCCGGTACTGGTGAAGATCGCGCCCGACCTCTCGGACGAGGACGTCGACGCGGTCGCCGATCTGGCAATCGAACTCGGACTTGCCGGAATCGTCGCGACCAACACCACGATCCGTCGCGACGGTTTGAAGACCCCGGACGCCGAGGTAGCTGCACTCGGCGCAGGCGGGCTGTCCGGTGCACCGGTCGCCGAGCGCTCACTCGAAGTACTTCGGCGCCTGTACGCCCGAGTGGGCGACAAGATGACCATCATCTCGGTCGGCGGTATCGAGACGGCCGATCAGGCGTGGGAACGGATCCTCGCCGGCGCGACGCTGGTGCAGGGATACACCGGCTTCATCTACGGCGGACCGTTCTGGGCTCGCAGCATCCACAAGGGGATAGCCAAGCGGGTCCGCGCAGCGGGTTTCTCGTCGATCGCCCAGGCTGTGGGAGCTGAGAACCCTCGCTAGAGAGTGCTGTGCGCCTTTATTAACCGCCCGCGGTTAATAAAGGCGCACAGCATAGTGACTATTCGACCTCGAACGTCCCGGTCAGGGTTGCACGCGCAATCGCGTGATGGAACACGTTGAAACCGAGGAACGCCGGCGACGAATCAGGGGTGACTCCGTCGAGCGCCTCCACGTCGAGGGCATGCACCGCGACGATGTAGCGATGCGGACCGTGCCCGGGAGGCGGGCCTGCACCGATGAAACCGAACCCACCACCGTCGTGGCGGAGGGTGACGGTTCCGGCGGGCAGGACATCGCTGTCCGCCGCGCCGGCACCGGCGGGGAGCTCGGTGACGGAAGCGGGGATGTTCGCCACGGCCCAGTGCCAGAACCCCGACGCAGTCGGTGCGTCCGGATCGAACACCGTCACGACGAAGCTCTTCGTCTCGGCCGGAAAGCCGGACCACGAGAGCTGCGGTGAGATGTCTTCGCCACCGGGGACACCGAAGGCTCCACTGGCCTGAGCAAGCTTCAGCGGCTGGCCCGCAGTGATGTCGTCACTGGTCAGCTCGAAACTCGGCAACTTCGGCAATGGTTCGTACGGATCGTGCGCCATGCGAATCCTTTCTGTGACAAGAGAGCTCGATGTGCGTCGAGCTCACGGATCTATCTACGTGCTCGTCAGGAATTGAGCAGGAAATGTTCCAGAACACGTGTCCCGAACAGTAGTGCGTCCACCGGAACTCGCTCGTCGACGCCGTGGAACAGCGCGCTGAAATCCAGCTCGGGCGGCAACTGCAACGGCGCGAAGCCGAAGCAGCGAATGCCCAGTTTCGCGAATGCCTTCGCGTCGGTTCCGCCGGAGAGCATGTACGGAACTGTGCGAGCCTCCGGATCGTGGGCGAGGATCGCCTCGTTCATGGCGTCTACGAGGTGGCCGTCGAACGTTGTTTCGTACGAATCCAGCTTGGTGATCCACTCGCGGGTCACGTCGGGACCGATCAGTTGGTCCACCGTGCGCTCGAATTCGGCCTGCCGTCCCGGCAGCACGCGGCAGTCGAAGACCGCCTCGGCAGTCTGCGGAATGACGTTCGCCTTGTATCCGGCCTTGAGCATCGTCGGGTTCGCCGTGTCACGGAACGTCGCCCCGATGATGTTGGCGATCGTCCCCAACTTCGCGAGAGTCCCGTCGATGTCGGGTGATCCCGGATCGAAGTCCAATCCGGTCTCCTCGCCGACGGCGGTCAGGAACTCCGCGACCGAATCCGAGATCACGATCGGGAACTGGTGGGCAGCAAGCCTCGAGACCGCGCCGGCGAGTGTCGCGACCGCGTTGTCGTCGTGGAGGAAGGAGCCGTGCCCGGCGCGTCCCTTGGCAGTCAGACGCATCCAACCTAGGCCCTTTTCCGCAGTCTCCACGAGGTAGAGCCGGCGGTCGGTTCCGTCAGGCCGCGGAACCGTCAGCGAGAAACCGCCGACCTCACCCACGGCCTCGGTCACTCCCTCGAACAGATCCGGGCGGTGCTCGACCAGCCACTGGCATCCGTACTTTCCGCCAGCTTCCTCGTCCGCCACGAAGGCGAACACCAGATCACGCGGCGGTACGACGCCTTCCGCCTTGAACTGTCTGGCGAGGGCCAGGATCATCCCGACCATGTCCTTCATGTCCACGGCGCCGCGCCCCCAGACGTAACCGTCCTGGACGGTGCCGGCAAAGGGATGGACGCTCCAGTCGGCGGGCTCGGCCGGAACTACGTCGAGGTGACCGTGAAGCATCAACGCACCACGACCAGACTCGGCTCCCTTCAAACGAGCAAAGACATTTCCTCGGCCGGGTGCTCCGGACTCGACGTATTCCGTCTCGTAACCGACTTCTTGAAGCTGCGCGGCAACCCACTCCGCGCACGCACGCTCGCCTTTGGTGGTTTCGAGTTCTCCCGTGTTCGAGGTGTCGAAGCGGATGAGGGAACTGACCAGTTCGACTACTTCTGCTTCGGCTCTGCTCGGATTCGGATTATTCGGGGTTGTGGTCATTCCACTTTCCTACCATCGAATCAAACGACGCGGGCGACCGGAATGCCCCGCAACCTGGCGATTTGGGGCAGCTCACCTAATCGGATACTCTTTCCCAGCACCGAGAAATCGGGGCCGAGTCCGAGTGGCGGAATGGCAGACGCGCTAGCTTGAGGTGCTAGTGTCCTATTAACGGACGTGGGGGTTCAAGTCCCCCCTCGGACACTCTGTGTTGAGACAGACAGGAAAAGCTCCGGTTCATCGAACCGGAGCTTTTCTCGTAATTGGCGAAGTTCCCGCACCAGGGAACAGTCCGCGCGAGCGGCGATCGAGATGGAACAGAAGTTCGAAGTGGATACAGACACCAAGAAGTCGGATGCACTGCAGGCAGATTCGCTGGAAACAGCCGATTCAGAATCTGCTCGAGCCGAACTCACCGGACTCGACCCCGCAGAACTCGAAATCTGCCTGAAGGTCCTTTCCGAAGCCGCCGAACTCGACGACGAGCATCCCGATTCGATCACCATGCAGCGCGCTGTCGGCCATCTGTTCAAGCGACTCAAGAAGAAGCGTCGCCTCGCCTCGCGCGCAGCCGTCAACGAAGCCGACCGCCAAGTGGTCGCTGCGACTGCCACCGGTTCACCCGATCGCATCGACGACGAGACCGCAGGCATTCCGATCAAGTCGAACACCGCGGGCGCTTCCGCCGGCACGCTCATCAAGGCGCGGCCGTGCTACATCTGCAAGCAGCGCTACACCGCAGTCGACGCCTTCTACCACCAACTGTGCCCCGATTGCGCTGCCACCAGCCGCAGCAAACGTGATGCCAGCACTGATCTCACCGGCCGACGCGCACTTCTGACCGGCGGCCGCGCGAAGATCGGCATGTACATCGCGTTGCGCCTGCTGCGTGACGGCGCACATCTGACCATCACGACGCGATTCCCCAACGACGCGATCCGCCGATTCAAAGCGATGGAAGACAGCAACGACTGGATTCACCGTCTGCGCATCGTCGGCATCGACCTCCGCGACCCCGCCCAGGTTGTTGCACTCGCGGATTCCGTTGCCGCACAGGGTCCACTCGACATCCTCATCAACAACGCCGCGCAAACCGTCCGACGCTCCCCCGGTGCCTACGGCGCTCTGGTCGACGCCGAGTCCGGTGCGCTTCCCGCCGGTGAACTGCCTGATGTCCTGACTTTCGGCAAGACGAGCGACGCCCACCCCGCGGCTCTGGCCGGATCGCTGTCGGACGTCGCAAGCATCACCTCCGGAAATCTGTCCGCCGACGCGGTCAGTTCACTCGCCCTCGTCGCCAAGTCGGCGTCACCCGATCGCATCGAGCAGGGCATCGCCATCGACGCGGGCGGGCTGCTGCCCGACCTCGCGCACACCAACAGCTGGGTTCAGACCGTCGAAGAGGTCGATCCAATCGAGCTTCTCGAAGTCCAGCTCTGCAACTCGGTCGCGCCCTTCATTCTCGTTTCGCGCTTGCGCCCGTCGATGGCCGCGGCCGCTGCACGACGCAAGTACGTCGTGAACGTTTCCGCCATGGAAGGCCAGTTCAGCCGCGCGTACAAGGGCCCTGGCCACCCGCACACCAACATGGCCAAGGCAGCACTGAACATGCTGACCCGCACCAGCTCCAAGGAAATGCTCGACGACGGCATCCTCATGACCGCCGTCGACACCGGTTGGATCACCGACGAACGCCCGCACTTCACCAAGATGCGGTTGGCCGACGAAGGTTTTCACGCACCACTCGACCTCGTCGACGGTGCCGCCCGCGTCTACGACCCCATCGTTCAGGGTGAACTGGGCGTCGACCTGCACGGCTGCTTCCTCAAGGATTACAAACCTTCGCCGTGGTGATCGGCAGCACGCCGCATTCGTGATGGGCAGCACCCAGCCGCCCCGATGTGGCGATCTCGTCACCCCCAAACCCCCGTGTCGAGTAGCTCATTTCAGGTAGAGCACAGCATTGCAGGCGATAATGGAGCCGACACTGCTCACCGACTCGGAGGAACCATGACGATCGCCGTCGTACACAAGGACAGCCCGGAAGGCCGTGCCGCAATCGTGGCCGCTGCACGGGAATCCGTGGGTCGAAGCGAGGAACTGCTGGTTCTGCACGTCCTGGACGACGTCAACATCGGAGGCACGGTCAACCTCGGAGACACCGAGGACGATCGGGCCGCTCTTCGCGGCGAGATCCAGTCAGCGCTCGACGCCGGTGGATTCTCGGAGACGAAGTGGGATCTGCGCACCACCGAGCACGACGGCGATCCGGTTACCGCGCTCGTCGACCTGGTCCACGACGCGGGTGTCGATCTCCTGATCGTCGGAACACGCCGGATGTCCCCCATCGGCAAGTTCCTCCTCGAACGCCCGCTGCAACGCCTGTTGCTCGAAGTCGAGGCTCCGATCCTCGTCGTCAAGGAGCCCCTCCCCGCCGAGTGACCGCGGTCACATCACTTTCGACTACTCGTTTGTAGGCTGGCTCCATGACTGGAACCTCGCCCGCCCGAGAACTCGACATCATCGTCTACGGAGCGAGCGGCTTCGTCGGTAAGCTTCTCGCCGACTACCTCGTCAAACATGCTCCCGAAGGCACGAAGATCGGCCTCGGTGGCCGCTCCCTCGAAAAGTTGGCAGCCACTCGCGCCGATCTGGGTACTGCCGCTGCCGATCTCCCCTTGATCATCGCCGACGCCGACGACGCAACCGCACTGAAGGCACTCGCCCAGCGAACCCGGGTCGTCGCCACCACGGTCGGCCCGTATGCCAAGTACGGCCACGCCCTTGTTCACGAATGCGCCTCCGCCGGAACTCATTACGTCGACCTGACCGGTGAGGTGCTGTTCCACCGCGAGAGCATCGACGACAACCATGAGCTGGCGGTCTCGACCGGCGCCAAGATCGTCCATTCCTGCGGATTCGATTCCATCCCTTCCGATCTCGGAGTTCACGTCCTGCACGAGAAGGTCGCCGCCGACGGCGCCGGCGAGCTCACCGACACCACCCTGGTGGTCACGGCCCTGCGCGGCGGCGTGAGCGGTGGCACCATCGATTCGCTTCGCAACCAAATCGACGTGTCGAAAGACGATGCGCGCCTGCGGAAACTTGCTGCCTCGCCGTACTCGCTGAGCCCCGATCGTGATCGGGAGCCCGAACTCGGACGCCAGAGCGACGTGAGCGTGGTCGACGGCAAGAAGATCGATCCGTCGTTGAAGGGGTGGAAAGCGCCGTTCGTGATGGCGTCGTACAACACACGAGTCGTCCGTCGCAGCAATGCGCTCCGAGAGTGGGCGTACGGCAAGAAGTTCAAGTACAGCGAGGTGATGAGCGTCGGCTCATCGGTGGTGTCACCGGTGATTGCGGGCGGCGTGGCGGTCGGCCTCGGCGCGCTGGTCGCCGGACTCGCTCTACCTCCGACACGTTTCCTTCTCGACAAGGTATTGCCGGCTCCCGGTGAAGGTCCGAGCGAGAGCACCCAGAAGAAGGGCCACTTCACGCTCGACGTGTTCACCACGACCACGACCGGCGCCCGATACACATCACGAGTGAAGGCGAAGGGCGACCCGGGATACAGCGCGACGGCGGTAATGCTCGGCGAATCTGCGTTGTCGTTGGCGAAGGACCAAAAGGCTCTTCCCCCGGCCACCGGCGTTTTGACTCCAGCGACAGCGCTCGGCGACGTCCTGGTCGAGCGTCTACGCGCGGCTGGTTTCGAGATTTCCGCGCGCAAACTCTAGACAGAACGAATTTCACTTGATCGTTTCAGCTCTTCGCGCCCGATTATCGCAGCTCAGGGCGCGGACAGCGGTGGGAATACTCCCAGGTAACATTGATGTTGGTTCATGGCATCCATATGTGATGCTCCGCTTTCGGAAAAGTGAGGCTATTCATGACTGAGCGCGTTCAGGTCGGCAGTCTTCAGGTTGCCAAGGTTCTCTACGACTTCGTGGTCGAGGAGGCTCTTCCCGGCACCGGTGTAGACGCCGAAACGTTCTGGGCCGGCGCCGACAAGGTCATCACCGAGCTCGCACCGAAGAACCGCGACTTGCTTGCCAAGCGTGACGATCTGCAGGCTCAGATCGATCAGTGGCATCGCGATCACGCCGGCGCTCCCATCGACGCCGCCGCGTACAAGGCGTTCCTGCAGGAAATCGGCTACCTCCTGCCGACGCCTGCCGAGTTCTCGGTCACCACCGCGAACGTCGACACCGAGATCACCTCGACGGCCGGCCCGCAGTTGGTCGTGCCGATCCTCAACGCGCGCTTCGCACTCAACGCGTCCAACGCCCGCTGGGGTTCGTTGTACGACGCGCTGTACGGCACCAACGCCATCTCCGAGGAGAACGGCGCCGAGAAGGGTTCCGGCTACAACAAGGTCCGCGGCGACAAGGTCATCGCCTGGGCGCGTGAATTCCTCGATGCGGCAGCACCTCTCGCGTCGGGATCGCATGCAGATTCAACCAAGTACGTTGTCGACGGCAGTGAACTGAAGATCACGTTGGCAGACGGTACTGTCACCACGCTCGCCCAGCCGGAGAAGTTCGTCGGCTACCTCGGCGAGAAGGACGCACCGACGAGCATCCTGCTGCTGAACAACGGATTGCACGCCGAGATCCAGATCGACGCCTCGTCCCCGATCGGCAGCACCGACGCCGCCGGCGTCAAGGACGTCGTTCTCGAATCCGCCGTCACCACGATCATGGACTTCGAGGATTCTGTCGCCGCTGTCGACGCCGACGACAAGGTTGTCGGCTACCGAAACTGGTTGGGTCTCAACCGTGGTGACCTGTCCGAGGAGATCAAGAAGGGCGCCAAGTCCTTCACCCGCACGCTCAACGGCGACCGTAAGTACACCGCAGTCGACGGCAGCGAACTCAGCCTGCACGGTCGTTCGCTCCTGTTCGTCCGCAACGTCGGTCACCTCATGACCAACCCCGCGATCCTCGACGCCGACGGCAACGAGGTCCCCGAGGGCATCCTCGACGCCTTGATCACCAGTGCCTGTGCAGTGCACGGCCTCTCGATCAGTGACGCCAACGGACCGCTCGACAACAGCCGCACCGGCTCGATCTACATCGTCAAGCCCAAGCAGCACGGTCCCGAGGAGGTTGCCTTCACCACCGAACTGTTCGGCCGTGTCGAGCAGGTTCTCGGGCTTCCGGAGAACACGCTCAAGGTCGGCATCATGGACGAGGAGCGTCGTACGACGGTCAACCTCGCCGCCTGCATCAAGGAAGCCAGCGACCGCGTCGTGTTCATCAACACCGGCTTCCTCGACCGCACCGGCGACGAGATCCACACCTCCATGGAAGCCGGCGCGATGGTGCGCAAGGCCGAGATGAAGAAGCAGAAGTGGATCGGCGCCTACGAGGACTGGAACGTCGACACCGGTCTGGCCTGCGGTCTGCAGGGCAAGGCCCAGATCGGCAAGGGCATGTGGGCCATGACCGAGTTGATGGCAGACATGCTCGAGCAGAAGATCGGTCACCCCAAGGCCGGCGCCAACACTGCATGGGTACCTTCGCCGACCGGCGCAACGCTGCACGCGACGCACTACCACCGCGTCGACGTATTCGCAGTTCAGGACAGCCTGAAGGGCAAGCCTCGCGCGAGCGTCGACGACATCCTGACCATCCCGCTCGCTCCCAGCACCGACTGGACGGACGCGGAGAAGAAGGAAGAGCTCGACAACAACTGCCAGTCCATCCTCGGCTACGTGGTCCGTTGGATCGACGCGGGCGTCGGCTGCTCCAAGGTTCCCGACATCCACGATGTCGCGCTCATGGAGGATCGCGCCACGCTGCGCATCTCGAGCCAGCTGCTCGCCAACTGGCTGCGTCACGGCATCGTCAGCGAGAGCGACGTTGTCAGTGCACTCGAGCGCATGGCCCCGGTTGTCGACCGTCAGAACGAGGGCGACGCCGAGTACCGCAACATGGCACCTGATTTCGATTCCAACATCGCGTTCCAGGCTGCCAAGGAACTCATCCTCGAAGGCGCGAAGCAGCCCAGCGGATACACGGAGCCGATCCTGCATCGCCGCCGCCGCGAGTACAAGGCCGCCAACGCCTGATTTCACCTTCTTCGAACTCGAAGCTGAACCCGAACAGCCTCGGCACCGCTCCCGGTGTCGAGGCTGTTCGCGTAGGCCCCGAAGTTTCGTCACTAGACTGGCCGAGGACACAGTCCGTTCAACAGACATTCTTCGAGTGACCAAGGTAGGGCAAGGTACGTGGGCGAACATCGCGGCGGGTCAGGCGCCAGAGGTATCAGTAAGGGGCCGATTCTCGTCGTCGTGCTGATCGTCTTGATCGTGGCAGGCTTCTTCGGATGGAAGGCCCTCAGCAACCGGATCGACGATCAGGGACAGCAGGCAGCCGGTACGTGCGTCGAGGGCAACAAGACACTCGACGTCACCGCGGATCCGTCCATAGCCCCACAGGTCGAGGAACTGGCGAAGCGGTACACCCAGACCTCGCCGGTGGTGCGTGATCACTGCATCGCCGTCGTGGTGCACGGTGCGCCGTCCGCGTCGGTCTCGACGGCACTCGAAGCCGGTCCGGCGGCCCCCTGGGACGACGCAGCATTGGGACCACGTCCCTCCCTGTGGATCCCGACGAGTTCGTTCGAACTCGCGCCACTGTCGGGCAAGGCCGTGATCAACGGTGATCCTCGCTCGCTCGCGAGTTCCCCGATCGTTCTGGCAGCCGGTCCCGAGACCGCGGCAGCATTGGCCGGCGCAGCATCGAGTTGGAAGTCTTTGCCTTCCGATCTGACGGTCGCCCTGCCGGTCGGAAGTACCGAAACCTCGATGGCTGCACAGGCGATCGCTGCCGACGTCGCCGATGCGGGTGCCGGTCCGGTCACGACGGATCAGGCGAAGTCCGCTCAGGTCAACGCTGCGCTCAGTGCACGGGCGTTGCAGTTCCAATCCTTGCCGACTCCCCCCTCGTCCACCGCCGAAGCCCTCGGAGCACTGAGCGCCGGAACACCGGATTCGGTGAAAGCCGTTCCGGCCACGGAACAGTCGATAGCGCAGAGCGCGAACGCGGCGATGACGACGTACTCCCCCGCCGGCGCAACGCCAGTCGCGGACTATCCGGCGGTCATCGTCTCGGGCAGCGGGATCGACGAAACCGCGTCGCGCGCAGCGGCACAGTTTGCCGATTTCATGCGTGAGCCGAATCAGTCACAGTTGTTCGTCGGCGCCGGTTTCCGGGTCGAGGGCCAAGACCTTCCCGATCTCGGGGCGGTGTCCCCGGCCAAGATCTCGTCCACGTTGAAACCGGCTTCGGCGGAGACCGCAGCGGCGCTCGGTGACATAGTCGCCAACCCGGTCTCGCCGCGCAGTGCCACCATCCTGATGGACACGTCGGCGTCGATGGGTACCGACGACGGTGGCACTACCCGCTTGGCGAACGTTGCCTCGGCGGTGAATACCCAATTGGGTCGCAGCCCTGACGCTTCGGACATCGGCCTTCGCGAGTTCAGCACGGGCACCGACGGAAAACCGTCCGAGCGCATCCTGGTTCCGGGCGGTTCACTGTCCGAGCCGAATCGGCGTGCCACGATCACCGATTTCCTCAACGGGCTTCGGGCCGGCGGAAAGACCTCCAAGTACCCGGCGCTTGCCAGCTCCTACAAAGCCGCCGTGGACGGTTTCGACGCGGGGCGAGTCAACTCGGTGCTGCTGATCACCTCGAGTACGCCTGACGAATCCGCCACGACGCGAGCCGAACTGCTCAGCGCGATCGCCGCTACGGGCAATCCGTCGCGTCCGGTACAGGTCGACGTGATCGTCGTCGGTGCGGGCGACGACGTCTCCACACTCCAAGACGTCTCGGATCGGACGGGCGGAACATTGGTTCGGGTCGATTCGACGTCCGACCCCGCTCTCGCGGCCGCAGTGACCAAGATGCTGTCCTGATGGGGCGCGTCGCGGTTTTTGCAGTCCTTCTCGCCCTTCTGACCTGGTTCCTGCATCGCCGACTCGTTCGCGCCACCGGCATCCCGAGGCGATGGGCTCGTCTCGCCGACACTGCGCTTGTCGTCTTGGCGGTCTCGACGCTCATCGGGGTCGGCAGCGGCGAAGTCTTCTCGACGTCCTGGGCGCGACCGATCGGATTTGTCGGATGGGTCTGGCTGGCTTCGTGGCTGTATCTGATTCCCGGACTGCTCGTGATCGGCCTGTTCGCCGGGATCGGTCGACTACGTGCACGCCACACGGATACCACGACCGAAGTCGACCCAGCCAAGCGTCGTACGTTGCAGTTGGCTACGGCAGCAGTCACTCTCGCGGCGATCGGCACCGCCGGCTACGGCGTCTACGAGGCGTCGGGCCCCAAGATTTCCCGCGTCCGCGTGCCGCTCGCTCGCCTACCTGAGGGCTTCAACGGATACCGGATCGCCTTGATCACCGACCTGCACGTGGGACCGGCCCGCGGGGTCGACTTCACCCGCAAGGTGGTCGATATCGTGAACTCGCAGAATGTCGATCTGATCGCGATCGGCGGCGACCTCGTGGACGGAACCGTCGCGAAAGTTGCTCCCGATCTTGCTCCGCTCGCCGATCTTCGGGCGCCCGACGGAATCTTCGGAGTCAGCGGAAACCACGAGTTCTACGCCGACGACGGCGGCAAATGGCTCGACGTGTGGGAGACATTGGGGATCACCACACTTCGCAACAGCCGCACCTCGATCCAGCATGGCGGCGATACCATCGACATCGTGGGCATCCACGACTACACGTCGCCGGCCCCGTACGAGCCGAACCTGACTGCCGCGCTCGCAGGTCGCGATCCGAATACTTTCGCCTTGCTTCTCGCGCACGAACCGCGTCAAGCGATCGAGGCATCCGAGATGGGTATCGATCTGCAACTGTCCGGGCACACTCACGGCGGTCAGATGTGGCCGCTGCGGTATCTCGTTCCGCTGCAGCAGCCTTCGGTGCAAGGCTTGGACAGGGTCGGAAACACAGTGCTGTACACGACGCGTGGCGCCGGGGCTTGGGGTCCGCCGGTACGCGTCGGCGCCCCGCCGGAGATCACTGTTCTCGAACTCGTACACGAGAGGTGATGATCTCCGGCGGGCACACGCCTTAGTTGCCTGCGAACGCTTCGATCGGCGGGCAGGAGCAGACCAGGTTGCGGTCGCCATGTGCACCGTCGATACGACGCACGGACGGCCACACCTTCGGGCGGGCCTTGCCACGCGGGAAGACGGCGATCTCACGCGAGTACGGGTGATCCCACTGCGCTGCAATGCTTCCGGCAGTGTGGGGAGCACCGCGTAGCGGGTTGTCCTCGACCGTCCACTCGCCGGCGCCGACGCGATCGATTTCGCCGCGAATGGCGATCATCGCCTCGCAGAACTCGTCGATCTCTTCGAGGTTCTCGCTCTCGGTGGGCTCGACCATCAGTGTGCCGACCACGGGGAAGCTCATGGTCGGTGCATGGAAACCGTAGTCGGCCAGACGCTTTGCGACGTCGTCGACGGTGACGCCGGTGTCCTTGGTCAACCCACGGAGGTCGAGGATGCACTCGTGCGCGACCATGCCGTTCTCGCCGGTGTAGAGAACCGGGAAGTACTCGTCGAGTCGACGCGCGATGTAGTTGGCCGACGCGATGGCGGTCAGGCTGGCGCGGCGCAGGCCCGCAGCACCCATCATCCGGATGTAGGTCCAGGTGATGGGCAGAATGGACGCACTGCCGTACGGCGCTGCCGAGATCGTTCCTCCACCACCGAGTTCGGGGGCCATCGGGTGTCCGGGCAAAAACGGCGTCAAGTGTGAGCGCACACCGATCGGGCCGACGCCGGGTCCGCCGCCGCCGTGCGGGATGCAGAAGGTCTTGTGCAGATTCAGGTGGCTGACGTCGCCGCCGAATCGGCCCGGACGGGCAAGGCCGACAAGCGCATTGAGGTTGGCGCCGTCGACGTACACCTGGCCACCGGCGTCGTGTACCGCTGCGCAGATGTCGGCGATCTCGTGCTCGTAGACACCGTGCGTTGAAGGGTAGGTGATCATGATCGCGGCGAGACGCTCGGCGTGATCGGCGATCTTCGCGCGCAGATCGTCGACGTCGACGTCACCGTTGGGACGGCAGGCGACAACCTCGACGCGCATCCCGGCCATGACGGCAGAAGCCGCGTTGGTGCCGTGAGCACTCGACGGAATGAGGCAGGTGTCGCGGTGGTCGTCGCCCCGGCTGAGGTGGTAGTTGCGGATCGCGAGCAGGCCCGCGTATTCCCCCTGGCTGCCGGCGTTGGGTTGCAGGCTGACGTTGTCGTAGCCGGTGACCGCGACCAGCCAGTCTTCGAGATCCTTGATGATCTTCAGCAGACCGGGCGCATCCGATGTCGGCGCGAACGGATGGATCGCGTTGAACGCGGGCCAGGTGATGGATTCCATCTCGGCGGTCGCATTGAGCTTCATGGTGCACGAACCCAGCGGGATCATGCTGCGATCGAGGGCGATGTCCTTGTCGGACAGCGCGCGCAGGTAGCGAAGCATTGCCGTTTCCGTACGGTAACGGGTGAAGGCTTCGTGCTGCAGGTAGTCGGAGGTGCGCTCCTGAGCAGCCGGAACCGAATTGCCCTCGGCTTCGATGGCGACAACAGCATCCTCGATCCCGAACGCGTCGAGCACGGCAAGGACGTGGTCGGCGGTCGTGGCCTCGTCGCAGGAGATACCGACATGATCGGCATCGACCAGACGCAGGTTGATCCCGGATTCCTTGGCCGCAGCGACGACGTCGGCCGCCTTGCCCGGAACCTGAGCGAGCACGGTGTCGAAGAACGAATCGTGGACGACGGTCACGCCGCCTTCGCGCAGGCCGTTTGCCAACGCGTGTGCGCGGGCAGCGACTCGCAACGCAATCGCCTTGAGTCCCTCGGCGCCGTGGTAGCTCGCGTACATCGCAGCGAGGATGGCGAGGAGCACCTGAGCGGTACAGATGTTGGACGTCGCCTTCTCGCGGCGAATGTGCTGCTCACGTGTCTGCAGCGCCAGGCGGTACGCCTTGTCTCCGTCTGCGTCGATGGAGACGCCGACCAAGCGGCCGGGCAGCTGACGCGCATGCTTGGAGTGCACGGCCAGGTAACCGGCGTGCGGTCCGCCGTATCCCATGGGAACACCGAAACGCTGGGTGGTTCCGAAGCACGCATCCGCGCCGAGCTCACCGGGTGAGGTGATGAGCGTCATCGCGAGGAGGTCTGCGCCGACGGCAACCAGTGCGCCGCGCTCGTGAGCTTCCGCGATGATCGAGGTGTAATCGACGACTCGTCCCGAGGCACCTGGGATCTGGGCGATGACGCCGAAGAAGTCACCTTCCGGAAGACCAGCGGTGAGGTCCGCAGAGACGATCTCGATGCCGAGCGGCTCGGCGCGAGTCTCGATGACGGCGAGGGTCTGCGGGTAGAGATCGGCGTCGACGACAAATCGTGGGGACTTGCTGCGGTTCGCGCGGCGCAGGAGCGTCATGGCTTCGGCAGCGGCGGTGGCCTCGTCGAGCATCGATGAGTTTGCCAGTTCCATGCCGGAGAGATCGGCGACCATGGTCTGGAAGTTGAGGAGGGCTTCGAGACGGCCCTGGCTGATCTCCGGCTGATACGGGGTGTACGCGGTGTACCAGGCCGGGTTCTCGATGATGTTGCGCAACAACACCGGCGGCGTCAACGTGTCGAAGTAGCCGAGGCCGATCATCGACGTCGCGACGGTGTTCTGGGCTGCGAGTGCAGTCAGTTCGGCAAGTGCCTCGTGCTCTCCGACCGGAAGCGGCAGAGCGTCGAGTCCGGCAGCGATGCCGTTCGGGGCAGCGTCGAGGATGACGGAGGGAACGGCCTTGGTTGCCAGTTCGTCGAGTGAATCGACCCCGACGAGTTCGAGGATGCGCGCGAGTTCCGCGGCGTTCGGACCGACATGGCGGTCGGCAAATATACGGCTTGCAGCGTCGATCACGACAACTCCCAGACAGATCGGAGGATCAGGACACACACCGAACTGCGGTGTGTTCCTCCCCCTCTGTCGCATGCTCGATTCCCGAGCGCCTGAGAGATTCGGTAGTGATCCGCCGAAGGCGGAAGCCACAGCCTTTCCCCGTCGGCGGGTGGGTTGTCCCACCGCTTTCCAGAGGCGTCGGAGCCCGTACGGTCCTTGGTGCCTGAGAGATTGACGGGGAGGTATTGCTCCTTCGGCGCCCTGATCCCGCTCACGACTGACCTTTGAGACAAAGACTGAAACAAAGACAAGTTCGGTGAATCGGTATCCGAGGCTCTCCCGTACGCCGGCGACGCAGGCCCAGTCTAGTTGACCGAAACGCCTACCTGCACCGTGGCATCCTCCAAAGAGATGTGACGTACGTTATCCGGTTTTGCGGCTGGCGCGATTCTTGCGTCGCGAAGCCAACTCGTCTTCCGGGTTGGGATCACTTTCGCCGCCGTCGGCCCGCTCGGCGGGGAAGTCGGCGATCGTTCCGGTGAGTTCACGCATCGCGCCACTGACTGCGATGCCGAATACGCCCTGCCCACCCTGGAGGAGGTCGACGACCTCTTCGGGGGACGTGCATTCGTACACGGTGGTGCCGTCGGAGAACAGAGTGATGTTGGCAAGATCGCGGACGCCACGCTTACGGAGGTGATCGACGGCAACGCGGATGTTCTGCAGTGAGATGCCGGTATCGAGCAGACGCTTCACGATCTTCAGAACGAGAATGTCCTTGAAGGAGTACAGACGTTGGCTTCCGGATCCGGCAGCGCCACGGATCGACGGAACAACCAACGACGTCCGTGCCCAGTAGTCGAGTTGGCGGTACGTGATCCCGGCGATCTGGCACGCACTGGGTACTCGATATCCGACGAGGTCGTCGGGGATGGAATCGTCCGGGAACAAGCCCGGCTGCAGCTCTTCGGAAGACATTTCTGCAGTCGCGGCACTACCGGCTATGCCCGTCCCGCGCTCATTCGACTGTTCTTCCACTGCCGTCTCCCTCTCGCTTCGCCATCATGTAACCAACCTGTGCTATCAGCAGTCACGAGAATCCCGTGCCGACCGAACTTTCAGATGTGAATCCAAGGCAGGTAATTCCATGAGTGGACTTACCCAGAGTACGCCTCGATCGACAAGGCGAGAAGATCTCCACCGCACGCAACGGTAAGTCCAGGAGGGTGCATGGTCAACGCAACACGCCGACCGAGACTCAACCTCTACTTGAGAGTTGAAGACTAAAGTCCGCAACCAGTCAATTCAGGCTAACCATCAGTGGCTTTGAAATCGTCCGGCGAGATGGTGTCGAGGAATTCCTTGAACTTCTCGACCTCGTCTTCGCGCTCGTCGGGAATGACCAGACCGGCCTCGGCGAGAACAGCCTCCGACGCGAAGATCGGAACGCCGATGCGCAGGGCCAATGCAATCGAGTCCGACGGACGTGCCGAGACAGTGGTCTGCTCGTCGAAGACGAGATCCGCGTAAAAAGTGCCCTCTTGCAGGTCCACGATCCGAACTTCCTTGAGGCTCCGACCGAAAGATTCGATCAAGATCTTGATCAGGTCGTGAGTCAGCGGCCGCGCCGGCTCGACTCCCTGTTGTTCGAGAACAATCGCGGTAGCTTCGGTTTGCCCGATCCAGATCGGCAGGTACCGATCGCCGTCGGACTCTCGCAGCAACAGGACCGGCTGATTCTGAGGCTGCTCGACACGAACTCCGATCACACGCATTTCGCCCATCGAGCTTGCCTCCAACCTGACGTGATCCAGCCGACCGACTCCGATGCGGTCGTACTGAAATTCTATTCGAGTGTGCCCCGCTGATCGAGGAACTCAGCGATCGAGACTTCCCCGAACTGCCGATTTGACCAGACACGTGTGCAAAGTCAGTGACAGAGCGGCCAGCTCCCGCACCATTTCCTCGGCACGATCACGTGCTCCGGCGTCACGACCCTTGGCAACCGGTCCGGCGATCTGAGTCACCAGCCCCGCTTCGCGATCAGCAGCCAACTTGAACGCCCGCAGATGGCGAACCTCCAAGCCGTACTCGGACATCGCCTTAGCGGTGCGCGCCAACGTCACGGCATCCTCGTCGAAGAAGCCCGCCGCGCCGGGAACGACCAAACCGGTGCGGATCAGATCGGTCAGAAACCGATCGTCGATGTCAGCGCGCGCGAGAAGATCCTGACGACCGACTCGAACTTCGCGATCGACCCGGAACGCCTCGGGTGAGACATCGCCCGTAGCGATCGACAGGACGCGAGCACGACGAGGCGCAGGAACTTCTGCACTCACCGTCGCTGCGCCACTGTCGATCGCTTCGAGTTGTTCTTTGATCACTTTGAGCGGCAGGTACTGATCGCGTTGAGCGGTCAGCACGAAGCGAAGACGCTCGCAGTCCTCGACAGAGAATCTGCGGTATCCCGACGGTGTCCGTTGCGGGCTGATCAAGCCCTCGGACTCGAGGAAACGGATCTTCGAAATCGTCACGTCGGGAAAATCTGGACGCAACCGATCCAGCACGGAACCAATCGACATTCCGGGCTGGCTCTGCTGCCGCACTGCCGTCATTAGCTACCCGCACCTGCTGACGACTCGCCGACCTGCGAACCGCCGGCACGAGGGCCGGTGAGGAACACCAGACGGAACTTGCCGATCTGAACCTCGTCACCATTCGCGAGAACTGCCGAATCGACAGGCTCACGGTTGACGTAGGTGCCGTTGAGGCTTCCGACGTCGACGACGTGGAAATCTGCATCTTCCTGACGGAACTCGGCGTGACGACGGCTGACGGTCACGTCGTCCAGGAAGATGTCGCTGTCCGGGTGCCGACCTGCCGACGTCGTCGGCTGATCGAGCAAGAAGCGGGATCCTGCATTCGGTCCCCGCTTGACCACCAGAAGTGCGGCTCCGGCGGGAAGGCCTTCCACGCCCGAAACCGGCTGCTCGGCGGCCGGTGCTGCAGAGGAGGTGTTGTCGAGCTCATTGAGGAAGTCCGCGCGGAAAACCGAAGTGGTCTCCGCCGGCGACTCCCCATAGCCCGCGTCGTTACCGTTCTCGCTCACTGTTTCTCCTCCTGGGTCAATCATCCAGATCATGAATCACTGGACTACGCAGTGCACTTTCTTCACGAGCATCTTTCACAGTCACGTTCGATACGGCCCTGCGCCCCGACTCGGCACATGCGTACCTAACGACCGTACCCTGCGCAGACCGCCGTGTGCAGCGAGACAGGCCGCGACACAACACGAGTTGGCCGGTCCACGCGCAGGTTTTCTACTCGGACGTGAGTCCCTTGTATGCCTCCGCGTCCAGAGTTGCCGCGAGTGCGGCGTCGAGTGTGGCCTCGTCGGCAACCTCGAGTTCGACCAACCAACCCGTGTCGTACGGGTCGGTGTTGACGAGGTCGGGCTGTCCGTCCAATTCACCGTTCGCTGCAAGAACTTTCGCAGTGAACGGAGCAAAGATGTCGGAGACGCTCTTGGTCGACTCGACCTCACCGAGCGATTCACCGGCGGTCACGTCTTCGTCGACAGCGGGAAGCTGGACGAACACGACGTCACCGAGCTGCGACTGAGCAAAGTCGGTGATACCGACTCGAACTGAGGTCGGGCCGGTTCGCTTCACCCACTCGTGCTCCGCGGTGTAGCGCAGATCGGTAGGTGTATCGAGCTCACTCACAGTGGCTTCCTTTCACAGGCCGTCCGAAAGTCGGACGCAAAAAGATCAATTTCCGGGTTGAGCGTATTGGCGCGGATTCAATTGTCGCAAGACGGAGATCGTGACCTGCTGCGATTGCTCGACGGACGACGTTCCGCCATTGCGTGCGACATTGTCGAAGACGCCTCCGGGAATGTTCAACGCTGCCGCCAATGTCGGCGGATCTCCGATCGCGGTCACAGTGTACGGCTGCTCGATCCGGGTTCCGTCCAATTCGATCTCGCCGCCGCGCCCACTCACCCACGAGTTCACGCCGATACGAATGGGTTCGCCGTTCGCACCTGCGATCGAGATGGCTTCGGCACCGGCAGCACGCAGTTCCTGGATGAGATCGAGAATCACTTCCGATCCGACCCCGCCCGCCGGATCTGTCAGGGTCATCGTCACACCCGGTCCAGTGGCCGGAGCGGTCCCCACTTGAATGGAGAGTGAGGTCAGCCGCGCCCGCGCCTCGTCCAGCGCTGCTCCCGTGTTGCCACCGGCTTCCAAAGTGGCAAGCGATTCCTGAAGATTCGCGACTTCCTGCCTCAGCGCGGCTTCGCGCCGATTCAAATTGTCGAGAACCACCAGGAGGTCGGCAGGGCGCGCTGCGTCGAGTGAATCTCCGGCCACTGTGCTGCGTACCTGTGTGGCAATCGCAACGCCGAGCACGCCCAACAGCACAGCAGCGAGGATTGCGAAGACGACGTTGGTGCGGTGTTTGGACGGTGAACGCAACTCGTGACGACCTTCACCCGCAGTGGTGACGGGAGGTTCTTCTTCCGGTTCGGTCGTGGAATGTTCCGCCATGACTCACGCTCCGAACAGTCGGCGTCGCAATGCCGCTGCGTTGCCGAAGATCCGGATACCCAACACGACGACGATCGCCGTCGAGAGTTGAGTACCCACACCCAACTGATCACCGAGCCAGACGATCAACGACGCGACGAGCACGTTGAAGACGAAGGAAACCACGAACACCTTCGCGTCGAAGATTTCGTCCAGATACGCGCGTAGTCCACCGAAGACGGCGTCGAGCGCCGCAACGACAGCGATCGGAAGATAGGGCTGGATCACGTCGGGCACCTGCGGGCTGAAAACTACGCCCAGGACGATGCCGACGACCAGTGCTGCGAGTCCGTACAGGGCGGAACCGGCCTTCATCGAACTCCTTCTGTCACTTGGGTTCTGTGGGTTCTGTTGCCACTCGGACGGCGCGAGGCGCCGCAGGCGGCAGAGTCAACGAATCGTCTTCGGCCACCGCGAAACCGACTCCGTACAGTTGCGAGACGCTAGACATTCTCACGTAGGCGTCGCTGACGACGAATTTCCGCTGCAGTGCTCGCGTGTCTCCGATCGCCTCGACGAGGTACGGGGAGAAAACAGGTTGGTTGTCGACGAGCATCGCGCCGCCCGCCTGACGAATGGTCACCGTCGGCCCGATTCGCACGCCGCCGACGGCGATCGCCTCCGCTCCCCCAGCCCACAGGGCGTTTACGACGGTCTGCAGATCGCGATCGAGGACAACTGTCTTACCGCCGACACTCCGTTGCGACGCATCCGAGAGGTTCGGGCGTCCGGCCGGGTCGGTCAACGTCACCACCAGTCCCTCTCCGTGAACAGCTTCGGCTCCTGCGCCGGATTCGACCGCTCGCAGTTGGTCGAGGACGGCGCTGCCGCGTGCATCGCCTTCGAGCGCCACGCCGCGCGCGGCGTCGACGGCGCCGCCGAGTGAATCGCGGGACGCGGCCAGTGAATCGATTCGATCCTCCGCATCACGGACCTTCGCCACCAACTCGCTTCGAACCTCTTCGGTGCCGGTCACCTGCTTCGTCGCCTGAACAGCCGAGACCGTGACGATGAACCCGATCAACAGTGCGCCGAGGGCCAGCCACGGCCCCGTCTTCGAGGATCTGTTCTTGGTGTGCTCGTGCTGGCGTTCGAATGCAGTTGCCTCGTAGCCCGGGTCGAGATGTTCGGTCATGAGTGACCGAAGCAGCGACGGTACCGGGTTACGACGGACGTCCTCCCCGGTCGACTTCATCGGGGCACGACCTCGTGGGTTCGCGCAACGTCAACGGCCTTGAGCACGTAGATCGCGGCAGTCCACACGTACAGGACGGTTCCCCAGATCAGGAAAGCGAAACCGAAGGCATGGGTGAACGGTCCGATGGCCCAGTCTCCGTGCCCGGCAAGAATCAACGGCAGCGCGAACATCAGTAGGAAGGTCGCAGCCTTGCCGAGATAAACCACCTCGGGCGGTGGCAGGCCACGCCTGCGGTAGATCGGCAGCGTCAACGCAAGCAGAAGATCACGGCCGATGAGTATCGCTGCGACCCACCAGGGAATGAAATCGCGGGCGACGAAGGTGACCAGTGTCGTCACGACGTACAGACGATCGACCAGCGGGTCGAGAAGCGCTCCCAGACGCGAGGTCTGTCCGAGCACTCTGGCCAGCTTGCCGTCGAGCCAGTCGGTGAACCCGCTGAGCATCAGCAGCGCCAATGCCCAGCCGTCCGAGTGCGTGACGAGCAGCAGGTAGGCGAACAGCGGCAGAGCGAGTAGACGCACGATACTGAGCACGTTGGGAACAGTGAGAATCCGATCCGTGGGGATCGGTTCTTGTTCGCCAGAGTTCACTGCACACACCTCGCGTCGTTCGATTGCCGTGCGGCCAGCTTTCCACAGCACGACGGACTATTCGCCGAGGCGCCGTAGCCTGAACTGTCCCGAGCGTGTCGAGCTGCCCCTATCTCCAGGCGAACACCGGCTGCTCGAGCTTGTCGATGCGCGTGTGCCGTCCGTTCAGCACTTCGCGGAACTGATAGATGACGGCTCCGGTCGGCGCATGGATCAGGCTCGTTCGGAACGGCCATTGGATCACCGGGTTCGGTGACTCCTCGATGGTGACGAAGCGCGAGTCCACGTCGAGCTCCTCCGACGTGACGGCATACACCTGGGCCACCTCGTCGGGATTGGGTACCAGTCCCCCGATGTCCTCGCCCGACCACATGACGAACGGCCGGATCACGAATCCCGAACGAGTGACGTAGTCGTCGAGCCGGCCGATGATCTTCGACTCGGGAACGTCGACACCCAGCTCCTCGGAAAGTTCCCGAACCGCTGCCTGTTCGGACGACTCGCCCGGGTCGACGCTTCCGCCCGGCAACGCGAATTGACCGGGGTGGGCGCGCATCTTGCTCGGCCGCTTCGTCACCGGGAACACTGGTGTTCCGTCCGCAGTCCGCATGACGACGATGACCACCGACGCCGAGCGCCTTCCGTCCAATTCGACCGACCGAGGTTCGAAAGCGGCAAGTGAGGCGACCACGTGGTCCCGATTCAGTAAATCTCCGTTCACCATGGCTCGACAGTAGCGCCACGAGACTGAGACCCTCAGCCAGTCTGGTCCATTTTGGCCGCTTCGCCTGATTATCGGTCTGTATTCCTGTCATGCTGAACAGGCAGAATCCACCGTGCGGCATGGCGAGAAGAGAACCTCGATGGCTGAGCAGTCCCAGACCCCCACCCCGCAGACCGACCAGAGCGCGCCGGGCGCGTCGAATCGGGCCTCTCGCTTCGCCTCCGACACGCTGAGCGTCCTGCGGCGTGTGCCGTTCACCGCGAGCGTAGTGCTCACCATCACCGTCGTCGGGATCGCGACCGGCGCCCTGTGGAATCACGTCCGTACCTACTCGTGGTTCAACGACATCGCCTACGGAGTTCCTGCCTTGCAGGAAGGCAAGTGGTGGACTCTCGTCACGGGGTGGTTCTTCGGATTGACGCCGGGTCAGTATGTTTCGATCATCGTCGTTTTTGCCTTCGCGGTCGGCTGGTGCGAATGGCGCCTGGGAACCAAGAACGCGGCCATCGTCACGATCAGCGGTCAGTTGGCGGGCGAACTCGGTGCATCGCTCCTCCTCTGGGCGGGCAGCCACACCGACTGGGATTGGGCTCGCAACCTCGCCACCCACCGCGACGTCGGCGTGACTACCGCAATCATCGCCGCACTCGCCGCGACCACAGCAACACTCCGCTCGCCCTGGCGAATGCGAGTGCGCGCCATTCTGTGTGCGTACATTGCGATCGCGTTCCTCTTCGAAGGCCGCCTCGCCGACGTGCAGCACCTCATCGCGGTCGCGATATTCCTGCCGGTGGGCGAGAAGTTCTTCGGCGACGGAGAGCGCGGGTTCATCCCCCGAACGCGACGCGAGATCCGCCTGCTCGGATTCATCGGCCTGCTCCTGATCGGCGTGGTCGAGATCGCCGTCTGGCTGTTCCCCGGAAGCGGACCGTTCGGGCCGACGGAAGCCGAAACCGGTTCGGGCTGGACGGCATTGATCGACGTGGTCATCGTTGCCCTCATCGCGGACCAGTTGCGACGAGGTCGCCGCTGGGCCTGGTGGGTTGCCGTGGTGTTCGGTTCACTGACGGTCTTGGCCACCGCCCTCGTCCTCGTCTCGGTCATCTTCTTCGACTACGAGAGCGCCGGCGCCGTCACGGTCGGTACCGCGCTGCTCTGGCTTCTCGAACTCATCTTGTTGATCAAGGGCCGCCACGCTTTCCACGTACCGATGCGGCGCAAGATTCGAGGCGGGCCGTTGTCCGGGAACGATCCGCGCGCCGCCGCTCGGGAACTGCTCAAACGACACGGCGGCGGAACCATGTCGTGGATGACGACGTGGGACGGCAACAGTTACTACTTCGGCGAGTCGGGTGAGAGCGTCGTTGCATTCCAACGGCATGTCGGTGTCGTCGTGGTCCTGGCCGATCCGATAGCGAACCCCGACCGACTCGCCGCAGCGGTGGACGAATTCACGACGATGTCCGAAGCCAACGGCCTCACTCCCTGCTTGTTCTCCGTGGGGAAGGAGACAGCCGACGCCGCCACCCGGCGTGGCTGGCGCACCGTTCAGGTCGCCGAAGACACGATCGTCGACCTACCAGAACTGCAGTTCACCGGTAAATCCTGGCAGGACATCCGCTCGGCGCTCAACAAGGCCAAGAAGGACGACATCACCTTCCGGATGACAACATTGGCCGACGAGCCGTTCTCCGTATTGGCTCAGGTGCGCGCCATCTCCGAGGAATGGGTGGGCGACAAGGGGCTACCCGAGATGGGGTTCACCCTCGGAAGCGTCGAGGAGGCGCTCGACCGCGACGTCCGGGTCGGCTTGGCCGTCGACCCGACCGGAAGCATTCACGGCGTCACCTCGTGGTTGCCGGTGTACGGCGAAGGCGGCGTGGTTCAGGGTTGGACACTCGATGTCATGCGTCGACGTCCCGACGGGTTCCGTCCGGTGGTCGAGTTCCTCATCGCATCGTCGGCCCTCGAGTTCAAAGAACAAGGTGCCCAATTCGTCTCACTGTCCGGAGCACCGCTCGCACGCAGCGACGACGGCGCCGACGCCGCATCGATGGACCGCCTGCTGGACATGCTCGGAGCCGCGATGGAACCGCTGTACGGCTTCCGGTCTCTTCACGCGTTCAAGAAGAAGTTCAAGCCGAGGTACGAACCCGTTTTCCTGTGTTTCCGCGACGAGGCCGACCTGCCTCGGATCGGAATCGCACTGACGCGTGCATACCTGCCCGACGCAACGGCTCCTCAGCTGATCAAGCTCGCCACCAGCAAGAGTTGACGCCGTGCGGTCCTGGTTCGAGCACACGGTCGTCGACACCGGCAGGCTCCCGCTGTTCTTCCTCCTACTCGCCTTTGTCCTGACGTTCCTGTTCATCCGCTTCAGCGTCCGGATGATCCGGGCCGAGGTCTCGTGGTGGCCAGGCAATGTCACGCCCGGTGGAATGCACATCCACCACATGGTTTTCGGTTTGATGATGATGCTCGTGTCCGGCTTCGCCTTCATCGCTCTGGCCGACTATCACACCCCGATCGCCAATTGTGTTCTCGCGTCGGTGTTCGGTATCGGCAGCGCGTTGGTCCTCGACGAGTACGCACTCGTGTTGCATCTGCGCGATGTCTACTGGGCCGAGGAAGGTCGCTCGTCCATCGACGCAGTGTTCGTTGCCATCGCGATCTCGTTCCTTTTCCTTCTCGGGGTCCACCCGATCGGGTTCGCGGGAGAGTTCGACCCGTACGAGGAGGACCGTAGCCTGGCGACGTTGATCGGCGTTGTCGTCGCGATCGTGATCCAACTCGGACTCGCCGTGATCACGTTGATGAAGGGCAAACTCTGGACCGGCTTGATCGGGCTGTTCTTCACCCCACTTCTGTTGATCGGAGCAATTCGGTTGAGTCGCCCGGGTGCGCCGTGGGCGCGCTCGCGTTACCGCGACAAGCCGGCGAAGATGAGCCGGGCAGTGGCCCGTGAACAGCGTTATCGCGAGCCGATGATCCACGCGAAGATCTACGTGCAGGAAACGGTGTCGGGAAGTTTCGGTTCCGCTCCCCCGCCCCCACCACCGCTCCCCGTCGTCGACACCACAACCCCCACGTCGAAGGTCGGATTGTCGCGGCGGCTCTCGGACAGAATTCGCTGGCGTCGAACTCGCCGACGACTACGAACAGTCCCCGTCTGGCGTCTCCCCGTGATCCTCGTCGTCCTGTCCGTCGTCACCGCGAACATCCTCGTCGGGATCGACGGAGATCTCGTCAGCGACGGCGACGTCGGTACCATTTCCGAGGGCGTGGACGCCGGGGCCACCGCGACGCTGCTCAGCGTCATCGCCGGCGGGATGATCACTCTCACCGGTCTGGTGTTCACCGCCATCACCCTCGCAATGCAGTTCGGCGCATCGCAGATTTCGGTGCGGGTGGTCCCGATGCTTGCGCAGCAGCGGGTGATGCGGTGGTCGATCGGCATGTTTCTGGCCACGTTCGTCTTCTCCTTGATCATTGCGCTCGATCTGGCGCTCGATTCGGAGAATTCCTCACCGACCATCTCCACGGCGATCGCACTGCTTCTGGCATTGGCCAGTGCGATCCTGTTCATCGCGTTGGTGGCGAAGGTCGGGTCGATTCTCAATTCCAGTCGGTTGCTGCGTTGGATAGCGGCCCAGGGCCGGAGCGCGACGATTCGTGCCTATCCGCTGTACGAGGACCTGCCCTCTGGCGCACCGAAACCCAGTCAGCCGCTCCCCCTACCCCAACCGCGCGAGTCCGAGAACTCCGAGAGCGCCGACGCACTGGTGATTCGCCTGCGCCACCTCTCACCCGACGGCCGGATTCTGCTGGCGATCGATCTCGCACGACTGCAGCGGTTGGCCGGCCGCTGGGACGTCTCGGTCGAAGTCGTCCCCAGCATCGGCGAGTTCGTCGCCCAGAACGCGCCCCTCTTCGAGGTACGCGGACCCTCGCTGAAGGTACGCCCGGACACCTTGATGTCGTGCTTGATCTTCGGTGACACGCACAGCCCGGTCGTCAGCCCCGGTGCAGCGCTTCAGTCGATCGTGGACATCGCGCTCAAGGCGCTGTCACCCGCCATCAACGACCCGGGCCGAGCCGTGCAGGCTCTCGACCACATCGAAGATCTTCTGGTACTTCTCGCCCCGCGGGTCCGCTTCGACACGTCAACCTCGGATCTCACGCTGATCCGAGGGCAGCAACGCACCTGGACCGATTACGTGTCCGTCGCCACCGACGAGATCCGGCACTTCAGTACCAATTCCGCGCAGGTCCAGCGTCGTCTACGCGCGGTATTCGCGACCTTGCTCGAAGCCTGCCCGCCGGACCAGCACCCTCCGCTACTCGAGCGCGTCGACGCACTCGATGCGCAATTGAACCGAGAATGGACCGGCGCACTCGACCTTCGGCTCGCGAGTGTGGCGGATCCGCAGGGATTGGGCTCCGAAGCCGGGGCGACCGGAAGAATTCACCCGCTGATCATCGGGTCTTCGGAACTTCCGGACGATCGTTCATCCGGGCAGGCCGAGTCGCGTTCCCAGCCAACCTAATTGACTCGCCAATCCAGCCGACCACACTTGGAAGCTGTGTCCTCCGTCGACCTCGGCGTATTGGACGTCCATCCCTGCGGCTTTTGCGGCTTCGTAGAGCGTTTGAAGACCTGGGCGGTAGTCGTTGTCCTGTTTGCCGACCACGAACACCCCGGCGCTGTCGGGGAACTTCTTCTCCCGGAGCAGATCCTGCGGATTCACTGCCACGAACGCGGCTTCATTGCCGCCGAACGCTGCATCGACCGTCTGCTTGCGATCGCCGAGTGTGGGTTCGATCTGACCGGACAGATCCAGGAACGTCGGATAGACCGCGGGGAAGTTCGTTGCCATCTGGAACGCGCAGGTGCCGCCGTAGGAAAGTCCCCCGATCGCCCACTTCCTCGGGTCGGGATCCACCTGGAGGTTCCCGCGCACCCAGTCGGGAACATCGCGCGAAAGGTACGTCGCGACGTTCCCGAGTTGGGAATCGACGCAGAGCGGATTCGCCAGTTCCGACCCGGTCCCGTCAGCAACGACGACAACGGGAGCCAAGCCCGAATGCGCAGCGGCGTAGGTGTCCATGGTCTGGACGAGACGTCCGCCCTGTAGCCAGTCCTCGGGCGCGCCTGGTTGGCCGGCTAGCAGGACCAACACGGGCAACTCCGGTCGTGGGTTGGTGAAATACGCGGGCGGTAGGTAGATCTCGGCGTCGCGGGCGCTGAATCCGGAGACCGTCCCCGCAATCGTGACCGTGCTGACCTTGCCCGCCGACGGCATGTCCGTGGGAGCCTTCCATTGCGAAACCGGTACCGCCCCGTCCTTGCCGTCGTCCAGGTCTGCGAGTGAAACCTTCTCCGCGTCCGAGAGTCCCAGCGCTGTTCCCAACGTCGGATACGACTGGAACTGCAGATTCACGTGAGCCGCGCTCGACACGACCACCAGGAGCACGGAGACCACGGTGAGCACGCGACCGTCGATCCGCGTCGCCGCAAATACCCGCGAAACACCCAGCAGCACGCCGAGAATGCCCAACCCGATCCACACGTAGACCGGACGGGCAATCGGATCGGGGAACGGGTGCCACACCTTCTCGATCAGCCAGTACAGCACGAGAGTGATCGCGATTGCCGCGACGATGCAGACCGGAATCGAGATCAGGACGTGACGCCTCGATCTCGAGAAGATCAGCCACAGAAGTGCCAGAATTCCGAGCACCGTCACCACGGGCGGAACCGGGCCCGTGACCAGCGACAGATCCGTGATCGTGTGCACGTCGTCTCCCGTCGCAGCCCTGTTTAGACAATATCCAAGAACAGGACATTTCGGAGCTGATGGCGTCAGATCACCGCGTTCGACGCCTGGGCACGTAGGTCTCGGGCCAGGTGATCCCGACGCTCGAGAACAAGCCTCCGCAGCGACGCGGGCGCCTCCGCATTGGCCTGGATCCAGGAATCGACAGCAGAGGTGTCTTCAGCTGCCGGGAAGAGTCCGTTCACCAACCGTCGGGCGATCTCGATGCTGCGTTCGGACCACCACTTCCCCAGGGACGAGAAGTACTCTGCCGCATATCCCTCGATCAACGACGGGTCCGTGCCCGAACGGAATCCGGCGATCGTCGCATCCAGGCGGTCGTTCGAGAGTGAGCCGTCAGTGGTCGCCGACGCCCAGGCAGCCGCCTTGGTCTCGGCATCGGGAATCGACGCCGCGGCGCGGACGTACGCCGTTCGACCCGCTGACGTGCTGTCCTTGCTCAGCTCACCATCGAAGTCGCTCACACTCGCATGGCCGGTCGCCGACAGGGCGATCCACAATGCCCACCGCAGATCAGGATCGAGAGCCAGTCCGACCGGCCCCGGGCAGGTGCCGTCGAGTATCGACCGCACCTCGTCGGCGCGAGCATCGTTGACCGCTGCAGCGGCCGACAGAGCCCGTGCCCATGCCAGCTGTCTTCCGGACTCCGGTTCGGCTTCGAACACCGCCTTCCAGGTCGTTTCCAACCAGCCTGCACTTACATTGGGCCGCAAGCTTTTCGGAACGTAGTGAAGAACCGCGTATTGGGCATCGGTCAGGATCGAGCTGAGAATCGCAAGATCTGTCTCCGCGGGAGCGAATCGTTCCACCATGTCGAGGTACCGGAACACCGAGAGCTGCGCATCACGCACCGAGTTCCACAGCGACGACCAGATCACCCCGCGCGCAAGCGGATCGCTCACGCGGTCCAGGGATGCCTCGACAGTGGACAGAGATTCCGCGTCCAATCGCACCTTGGCGTAGGTGAGGTCTTCGTCGTTGAGCAGTGTGAGTGCTCCGGGCGGAAGGTCGACCGACGTGCGTGATTCGGTGATGTCGAGTTCGACGCGTTCGGTGCGAACAAGGTCTCCGGACTCGTTGTAGTCGTAGATTCCGACTGCGAGCCGATGCGGCCTCGGGTCCGTCTGGACCAGGTCTGTTCCGTCGAGCGACAGCGTGGACACTCCGGTGGTCTGCAACCAGATTCGGGCCCATTCGCGCACATCACGTCCGGAAGTCTCCGCGAGCACGTCGAGCAGATCAACCAGCGTGGTGTTCCCGAAGGCGTGGGCCTTGAAGTACCGTCGTGCCGCTTCGAAGAACGCGTCACGGCCGACGAACGCCACGAGTTGCTTGAGGACACTGGCGCCCTTGGCGTAGGTGATTCCGTCGAAGTTCAGCTTCGCAGCTTCGAGATCGACGATGTCGGCGACGATAGGATGCGTGGTCGGCAGCTGATCTTGGAGGTACGCCCACGCCTTCCGCTTGATGGCAAATGCTACCCAGGCATCGGTGAAGCGAGTAGCTTCGGCGCTGACCAGCGATCCCATGAAATCGGCAAAAGATTCCTTGAGCCACAGGTCGTCCCACCAGACCATGGTCACGAGATCGCCGAACCACATGTGCGCCATTTCGTGCAGGATCGTGTTGGCGCGGCGCTGATGCTGCTCGTCGGTTGCGGAGCCGCGGAACACGTATGCCTCGGTGAAGGTCACCAGTCCCGGGTTCTCCATGGCGCCGAGGTTGTACTCGGGGACGAAGATCTGGTCGTACTTGCCGAACGGATACGGATAGTCGAAGTGCTCGGCGTAGAAGTCCAGCCCCTGACGGGTGATGTCGAAAACGTTGTCTGCATCGAGGTGTGGAGCCAACGACGCCCGGCACAGCGCACCCAACTCGACAGTGAGTTCGCCGCGACTCCACGACGACGCCACGCGGTGATACGGCCCGGCCGCGATCGCGGTGATGTAGGTCGAGATCGGCAGCGTCGGGGCGAAAGTGACGCGTTGTGCACCGTCCACGGAGAGAGTCTGGGTCGCGGGCTGATTCGACAGGACTTCCCAGCCGTCAGGTGCTGTCACCTCGAACGTGAAGGGCGCCTTGAGGTCCGGCTGCTCGAAGCAGGCGAAAACACGCCTGGCATCGGCAGGCTCGTATTGCGTGTACAGATACGTCTGATCGTCAGCGTCGTCGACAAATCGGTGCAGCCCTTCACCGGAACGGCTGTAGTTGCCGTGAGCTGCCACCCGAACGACGTTCGATCCGCCGAGTCCGCGCAGCACGATCCGGGATCCGTCGTACTCCACCGGAATCGACGCACCGTCGACGTCCACGGAATCGACCGCAGCACCGATGAAATCGAGCCACGTGGACTCCACCGAGGACGTCAGATCAATTGTCGTGACCGTCGAAAAGGTCTTCACGGCGGAGTCGACCGCCGATCGCAGATCCAACTCCACCCGGTAACCGGCGACGGAGATGGCTCGAGATCGTTCGGCGACTTCGCTTCGATTCAGGTTCGCAGTACTCACGCACTCGATCCTGCCAGGCCGCGCGCGGCGATGTGAGCCGCCGTGCGCGCCTATCCCTTGAACGCGCCCTGCCAGACGGTGTCGAACGGCGTGTGTGCCGAGACGCGGCCTTCGATGCCCGCCGTGACGAACTTCTTTGCCAGAGCGACGGCTTCTCCCACGTCGGCGCCTTTTGCCAGCTCCGCGGTCACTGCGGCGGCCAGCGTGCAACCGGCACCCGAGACGCGCTCTTCGCCGACCTTGGGGGCGGAGAGAACAGTCACGTCGGTCCCGTCGAACAACACGTCGACGGCGTCGCCACCGGCGAGTTCGACACCGCCCTTTGCGAGCACGTACTTGGGTCCGAGATCATGGATACGACGTGCGGCCTCGATGAGGTCGTCGACGCTTTCGATGCTGTCCATTCCGGCGAGGGTGCGTGCCTCGAACAGGTTGGGTGTGACGACGGTGGCGAGCGGGAGGATCGAATCACGAAGTGCTGTATCGGTATCGAGAGCCGCACCGGGCTCCTGGCCCTTGCAGATCAGGACCGGGTCGAGGACGACGTGGCGCCAGGACTGCCGACGCAGGCCCTCTGCCACAACCTCGATGGTGGCGGGCGTGCCCAACATGCCGATCTTGACGACGTCCAGATCGTGAGCCGCAGTGGCAGCCTCGATCTGATCAGCGATCACGTCAGGAGCGATCGGTACGAAGCGATGACCCCAGTTGTTCTTGGGATCGAACGAGACGATACATGTGGTGGTCGCTACGCCGTAGACGTCCAATGCCTGGAACGTCTTCAGGTCGACCTGCAGGCCGGCACCGCCAGTCGCTTCGGACCCAGCGATGACATAGGCGAGGTCAACCACAGCACAATCTCCTTCTTCGGACTTTTGAAACGTGCGTGGATGGCCACGAACGCGGGACCCAGTTTATCAACCGTTCCGACGTCTGGTTTTCGGCTATGCGGGCACCGGAGTTCCCCACGCGACGTCGTTGTCCTCGTATCCGAACGGCGGACCGACGAACTCGCCGCCGCAGGTGATCAGCGCGAGGGTTTCGGGTCCGTCGAGGCTGTTCAATCGCTCGACCGGCAGCTCGCCGTCCTTGCTGTAGTGATCGACCGCATCGATACGGTAGTTCCAGGTCTGTCCCCCGGCGCCCGCCACGGTCACGACCGAGCCGATTTCCAGTGTCGAGAACTTCTTTCCGAAACCGTCACCCTCATAGATGTCGTTGATGTGTCCGGTGATCACCACGGTGCCCGCGCCGGAGCCGGGAAATGCCGAATCTGCCCACCATCCGATCTCACTGACATCCTCGGGCGGAATGAGCGAGCCGTCCGTCGTCGTCTTGATCGGCAGGATGTCAGCGGTGCTGTTGCCTGTGCGCAGCGCGGTCGGGACATCCGGACCGTCGACCACCGCGCGAATCTCTGGCGGCAAATCTTGTTGGCCGGTCGCGAGGACGCGGGTCGGCGAGTCACCGTCGTCGGAACATCCGCCGATCAAGAGCATTGTCGCCACTACTGCAGCGGCCCACGTTCGGCTGGCCGTGGATCCAGGTGCCGCTGTCACGGACGAGAAGTCGGGCCGGGCGGAATCTGGGCAATTGGTACTCGGTTTCCTACGTCACGACCGGGAAGTGCGTCACCGGAATCCCCACCGTTCCCACCGGAACCGTCACCACCGCTGCCGTTTCCGCCACCGCTTCCATTCCCCCCGCCGCCGGGGCCGGGGCCGGGGCACTCACCTCCCGGATCGGTGGTGTCGCCTGCCAAGACAATCTTGACTGCCGAGAGGTTGACCGTCTGGTTCTGCGCGACTTGTCCAGGAGTTGTGACGTCGAATGCGAGCTTGGCACGTACGGGGATGACCGAACCGTCGTCAGCGTCGGTGACCGTTGACCCTGACCGGCCGAGATCTTGGGTCAACGTCATTTTGGAGATCAAATCCTGATCTCCGGTCAAGCCGGCGCCGTCGATCCGAAGGGTCCCTCGGACGGGACTTCCGTGGGCTCTGATCGTCACCGATGCGCGAAACTCGAGGATGTCTCCCGGCACTGTCCGCCACGCCTCGATCGAGTTGATTTTCGTTCCAGGCGATCCAGTCGAGATGTCGTACCAACCGTCGATCACGGCCGGATCGAGTGACATCGAATTTTCGTTGATTTCCGAGTTGCACGCGCGGGTGAGCGAAACGGGGGCAGCCGATCCCACTGCGGGGAGTGCTGTCGACACAACGGTCGCCAAGACGAAGGCCGTCGCGGTGATGCCCGCGGTACGCCTGCCGAAGATCGTCATTCTCTCGCTACCTTTTTTCCGCGGACCGTAGCTTCCGGTCAATTCAGTCAAAATACCAGTACAGCTGGACAAATAGGTCGAATTCCGTGCCGAATTCTTCTTGTTTTCTGTGAACTTCGGTTACGAGCAATTTCTCCGCACACGCGTTCGGGTAAGGGGTCCATCGGATCAACAGGGGTCAGAAGTTACATTTCGCCCGCACATCGGAGCAGATCGCACTGATTTCTCACCGCATTGGACAGGTATTTCCGTTTCATAGCGGTCAGCCGGTGGAACAACGATCACTACAACGAGCGTGCCGGGCACGTGTCCGGTCGCCCCCCCCCACCGAATCAAGGGAAACCGTCATGTCGGATACAACATCAGTCAAGCAGGGTTTCGCGGTAGGAACATCGATCGGGGCAGCCGTCATCTTGGTGACGGTCGGCATCGTGCAGTTCTTCCAAGGACTCGCTGCCGTCGCCGAAAACGAAGTGTTCGTAGTCGGGATCGACTACGTCTATCAGTTCGACCTGACGACGTGGGGTTGGATCCATCTCGTGTTGGGCGCGCTCGTCGCTCTCGTCGGGCTTGCGCTGTTCACCGGAGCGGCCTGGGCGCGGGTGTCGGCAGTGGTGATCTGCGCGATCTCGATCATCGCGAACTTCTTGTGGCTGCCGTACTACCCCTGGTGGTCGACTCTCATCATCGCGCTGAACATCGTCGTGATCTGGGCTGTGTCGACATGGAAGCCCACCCAGACGACGCACGCCGCTACGCATGCACCGTCAACGCCGACTCGATCTGCTTGAGTTGAAAGTATGTGTAGGTGGATGGCGTATTCCGGAGAGCCGATACTGGCCCATGACTTGCTGTTCAGGCCACAGCACTCGCTGATCGACCAGAGCCTGCATTCTCAACTCGGGGCCACGACGACAAATGGCGACGGCTTCGGAATCGGCTGGTACGGGGAAGGCCCCCAACCGGCAGTTTTCAAGAGCATCGAACCCGCGTGGAACGACTCGAACCTGCGCGAAGTCACCTCCCAATTGCGCACCCCTCTGCTGTTCGCTCACATCCGCGCCTCGACGGGAACTGCAGTGCAGCGCAGCAACTGTCACCCGTTCCGGCACCGGCAATGGTTGTGGATGCACAACGGTTCACTACACGGATTCCACGACATGAAACGGGAATTGGTGACTGCCATTGATCCGTCGCTCTTTCCGGATCTCGAAGGATCGACGGACTCGGAAACCTTGTTCTTCCTCGCGCTGACGTTCGGCCTGACCGACGATCCGTTCGAAGGTGTCGCGAGGGCCGTCGGATTCGTCGAGCACACGGCCCGCTCGCAGGGAATCGACAATCCGGTTCAGATGACCGTCGCCACGTCGGATGGCATCTCCACCTGGATCTTTCGCTATTCCAGCGAGCACCAGTCGAGGTCGTTGTTCTTCTCCACCGAGATTTCCACGTTGCGCAAGCTCCATCCTGAGGTGGATGCCCTGCACCATCTGAGTGAGGAGACCCGAATCGTCGTCTCCGAGCCTCTACGTGACCTTCCCGGCGCCTGGAACGAGGTTCCCGAATCCGCCGCAGGCGTCATCCGGCCCGGACGGGACGAGATGCGGAGCTTTGTGCCGATCCCACCAGCCTGATTGGGTCATACAACCAGGCATAGCTATGAAATAGCTTGCATTCGAAGCGCTTTCACGAAAACTGAGAAAACGGAAACTCGGCACACTAGTCACGCGAGAGGATGAGCCGGAACGCCAAGCGAGCCTTCTCCGTATCCGGAGTGCCACCAGTGAGCAAATCGTTGTAGATGAACGACTCACCCACGCGAACCAGCAGATATGCCATGTCCTCGACGGGCAGGTCTGGCCGAATCTGCTCCGGTATTTCAGCTTCGATCAGCCTTCGCACGGATTCGACCATCGTGCCCTGAATCGGCCCCAGTCCAGTTGTGAGTATGCACAACGCCTTTTGCGGTTCCCGAGTCAAATACGTCCGGAAGAATTCGGTCTCGATTGTCGCCCGTGCATGGTAGGTGAGGACGTCGACAACCCTTGACGCTCCGCTTCCACCGCACTCCTCGAGGCCCATTCGCCACGTTCGGCGCGCCAGCGAATCGAGCACGTCACCGGTAATTGTGTCGCGATTCCCTGCACGCCGGAACAAGGTGGTCCGATCCACCCCCAACTCGGTGGCCAAAGCATTCACATCGAGCGGTTTTCCGGCTGCGAACTGTCGTCGGGCGGCACTCAACGCTTCCGCGCGGATGTCACGTGTCTCGGCCATGGAGTGAATGTATCGCTGACGACGTGCTGGTCGGTAGCCGGAGGCGATCAGACGGCGCCATCGACGGCAATCGTTGCAACATTCATTGACTTTGTTGCAGGTGAGTGTTTATGGTTCCCCGGTACGTGATTCCAGTCACAACAGTTCAGTTGTTTACGGAGGAATGCGATGAACGATCACACGTGGACGACCCGACGATGAGCCCACTTCTGCAAGTACGAGACCTCACGGTTGACACTGGGACAGAATCGATTTCGAACAGACTCCTCGACCGAGTGAGCTTCGAGTTGGGGTCGGGCGAAATCACCGGCCTCGTAGGAGAGAGCGGGAGCGGAAAGACACTGACCGGACTCGCTCTGCTCGGTCTCTTGCCCCGTACGGCAACAACCAGCGGAAGCATCCGTTTGGAAGGACAGGAACTTGTGGGTCGGCCCGCCGCCGAGTTGAGGAAAATACGCGGTCGCGACGTCAGTATGGTCTTCCAGGACCCGAGTTCGGCTCTCAACCCCTCCGTCAGCATCGGTCGCCAGATCGTCGATGTGTTGAAGGCCCACCGCGACATCACGAAAGTCGATGCGGAGGACGTGGCTACAGATCTTCTCCACCAGGTCGGTCTGGCCGACCCGAGCAGAACCTTGAAGTCGTACGGGTACGAGCTTTCCGGCGGGATGTGTCAGCGGGTGATGATCGCGATGGCCCTGGCATGCGGTCCGAAGTTGCTGATCGCGGACGAACCGACAACAGCGCTCGACGTCACCATCCAAGCTCAGATTGTCGATCTCCTTCGAGAACTGGCCGAACAGCGCGATCTTGCCGTGTTGTTGATCAGTCACGACCTCGCGGTTGTCGCCGAGGTCGCGGATCGAGTCATCACCATGTTTCGCGGCGAGATCGTCGACGTCGCGCCACGAGACGTGCTGCTTCGGCGGCCCGCGCATCCCTACACGTTCAGCCTTCTCGAGGCGGCACGCTCGACATTCGAAGAAGTCTCCTCCCAATCACCCAAGGCGCGAGGCGATTTCACCAGCAAAGCCCCTGCTGACGGCGTGGGTTGCCGATACGTCGCCCGGTGCAACTACTCCGAGGAGCTCTGCATATCCGATCATCCACTTCTGATCGGATCACCGGAATCGGCAACAAGATGTCACCGCAGCGACGAACTCGAGTTGCTCGGACTGGTGAGCTGATGAGCAACACCGACGTCATCGTCGACGTTCGGAATCTGGCAGTCGAGTACGGACGCGGACGCAAAGCTCTTCGCGCGGTCGACGACGTCAGCTTCTCCGTACAGAGGGGCGAAACCCTTGCGATAATCGGTGAATCAGGATCGGGAAAATCCTCGACGGCTCACGCTCTCGCGGGTCTGGTGGCTACGGCCGCAGGCTCCATCACTATGAATCTCGACGACCCGGCGTTCGGCAAGGGTGGATCTTCCCATCTCATTTTTCAAAACCCTACGTCGGCCTTGAACAATCGGATGTCCTCATGGGCTTGCGTAGCCGAGCCGATGGCGCCAGGGCGTCTGCGCATCCCACAGTCCTTGCGGCCGAAAGCCGTCGAGCTGTTGCGTAGGGTCGGTCTCGGCGCTGAGCTTGCCGACCGCCTCCCGACCCAGCTCTCCGGTGGCCAACGCCAACGCGTGACCATCGCTCGTGCACTTGCCTCCAAGGCGCCACTGATTCTCTGCGACGAACCTGTTGCCTCCCTGGATGTTTCGCTTCAGGAAGAGGTGTTGCAGCTTCTTGCCGATCTCCGAGAAGAACATGACCTCACGTACATCTTCATTTCGCACGATTTGGGTTCGGTGGCATGGATCGCCGATCGCGTCGCGGTGATGTACCTCGGCCGAATCGTCGAGATCGGACCGGTTGCCACGGTCCTGAGGACTCCATCGCACCCCTACACGCAGGCGCTTCTCGCCGCGGCCCCGCACATCGAACTCGAGCGGCGCAGTCGTCGGAAAGCATTGGTGCGGGGCGAGTTACCCGACCCACGGAATCCACCCTCGGGCTGTCGATTCCGCACCCGCTGCACGTTTGCGATGGATCGCTGTGCGTCGGAAGCGCCGTCACTTCGCGCGGCCTCGAATTCCGCACACAGCTCCGCCTGCCATCTATCGTCCCCGGCCACATCGATCGGAATCTTCAACCCGCCGCAGTAAATGCGTGCCGCGTCAGTCTCCCCCCTTCCGAGAAGACCAAAGCGAAAGTCCACCATATGAATCCGCGTCTGTCTTTGCGATCCCGATATCCGATCACACGCTTCCAGAATCATGGGAAAAGTGGCCCACGTGTGCTGGTAGCTGCGTTTGCACTTTCTGCTCTTGTGCTCAGCGGCTGTTCGAGCAGCGCCACCGGTACCGCCGGCGATACCGGACCTGCCGATCCGAACGCCGAACTCAAGGTCGCGACATCGCACGTGCCCGCCTCGCTCGACCCGTGTGCGGGAAACATCGGATACGACATCGACTACTTACAGTTGATGTATGCACCACTGATCGATGCGGAACCTGCCACCCAGAAGTTGCGGCCCGGAATCGCCAGCGAGTGGGGCTTCTCCGGACCGGACAACCTGACGTTCGAGATGACGTTGCAGAACGGCTTGACCTTCCACGACGGTACAGCTGTCGATGCAGCAGCCGTCAAGGCAAGCATGGAACACTGCTTGAGTCTCGGAATCGTTTCCGTCCCGACGATCAAGAGCATCGAAGCAACGTCCCCAGATCACGTCACGATCTCGTTGAGTTCACCTACCTCCGGTTTACCAGGCTGGCTCAACGGCAGATTGGGAATGGTGGTCTCCCCCACTGCGCTGGCAGCAGCAGGGGCAGACTTCGCCAACAAGCCTGTAGGCGCAGGGCCGTACACATTCACCAGCGCAGTCCCGAACAGTTCATACACATTCAGTCGATTCGACGATTACAAACCGGCAGGTCCACCCAGCCCCCAGCTCGCCAAGATCCAGATCCAGGTGATCTCCAATCCCACAGCGCTGACAAATGCCCTGACATCGAACGCTGCGGATTTTGCATACGGGCTCACACCGTCGAGTGCTCCGATCCTCGAACGGAATCCCAACCTGAACGTCAGTCACGACCCGAGACTCGGAGTTGCGCTCGTCGTGATCAACAACAAGAACCCTGTGGTTAACGACGTCCGGGTTCGTCTGGCGATGCAGTATGCGCTCGACCGCAAGGCAATTGCGCGAGCCGCGCTGGACAGCACGGAAGGAACTGCGGCGTTCGGTCAATATCCTCCCGGTTCGCAGTTCTACGACGAGGAAACCGAAGATGCATGGCCGTACGACCCGGAGAAGGCCAAATCGCTGCTAGCGGAGGCGGGGTATCCGAATGGGGTCACCGTGCGCGGACTAGCAGGCAACCTACCGCCGTACTCGACCAACGCTGTCCTTGTCGGAGAACAATGGGAGAAAGTCGGCATCAAGGTCGACTTCGTCGAAATGAGTGGACCTCAGGCGATTACGGAGTTCGTCGCACACAACAGCGCGGACGTCTTCAGCGTGGGATGGCCCACGCGAGCATCCGCACCGCTCAATTTCGAAGCCTCTCTGGGTTCGCGATCGTACTTCCGGCAGAATTCCGTCCCCAACGAGGAGTTGGAGAAGCTGATCGCACTGCTGAACAACACGTATGACGAAACCGCTCAGCTCGACATCGTCAAACAGATCAATCAAGTCGTGATCAAGTCCGCTGAGTACGTACCGTTGTACTTCACTCCCGACGTGGTCGCCTACACGAAGAACGTCCACGGGGCCGTTCCCGCACTGAACGGCTCCCCCAATCTGACGTACCTCTCGAAGTCATGACGACGACCGTTGTATCGCAAGAGAATTCGTTGGCCCCCGAGCCTGAGAGCGTTCCGACCCGAAACCCTCACCGATCGCCGGTGAATCCTTACATACGGATGATCGGCGTCCGGTTCGCACAGATAATTCCTACCGCGATTATCGCTAGTTTCATAACCTTTGCCCTTATCCGGATAATCCCCGGTGGACCAGCCGAGGCACTTCTCGGTCCGAACGGCAGCGATGAAGCGATCGCGGCACTCAACGAGCGCCTCGGATTGAATCAACCTCTGCTGGTCCAGTACTGGAACTGGGTGGTGTCGGCTCTGCACGGAGATCTGGGAACGTCGCTACAGAACAGCGCCCCCGTCGGCCCACAGATCCTTGCGCGCCTGCCGGCGAGCGCCGAGCTCGTTGTACTCGCACTGTTACTGTCCGCCGTCGTCGCCATACCGCTCGGTGTGTGGACCGCGACGCGGCAGGGACGACGCAGCGATGGTCTGACCCGCACGGTTTCGGGGATCGGACTCGCGGTACCGGACTTCTTCCTCGCTATCGTGCTGGTCGATGTCTTCGCCCTCGGTTTGGGAGTTCTACCGGTGCTCGGCTGGGTTCCTCTCGAGAACAGTGTGATCGACAACCTGAGCCATTTGGTCCTACCAGCAACGGCGCTCGCTGCCGGCGCAGCATCGATTGCGGTTCGGCAGACCAGGGCTGCGATGATCGAGACACTGTCAAGTGACTACGTACGAACTGCGCGTGCGATGGGTATCGACGAGCGGAAGATCGTGTGGCGCTACGCGCTACGAAACATCGTTCCCACGATTGTCACTGTCTATGGATTGCTCGCCGTGGCGATGCTGGGTGCGACGGTCATTCTCGAGCAGATCTTCGTGCTGCCGGGCCTCGGGAGCGCTCTCGTCATTGCGATCGACACGCGAGATTATCCGATGCTTCAAGGCATTGTGTTGCTGTTCGTCGTGATCGTGCTTCTCGTGAACATCCTGGTCGACGTCGTCAACAACATGATCAGCCCACAATTGAGGAAGGGAACGATCTCGTGAGCCAACTCGCGCTGACCACCGCAGGCGAGACCCGCTCCAAGTGGGCTCTCCCTCGACTGCACCCCGGATTATGGCTCAGCTACTGCTTTCTCGGAACGCTGATAGCGGCGTCCGTCTTGGCCTCGTTCGTGGCTCCGCACAGTCCGACCGATCAGAACCTGACCAACACGTTCGCCGGTCCGAGTGCACAGCACCTGCTTGGCACTGACGGCTTCGGTCGTGACGTGCTCAGTCGATTGATCTGGGGAGGACGCTCCGCCTTCTTCGGCGTCGCGATCGCTGTCGCTGTCAGTCTGCTGTTGGGAATTCCGTGGGGGTTGATCGCCGGATATTGGCCACGCTGGATCGGCGCGTCACTCCTCCGGGTGGCGGACGCATTGCTGGCATTCCCAGGTTTGGTTCTCGCAGTGGCTATTACCGGTGTTCTGGGGCCGAGCCTGATCACGTCGATGTCAGCGCTCGGAGTCGTCTATGCACCCACAATTGCAAGAATTCTGGCTGCCGGGGTCAGCGAAACGAGGAACCGAGACTTCGTTCTGAGCGCGCGACTCTCAGGATGCCCGCCGCACGTAGTGCTCCTGCGTCATCTTCTTCCGCACGCAATCGGGCCGGTTGTCGTTCAGGTGACCGTGCTCACCGGCCTGACTTTTCTCGCGCAGGCGGCACTCTCATTCCTGGGGTTGGGAATACAGCCCCCCACTCCGAGTTGGGGCGGTGACCTATCCGATGCGTACCTGCACATCTTGAGTGCACCACAACAGATTCTCCCCTCCGGCATTCTGATTTCATTGGTCGTCCTGGCCGTCTACCGAGTGGGTGATGCCGTCCGGGACCGCATGTATGTCAGAGGGAGATAGCCGGCGTAGAACAACCATCCGACTCGACTGTTCGAAGACCACACCACCAGCATGAAGGACTATCGATGACCTCGATCGCACCAGAAACCGCGCGCCGCGTCTTCCGTGGAGCCGAACCAATACACGGCATGATCTACTTCACCCCTTTCGGCGCGGAAGCATATGCCGCACTGGGCTTTACACACCCTCGAATGGGCTACTTCGCTTCGCGGTCTGCGCCCATGGGCGCAGTAGCGGCTGAAGTCACCATCGCTACGTTCTTCAACTTCAACCCCGAACTGGTACACGCGGTGCTGCCGGAAGCCTGGACAATCGCCACCCCCGAACAGATCCTCACCGCTCGACTCGACGCTGTCGACCGTTCGCTGCGCAAGGCCTGGGGAGAACATGTCGACGGCACCGAAGTTCGCGAAGCTGCCGAACTCGCACGTCGAGCCGCGGAACGCGCCTGCAACAGACCACAAGGGCGACCCCTGTTCGGTGGGCACGCATCATTGCCGTGGCCTGAGGAGCCTCATCTCGTGTTGTGGCATGCCCAATCCTTGCTCCGGGAGTTTCGCGGAGATTCTCATGTCGCACTTCTTCACGCCGAGGGACTCAACGGTGTCGAAGCGTTGGTAGTCCACGCCGCAACCGGTGATGTTCCTGCTGCTGCTCTGCAAATGAGCCGGGCATGGGACAACGATCAGTGGGCGGAAGGCGTCGAAAGTGTGCGGGCGCGTGGATGGCTCGAAGACGGCCCCGAGCTTCACCTGAACGAGGTGGGTCGCGATCGCCGAAAGCGGGTTGAGCATCAGACCGATGTGCTGGGGTCGTACCCGTACGAGGCGATCGGAGAGACCGGATGCAGTCGACTGATCGAAATCTCGGAACGTCTCTCCGGTGAAGTGATCGATGCAGATCTCGGATTTCCGGCAGCACTGGCAGCACGTCGCCGATTGCGTGCGTGACAGCAGGTCGTGAGTGTCGAACGTGGCTGGTGGTGATACGACGAGGGTGTCACCACCAGCCCCTTCACACAATTATCGCCGAAGTCGGCTGCGCCCCAATCTGCACAGTGAGAAGGCATCCGGATGAGACTGCCGTTGTGCCGAATTCTCCCGCGGGATGGGTCAAGATGGCTAGATGTGGAAACAGGCACTCGGGTTTGCTTTGTTCGGTGCGACCGTTGCCATCGTCACGGCGGCGCTGACACAGGGATCGGCACAGGCGTCCGCCACGATCACCCTCTTTTCGGGTGGCACCACAATCTCGGGCTTCGCGGGTGAATCGCAATGGACCTGGCCCATCGAGGCTGCGGTGATCGGCGCCCTTCTGGGCGCGCTGACCGGGTTCGTGCTCCGCCTCGCGGGCGTGCGAATCTCCGGAGGCCAGGACAATCGAATGGTTCCAACTGTGGTGGCAGGCCTCGCAGGCGTCACGCTTGGGTTGACGCCCCTGTTGGTCCTGATCGGCATGGCATTCACCGGGTCGGTTGATATCGGATGGTCCCCGCTCCTGGTCTATGCCGTCAGCGGTCTCCTGGCGTATGGCATTTCGGTCGCCGCCGTGTTCGGAGTCCTCCGCGCTGCCGGGGATCGACTTACCGTTCGCACGACGCGAGCGGTGGCGGCGATGCTTCCGGTCGGGGCGTTGGCGGCGACGACTGTAGGTGTCGGTACTGCGTGGAGGCTGGGCTTTTCCACCACCACTCCCACCTGGATCGCGGTCGTACTGCTGGTCGTTCTCGTATTGGCCATGACGTTCGTTGCGGCCCGGGCGTGGGCTCTACGGATTCAGCCTCGTGACTTACCAGAAGTCGCATAGGCAGTGGGACGATTGATTCGGACGGGTGCGTTGAGATGAGGGGCGAACGAATCTTCGCGGGACTCGTCGTCGGCCTCCTACTGGGACTGTTCGGCTACCTGCCATTGGTACTCCTGTGGCAACACTTCGCCGATGTCCCGCAGCCGCAGCTTTATCCGAACCGTTCGTTCACGTCGTTCGGCCCCAACCCGCCACCGCTCACCTACTGGATAAGTTGGGCGGCGCCTGCCGCCGTGTTCGTCATTCTCGGACTTATGACTATTCCCAGCCGCACCGGCAGGCAATTCGCGTTGCCATTGGTGCTCGCGTTCCTTTCTGTGGCAGCAATGGTGGCGTGGTTCTGGATCTCGATGGAACTGTTCTTCAGCCCCGACTGATCACTCACTCGGCTGCGTATCGCGAACCCCACTGCGCGCACGCGCAATGGCGCCCTTGTTGCGCAATGCGATCCCCTGATGCACCGCAGCAAGTACCAATGCCAGCACTGCAGCAGGGAGGCTCCCCACCATCGACAGCAGAGAAGGCATACCAGAGCTGAAAGCGGTAAAGAAACCCAGTACTGCAGCGCAAAGCATTGTCGCCGAGACGATCCAGGAAACTAATGGTCGTGGGATCACGGCTGGAATAACGCACAGAGCCACCGGCAACGCCAGCACCAAGAAGAGCTCCCGCCCGAAATAGTCGTGAATCGAGCGGTAACAATCGGCAGAACTGAGCGGGCCGAGGCCTATTTCGCAATCGGTGATCTCGTACAGCGGCCACTGTGCCGTCGCGGATCCCAGAATCCCGGTGGCGACCGCCAATACAACCCACGCGATCCGAATCCCAATCATACGAAGAGATCATGCCAGTAGGCGAAATTGCGCTCCGGAGAAGAAAGCAATTACGACTCGAACTGCGTGGAAGGTCGATACCGTCAACGCTAATCAAAGAATGGATCAAACTATGTTGATCGCATGGGGAGCACTGGCGCTTGCCACTGGTGCCCATATCTATGGCGCTCGCCTCGCAACTCACGGCGACTACGGGCGGAGATTACCTCTCTCGGTAGGACCGACCTCCTCGCGAGCGGCACAACATGTCCGACGTGCTCAACTCACGGGCTGGGTATCGAGCTTGATCGGAGCATCTGCCATCGTCGACAACTATTGGGAGACAGCACCTCTCTTGAGTGCGGGTATCGCAGTCGCTGTACTCGGAGTAGTTAACGGCTTACCGAGTTTGATTGTCACCCTGATGCACAATCGACGGCCGCAACAGGGTTGAAGTTTTCAACTATGTTTTGTGGAAGGGTGCTTGCATGGCAACACAACCGCATGGCCAGTCCATAACCCCGGCGTGGAAAGTATTCACGGCCATCGGTTTTGCAGGTGTCGTCGGCGCTGCCGTGACGTACTTCCGAGACGGGTGCACTTTGGCGATCATTGGCGGGATGGTCATCCTCGCGATTGGTCTGCCGCTTACTGTCTGGTCCATCCTGCGAATGCTGCGTGAGAATCGAGGACATCGCCTTCATTGGTGGAGAACACCGCCGGTCAATCCGAGGAACGTCGACCTGTCTCGTGCTGTCGGCATTCCCACTACAATTTTCGGTGCACTGACCATCTGGCTGAATACAGCAGGTTCGGCGCCGTGGTGGTTGGCAGCAATCTTTACCGCCATTCTGATCGCGCTCTTCGGAGTAACCGTTGCCGTTCACAATATTCGCCTCAGTCAGCGAACCTGAGCTAGCCTTCCGCGCATGCCGGTTTCCGCGAGTGTCCGTGCGCGCCTTCGCTCCCACTTGCATCCAGATGACGAGATCCGGTACGTATTTCCAGCAGACGTTCTGATGAGCGCGAAACCGACGAAGAATATGTTGCAGTCGTGAACGCTGCCGACGCGGAGATCACGTCAGGACTTCCCCCGAGATCCGTTGCCGAACCTGTGAGGCGCTATTGAAACGCAGTTGCCACTCGTACAGAACCTTCGGTCAAGCTCACAAGATTGAATCAGTTGACATGCTATTAACCTGCAGTCACATAGCCCCTTATGGATAATCGTCACAGGAGCCTGAGATAGATTGGACTGGGGCTACACGGTCTAGTCCGCGTCCGCTTCTGCCCCGACCAATATCGCGGTCTATTGCCTCAACCGGGAAAATGAGAACAACGGGAAAATGAGAATAATAGGAACAAACCTCGTGCCCTAGTGCGGCCGTCAACGCACGCAGCGCTCAGAGCTCCATCTGACAACTTCGTCAAAATCGGACGGATCCACCACAACCAACGAAAGCAAAGATATGAAAATCAAGTTCGCCGCTGTATCTGTCGGAGCGCTTTCCTTGATGCTATCCGCGTGTGGTGTCGCATCAGACATCTCAGACGCACCCCCTTCCCCCACATCCACATCCACATCCACATCCACATCCACATCCACATCCACATCCACATCCGAGACTCCACCACTCACAACCACGACAGTCCCGCTGCCAACAACGACGACACTGCTGGAGACCACCCTCGAAACACCCACGCCGGCAACAATCATCGGTTGTCAATCCGGGTACAACCCGATCGAGACGACCTGGTCGGACGGCACCGTAACCGGGTACTCCGACTATTGTCAGACGGTTCGCGATGCGTTTCTCCAAAACGAGATTGTCCCAGATTCAGGGCCGACCGAGTTCGTCTGCGAATCTGGCCACGCGTGCGGGATCACCGAGGCCGACGGCGTCGTGTGCGACGAAACTGGTTGCAGATCCACTTGGACCGAGTGAAGCACGAGGTTCCGCTCCGGATGAGCCATCACAACGAGTTCCCACTTCCAACACTTGCCCCATCTCGGGGTGTTCTGACTGCCTCATTTAGATAGAAGGATACGAAAGGTTTGGCTATCAGCTAGACGCTCAGTCGATGATCGCGGCAACCACCCGTCTACGCCTCACAGCGTGCCCATCATGCCCAGGACAATGGAATCGGTTCAACCGTTGGATCACCCAGTGCATAGCGCAAACACATGAGTTTTCCTACCAATGTTGTTAAGCGCTTAGACCCCAAGTTGGCCTGAAGGTTCCCGGACGACGACTCAAGCTGATTTGTGCGTTTGTCAACGTGTCTTGAACGTCGCCGCAGGACTTCCCGCATGATCCGTTGCCGAACCTTTGAAGGCACAAACAAAAAGGCAGTTTCTCATTTCTGAGAAACTGCCTTTTTGATCTAACTTCGGTCGGGCTGACAGGATTTGAACCTGCGACCACTTGACCCCCAGTCAAGTGCGCTACCAAGCTGCGCCACAGCCCGTCCCACGCCCTTGTTTCGGGCGCTTGGAAAGATTACATCAGGGACGGGCCGAAGTACCAATCGGCTGGTCAGAGCCGTTTCAGTACCGAATTGGACGCAGAATCAGCGGCCCTTACGGTCACGCTTCTCGCGCACTCGGACGGATACGCGGATCGGGCTGCCGTCGAAGTTGAACTCTTCACGCAGACGCCGCTCGATGAAGCGGCGGTAGCCGGCCTCAAGGAAGCCCGTGGTGAAGAGAACGAATGTCGGCGGGCGCGTGCTTGCCTGCGTCGCGAACATGATGCGCGGAAGGCGACCACCACGCATCGGAGGCGGCGTTGCTGCCACAACTTCCTTGAGCCAGGTGTTCAGGCGACCCGTGGGGATGCGCTTGTCCCAGGACTCCAGAGCCGTGTCGAGAGCCGGCACGAGCTTCGCCACGGCGCGACCGGTGTGGGCGGAGATGTTGACTCGCTGAGCCCACGGAACGCGGACCAGATCGCGGTCCACTTCCTTGTCCAGCATGAGTCGACGGTCCTCGTCCACGAGGTCCCACTTGTTGAATGCGATCACCAATGCACGACCCGTGTCGGCCACCATGCTCAGAACACGCAAGTCCTGCTCGGTGATCGGCTCGTGCGCGTCGATCAGCAGGATCGCAACCTCAGCGGCCTCGATCGCGCTCTTCGTACGCAGCGACGCATAGAACTCCGCCCCGCTGGCATGGCTGACGCGCTTGCGCAGACCAGCCGTGTCGACGAAACGCCAAGGGCGCCCGCCGAGTTCGACAATGGAGTCGACGGGGTCGACGGTGGTGCCGGCAACATTGTGCACGACGGACCGCTCGTCACCGGACAGCTTGTTGAGCAAGCTGGACTTTCCGACATTCGGCTTTCCGACGAGAGCAACACGACGCGGACCGCCGCCGGGGATACCTTCACGCGGGGTTTCCGGCAGCTTCTCGAGAACCTCGTCGAGCAGGTCTCCGGTACCGCGGCCGTGCGTCGCACTCACGGAGTACGGCTGACCGAGGCCCAAGGACCACAGCGCTGCAACCTCGGACTCGGTGCGTCCGTCGTCCACCTTGTTGGCAACGAGGATGACCGGAGTCTTCGAGCGGCGAAGCACGCGAGCAACAGCTTCGTCCGTCGCGGTAGCGCCGACAACAGCGTCGACGACCAGGAGAATGGCGTCAGCCGTTCCCATGGCCAACTCCGCCTGACGTGCGACCGCCTGCTGAAGACCCTTTGCGTCGGGCTCCCATCCGCCGGTGTCCTGGACTAGGAAGCGTCGTCCGGCCCAGTTCGCCTCGTACGAGACGCGGTCACGGGTAACGCCGGGGATGTCTTCGACTACCGCTTCACGACGGCCGATGATGCGGTTGACGAGCGTCGACTTGCCGACGTTCGGTCGACCGACAACAGCCAAGGTCGGGACGGCAATGTGCGCTTCGCCTTCGCCGTCCGCTTCGAGATCGGCGTAATCCCACTCCGATTCCTCGGACCAAGTTCCGTCACCGGCATATTCGGTTACCAGATCGTCGCTCACTGCACTGCTCCAGTTCTGTCGCTGACCACCAACAGCAACTTGGCGATCACATCTTCAATTCCCAATTCGCTCGTATCCACCAGAATGGAGTCGTCGGCAGGGCGCAACGGCGACACTGCCCGAGTCGAATCGAGATGGTCACGGCGCTGCACATCAGCCAGCACCGCTTCGTAATTGTCTTCACGGCCTTGGCCGATGTTCTGCGTATTGCGCCGTGCCGCACGGGTTTCCGCCGATGCGGTCAAGAAGATCTTGACGTCTGCATCGGGGAGTACGACGGTTCCGATGTCGCGACCTTCCACGACGATCCGGTCTGCGCTTGCCGCCAACTCACGCTGAGTGGCGACCAGCAGGTCGCGAACCTCGGGTACGGCCGACACTGCGGAGACAGCCTTGGTGACCGCGTCGCCGCGGATCTCCTCGCTGACGTCCGCGCCGTCGAGATGCACCTGCTCGCTGCTCGGATCGGTACCGATGGACCACGGCAACGCCGCAACGGCGGCCGTGATCGCGGCGGAATCCGCCAGATCGATTCCCTGACGCAGCACGTGCAGGGTCGCGATCCGGTAGATGGCTCCGGTGTCGAGGTAGCGAGCACCCAAACGCTGCGCCAACGCGCGAGAGACGCTGGACTTGCCGGTTCCGGACGGTCCGTCCATAGCGACTACCAGCGGCATGGACGAATCGGTCACAGGCCGACCGCCTCGTACAGTCCACCGACCTCGCTACGTCCGAGGACGCGCTGCGTTCCCGGACGCTGATCGCCGAGGGCGACAACTCCGACGTTGGTGCGAACCAGACGGACAACGGGGTGACCGACGGCATCGAGGAGGCGACGCACGATGTGCTTACGACCCTCGTGCAGAACCAGCTTGACGAGCGTCTTGCCCTCGTTGATCTCGAGCACGGTGAACGCGTCCACCTTGGCCGGACCGTCGTCGAGGGTGACACCGTCGCGCAACTGCTTGCCGGTGCTGCGCTCGACAACGCCGTGAACCGTGGCGAGGTACGTCTTCGGAACCTCGAACGACGGGTGCATCAGGCGGTGAGCCAGATCGCCGTCGTTGGTGAAGAGGAGCAAGCCTTCGGTGTCGGCGTCGAGGCGGCCGACGTGGAAGAGTCGCTGACCCGACTGAACGCGCTCGGAGACGATGTCGCCGACGCACGGACGACCGAGATCGTCGGACATGGTGCACTGCCAGCCACGCGGCTTGTTCATCGCGAGGTAGACGAGGTCCTTCTGCACGACGACGCGGACGCCGTCGACACGAACCACTGCGTTCTCGGGGTCGACACGCAGACCCTGTTCGACCACGATGCGGCCGTCGACCTCGACGCGACCCTGGTCGATCAGCTCTTCAGCTGCACGGCGTGATGCGACGCCGGCCTGAGCCAGCACCTTCTGCAAGCGGACGCCGTCGCCCTTCGGCGGGCCGTCGTGCTTGGTGATCTCGGCATGCTGGTGACGCGCCGGCTTGGCGTTGGAGACCAACGGGTTCTGAGAGACGACACGCTGCGGCTTCTCGGTCTTCGGCTTGCCACGCTTGTTGGTCGCCGGCGGTGTGGGAGCTGCCGGGCGCTTGCGCGGAGGTCCGTCGAACTTGGATCCACGAGGTGCGTTCGACCATGCGCCGCCACGAGGAGCGTCGGGGCGTGCGCCGCGCTGATCGTCACTACGACGGTCAGCGCCGCCACGCGGTGCGCGACGGGCGTCGACGTGGGGGGTACGGCGGTCATCGCTGCGGGGTCCGCGGCGATCGTCCGTGCGCGGGCCGCGCCGATCGTCGTTGTAGCCACTACGACGGTCGTCCGTACGTGCGGGGCGACGGTCGTCGCTGCGCGGCGGGCGACGGTCATCATTGAATCCACCGCGACGGTCGTCCGTGCGGGGACGGTCGGATCCGGCGTTGCGGTCGTATCCAGAAGTACTGCGGGAAGTGTTGCTGCGTCCACCACGGGGCGCTTCGCTACGTGCGCCGCGGGGGGCGTCGCTGCGACCACCACGGGGGGCATCGCTGCGTGCGCCGCGGTTGTCGCGGGAGTTGTTACGGTCCGGTGTGCCATCTCGGCGAGCGGGATTGTTCACTTTTTTCCTGTCAGTTTTCTACTGTTTCCCGAGCGTGGTCGGGTCTTTCTCGGTGCTGACGAGCGCCGGAATTCCGGTCAGTCGTCGACTTCGGTGTCCACTACGTCAGCGGGCACGTCTGCCTTGTTCATTCTCGCAAATCGCGGATCGGATTCCAGGCTTTCGCTGATGTCGTCGATGAGATCGACATCAGGCAAGAGCGGGGCCAACTCCGGGAGCTCGCTGAGCGAGGCCAGGCCGAGCCGTTCGAGGAACAGTTCGGTCGTGGAGTACCGTGTCGCGTTGGTGTCCGGGTCAGGCCCGGCTTCCGCGATCAGTCCGCGGGCAAGGAGGGTGCGTACCACCCCGTCCACGTTGACGCCTCGTACCGCACTGATCCGCGCACGAGTCAACGGTTGACGGTATGCGACTACGGCCAAAGTTTCCAATGCCGCCCTGGTCAATTTGGTGCGTGCGCCGTCCAATAGCAGCTTTTCCACGTACGGGGCAAACTCTTGTCGCGTGTACAGACGCCATCCGTCGCCCGCGTAGCGAAGGTCCATTCCGCTGCCGCGAGCGGTCAATGCGGCTGACATCGACGTCAGGCGTTCTTCGACTCGTTCCGGCGCGGTTCCGGTGACAGATGCGAGTTGGTTCACTTCGGCCGGCGAATCCACGACAAGCAGAAGCGACTCCAGCACTGCGTCGAGTTGATCGTCGTCGAGTTCGAAATCGGGGGCGGAATCTTCGGACTCCGAGGCGTGTTCGGTAGGCTCGATCATCTCGTCTAGCTGCGAAGACTCTGGTTCCGTCGGCTCGGCGTTCATCCGTAGTCCTCCTCTGTGACCGGCGCGGCCGGGTCGTCTCCGGTCCAACTCACCATCAGCGGTCCGAGTGCTTCGGGTTGCTCGAACACAATGACCTGCCGGCGATACAACTCGAGCAACGCGAGAAATCTTGCGACTATCTCGACGGTGATCTCACACTCGGCAACGAGGTCCCCGAAGGGTGTCCACTCCCCTATGCCTCGCTCGCGCAGCAACTCGAGAATTCGCTCGGCCTGCTCGGGTATCGAGATATTGGACACATGGAGGTGATCGAGGCCCACCGTCGGCACCGGACGTGGTGTGAACACAGTCGCCGCGATCTCCGCAAAACGCTGAGGGTCGACGCCCAACAACACCTCGGGCAGGAGTTCGGTGAACTGATCCTCGACGGCAACCGAGCGCGGATAGCGCCGCAGCGCTGCTTCCTCCAACTCACCGAACAGCGCCGCAACTTGTTTGTACGCCCGGTACTGCAGCAGTCGCGCGAAGAGAAGGTCGCGGGCTTCGAGAAGCGCCAGATCCTCCGCGTCCTCGACCTGCCCGGCGGGCAACAGCCTGGCCGCTTTCAGGTCCAGAAGCGTAGCTGCGACGACCAGAAACTCTGTTGTCTGATCGAGGCCCATCGCACTGCCAAGTTCCTTGGTGTATGCGATGAAATCGTCAGTGACGGTGTGCAGGGCGACTTCGGTGACATCGAGCTGTCGTTGATTGATCAGGTTCAACAGCAGATCGAACGGGCCTTCGAAGTTCCGGAGAGTGACTCGGAAACCGGCAGCCTTGGCTGCGGTCTGAGCGTCGGTCGGCACGTTCGGGTCGATCGAATCCGGCTCGACTTCGACCGAATCTTCTTGCGATGCAATCAGTTCCACTAACGACCAGACCGGTGAATGACCTCGCGGGCCAATGCTCGATATGCCTCGGCCCCAGCCGATTTCGGCGCCCACGTCGTGATCGGCTCACCGGCGACGCTGGTTTCGGGGAATCGGACGGTGCGGTTGATCACCGTGTCGTAGACGACGTCGCCGAACACCTCGACGACTCGCGCCATCACCTCACGAGCGTGCAGAGTCCGGGCGTCGAACATCGTGACGACGATACCGGCCAACTTGAGCTTGGGATTGAGACGATCGTGCACCTTTTCGACGGTGTCGTTGAGGAGTGCCAGGCCGCGCAGGCTGAAGTACTCGCATTCCATCGGAATGATGACCGAATCGGCGCAGGCCAGCGCATTCACCGTGAGCAGGCCAAGCGACGGCTGGCAGTCGATGAGCACGTAGTCGTACCGATCGAGAACAGGGTGCAACACGCGTCCCAAGGTCTGCTCACGCCCGACCTCGGTGACCAATTGGATCTCGGCGGCCGAAAGGTCGATGTTGCTGGGCAGCAGGTCGAGGCCGTCGACCCGAGTGCGCATCAACACATCGTCGATGGACACACGCGGTTCGACCAGAAGGTTATGGACGGTCAGTTCCAGGTCGTGATGCTGGACGCCCAGTCCAGCAGACAACGCGCCTTGGGGATCGAGATCCACCAGGAGCACTCGGCGACCGTATTCGGCCAACGACGCACCCAGGTTGATGGTCGACGTCGTCTTGCCGACGCCGCCCTTCTGGTTGCACATCGCGATGATCATCGCGGGTCCGTGGTGCGCCAACGGTGTCGGTTGCGGCACCTCGCGGACCGGTCGGCCTGTCGGGCCGAGTTCTTCCGCGGAAACGGTCAGGGTTTCCGCAGGTGGAGAGGCTACTGGCGTCGTATCTATTTCGAACATCGCCTCTGGTTCGGAGGGTACAGCTGGTGCTGACTCGTTCACGCGCTCGAAGAGTTGGGCATTGACATGCGGCGGCGCGGACTCCGCCGCTGGTGGCTGCGATGTCGACACGGTCCGATGCTCCCCTACTCTTTCGGCGGTTGCTCTCGGCGCCGGCAAACCCCCGAAACTGCGGTGGAGGCCGCTCGCGCTCCTTGAACGCTACCGCTTACATCACCGAATGGTCTCGCAGACACGCATGAGCCAACCAACCCCTAACGGGCACGCGGGTGTGCCTGAGCCCACACTTCGCGCAGCGCGGTGACGGTGACCAGCGTGTAGATCTGCGTCGTGGTTACCGAAGCGTGACCGAGAAGTTCCTGCACGACGCGTACGTCCGCGCCGCCGTCGAGCAGGTGTGTGGCAAACGAGTGCCTGAGCGTGTGGGGTGAGACGTCCGCCTTGATCCCGGCCGACGCCGCCGCATCCTGAAGTATCTGCCACGCGCTTTGACGCGAGAGGCGTCCACCGCGCGCGTTGAGAAAGAGGGCAGGAACACCGCGCGTCGCCAGGCTGGGGCGCCCGCGGACGAGATACGCGTCGACGGCGGCGATCGCCGGCCTGCCGACGGGGACGATCCGCTGCTTGCCGCCCTTGCCCTTGAGCAGCACGGAACGAGTTTCGGTATCGATGTCGTCGACGTCCAGATCGATCGCCTCGGTGATTCGCGCTCCGGTCGAGTACAGGAGCTCGAGCAGAGCGCGATCCCGCAGGTCGCGGGGCCCGTCACCGGCCGCACCGCCACCCGAAGCGTCGAGCAGGGCGATCACGTCGTCGAGAGGCAGGGCCTTGGGCAGCTTGCGTCCGGGCGTCGGCGGCTTGACCGTTCGGGCCACGTCGACGCTGACCAGACCTTCGGCGGCGGAAAACTTGTGGAATCCGCGAACCGCGATCAGGGTGCGTGCTGCCGAACTGGCCGCCAATGGTACGACGCCGGAATCTTTGTCACCCAGGCGCAGATGTGTCACGAATTCGGTGACGTCGTTCTCCGTCACGCCCGCGACGTCGTCGATGCCGCGTCCGTGCAGGTACTCCGCGTACCGATTCAGGTCGCGGCGATAGGAAAGTAGAGTATTGCGCGCAGATCCTCGCTCGACCGCTAGATGGTCGAGATACGAGTCCACCTGTCGGGCAAGCACTTCAGGCTCGCGACTTGCGTTCTCCGAATGCGCGAGGACGATCGGGCCACGGTGCGTCGGCGGGGCGTAGCGGCTTTCCCGTCGCGCGTGCGGTGGCGATCGCGAGAATGCCTGATACCGCTGTGGCATTGACGATGTCGCCGCGTAGCGCCATGTCGACGGCGTCGGCGAGCGGAACCCGCGAAATCTCGAGATCGGCTTCTTCGTGTTCGGGATCGTCGCGCTCCACCTCGTGCAACCCCTCGGCGAGGAAGACGCGAACCGCCTCGTCCGTGAACCCGGGTGAGAGAGCGACATCGACCAGCACCGACCATCGATCGGCGCCGAGTCCGGTTTCTTCGCCCAGCTCGCGCGCTGCAGCCTCGACCGGGCTCTCCCCCGCAGCGTCGAGCAGACCGGCAGGAATTTCCCACAACCGGTGCCCGAGCGGGTGACGGTACTGGTGAATCAGGACCAGGTTGTCGTGCTCGTCCAGTGCCACGACGGCAACGGCGCCGTGATGCTCGACGACTTCCCGATCGGCACGCTGACCACCAGGCATCGCAACGGTGTCGACGCGCAACGCGATGATCGCGCCGGTGTAGACCGTCTTGGAGCCGAGGGTGTCGAATTCGTGCCGACCGGGATCGCTCATGTGTGGCTAGACCTTTTCCACGTTCTCGACTGCAGCGTCGAGCGCTGTCTCGGTGGCAGCGGTGTCGATCTTCTCGTCACCGTGGACGTCGACGGGCAGGCGCTCTTCGAGCTTGTACGTCAACGCTGCTTCGACGAAGGCGGCGAACAGCGGGTGCGGGCGTGTCGGGCGACTCTTGAGCTCCGGGTGTGCCTGGGTGGCAACGAAGAACGGATGCTGCTCACGCGGGTACTCGACGAACTCGACCAGGTGGCCGTCCGGTGAAGTTCCGCTGAACTGCAAGCCGGACTTGGCAATCCGGTCGCGGTAGGTGTTGTTGACCTCGTAACGGTGACGGTGACGCTCGGAAACGTCCTCGGTTCCGTAGGCCTGAGCGACGACGGAACCCTTGGTCAGCACGGCCGGGTAAGCACCCAGACGCATGGTGCCACCGAGGTCGGCGTCACCGGCGATGACGTCTTCCTGATCAGCCATCGTCGAGATGACCGGATGCTTGGTGTCCGGCTCGAACTCGGCCGAGTTGGCATCGTCGAGGCCGACGCTACGAGCAGCTTCGATGACGACGCACTGCAGACCCAGGCACAGACCCAGCAGCGGCAGCTTGCGCGAACGTGCGAAACGGATCGCGCCGAGCTTGCCTTCGATGCCGCGGATGCCGAAGCCGCCGGGGATCAGAACACCGTCGACGTCACCGAGAGCGGCCTGCGCTCCGGCTTCGGTCTCACAGGCATCCGACGGGACCCAGGAGATCTCGACCTTGGACCGGTTCGCGAATCCACCGGCGCGCAGTGCCTCGGTGACGGATAGGTATGCGTCGGGCAGGTCGACGTACTTGCCGACCAACGCGACCCGCACGGTCTCACGCGGCTGGTGAACACGATCGAGGAGGTTGCCCCACACGGTCCAGTCGACGTCGCGGAACGGGAGACCGAGCTGGCGAACGACGTAAGCGTCGAGGCCCTCACGGTGCAGAACCTTCGGGATGTCGTAGATCGAGGGAGCGTCGGGCGTCGAGATGCAGGCGTCGACGTCCACGTCGCACATCAGGGCGATCTTGTTCTTGAGGCCCTGCGGAACGTCACGATCGCAACGAAGGATCAGCGCGTCGGGCTGAATGCCGATGCTGCGCAACGACGCAACCGAGTGCTGCGTGGGCTTGGTCTTGAGTTCTCCGGAGGGGCCGAGGTACGGCACGAGGGAGACGTGCAGGAAGAAGACGTTGTCGCGGCCGACGTCGTGGCGGACCTGGCGAGCGGCTTCGAGGAAGGGCTGCGATTCGATGTCGCCGACGGTGCCACCGATTTCGGTGATCACGACGTCCGGGCGGTGTCCCTGCAGATCCGGACCGCTCATCTCGAGGATGCGACGCTTGATCTCGTCGGTGATGTGCGGGATGACCTGAACGGTGTCGCCGAGGTACTCGCCGCGGCGTTCCTTGGCGATGACCGTCGAGTAAACCTGGCCGGTGGTGACGTTCGCCTGACCGGATAGGTCACGGTCGAGGAACCGCTCGTAGTGCCCGACATCGAGGTCGGTCTCGGCACCGTCTTCGGTGACGAAGACCTCGCCGTGCTGGAAGGGGTTCATGGTGCCCGGATCCACATTGAGATAGGGATCGAGCTTCTGCATGGTCACGCGCATTCCCCGCGCGGTCAACAACTGTCCCAGGCTCGAGGCGGTCAAACCTTTGCCGAGCGAGGAAGCTACACCTCCGCTGACGAAGATGTGCTTGGTGGCGGTACGCGTGTTAGTGCGTGACTGTGGCAAAGGGGCTCCCGTGACGACTGTGCAGGGCTTGGTCTGATGAAGCATGCTGGGGCCTGCCGACCCACGGGATTTCACGGTAACACCTATCGGGGGTCGGTGCCTACAACGCGCCGACTTTCCGCCCCCGATGTGACCGGCGTATCAATACCGGGGTGTTCAGTTGGTGGGTGCGCCGACGGTGACCGCCGCCGCTCCCGGTCCCGTGCCGTAGCGGCCGGCGCCGCCGTTCAACTGTTCCTGCAGCGCCAACGGCGTGGTGATCTTGCCCGACTCCCGATCGATGTTGTCGATGGTCGTCAAGCCCGCTGAGAGCGCCGTGTCCGCACGAGCGACGGCAACCGGACCACTGCCCTCGGCCGAGCCAGGCCGGCCCGCGAGAATCGTTCCTGCGCCGCGTCCGTCGAGAGCACCTGCAAACCGGGCAATGACGGCGCCGCGGTTACCCGTGGCTGCGTCGGATTCACTCTTGTTGTCGCCGGTGAGAACCACCGCGAGCTGAGCCGGCTTGACCGCTCCGTCGTCGTAGCTGATGAAACCGGCGCTACGCAGCGAGTCGAGCGCGAGATTCATCTCGTCCGGAGTGCTCTGCGGCTCGCTGTTCTGCCCGTTGAGAAGCAGAACCGAACCCAGCAGATCACCCGCGAGACTGCCCTGATCGACCGCACCGGTCTTGAGGGTGATGCCCGCAGGGATGACATTGGTGACGACGGTCCGCAAGCGGTCACCGCCCGTGGCGTCGACAAACGAATCGGTGAGCGAGACGCGTCCGGTCACGGCGCCACCGGCGGCAGTAACGAGTCGGTTGACACCGTCGAGATCACCGGGATCGGCGTCCGGTGCCGTGATCACGACGACGGTGCGACCAGCGAGACTGTCGCGCACGACGCGACCGCCGACAGCAGCATCGAAGCCGTCCGCGGAATTGAGTTGCTGCTGAAGCTGATTGGACTGTTGATTGAGGTCTTCGATCTCGTTCTGCAGGTCCGCCTTGTCGTCGCGCAGACCCGAAAGCAATCCACTGGACAGCATTCCGGAACCGAGCACCACGCCGATCGCGAGTGCCAGGAAGATTGCCGCTATGGAAATTGCATGTTGACGCATCGAAATCACTTGAAGAGCCCCTGAACCCACAGCGCGAAGCTGTTCCACGTTGCGATTGCCCAGTCGAGAACTTCACTACCGGCATTGGACACGACCAGGGCGACGATCACTGCCACCAGGGCGGCGAGCACCAGGAGCGCGATCGCGCCGCCGGACACTCGACTTCGATACAGCGTTGCAACAGCCTTGGCGTCGACCAGTTTCGGTCCCACCTTGAGCCGTGTCATGAACGCCGACGGATTGCTTTCACGACGCCCACGGTCGAAGAACTCGTCCAAGGACACCACGTTGCCGACCGTCACGATCAGTGAAGCTCCGTGGTGATCGGCGAGCAGCAACGCAAGGTCGGTCGGTGAGCAGGTCGCCGGGAACGTCATCGCCCCGATACCGAGATCCTGGATTCGGGAAAGCCCCGCCGCATGACCGTCCTGGTCTGCGGGCAGTACAACTTCCGCGCCGGACTTGAGGGTGGAACTGGTGATCTCTTCCGGGTCGCCCACGATCAGATCGGGGCGGTATCCGGCCTTGCTCAACACGTCCGCACCTGCGCCGACACCGATCAGGATCGGCGAATACTCCTTGATGAAGGGCTTGAGGTTCTTCAGATCTGCCTCGTGTTCGGGTCCGTCGGAGACGACCACGACGTGGCGATCCTTCAAGTCGATGTCGATGTCCGGAACACCGATTCCGTCGATCAGCAAAGGACTTTCGGTGCGGATGAACTCGATGGTGTTACCCGAGAACGCTTCCAGGTGATCGACCAGGCCGGTCTTGGCCTCGATCATCCGATCGGAGATCTCGGCCTCGGTCTGCTCTTCGCCCTTGACGAGGCTCTTCTCGCCGTTGAAGATCTCGCCCTCGTGCAGGCGGATCTTGCTGCCGTCCTTGACGTTCTTGAAGACGTCACCGTCTACGGCATCGATCAGAACGATGTCGTTGGCGACGATCACTTCCGGTCCGAGGTTGGGGTACCGCCCCGAAATCGACGGCGACGCGTTGACCACGGCCATGACTCCGGCTTTCACCAGAGCATCGGCGGTCCGGCGATCGATGTCGACTTCGTCGAGGATCACGATGTCTCCAGGACCGACGCGGCGTAGAAGCTTCGCCGTGTTCCGATCGGCCCTGGCGATGCCACTGATCCCAGGCAAGGATTCGGTGTTACGTGAGAGCAATCCGGGCATCTTCATGGCTTCGATGATGAACCTGAAACCGCGTTGACCGGTGGAGGCGCGCCGACAACTACCACATCAGTCACACCAACACCACAGAACCTTCAATCTGTGACGCGGGCCGCATTCGCGATCTCGAGCAGTTCTTCGGCGTGCGCACGACCGGTCTCGGTGTCGTCCAGCCCTGCCAACATACGGGCCAATTCGACCACCCGATCCGAATCCGACAAGGTCCGCACGCCACTGCTCACCACTCCGCCTTTGTCGTCGACCTTGTCCACCACGAGGTGGGTGTCGGCAAACGCAGCAACCTGCGGAAGGTGGGTGACGACGATAACCTGATGCGTACGAGCAAGTTTCGCCAATCGGCGGCCGATCTCGACAGCAGCGCGACCACCGACCCCCGCGTCCACTTCGTCGAAAACCATCGTCGCGCCGGTGTCGCTACCAGCGAGAACAACCTCGAGCGCCAGCATGACGCGTGACAGCTCGCCACCGGAAGCGCTCTTGCTGATCGGAAGTGACGGTGCCCCGCTGTGCGCAGACAGACGGAATTCCACCTCGTCGACGCCGGCAGACCCGGCATGAAGGTCTACTCCCCCGACACTGAGCGGCGCCGAGTCCTGCGGGCCCGCAGGCTGAGAACGGACGGTCACCTCGAGGCCCGCACGTCCCATCGCCAGACCGGCGAGTTCCGCGCTGACGGCTTTGGCGAGCTTTGCCGCTGCCTTGACTCTGGCGGCGCTCAGCTTTGTGGCGGCTTCCGCGGTGAGGCCAGCCGTCTCCTCGACCTGCTTGGCCAACAGCGACAACGCATCCGACGACACGTCGAGTTTGGACAGACGAGCGCGAGCGGTATCTGCCCATTCGAGAACACCGTCGACATCGGCGGCGTACTTGCGAGTCAGAGTCTTCAGTTCCGATTGCCGCGACAGCAGCGAGTCCAGAGCACCCGGGTCTGCGGGCAGCCCGGACAGATAGGTGTTCAGGTCACCGGCAACATCGGTGACGACGGCAATAGCGTCGGCCAACCGGGAACCGAGGCCGTCCAGATCTGCGTCGGTGACCGACTCGATACGCGCCCGCGCTTCGGACATCAGGTCTAGCGCCGGCATGACCCCGACGTCGCCGTTGGCCATGTCGTCACTACCGGCGAGCGCAGCGTGCGCCTCTTCCGCAGCCGAGCGGAGCGAATCGAGTTCACTGAGTCGACGAACTTCGGCAACGATTGCCGTGTCCTCGCCTGGCTCGGGTGCCACGCCGTCGATTTCGTTGAGCGCGAAGGTCAACTGATCTGCTTCTTGCGCCAGTTCACGAGCCTTCGACGTGCGTTCGATCAACTCCGAACGAGCATCTAGCCATTCACGACGGTGTTTGCGGTACCTCGTCAGCAGCGTTCCGATTGCCTTGTCCCCGAAGCGGTCCAGCGCATTGCGTTGCTGGTCGGGACGAAGCAATCGCAGCTGATCGTTCTGTCCGTGGACAGTCAGAAGTGGATCCGTGAATTCGGAGAGAACTCCCGCCGGCACGCTTCGTCCGCCGAGATGAGCCCGTGAGCGGCCGTCGCTGCCGACTGTCCGGACGGCGATGATGGTCCCGTCCTCGTCGCGCTCGGCGCCGGACGATTCCAGGATTCGGACGATCTCACGCTCGGTGGCCGGTGAGACGTCGTCGGCGATGAATCGTCCTTCGACGACGGCTCGCGACGCGCCCAACCGCACCCGCCCGGCATCGGCTCGCGCTCCGCTGAGGAGGTGCAAGCTGGTGACGACCATCGTTTTACCTGCGCCGGTTTCACCGGTCAGGACGGTCAGGCCCTCGTGGAACTGGGCGCTGGCCTCGGAGATCACACCAAGACTGTCGATACGGATCTCTGCGAGCACGATTAAGGCTTCCTTCCTCGCCATCCGGTAACCGGAAGCTCGAACTTGCGAACCATCCGATCAGCGAAGGGCGCAGAGTCCAACCGGACCCACTTGACGGGAGTGGCGCCGCGAACGATCTCGACGCGAGCGCCGGCAGGCAGTTCCAACGTACGACGACCGTCGCAGAAGACCAGGCCGTCGTGGCTACCGGCGACGGTCTCCACCGCGATGATCGAATTCGGGCTGGTGACCAACGGCCGCGCGAACAGCGCATGCGCGTTGCTGGGTACGACGAGCAATGCTTCGAGTTCGGGCCACACGACAGGGCCGCCTGCGGAAAATGCGTAAGCGGTCGAGCCTGTAGGAGTGGACACGAGAACACCGTCGCAACCGAAGGCAGACACCGGTCGGCCGTCGACTTCGAGGACAACTTCGAGAACTCCCAGACGCGAACGATTCTCGATACTGGCCTCGTTGAGCGCCCACCCGCGATCGATGATCTCGTCGTCCACCCGAATCACAACGTCGAGTGTCATACGGGACTCGACGCGATATTCCTTGCGAACTACCTGTGCGAGCGCCTCGTCGAGATGCTCGGCCTCGGTCTCTGCCAGAAATCCGATCCGTCCGAGGTTGATGCCCAGTACCGGAATGGACGCTTCTTGAGCGAGTTCGGCGGCGCGCAGAAATGTGCCGTCACCACCGAGAACCAGAACTAACTCGCATCCGACGGCAGCATCAGGGCCGGGATGAACAACCGTGACGTCGAGACCCGGCGCAGAGAAGCCCGCGGGTTCCGTCATTGCTTCGATGCGCGAGCTGTCTGCTTCGTCGACGAGGACTCGCAGCCCGATTCCCGCCCGTTCGAAAATCTTCCCGACTCGTTTGGCGGTTTCCGTGATGTCACGTCGACCAGGGTGTGCGACAAGAAGGATCTCGCGCGACTCGCCGTTCGTGACCGCGTTCACTGGGGCCCTTCCTCTACAGCCTTGCGAATCATGTCCTCCACCGAAGGAATTCCCTCGGTGTCCGGCTCGTGATCACCGGGCGAACCTGTCTTTCGAAGCCACAGGAAATACTCGACATTTCCCGACGGACCGGGCAATGGGCTGGCCACAACACCTAACGTCCGCAGACCTACCTTTGCAGCAGCCTCCGACACGTCGAGCACAGCCGAGATTCGCAATTCCGGATCTCGTACGACGCCACCGGCACCGACGCGGTCCTTGCCCACCTCGAACTGAGGCTTGACCATCGGAACCAGGTCCGCGCCGTCAGCAGTACAGGCGACAAACGCCCCGAGTACAAGTTTGAGAGAAATGAACGACAAGTCCGCGACAACGAGATCGACAGTTCCGCCGATGGTCTCTGCATCAATTGCACGAACATTGGTTCGGTCGATGACGTGCACCCGGTCATCGGACTGCAGGCGCCACACCAGTTGTCCGTAGCCGACGTCGACTGCGACAACTTCCTTCGCACCACGCGTCAGCAGAACATCGGTGAACCCACCGGTGGATGCGCCGGCGTCGAGGCAACGGCGACCTTCGACCGTCAATCCTTCGGCACCGAAGGCGTCGAGTGCGCCGATCAGTTTGTGAGCACCTCGCGACGCCCACGAAACTTCCTGCTCCACCTCGACGACCCGAAGTGGCGTTCCGGCTTCGATCGCCGTCGCAGGCTTGGTCGCAACGGCTCCCGAGATGAGAACTCGCCCGGCGGAAATCAGTTCTTGCGCATGATCTCGTGACCGTGCGAGTCCGCGACGGACAAGTTCGGCGTCCACCCGTGCTCTACGTGCCACGTCAAGCCCTGTCCACAGAGGCGAGTGCCTGGACGAGCACCTCGTGTGCCTGTTCCAAAATATGTGCCTTCTGCGGAATCACACCTGCTCCGTGCTGATCGTTCGGATCCTGTTCGATGCCACCGAGGCGCGCCAGCAAACCGTCGACGTCAGAACGTATGCGTTCCGGATCGACGGAAGGGCGTGGCCCGGGCAACGGAGATCCGTTACTCGTGTTTCCGGGGTGCGGTGTCGGCGTGCTCATCGGGCACAACGTTAGTGCATGACTCTCGGTTACGCATACACCCGCACCCCCGCGAGTCGAACACATTTGCGAGAGATCAGACGAGCCAGGATGCAAACAGATCCGCCACGCCGGCATCCGACGCTTCCAGGGTCCGGAACGACGGATTAGCCCATGCGACAGGCGCAACCGCGCGTAGAAGCGACATCTCGTCCCCGACAACCGGGCCGTCGACAACCAGCGCCGACCCGTTCACGGAGACAGACCACTTGGAGTCCGCACCGACCAGCGATTCGACGGCCGGCTGATTGAGCGAATCCAGAGTTGCTGCAATGTAGGTGGGGCGCTGCTCAACCGGAGCCCGCAGTACGTCACCCGGCGTGCTCACACCGGTGAGAACCAACAACGAGTCGATCGAAACAGCTTGTGCGCCTTCGATATCGGTGTCCAAACGATCACCGACCACCAGTGGACGCGAGCACCCGCTGCGAGCGAGCGAGTCCTCCATCAGCGGTGCAGCAGGCTTACCTGCCACCAACGGTTCCTGCTTGGTCGCAGCGCGTAGAGCTGCCACCATCGAGCCGTTGCCCAGCACCAAACCCCGCTCCGACGGCAGTGTTGTGTCCAGGTTTGCCGCTACCCACAGCGCACCGGCCCGGATCGCCAAGCACGCCTCGGCAAGGATCGACCAGTTGGTCTCCGTCGAATGTCCTTGAACGACAGCAACCGGAGAATCCGCGAATTCGCGCACCGGAAGCAACCCGACGCGCGTCACCTCGTCGGCCAATGCGTCGGTACCGACGACGAGCACAGCGGCACCGGGTTCGAGACGCTCCGACAGCAGACGCACTGCCGTCTGAGAACTGGTGACGACACGATCGTCTTCGGAATCGAAACCGAGTTCGGTCAGATGCGCCGACACTGCCGAAGGCGAGCGACTCGCATTGTTGGTCACGTAGTACAAGGCCTGCGTGCCCTGACCGAGAGCGGCCTGGGTGCCGGGAATCGCATGAGCTCCGGCGTACAGAGTGCCATCGAGATCGAGCAAAAGTACGTCGTACTGAGTACGAAGCACGGTCACTGATCTTCTCCGGTCAACTCGGCCACCCGTTCTTCAGCATCCGTGTCACCCTCGAGGTCAGCAGCTGCAGCGTTGAGGAACCATTTCAGTCCGTCTTCGACACGACCAGCTGCAACGAGGGCATCGGCGTAGGCGTAGAACAGCCGAGCCGCAGCTTCACCGGTACGCGCTGCGTCCAGATCCTTGGTCTGCAGTGTGACAACTGCCTGGTCGAACTGACCGAGATCCATGCGGGCGCCCGCGACGACGATCCTCAACTCAGACGCCTCGTCGCCCGAAAGCAGGGCAGCCTCGTCGCTACGGCCGAGCTCGATCGCGCGTTCGGGTCGACCCAAACCGCGTTCGCAGTCGGCCATGACAGCGATCAGACCCGGTCCGCCAGCCATTCGACGGGCAGCACGAAGCTCGGAGAGAGCTTCAGCCCATTCACCGGCGTGGTACGCGGTGATTCCGGCAGCTTCACGAACGACCGCAATTCGGCCGGCGCGCTGACGGGCAGCGCGAGCGTGGAGCAGTGCGAGTTCCGGATCTTCGTCGACGAGCTTGCCCGCCATGACGAGGTGACGCGCAACTGTGTTGGCGTTGTCCTTGTCGAGGCTGAGCAGATCCCGACGAACGGCCGGGTCCAACTCCGTGGGCTCTACGTTGTCGGGCAAATCCGGTTCGTCAGGTCGTGCTTGCTGACGGTTGCGGTCGCCGTCGCGTCCACGAGGGGTGAACCCACCCTCGCCGCCGCGACGCTGTCCGCCGTTGAATCCGCCGCCGCGGTTACTGTTTCCAGCACCGCCACGGTTGTTGTCTCCGGCACCACCGCGGCGGTCTCCGCCTGCAGCGCCGCGTGATCCACGCCCGTCGTTGTCACGACGGGGGCCACCTGATCGAGGCGCTCCTCCCCCACGGAAGGACCGACGCTCGTCGCCATTCTCCGACACAGTCATTCCTCTCATACAACGCACGAAAGGGGACCCAATATGTTGGGTCCCCTTTCGGTTAACGGGTGTTCGGCGGTGTCCTACTCTCCCACACCCTGTCGAGTGCAGTACCATCGGCGCTGAAGGGCTTAGCTTCCGGGTT